>NZ_CAKPYE010000001.1 GCF_934202705.1 uncultured Limosilactobacillus sp.
AAATGGAGCTCAACGAAATCCGAAGATTTCATTGAACTCCATTCTTTATAAGAGACTTATGTCACAGCCCCTTTTTTAGTTTTGATCATTATCGGAATGTTTATGACCCGGTCTTTGATCACCGTTTTGGTTCCGATTATTCTTTAAAATATAACGTTGAATCAAATCTAAGACCTCAGTATTTTGTGGTAATGATGAATGTTGGGCTAATTTCCCAGTCACGGTAACTTGAGTATAATGCTCAACCGCGCCTTGATAAACATATTTACCTGCCAGGACACTACTTAACGGGACAATTCCATCTTCAATGTAATTTTCTGATCCCGCAACTGAATACACATCTAAGTCTTTTGGTAATTGGTCACGATATTTAACAAAGTCCTGCAACATTTCCGTTCGGCGACTGGTTGGTTCGGAGAAGTTATACGGCGATCCAATCGTCATGAGACGTTTGATCGTAATTTGATCTTCATCAAAATAGTGCTCTAAAAAGTAGGTATAAACTAGTCCCCCATTCGAGTGACCAATCCCTTTGAAATTATTAAAATCATAACGATTTTTCAACTGATTAAAAGCCTTATTAAACATTCTCGCCTGTTTTTTAATATTACTGTAGCCATCATGATTATTTTCAAAGCCAACCACTAAAAATGGCTCGTTATCGCCACGGCGAACCCGTCCGGAATAAGTAATATCACCATTATTGTAGACCTTTACCTTTAAAAGACTATGGCGTTTATGATCCATACTATTAATCTTTTTAACCATCCCATCAAACCGGTTAACCGTGGCACTACTACCGGGGATCATGATTACAGGTGACATCTTAGACTGTTGACGAGTCCGCAGCTGATGAATATTTTGGCACGACCATGCATAGGAAAGGCCAGTCAAAATTACGATTAAGATCACTAAGTAAATTAATAAGCGGCGGTGTTTTTTAGTGATTTTCATGTTGACTGTCCTCCCCTAGTTGTTGACGAGCACGCGCTTCAACCTTTTCAACCAGCTTGACAAATGGAATGTAAAGGATGACATCAACGATTAATAAAACCATCGTTACCGCAAATGCAACCCAATTACCGCCAGTCGCAATAAACGGTGTCAAAATCCCTGGCGTACCATTGGGTACTGGATAAACCAGTGGCGGAATCGCATGAATAAAAATGAAGCAGCTGCCCAGAATAATATTGACCACTGGTAAAACAACAAATGGCAATAAGTAAACCGGATTACAAAAGACCTGGGCACCAAATAAAATTGGCAAACCAATATTAAAAATGCCAGGAGCCATGCTCCACCGAGCAATTTGTCGATAATAGTGCGACCGACTACTCCAAAGGACTCCCAAAATTAACGCTAGTGTTAGGCCAACGCCACCAAAAACGGCAAATCCCATGTAAAGTGAAGACGGAGTAAATGGATATGGAATCCCCCATGGTGTTTTGTGGGTTAATGCATAACCCAGGTTAGCCGCCATCTCATTATTATAGACCTGTGAGGTAGCCGTTAATGGTTCCGCAAACCCGCACCACACTAAGACAGTATTAACCACTGATAAAATAATGTTTAAGAAGTAGTTGCTATTCCGATCCAGTGCTGAACTAATCCACTGGCTAACCATCCCATCCAGTCCAAACTGACGAACCAAGCCAAATAGAACATGTAAAATAAATGCACCGCCAACCAAAATTGTCATGGGTTTTAAATTAATTAGCACCGTGCGGATAACTTTAACGTTTGGTTCCGTAAAATCCATTAGTGCTTCTGAACGGCCAAAGCGGACAAAAACTCTTCCCACTAGATAACCAATGATTACCCCGATGATTAACCAAGCAGCTGTATAATAGCGAGTTTCAATGGCATCATTATTCCCTTGCACACTATGTACAAAGATCAAAGTATAACACACAATCGCAGTTACACCAGCAAGCGGATTTTCTTGGTGATAATACTTGGTTGTCATCCAAGCACTAATTAAACAAGCAAATGGTGCGGTCCAACCAACCGTTACTTTAGTCATACCCATAAACAAATTCCGTAAAAATTCTCGAAATGGCAACCATTGGGTAACATGAAGCACACTACCTAAAAAGCCGTTCGTAGAGAGCAGATTTTCATAAAGCAACCAGGAAAAACTCCCAATTAATATTAACGGAAATAATGTAATTAACGTGCGGTGCAAAATTTGAATGAAGGCCCGCCGTCGAAAACGCACCATCCACTCAATCCATCGTTCTTGATCGAACATTCAACCACTCCATTCACTCTGAAATTCGTTCTTTATTATAGGCTGATCAATAACGTTTGCATAGTACTACTGGCTACTCTGTCGTTCAATCAGTTTGGCCGGTAAAATCACCTGTGCTGCTGTCGACCGGTGTTCGATTAACCGTTGCACAATTAAACGAATTGCAAATTTGCCCATTTCAACGCTATTTGGCTGGACTGATGAAAGTCCTAATTCGATTGCTTGTGCAGAATTATCAAAACTGATTAGTTTGAGATCAGCTGGGACATGCGTTCCCGCCTCGTTCAATGCTGAAAACGCTCCTCTGGCTAGCTTATCGCTGGCCAAGATCATTGCGTCAATCGGTACCCCACTTGATAATAATTGACGCATTGCCTGATAGCCTTCTTGCTCAGTCCAACGAGTCTCATATACCCGTGGCCGTAGTTGATGAATTCGCATCCAGTTTTCGTAAGCAGTCGTTCGGTAATCTGGCTCTTCTGGCCCCTGAACACCTGTAATCCCCATTGGCGCAACCACTCCGCCCATAAATACTAAATGCTTATTCCCCCGCTGATACAGCAGGTCTAAAACTCGATTAGTCTCTTGCTGGTAATTATTACGAACCAGATCATAATTTTGATAATATCGATAATCGTCAATGATGACCAAATGTTGATTTTGAAAATATACTTGTTTTAAAAAACGCCTTGTGAAAGTTCCAATTACGATCACTGCACTATACTGGCGTAATTGTTGAAAATCAAAATGATCACGCGGAAATGATACCCAGGTATCTATTGCAAGCTGAAATTTAGTTGCCTCCTGACGAATTCCCTCATCAATCGTTTGAAAGTATAAGTCATCTTCATCTTGTTGAGTAAGTAAAACAATAATGTGGCTTTGCTGTAGAATCATCCCGGCAGTTCGTAGAATTTGTCCTTGGGAATGATATTTCATTTGCGCCGCAATTTGAAAAATTTTTTGCCGCGTCGCTTCCTTAACCTGAAATTTTGGATCCTGATTTAAAACCCGTGAGACGGTCGATGGTGAGACGTGAGCTAATCGCGCAATTTCTCGAATACTAGCCATTAAACTGCCTCCTTAAAGATGCTTACCCGATTATAACAAACTTTTTCACTAAACGTTTAGTTTGTTGGTATATCAATTCTCTTAAATGATAAACGTTTATCATTTTACAAAAAAATGAATTGTCAATATTACTGTAACCGTTTTATTATAGTCTCATCAAAACAAGGGGGTTATGAAATATGATTACTTTTGATTCAAAACAGCATGTTTTCCATCTTAAAAATAAAGATATTTCGTACATCTTTTCCATTGAAGAAGGGAAACTTTTAAGTCACCTTTACTTTGGACCTGCGCTTCGCCAATATCATGGCGAACGCAGATATCCACGGGTTGACCGCGGATTTTCAGGTAATTTGCCTGGTTCAACTGATCGAACCTTCTCTAAAGATGACTTATTACAGGAATATTCTGGCAATAATACTGGTGATTACCGCATTCCCGCTATCACAGTTAAAGGTCCAGATGGTGCTCAACTAACTGACTTTCGTTATCAATCTTACGAAATCCAAGCCGGAAAACCAGCCCTCAAGGGGTTGCCCGCTGCCTACGTTAATGATGACCACGAAGCGGAAACTTTGAACATCACCCTTCACGATGCTACCTTAGCGATTGACTTGATCTTAAGCTACACAATCTATCGTGATCGACCGGTCATTACGAGAAACGCGCGCTTGGTTAACTCTAGTCAACAAC
Source organism: uncultured Limosilactobacillus sp. (assembly GCF_934202705.1). Lineage (GTDB taxonomy): Bacteria > Bacillota > Bacilli > Lactobacillales > Lactobacillaceae > Limosilactobacillus. The sequence continues at coordinate 4,016 of NZ_CAKPYE010000001.1, forward strand.
CGATTGAAATCCAAAAAATCGCTTCGCTGCAACTTGACCTACCAAAGGGCAGCGAAGAGCGTGAACTAGTTTATTTGCCTGGCCAATACGGTCATGAACGGCAAGTTAAACGGGCTAAAATCGAGCAAGGCATTTTTGAAATTTCCAGTCGCAGAAATTCAAGCTCACACCACATGAATCCATTTGCGGCAATTGTTGATTCATCAACCACTGAATTTCAAGGAAATGCTTTAGGGATTCTACTAGTTTACTCTGGTAATCATCAAATTCAAATCGAAAAAGATCAAATCGACCAACTCCGGATTCTCGCAGGAATTAATGAGTTCAATTTCAACTGGCGATTAGCACCAAATGAAGAATTTCAAACTCCAGAAGCGATTATGGCCTTTAGTGACCATGGCTTAAATGGAATGTCACAAACTTTTCACCATCTTTTAACCGAACGGGTCGCAAGAGGAAAATACAAGTATGCAGAACGACCAATCGTGATTAATAATTGGGAAGCCACTTTTTTTGATTTTGACGATCAAAAATTAGATCAAGTGGTAAAAGAGGCTGCCCCATTAGGGATCGAAATGTTTGTCTTAGATGATGGCTGGTTTGGTCACCGTAACGATGACAACTCCTCCCTTGGTGACTGGTTTGTGAACACGAAAAAAGTGAACCTTGCAAAAGTTGCCAAGCAAACTCACAAGCACGGCATGAAATTTGGTCTCTGGTTTGAACCAGAAATGATTTCGGTTGATTCGGAACTTTATCAAAAACATCCTGAATGGGTGCTACACGAACCCAACCGTGGAATGACGCTCTCCCGTAACCAATTGGTACTCGATTTTAGTCAACCAGCCGTCGTTGAAAATGTCTTCCAACAAATGTGTGCTGTTCTAGATAGTGCAGATATTAACTATATCAAGTGGGATTTCAACCGAAACCTCACAGAAGTTTTCTCAACTGCTTGGCCAGCAAATCAGCAAGGTTCCATTGCTCACCGCTACATTCTGGGATTATATCAACTCCTTGAAAAACTAACCACTCGCTATCCTGATATTCTGTTTGAAGGCTGTTCTGGCGGTGGTGGACGCTTTGATGCTGGGATTCTTTATTACATGCCACAAAGTTGGGCGTCTGATGATACCGATGCTGCTGACCGGATGAAGATTCAATATGGAACCTCGTTGGTTTTCCCAACTTCTGCAATTTCCGCACACGTTTCGGTTTCGCCAAACCAGCAAACTGGTCGCCAAATTGATTTTGCGACTCGTGGCGCAGTTGCAATGAGTGGGGTTTTCGGTTACGAATTAGATCTTGAAGACCTTACAGCTAAAGAAAAAGCAATGCTGAAAGAGCAGATTTCCTTTTATAAACAACACCGTCACCTCATCCAATACGGTGACTTCTACCGCTTAATCAGTCCATTTGATGGTAGTCCATGGGCCGCCTGGGAATTTGTTAGTCGCGACCGTGCAGAAGCACTTTTGTTCACTTTTAAGCGTGAGCATACCAATCGCTATGAAATTTTCAACACCAAGTTAGTTGGCCTTGATCCATACCGTAATTATCGAATGGATAACTCCAACCATATTTATGGCGGTGATGAGTTAATGCAATCTGGGCTGCTGAATGATCCAACAGTCAAAGGTGATTTTAAAGCTACCATCCACTATTTTAAAGAACTATAGGAGTGTAAATTATGAAAACTTGGAAAAATACAATTAGTTATGGTCTTGGAGCTTTTGGCCATGACGCCTTTTACGGAATTCTGAATACCTATATGCTAATGTTCATTACCAGCATTCTGTTTGCAGACGGTAGTAAGCATTATGCAGCCCGCATGATTGCAATTGTCACTGCCATTATTATGGTGATTCGTATTGTCGAATTAATTTTGGATCCGTTTATTGGTAGTTTAATTGATCAAACAGACTCCAAATGGGGGAAATATCGTCCATGGATCTTTGGCACCGGGTTAGCCCTAGGAATTGCTAGTCCATTTCTCTTTACAACCTTTGGCGGTCTTTCCACTAAGAACGGTACCCTCTACCTAATCCTTTTTACAATCTTTTTCTTCGTTCTTTACATTGTTTACGCCTTCAAGGACATTTCCTTTTGGGGACTGCTACCAGCAATGTCACTAAATTCGGACGATCGTGGAATTACCGCCACCGGGGCACGGGTCGGTTCGACAATTGGTGCCAACATCGTCAGCGTCTGCTACGCTAGTTTTCTCACTTTCTTCTCCGGATCGAAAACGTTTAATGCCCATGGCTGGTTCATGTTTGCACTTGTAATTGGAATTACCCAATTAATTGGCGCTTGCTTCGCTGCCTTTGGAACTTCGGAAAAGCAATCTGTGGTCACCAACCAAAATAAGGAAAAGATCACCGTTAAGCAGGTTTTCCATACTCTGGCACATAATGACCAACTCCTTTGGATGTCATTAGCTTACTTAATCGTTGGTCTCGGTAATTCAGCAACCAACAATTTGCTGCTGTACTATTTCCGTTATGTTTTGAATGCTCAATCATCATGGCAATATATTGGTTGGATTGGGATTGTTTCTGGCTTTATTTCGATTGTTTCTTATCCATTCATTGCCAAATTCCTGGGGCGACGTAAAATTATGATCTACTCATTATTGGTTGAAATGCTTGGGTTCATTATTTTTGCCTTTTCGAACAATGTTCCAATGACCTTACTCGGTGATGTCCTCTACACCCTTTCCAATCCCTTAGTCTTTATGGTATTGATTTTAACGATCGCTGATAGTGTTGAATATGGGCAATGGAAAACTGGTCACCGTTCAGAAGCAGCTACTTCCGCGGTTCGCCCAATGTTGGATAAATTTAATGGTGCCGTTGCTACCGGACTGACCGGATTAATTGCTGGAATCGTTGGCATGACTGGTAACGCCACTGCTGCAAACATTTCAGCTCAACATGTCTTAATTTTTAAAACATTCTGCTTCTACTTACCAATCCTTTGCATTATTGTTGGACTGCTCATCTTTATGTCCAAAGTTAAACTTGACGAAAAGATGCATGAAGAAATTGTTAACAAGATTGCTAATCATATTCAGGCCGAAGATAACAACAATTAAATTTCATAACTCCCTATCTTACTCATTAATTTAATTTGATGCTTCGGCCAAAAAGGCGCCTCACTGATGTGGGGCGCCTTTTGAATTACTTAGCATATTGCTGCAAATAGGACGACAAATACTTGGTCGTTAAACTAGCTGGATGTTGAACTAATGTTAACGGTTGACCGCTAGCAACGACTCGCCCGCCATGCTTGCCGCCGCGCGGTCCCAAGTCAAGCAGGTAATCCGCATTTGCGATTAAATTCAAGTCATGAGTAATCGTTACAATCGTTGCCCCGCGGTCCATTAGCTGCTGCATGACATTCACCAGCGTCTTCACATCTAGCGGATGTAAGCCAATGGTTGGTTCATCAAAAACAAAGAGGGTCGTCTTTTGATTATGGTTAAGGTGTTTAACTAACTTTAACCGTTGAGCTTCTCCTCCAGAAAGGCTGGGGGTACTCTCTCCTAAATGAAGGTAATCAAGGCCAACTTCCTGCAGCAATTGTAATTCTCGTTCAATTCGCGGGACGGTTTTAAAAATCGGCAAAGCCGCACGAACATCTAGCTTGAGTAAGTCGACAATGGAGTAACCATGCCACTTGACCTTTTGGACAGCTTGATTGTAACGTTCGCCATGGCATTCCGGGCAAACCTGTTGCATATCTGGCAAAAATTGAATGTCTAGCGTCACAACCCCGGCACCGCCACAGGTTGGACAGGCCCCTTGCTTATTATTATATGAAAAGTAAGCGGCCGTGTAATGATTTTGCTTTGCTAACGGCTGGGCTGCAAATAGCTTCCGCAGATTATCCATAATACTGGTGTACGTTGCTACAGTGGAACGTTGTGTTTTGCCAATCGGCGCAGCATCCACACTCACAACCTCTTTTAAAGGTGATTTCAGGCTTTTAACCTGGCGGGGTAATGGTTGATGATGCGCAACTGCCTTAATCGCTGGAACCAAGCTATCTAAAATCAAACTGGTTTTACCAGCACCAGAGAAGCCAGTAATGGCACTCAGTCGATTAACAGGAATCGTAGCATGAACATCCTTCAAGTTAAAATAATTTTGAACTTTCAAATCAATCTGTTGTGAGACTGGCTGACGATTAATTGATCGTGCAAATAAATCAGCCGTGCCATTTAGATATGGACCAATGTTAGAATTTTGATCATGAGCAATTTTTTCCGGGATGCCCTGAGCGATGACTTGACCACCAGCACTCCCTGAACCTGGCCCAATTTCGATAATCCAATCAGCAGCCTTAATAATGTCAACATTATGATCGACTACAACCAAAGAATTTCCCTGTTGGACAAGCTCACGAAAGACATTTAAAAGCCCCGCAACGTTGTCAGGGTGTAAGCCAATTGACGGTTCGTCCAAAATATATAACACGCCAGTAGTCGCCGTCCGCAAAGTTCGGGATAACTGAATCCGTTGTAATTCTCCAGTCGATAACGAATTCCCATTTCGGGAAAGGGTTAAATAATCAAGGCCAAGTTCCAATAATGGACGGAGATTATCATCAAATTCTTTAAATAGGCTCTGAGCCATTTTATTCATGTCCGCAGGTAGTTCTTTTAGCACTGCTTGGCGCCAGCCGCTTAGTTCACCAAGACTTAACTCACCCACTTGAGCGATGTTTAAACCGCCAGCTAATTGTTTTAATAATTCGGGCTTTAATCGCGTTCCATGGCAAACCGGGCAAGTGGAATAATGGAAAAATTCACTGATCCGTTTTTGCGCTCGTTCACTTTTACTTGACTGCGCAGAACGAATCACCGCTGCATGCGCATTCTCATACAGCGCGTTAAAATCGTGAAAAACCCGGCCCGTGCTCGAGCGAAAATCCATCTTAAATTTCTTTTCGGGTCCATTTAAGACAAAGTCTTTTTCCCGATCCGTTAAGTCCTTGTATGGCACATGAATCCGCACCCCAGCTTGTTCAGCAACGGTTGGCATAAAATTACGCCCCGGAAGGTGCCAAGAAGCAACGGCCCCTTCTGCTAAACTCAGGTTTTCGTCACCAATCAATTTGCGCTCATCAATTGCGCGCACCTGACCAGTACCATGGCACTTGGTACAAGCTCCCTGTGAATTAAACGCAAAGTCTTCCGCACTAAATGCATAAAATTCGACCCCGCATTCCGGACAAGTTAGTTTACCCATGTCATCGCCAGCCATACTCATCGCTTTCGCAATTTTTAAGCTTGGTGTTAGGCGATGACCGTTGGGGCAAACCGGCGAACCCAGTCGCGAGAAAATTAGCCGAATGACGTTAAAAATTTCACTCATTGTCCCAACTGTGGCCCGTTCTGATGGAATACTTGGGCGTTGTTTCAATGCTAAAGCAGACGGAATATGTTTAACACTAGTGACATCCGCCTGAGCGCCCAATTTAATCCGCCGTCTTGTATAGGTAGAAAGGGCTTCGAGATATCTTCGCGAACCCTCTTCGTAAAGAATCCCCATCGCTAAGGAACTTTTCCCAGACCCTGATAAGCCCGAAATTGCGACAAATTTATGCAGGGGAATATCCACGTTAATGTTTTTTAAATTATGAACACGGGCCCCGCGAACCTCAATTTTTGTTGGTAATTTAACCATTTCAAGGACTCCTTTCACAAATTAATCAATCTGCGACCGGCCTTTTTTCAGCCAACAAGTCAGCCCGCCGCCAATGATTGTCCAAACAAGACCAATTAGTGATAACCACGCCCCAATTTTTAATCCTGGAATATGGTATTTTAGAACGACATGGTGGGTACCATGAGGAAGTCGAATACCAACAAAGGCCTGATTAGTGCGCAACACATGCACTGGTCGCCCATTGACTGTCGCCGTCCAGCCGCTGGAATATGGAATGGATGACGTTAAAATCCCTGTCCTGTTAGTTGTAATTGTTCCGGAAACCCGGTTAGCACTAAACTGCAAGTGTTGTAAAGCATGGCGTTGAATCGTTCGGACCTGGTTTTGGTAATGATGACCAAGCTTCACTGCCGTGACTCGATACTTCAGTTGATAAGTCCCGAGCTTAGTAGGTTCAAATGTTAACTTCTGTGGAAACTTACCAGAATAGTAACCGACATTCAGCGTGCCGTTGGTCACTTTTTTGAAAAGCGATAGCGTACTTTGCTTGGGTTGGTTAATGGTTGCTGTTCCAAACCGACTCTTAAAATTCAGCTTAAAGCTGATGTCGGGTGACCCGCTTAAGACATGATAGCGCCAATATTTATACTGGTTAAAACGGTGATTAATGTATTGCCCTGGATTAACTGCCATTTGCTGAAGGTGCTCTTGCTCATATTTTAGCTGCTCCTTCATTGAAAACGGCGTGTATTTAATCTTCGTAAAGTCAATATGAAGTTCGCTTCCTTGCAGCTTTCGGCGCTTGCTAGCTTGCTGCATTGCGGGAAACTGGAGTTGATACGTTTCATCGCTATCAGTGTACTTTAAGCGGGCTGGGTTAACTTTGTTCAACCGATTAGAAACTAATATCGATTTTACGGCTTGAACCATTTGAGTTAAGTCAGCTGGTTGCATGCCAGTCACGTTATGCTGACTACCATTCACTAGCACCCCGCTAGCCAGTGCGCGCTCTTTAGCTGAAGCTGATAATTGTTGATAACGGTGCGGACTGATGTACGTGTCCTGCCAATATAAAAGCGGAAAAGCATTCTTGGTCCGATAACGAATGGTCTGGGTTGGCACCAAGTCCTGCTTTTTTTTCGCATCTGAAGGCTGACCAACATCATAATTAATAATCGGGTCCGTAGCTTGCTCCTGAGTATAGCCATACGGAATTTTAGTTGCATTATCACCATTACTTTGGACAAAAAGGTATTTAACCCCAAAGAAATTATTCATGACGGTCCGATCATCTGCCTGACGGATTGGAATATTCGGCGTATATTGGATATTTTGCAAAGTATTATTAAAATCAGCCAGGTAGCGATTCTGCAATGAATAGTATGAATCGATATTATTGAAACCAGACGTCAGGTCATTATCCCAGTTCACACCAGGCACGATTTTATTATTACTTACGGTTGAAACCCGAAAGAAAGATTGCTGATGGAGATGCTGCTCTAAACCGCCATAACGATTTTTCGTCATTACTTGGTATTCTCCACGATTTAACATTCGGCTAGAAAAACCACCATTGTATGGAAGAGCAGCGTAAATTGCATTAAATCCAGCATTCAAAACAATGATTACTAATAACCAATAATCTGGATGACGAACCCCATGCAAGTTTAAAATCCACAGCACCATCATTGAGCCGATCAAGAAGAAAACCGGCATAAACATCGCATCATCATTTTGAAAGAAATAAGTTGCTAACAAAATGACAAGATAAACCAATGTTGCCCAGTTCAGTACCCAAAGCTGATGTCTGCTCAGGTGCGGAGCATTTTCAAGTAAAATACAAATGGTCATCGCCAGTGGTAAGTAAATTAAAAGCGTCCAGCGGTTAGAAGCCGACATCATCCCATTAAAGAAAGCGCCAACCGCTGGAATTAACAACATCACAAAGGCGAGACCAAGGCTAATCGTTAACAACGGATATTTGCGCGGTTGACTATACAGGTAGACTAACGCAATGAAGCCAATGCTAACAATCCCCAACGCGGACCAAAACATAAAGTACCACTGCCCGCCATTAATTAATTGCTTTGGCAAAAAAAGGTAATAATAAAGCGGATAAGTTTTCAGCCCGTTGGCAAACTGTGATCCTGCCCGCGTGGAGTTCATCACTGCATTTAGTTCTGGAACCAGTAAAACTGCTGCCAATAAAATACTGGTTGCCGTGGCAAACGCTAATTTACCGATTACCAATGGGTAATTTAACTGCTTACGATAATGGGTAATCACCCGCAGCACGAAATAAGCAACAGCCCCGATTCCCAAAACATACGCTAAATAATAATTACTAACTAACATCCAAAAAAAGACCCCAACCAATGGCCAGGCAGAGCCATTTTGTAAAACCCGTTCAATTTGTACCACAATTAACGGGAAAAGAATAAACGGCGTGGTAAAGAATGGTTGAGCAATGCAAGCATAGAGGAGAAAAGCATTCACCATGTAGGCAACCGTTCCTCCTAAAATGACGTTGTCACGGAAATGAAAGTGTTGCGCAAAATAAATAAAAGCTAAACCAACACAGTACATTCGTAAAATTAAGATGATCTGATAGGCCATCGTCATCTTATGGGCTGGAAATAATAATGATACATAAGAGAAGACATCGCCCAATGTGTAATAAGAATAAACCTGGAAAGTATCTGTCCCCAAGCCCATTTGCCACGACCAGACTTGATGGGCATGAAATGGATGATGAAGAAACTCAAGCACTGCTTGACGATACTTAACCATCAAAGGCAAATGTTGATTTAACGCGTCACGATTTAAAATAAAAGTATGACCAAAAATCAAGTACGTGCCGAAAATGCAAGCGGCAATGATAATAAACAGTAAACTATATTTCAAATACAGTGTTTTGACGTCCCGCCGTTTAAACGAAAAATCCATTCTCTTACTCCGTTCCTAAAAAATAAAGGCGCTGGTAAGAAGACTCTCACCTGCGCCTATCAATCGGAAAGACAGGATTCGAACCTGCGACCCCCTGGTCCCAAACCAGGTGCTCTACCAAGCTGAGCTACTTTCCGAAAACTCGCTGCTGATTGCAACGAATTATATATTACCGTTGATTGTTTGATATGTCAACGACTTAATTAGCGTGAAGTGCGACCTTAATAATAGCAACCACAACAGCCACCGCAAATAAAACCACATTGGCCCCCATTAGCAGGCGGTCTTTACTACTGAGGTCCGTTGACCACAAAGCGCTCACGGTCCCAGCAAGGGCGAATAATACACCCAACAGGTTAATCATTTCTTGTTGCGCCCCACCTAAAAAGAGGACTGAATACAAAATAATTAACATGCCAATAAAACTTAAAACTAACGCAACTAGTCTTTTCATTCCTGATTAATCTCCCCACTAGTCCTTTTTTGAAAAATATTGCGCAGCATGAATTGCTTGCTGCCAACCTTGATAAAGCTTAGTAGCGTGCTGTGATGACATTGACGGAGTAAATTTAGAACCTAACTTGCTGAGCTTCTTCAATTCTTCTTGATCCGTCCAAAAATCAACCGCTAAACCAGCTAAAAAGCTAGCTCCTAGGGCGGTCGTTTCTTCAATTTGAGCACGCACAATCGGGGTTTGCAAAATATCAGCTTGAAACTGCATCATAAAATTGTTTCGTGATGCCCCGCCATCAACGGCTAACATCGTTAATGGTAAACCAGTATCAGCAACCATGGTGTCAACCACATCTTTCGTTTGATAGGCGATCGCTTCTAAGGTTGCACGAATAATCTGCTCACGGCTGGAACCACGGGTCAAGCCAAACATTGCTCCACGAACCTCTTGATCCCAATATGGAGCACCTAATCCAGTAAAAGCTGGAACTACATAAACTCCGCCAGTGGTTTTAGCATCAACTGCCATCTGCTCTGATTCACTGGCAGACTTAAAGAATCGTAAACCGTCCCGTAACCATTGGACTGCTGAACCCGCAACAAAGATACTCCCTTCCAGGGCGTAGCTAATTTGATTATTCAGTCCATATGCAATTGTGGTTAAAAGCCCATTATCGGATAGCGTCGGGTGCTCACCAGTATTCATAACCGTAAACGCACCGGTCCCATACGTATTTTTGACATCCCCCTTTTCAAAAGCCGCTTGGCCAAAAAGGGCTGCTTGCTGGTCACCCGCAATTCCCGCAATTGGAATTTGGACACCATAAAAATGGTAATCGCCAGTGTACCCAAAAATCGATGAGGAAGCTTGAACCTTTGGCAACATCTTTCGGGGAATGTCCAGCAATCGTAAAATATCATCATCCCAATCCAGGTGATGAATATTAAACAGCATGGTCCGACTAGCATTGGTTACATCTGTAGCATGGACCCGATGACTGGTTAAATTCCACAACAGCCAAGTATCAATCGTACCAAATAATAGGTCACCTTGCTCGGCCTTTTTCCGAGCACCAGGAACGTGGTCCAACAACCACTTAATTTTGGTGGCTGAGAAATATGAGTCAATGACTAATCCCGTCTTGCTATGAATTAAATCTGTATAGCCTTCCGCAGCCAGCCGTTCCGCGATGGGAGCGGTTTGCTTAGATTGCCAAACAATCGCGTGATGAATCGGTTTTCCGGTATGTTTATCCCAAATTACAGTGGTTTCCCGTTGGTTAGTAATCCCAATCGAAGCAATTTTGTATGGTTGAATTCCCGCCTTAATCATCACTTCAGAAATAACCTGTTGAACGGCATCCCAGATTTCCAAAGCATCATGCTCAACCCAACCCGGCTGAGGAAAGTACTGCGGAAATTCACGTTGGGCAATCGCAACTTCTTGCCCCGCATGGTTAAAAATAATGGCTCGGGTACTCGTTGTCCCTTCATCAATGGCCATCACATACTGTTGATCACTCATCATGTTATCCTTTCCAGTTTGCATTCATATGATTACATTTTACATCAAGCGTGACTGACAAGCGACACTCCTTACATATTTGTAAGTTAATTCTGCTTACTTAATTCCCGTCGAATCGTCGCCACGGTACCAATATTACCTGCTGTAAAAATTAAATGATCATTATAGTTAATCGTCGTCGCACCGGTCGGTACAATCCATTTATTACCCCGACGAATGCGACTAATTGTAATTTGATCGACAAATGGCAAATCCATCAATGGCCGATCTGTATACTTATGATTGCGCACCCGGACTTCAAACAAACCAGCCTCAGTACTGGTCAGCATTTGGTACACCGCTGGCGACTCAATTAACGAACGCATCACAGAGGCTTCAACATTAAATGGGTTAAACAATTCAGCCCCGGCATCAGCCAATGCGGCCAATTGTTGTTCGTCAGCGGTTGCGTTGACTTGAGCAACAATAACCCGGCCCACCTGATGCTGCTTGGCAATTTGCCCAAATTGACAATTTTTATCATCTCTTCTGAAACCAGTCACTAAAATATCCGTATCAAAAAATTGCCCCTGCTCAAGCGTTTTCTCGTTCAAATTTGGCAAATAGGTTAATTGATCAACTTGACTATTATAGGTCTGATAATTCTTTTCATCGTCCGTTACCATCCGAACATCAAACCAGTTGCGGCTTAACTGTTGGGCTACTGGAACGGTTAACACATTGGTTCCCAAGAACACAACTCGTTGCCGTATCAAATCCTCCCGATCGAGACGGTAACCAGAATTAAAGACAATCGGTGCTAAAATGCAGACAATCACCGCTGCCAAAATAAACGCATCAGATTGCGTGTCGGTTATCGTGTGCAAATTTCTGGCCACTTGCAATGATGGCAAGACCAACGTAATCGTCGTAACGGTTAAGAAACCACCCGCAAACGAATTGCGCCGGCCAAATCGTAAGTGATAAACCGGAAAAGTCCAAAACTTCGCCAGAATAAAGCACAAGACTAAAATTGGAATGAGCATCAACGCTTGTGAATTACTTAGTAATGTACGCAGATTAAGCTTAACGCCAGTCATAATGAAAAAGATTGGAATAAAAAAGCCATAGCCGATGGAAGTCAATTTATCACGTGTCGCTTCGCTTGGTTCCAGGAGCTTCATGACCATTCCTGCAAGAAAGGCACCTAGGATATTTTCTGCTCCCACGGTTTCCGCAATAATCACTAACGTAAAAATTAAGAAAAACGCTAACCGAATATCAAGTTGGGTCGTTGATTTTGTCACCTGATTGAACCAAATATAAGGCTGCTTAAACCGACGTAACAGAAAAATGGCCGCAATTAATAACAAGACAATTAGCCAAATTCGGCTACCATTGCCCCCATTAACTGAAGCATAAACCGTTAACGCAAACATGGGCACAACTTCACCAAGCACTGCTGTCAGGAGAATCGTTTGCCCCATTGGTCGGCTCAAAATCTCCTTTTCCTTGAGGGTCGCAATCACAACTCCCAAGGCAATCGTCGAAAATAGAATCACTGCTAAGAAGGTATTTTCAAAGATTCCCGTCATCCGTAAAAGCAACCCTAAAATTAATGAATTGATTAATGTTGCAACAAACGCGATGAACGCTAGCTTGACTGGCGACCACCGTTGTTTATCATTACCTGATCCTGGTAAGAACAGGTCAAAATCAATCTCCATTCCAGACAGGAACATTAAAAGAATCACACCCAATGATGATAACAAAGTTAAATCAGGTGTCACTTGAACAATATTAAAACAGCTTTTGCCAATAATAATGCCCATCACGATTTCGGCAACCGCAGTCGGCACGCCAGAAATTTTAAACCGCGCCATTAAAATTGGAATTAATAGTGCAGCTAGCATGACGATAAACATTGATAAACGAGCCATAAAACCCCTCTTTTCGATCTTGTATCCATTTTACAATCTTTCCGGTGTAAAATAAATTACTAGTAATCAATAATTTAAGGAGTTTACTATGAAAAAATTCTCAGCATGTACCAGTATTTTAGTTGGTAAAAAGGCTTCCTTAGACGGCACAATTATGATTGGCCGCAACGAAGACGCCAAGGCCGCCTGGCCTAAGCACTTTGTAATTCATCAACGTGGCGACCTGAACGAGGAATTCATTTCAAAAGAAACCAACGTTAAAATTCCACTCCCAACACCTAGTTTTAAATACAGTGCCACTCCCGAATGGACGAGTAAGGATGGGCTCTTTGAGGAAGACGGGATTAATGAGTATCACGTCGCGATGAGTGCCACGGAAAGTGCCTATTCTAACGACTTGGTGCTTAGCTACGACCCGTTAGTTAAGGAAGGACTGAATGAAGAAGCAATGATCACCGTCGTCCTCCCCTTTATTAAAAGCGCGCGTGAAGGCGTCCAACGACTTGGTAATCTGATTACCAAATATGGCACCGGCGAAACTAATGGGGTTCTTTTTGCAGACGATCACGAAGCTTGGTACTTTGAAAATGGTTCTGGTCATTATTGGGTGGCTCAACGAATTCCTGATGATAGTTATGCAGTCGTGGGCAATCAACTAGCGATTCAGGAAGTTGATTTTTTGGATCCAGATAACTTCATGTTTCATCCCGAGATTCAAGGATTTGTCAAAAAGCATCATTTAAATCCCCATCCGGGTACTTTCAACTTCCGCCAGATTTTTGGCACAGCTGACCGTTCAGACGCCATCTACAGCACACCACGGGTTTGGTATGGACATCAGATGTTCAACCCAAAGCGAGCAGCCAACGAAACTCCTGAATCGCAAAATCTGTCGTTCATTATGAAACCGGAACGGTTACTGAGTATTTTTGATGTGCAAAATTATCTCGGTTCGCATTATCAAGGAACCCAATTTGATCCAATTGACACTGGTAATCAACAAGATCGTCATCGGTATCGCCCCATTAGTTTAGCTAAAACTCAGGAATCTCACATTCTGCAAATGAATCGTCCAAACAGCAACGACATTCACTGGCTTGCAATGGGGGTCACCGTGGAAAGCTCATTTGTCCCATTTTTTGCCGATATTACCGATACCCCGACAGCCTACCAGCGTGGCCAGTTGCCGGCGCAACTAGATTCTGCTTACTGGATTTTCAAGCATACTGGAGTCCTCGTGGATGCGCAATTGCATGAATTTTTACCATTGCTAGAGGACTTACAAAAGCAAGTTAATCAGGAAGCCATCCGCTTTATCCAGCAAATTGATTCTTTAAGCCAGAGTAAAAACAGTAACTGGGCTCACAACCTAACCAAGCAGAATCTCGAGTTTGCGGAAAAGGTTTTACATCAGTATGAAGATTTATCATTAAAATTAATTACCCAGCTAACTGATTATAGTCAGCTGAACTTCAATACAGATGAAAACTTGTAATAACATAAAAAAGCACCGCGAAGTTCGCGGTGCTTTTCTCTACCAACTAGCCTTTTTCACGCCAGGAATTTGTCCCTTATGAGCTAAATCACGAAACGTTAACCGTGACATGCCAAACTTACGCATGTAAGCATGGGGACGCCCATCGTATTCATCACGATTACGTAACCGAACCGGACTGGAATTCCGTGGTAACTTAGAAAGTGCAATGTAGTCGCCACTTGCTTTTAATTCCCGTCGTTTAGCAGCATACTTTTTGACTAACGCACGTTGGTGAGCTAACTTAGCAATTTTTGACTTTTTAGCCATTGATCTATCGTCCTCCTTCGACAATGTAATTCTTTGTAAAATGGTGTAATTAGTTTAAACATTCTCTCGTCAATTTCGTAACTACCATTATCCCACATTTAAGGAATTTATCAATAGTTTTACTTACTTATTGTTATTTAAATGGTTAACATAATCACGGTACTCTGTCGCGTAATGGTATCTATGGTTTTGGGAATCCACTAATGGCTGATTGTGGGTATCAACCCGTCCAGTCCGTAATGTCCGATGATAAAGTTCCAGATATGGCAAACTAGACCGATCGGCAAGCCGTCCTTCAGCGTCCCGATCATAACCAACATGGCGGAAATTTAAACCAGCAATTCCCTGATCATCAACCTCCAGAATCAGGTAGTGAGCACGAGTATCCTTCTGGAGCCGATCCCAACCATTAAACGGTTCCCCAACAGAGCCAGGGTTTAAGACTTTGCGCTCATCACTGGCATAGCGCAGTAATTCATGATGAACATGGGCATAAATTGCCACGTCTGGCGTCGTTGAACTAAATAATTGATCAAAATTATCAGTATCTTTCGTTGGAAATAGTTCCTGACCCATATTTAAGTCCGGCAAATTATGTGAGATACCAAAGACTAATGAGCCCACTTGGACGGTTTGGTGAAGTGGCCACCCAGCAATTTCATCAATAATCCTTGGATCAATCCGTTCACCGACATACTGGGCCAGTCTGGCAAAATAAACGTGGGAAGGTTGCGCTAAATCCATCTTGCCACGCACACCGCGGACAACTAAATCATCCCAATTACCACGAACAATGACCGTCGGCGCCAGCTTTTTAAAAATGTCCCAAATGGTTTTAATCCCGGGACCCGGCATTAACAAATCCCCAATGAACCAGCTTTCATCAATTTGCTGGTTCATTGCATCTTGGTACATCGCTTGAAATGCATGGACGTTTCCATGGACATCCGAAAAAACTGCAATTCGTTTTCGCACTTTTACCACTCCACTCTTTCAATCTAGTTTTTACTTTACCATATTCTTTCTTGAAAATCTGGTATACTATGTTTTATACAATTTTTGAGGAGTGATGATTGAACTTATGGATACCACTGATTATCCTGAACCCCTGCCTAAGGGTTGGCATAAAACCTTTTACACGTTATGGATTGGTTGTTTCATTACTGGAATGGGCTATTCAATGACCATGCCGTTTATTTCCTTATTCATTAATGAATTGGGCACTTTCAACCGGTTCGAGTTAAACCTCTACTCAGGTTTAGCCTTTGCCATGACGTTCATTTCCCAAGCAATTGTGTCGCCGTATTGGGGAAATCTAGCCGATCAAAAGGGTCGAAAGTTAATGTGTTTACGGGCCTCAGGGGTAATGGCCTGCACGATTTTTGTGACTGGCCTGTCAACCAGCGTATGGATGATCATTGGTATGCGTTTCCTCCAAGGTGCGTTCTCTGGCTATATTAATAATGCAACCGCGTTGATGGCCAGTGAGACCCCTCACCGAAAATCTGGTTGGGTCATGTCAGCAATGATGACTGCCGGTGTTACAGGGAACTTAATTGGTCCGTTAATCGGTGGAGCGCTTTCCAGTCACTTTGGCTATCGGATTCCATTCTTTATTACTGGTGGGTTAATGTTTCTTGTTTTTATCGCTACATGGACGAACGCCAAGGAACATTTCGAACCAATTGATAAAGCAGCGATGAAACCAATGAGTCAGTTACTCCACATGATACCAAACGTGAAAATTATCATCGCCATGTTTATTACTACGATGATTGTCCAAGCGTCCGTTATGAGCATTGACCCAATTGTCAGTCTATACGTGAAAGAAATGATGCACGGAACCGGCGATATTGCCTTTGTTGCCGGAGTGGTGGCTGCCACTCCGGGGCTAGGTAACCTCCTTTCCGCATCCAAGGTCGGTCACATTATGGATGAGATTGGTCCCGAACGCGTCTTAATGATTGGCCTGGTAATTGCCACCCTCTTGTTCATACCAATGACACTAACCCATTCTCCATGGATGCTAGCTTTTTGGCGTTTTCTTCTGGGGATGACCAACGCAGGATTAATGCCAGCTGCTCAAACCATCTTGACTTTAGACGTTCCCGATGAGGCCTTTGGACGAATCTTTTCGTACAATCAGTCTTTCCAAGCTGCCGGCTCTGTCTTTGGAGCTCTATTGGGATCGATCATTTCAGGGATTTCAACCTACTCAATGGTTTTTGCCCTAACCGGATTCACCCTCTTCATTAATATTTGGATCGTCTTGATTACTCGCCAAAAGAAGCCCGTTTAAACTTAATTCATTAATAGCAAAAATCAGCTCTCCAGTGCTAAATTACACCGGAGAGCTGATTTGATTATTTCACGTAATTCTTAACCTGCCGTTGATCGAGAGTTGTTCCATGACGATTATTAATAAACAACGGTACTGTTTCCTCGTAAGTCTGGCTAAATTCGAGCCCATAATACTGAACTGGTGATAATGTTAGATTTTGTAACAATAGCCGAGTTTGTACAAGTAACCGTTGGAAACCTGTGATTTCAGAGTTTGGCGATAATCGTTCTTTTAAGAAGATAAACCGGAAATCACCAACTTTCCGTCCAGGAGTTGTCGTATACTTCTGGGGCTGCTGATCAATCACATTTTCTGCCATGAGTTCTTGGACGACCTGACGGAGGTAGAGATTAACACTGCTATCAATCTTAAAGCCTAAATACAGTTGCAGGTTGACCACGTTTCTGGTGCCCATCATATCAACCTTATAGTAACTGGTGTAAGGGTCGTCAGTCGTATTTACCGTAATAAACCAGTAAACTTTTGCCCGCTTCGGCGATTTGTCCAAAATGGAATATAGCGTTTCACGTTTCAACTGATGATTTTTATTAATCCGTGCCATCATAATCAGATTGCTGACGTATAAAGGCATTGTTTGGTCAGCGGACAACCTTTGCAATTGGTCCTTATAATCTTCCAAATTGAGGTACTTACTTTCATCATTCATTTCATCCCGTACTTGGTCACCGTAGTACCAACAAACCATTACCATTAAGATCAAGAACGTAATAATGACCGTTACAAATCCCCCATGGACAAACTTAGTTAAGCTAGAAAGCAAAAAGACAGTTTCAATCGTCGCAAAAACCACCAAAAAGAGTGTCGCAAAGAAACTTGACCAGCGATTCATTAAATATTGATGCAAAATTAAGGTCGTCATCAACATCGTGATTGTGATCGCTAAACCATAAGCCGCTTCCATATGGGCGGATGTTTGAAAGTAAAATAGGATTGCCGAAGTAATTACACACAGCAACCAATTAATCGGACTAATGTAAATTTGACCACGTGATAATGATGGATGACGAACTTTCAACCGTGGTAATAGTTTTAGGCCGATTGCTTCTTCAACGAGAGTAAATGAGCCAGTAATTAACGCTTGTGATGCAATAATTGCGGCAATTGTAGCAATCGCCACACCAAATAAATACACATGCCCTGGTAACATTTGATAAAACGGATTATAGCCATTCCCCTGTTCACCCAATTTACCCAGGTGATTGAGCAAAAATGATCCTTGACCCAGATAGTTTAATACCAATGAACCGCAAACCAGCGGCCAGGTCAGATAAATACTATTGCGACCAACATGGCCCATGTCAGAATACAATGCTTCAGCCCCAGTCGTAGCTAAAAAGACTGCCCCTAGAATAAAAATACCATCATGATTAGCAGGTGAAAACAGGAGGCGAACACCATAAACCGGTGACAATGCTTTGAGAATCATCGGCTGTTGAACTAAATTGGCAACCCCAAAAATCGCCAAAAAAAGAAACCAAATTAACATTAGCGGACCAAAAGTTTTTCCAATGGCGCTCGTTCCGAACCGTTGAACCATAAACAAAATCAATAAAATACCAAAAGTGATCCACACCACTTCAGTTTGATTATGGACCAAGACCGAAGAGCCAAGATTAATGCCCTTTAACCCTTCAATTGCAGTTGTTACCGTCACAGCCGGCGTTAATGTACCATCCGCAAGTAATGCCGCACCACCAATTAAAGCTGGCACAATTAACCAGCGAGCTTGATGACGAACCAAAGCATATAAGGCAAAAATACCGCCTTCACCATTATTATCTGCCCGCAAAGCAATGAGGACATACTTAACCGTGGTCATCAGCATTAAAGTCCAAAATACCAACGAAACTCCACCAATAATGTAATTTTCTGTTAGTGCTTGAGTGCCACCGGCATCATTAATTAACGCGTTCATTACATACAGTGGCGACGTGCCGATGTCACCGTAGACAATTCCAAGAGCTACTAACCCGCTTGCTAACAAACCTAGATTTTTGTTCTCCATTAATAATCATCCCTTTTCACGTGGATAAATTTAAAAGACTGAGTAACTACTCAGTCCCAAGTTGGTAACTATTTAATTGTTAACGAGGCCGTTTCCTGATGACCATTTTGCTGATGAATAATGACGTCATATTCACCAGCATAAGAAAACTCGATCGTTGAGTGCTTAGCGATATTATTAGTAACGATCTTCCCATATTGCTGATGGTGGACATGACCTTTAACCTCAACCGTTGTCGCTTTGGGAACCGTAAATTTAACTTTTACTGAACCATTCTGTAAATGTGGATTGGTCGGTGTCCAAGAAACTTTGGTTGGTTCTGTGGCATCTGACGAATGATGATCAGCTGTTGATGAATGGTGGCTAGTAGCGGCTTGCCGATCATGATGATGAACCACATTGGACACCTGATCCGTTACTTGGGACGTTAAACGATCAAACCCGATTGGATTAGTTGCTCCATAGGCGATTCCTGAAATACTAACAAAGAAACAGATAATTAACAACCAACTAAGCACAATCGTCAACTTTCCTGCATTGCCATATTTACCCGTTTTCCGGATACGATGGGCTCGACCAACTAACAACAAAATAAATAGCACAAAACACCCAATCGCAACACCATCTAAATACATTAACATCTCTTAAACCCCAAATTCGTAATTTCGATTTAATACTAGTTTAACGCATTTCTAAAATTTTACCATCAAAAAACTCATTCCACATCAAGAGAATGAGTTGATAACTATTTCTGTGTTTGGTTAATGTGACCATTTTCATCAGTTTTCGCAGCCGACTTTGCCTTTTGAATCTGAACCACGCGGAACTCGCTAACATATTCATTTTGCACTTCCGTCGGCGTAAACGAGAAATCACCGAGGCGAATTGGTCGATCGATCTTTAATGGGTATTCTTCTTCAAGAAAATACCCGGTCAAAGTGGCAACGTCTTTATCGTCAAACTGAGGAATATCAACTTTAAAGTATCGTTCAAAATCCGACAATGGCGTCTTCCCTGAAACTTTAAAGACTCGGTTACCCTTCTTATCAGTGCCTTGTTTTTCAATCATATCAGCAGAGACATGATCAATTTCCTCCCGGACGTTACCGAACATTTCTTCATAAATATCCTTATCAGTGACAATCCCGGAAGTCCCACCATATTCATCTTGAACCACCGCAATGGGAGCTTCTTTACGCATCATCTTGCGTAAGACATCAGTAAGAGACTCACCTTCGTAAACCACTGGAATCTTCCGGATGATTTCGCGAATTGATGACTGCGGATTAATTTGATTTTGCCGCATAATATCGTAACTAAAAATATAACCAATCACGTGGTCCTTATCATTATTTTGCACCACTGGATAACGGGTAAAGCGCTTTGTGAAGTAAAGGTGTGCTGCTTCTTCAATTGTAGCATTGCGATCAATTACTTCTAACTGTGTGCGGTCGATCATAATGTCCGCTGCCGTCTTGTCGTTCATTTCAAAAGCCCGTTGCATAAATGTAACGTCTTCTTTTTCCATTTCACCAGCCTTTTGCGACTGTTGAGACAAGGTTAAAATTTCATTTTGGGAATAAGTATCTTCTTCTGGATGAATACTAAAGCCAAGTGCCTTGGTAATTGATCCGGCAACAACTGCAAATAACCAAACAAACGGAAAGAAAATCCAGTGGAAGAATTGAATTGGATGAACAATCGCCAATAAGATTGGAACAGGACGATCAATCGCCATGTTCTTCGGTACCAGGTCGGTAAATACAGCATGGAAGAATGTAAAAATTAACACCCCGATGACCGGTGCTAAAGGAGTTAATAGTTCGGTTGGAATAAACTTCATCTTTAAGAGTAAATCGGTAATAAATTCATCACCAATCCACCCTAAAACTAGTGATGTAATAGTAACCCCAACCTGAGCCGTCGACAGGTATTCTGACATATTGCCTACCATGTGCTCAGCTTTTTTAACCACTTTGGTCTGCTTTAATTCTCTTAATTCACTGGGGCGGACCTTAACTACTGAGTATTCCAGTAACGTAAAAAGGGCCGCTAATAGCAAAATAACAACAATAATTAACAAACGTATCCAATAGGATTCCATATATTAATATTCACACCTTTTCGTAAATAATTTCTTTTTAATTATATCAAACTTTTCAGTCAACAGATCGTTCAGCTACAAACTGGATAAACTTTTCTACCGCTGGAGTTAGTTGCAGATTTTTACGCCAAGCTAGTAAATGACCAGTAGCGTGTTTCGGACTAAACGGTACAAAGGTTAATCGTTGATCATGGTATTGATCATAAACCCCTTTAATCCCTAAGTGATAGTACTTACCCGTCAACAGTAAATGCCGGCCATTTTCTGGTAAATTAATCTTTACTTTCCAATCTAACTTAGTGGGATCAAGGTGAAAATCGTCAACCAGATCATCACGAACCAAACTGCGTCGGCCGATAATCAAAGGTAACTGTGGCAAGTCCTGAGCGGTAATCGAACGTCGTTTTGCTAAACGATCATCCGCCCGCATAATGAGCCCCCACTGTTCACAAACCGGTAACTCAAAGTAATTATACTTAGTAGCTTCAATGGGTTGAATTAAGGCGATTAGATCACAAAGTCCTTGATCAAGCCGTCGACAGAGGGTATCGCCATCACCATCGAAAATATTAAAGCGTACGTCCGGATAACGAGCTTGAAAATCACTGACCGCCGTCATCATAAAGTTAGCCACGGCGCTTTCCACGATTCCAAGGTTAATCGTCCCCGATAGTTGATCTTTCGTATGAACCAGTTCACTCGTAGTTTGATCAAGAATGGCCAGAATGGTTGCCGCTCGTTGCTGAAATACAGCGCCGGCCTTATTAAGCCGCATTTGGCGTTTTTCTCGATCAAACAATTTAACGCCCAATTCACGCTCTAATTCAATAATTTGTCGTGATAATGTCGGTTGGGTAATATGCAAACTTTCCGCCGCCTGGGTTATGTTATTGCGTTTAGCAACCTCCAAAAAATATTTTAAAACACGAGTTTCCATTTAAGAAGCTCCACCTCCGCAGTTAATTATAACAAGTTATCCAGAAATTGTATTAACTCATAATTTATATAAGCATTATACATTGAAGAGAGAACTTTTTATAATAAAAACACCTAGTTTAAAGGAGGAAATTTAAAATGGCTCAAAATGAAAATAACGTTAAAAATGACCCGTTTGGCTTTGGCGATCAAAACATTGCCTTCGCCAAATATTTTACTGGAACTAGCTACCTGAACGGGTTGGTTTCCCCGGATGATAATATTGATGTTAATGTCTCAAACGTTAGTTTCACCCCGGGCTGCCGTAATAACTGGCATATCCATCATCATGGTTTTCAAATCTTATTAGTGACAGCTGGTGAAGGATGGTATCAAGAAGACGGCAAACCGGCCCAACTACTCCATCCCGGTGACGTGGTGGCGATTCATGAGGGCGTCAAGCATTGGCATGGTGCCACCAAAGATTCCTGGTTTTCACATATTGCAATTACCAAGGGAACTAGTGAATGGTTAAATCCAGTTACCGATGATTACTACAAGACGTTAAATTGATACTACCAACGAAAACTCATACAGCACAGTACATAAAAGGGCTTCAGAAGTCGGCTTTACCGAACACTGAAGCCTTTTTGTAATCACAACAGTCCTCATTCAGGGCTTGATGATTTCTTGTTTCCAATGATTAAGGTGGCGCTTGGTAATCACACAAAGACCGTCTAAACCCAGCTCGTGCATTTTTTCGGTGCACTGAATACTAACCGTGGGATCATTAGCTGCTTTAGCTTCACCCCAGTAATTGAGGTAACGTAAGGCGGCATAGAGATCTTCTCCCTCTGCTGTCAAACGATACTCAACATGTGGCGGAATTACTGGTAAACTTTTTCGTTCAACGATCCCTGTCGCCATCAATTCACGAAGCTGATCGGCAAGCACTTTTTGCGAAATACCTAATTGTTTTTGCAGTTCGCCAGTCCGCCAAGGATGGGCTGCTAATAAAAATACAATTACTGCTTTCCACTTACCACCAAGGATACTGAGCGCATATTCCGCTCCGGTATTAAATTTCTTTTCTATTGGCATATTTTTCTCCATTTTTTTATTTTAATTCGTCCCACCATTACCAATAAATCTTACCGATTGGTAACTAACTTACTACAAAGTGCTTACTTTTAATTAGTGAAGATTCTTTTATACTTTAATTGTAATCAAATTAAGGAGGAATTACTATGACTAAGCAAGTTTTAGTTCTTGGCGCCAGTGGCCACATCGCCCACTTTGCCATTCAATTTCTATTAAACGACCATAATGTTCATTTAACCCTATTTTCCCGACATCCGGATCAGCTAAAGCACTTTGATCCTAAACGGGTAACCGTAATGAACGGTAATACTTTAAAGCCGAGTGATCTTGACAAAGCAATGCAAAATATTGATATTGTTTACGCTAACTTAAGCAACCCGAACATTCAACAACAGGCTGAAAATATTGTGAAAGCAATGGATAATCACCAGATTAAAACACTGATATGGATCTCTTCTATCGGTATCTATAACGAAGTTCCTGGTAAGTTTGGCGAATGGAACAATCAGATGTTGCGACAAGGCGGTGATAGTAGTTATCTAGGTACTTATCGAGCTGCCGCTGACGTGATTGAACATTCTAACTTAAATTACACCATCATTCGCCCAGCTTGGCTAACCGACAAAGACGAAGTAGACTATGAAATCACTGAACGCCACGAACCTTTTAAAGGAACGGAAGTGTCCCGAAAGACAATTGGTTATGTAGTTGCCAAAATTGTCCAAAATCCGGCCCCATATGCCCATCGTTCCATGGGAATCGACAAGCCAGGAACAGATGGCGATAAACCAAGCTGGTACTAAAAATTGCCAAAGGAATGATAAGATCCGTTCTCATCACTAAAAAGCAGGCAAACGTAAGTCGTAAAATCCAAAATTGGTTTTCTCACGTTGACCTGCTTTTTAGTGTTTAATTTATTTTTAGTGTCGCTGCTTACGGATCAGACGACCCAGTCCCAACGCGGTTAACAGTCCCGCCAACCCTAGCAGGGCAATGCCTTGCTGTTGATTACTACCGGTTTGTGGTAGCTGAGCTGCCTTGCGATGAGCTACTGGTGAGTTAACCAGTTGTTGGTTATTAGAAATTTCTGCAGTTTGATTAATAACCGATTTCTGATCAGGTAATTGATGACCGGTCTGACTCCCAGTACTATGTCCAGTATGACCATTCTCAGCATTACCGGCTGGCGTACCGGCGTTAGGCGTGGCGGTGTAAGTAACCGTTGTTGTCCCCAGGTCAATTGGCTGATCACGATAGTCGTAATTATTGGGATCAATTGACTGACTAGCAACTTGCTCAATGTCTACCGTTTTATAACCCACTTCACCTGGCTGTTTGGATGGAACAGCTGCTAAAGTATTCGTTTGAGCCTGCCAGTCACCAGTAGAGATCACTTGACCACGCGCATTTTTAACAATTGTCCGGGTAAAAGTAATGGTCTGGCGGTACTTATTCGTCCCAGCCGGTGAACCATTAACTGGTTGGTAAGTTGTACCACCATCCTTGGTTCCTCGGTAAACCACTGTCCGCGTAAAGGTCAATGTTTCCTTATAACTGTTCTTTTGGTCATAGATCAAGTAAACATTTTCAACCGTGCCATCAGCAATATCGTTACTAATTGCTTCTTGTGGCGCATCATTACTTGTAATCGCCTGACCATTAGGCGTGTCATGGGTCGCTCTTTCAATCAACCATTGACCCGTTAATGATCCATTGGCAACGTCAATTTGGTCTTGCTGAACACGGTCAAAACTAGCTTGCTGACCACTAACCGTAACGTCTTGGCTACTGATCGGATCAACTTGCCAAACCATTTGCGGCTGGTCTGACTGATCAGGATCAACCACATAAATCGTCTTGCCATTCCGCTGGATGGTCTTGACATTAACCGGCTTACCATTAGCGTCAGCATAGTAAGACGTCGTATAGTAAACCGTTTGCGTTTGGGGACTTTGCAGCTGATCGTAATTGCCGTTATCAGCTACGAAATGAATGATTCGCTTGGCTGTTTTGGTATCCGTAACCTTCTTGGCAATTGGCAGGTAGTAGTAGTTAACTTCCTGGCCAAGAATACCGAAGATCCCTGAAGTACTGCGATCAACCCGATCAAATTCCATGCCGTCAAAACTTAATTGACGTGTTGTCCATTGACCATTGAGGTTACTGGTCTTACTGGTATCGCGCGGTTGGGTTGGGATGTCAGTTTCGACGGCCGCCCGAACTTCTCGTCCGGCATCCTTGATCCAGTCCGCGTAACCTGACTTCATCACCTCACCAGTCAGCTCATTAATGTAATTAACTTTGACATCCTTATTGGCAAGGAAAAAGTAATAAACATCGTTAGGGGTATAGGTAATTTCACCATCATACGTGTTAATGCCGCCCACATAAGCTGAACCGGTCTTCTTAATAAAATCGACTACTCCTTGGTTAGCAGTTGTGTAGTCATTCTGATCACCAATCGAGCCCCCATTTGGACCAATATGATTGTTAAGCGTATTTCCTAGTTCGGGATGGCTTAACGAATATTTTGCAACTACCGGATCAGTTACCTGGTAGTAGTAATCAACATAAACTGGATTGGAATCTAATTTACCATTCTTTAACTGGTAAGTCTGAGTTACCATGCCAGCAGTGTTGTTAGAGTGTCGGCCGGTATACTTAAAACCCGGAATATTTGGCTGATAATTTGCCTGCTCTGCTAAACCTGGCAAGTTAAGTTTTGCAACCGGGTTAGTATTATAGGTATCACCCTTGAACTCACCTGTTGGGTCAATGCTGATGGCAACTTGGTCGGTAGGAATATGCAACTGCGTAATCGGCTTGCCCGTTGCTTCATCAATATATCGAATGATGACTGGTGAAAGCCGTGCATATTCTAAAACAATCGTCTGTGGCTGACTGGACTCATCGTTGGCATTAATCTGGATATTTTTGATTTTTGATAAATCACCAACAAACTGATAGCCATTGATCTGTGGGATAAAGTTGCTGATGGGATCATTTTTAATTAAATCGCCAAATTTTTGGCCTGCCTTATCAGCCTCAAATTCAACATTCCGATACCCCTGGTAGGATTGATCGTAACGAACATCAGTAGCCGTCAGGGCCTTACCAGTTAGTGCATCCTTAAACTCCAACCGAACTTTAATATTCTGACTTGAAACATTAATCGTCAGGTTGCTGGTGTCAGCTCCCGTTTCAGTCATTTTGCCAGAATCTAGTAAGTGTGCTAACTCAGCTTTTTCAAGGACGGTCTTTCCCCCGTGGGCAAGGTCATTGAAAAAATAATCATCAATGTGAAAAGGCCCAGGCAAATGGATACCATATTGACTTAGATCAATTTTTGGAAAAACCAGGGTCGCCGGAGTGACCATATGACCATCAATGACCGCTGCCCAATGATTACTATAGATAACCTGTCCGGTGACCATATCATAAGCAGCGGTCTGGTAGAGGACTGGAACCTTAGTATGGGTACCCTCAGTTTCTGGTTGCTGGATAATGGTCTTCGTGGTCCCATCACTCAAGTGGAGAATTACTGTTCGGGTAAAGCGATGAGCGAGTTTATCTTTGTCTAACCCTGCTGGTAAAGTAGCCGGAAGCGGTCGCCACGCATTAAAAGCGATCCCGTTAACTTTACCATAACCCCAGCCGTTACCGTTTGGATCGCCATAAAATAGTTGGTACTGATGTTGGCACGCAACCTGATAAGTTTGTTGGTTCAATGCCAGATCAAGAGCGTGTAATTCAGGTTTATTCAAGAAACCTTTATAAGCGGTATTATAGAATTTTAAGGAGTCAGAAGTCGGCTTGTATCCCCTCTGCAAGGTCGACGTGTAAAAGTCTGCTACTTCATTGTACTTGTCATCACCTTGTTGACCAGTGAAGGTCTTACTAGCAATTTCTTGGTTATTTTGATCCTGATCAACGAATTTAACGGTGAACGAAATTTGCTTAGCAGCAGGAACCGACGTGCTAGCAGGGACATTGTTTGTCGGTGCAACCGCTGACCGCCCTCCGTCAACGTTGTTCTGCGGTTCGACAGCTGAAGCCTGCAGACTAGTTGTACCGGTAGTGTCAGCAGGATGTCCCTGCTCAACAGAGGCGGTGTTGCCTGCAGGCTTAACATCGGCGTGAGCAGCAACGCTACCACCAAGGATCACGGTAGTACCAAGTAAAACCGAGGCAACGCCGACGCTTAGCTTTCGCAAGCCATAGTGCTGCTTTGCACTGTTGTTTTGCTGTGTTTTCAAATGATTATTTTTTTTGGAAACCATTAATCTGCTCCTTGATAATTATTTAATGTTCAAAAATTATAACATAATTATCAATTGTTAAAAACATCAAATTAGCTATATTTAAAAAATAATATTTTATTAATGATCTCGGGATTTAATCATTAGTTTTTGCTAGCCAAAAATAAAAGACCTGCTAGTTACATAACAACTAACAAGCCCAGCTTAATTATTTTTCACCATGATTATGCGTCAACATTTCGTAGACATAACTAATCTCTTGCGGACGATAAACCCCGTGCAAGGTCCCAACCCTGGTAAAACCATGTTTGGTAATCAAGTGCTGCATCGCATGGTTATCTTCATGGGTATCAATTCGAATTGATTCAATTTCTGGTCGATCCGTTTTAATATGGTCAATTACCGCCATAAATAACTTGGAAGCATAACCTTGTCCAGCGTGGTCTGAGTGAATTGCGACCCGATGGATTGTTAAATAGGCTTCAGTTTCTTTCAACCATTGGCCATCTAATTGATCGTACGCATGATCTGGTGATGGTAAAATTGTAAATGTGCCAACCGTTTCATCATCATCGGAATGAACAAGGTAAGCAAAACCATTTTGAACGTCTTCCTTAACGTGTTGTGGATTAGGGTAATCACCTTGCCATTGATCAATCCCCTTTTCGGCCAACTGATTTCGACCGTCCTTTAAAATTTCAACAACACGTTCGTAATCTGTTAATTGTGCTTTTTCAATGTGCATAATGCAACCCTCTTTCCTAGTTATTAATTCACAGAAAATTATTTTACACAAAAAACAATTAAATCTCAAATCTCTAACTAAAAGTAACTAAGTTATTATATAATCGTCATCAAACCGCAAAAGGAGTGAATAAAATGTCAAAAGCAATACGTGGCGGTTTAATTACCGTAATTATTATCATTGCTGGAATTGTCGGCTTCGCTTGGCATCAACAACAAAAAGCAGCTCGCTTTGTTCAATCGAATACGCCGACCCTTTTCTTCCACGGGGGTGGCAGCAGCTATCATGCCGAGGAACACATGGTTAATGCTGCTAAGAAAGCTGGCGTTACTAAAACCGTCATTCGCGCCAATGTTGATAAGAACGGTGACGTCACCCTCCGCGGAGCAATGCACAAGAACTCGATTAATCCAATTGTTGAAGTCAATTATGAAGACAACCGGCAACTAAACTTTGTTAAACACGGTGTTTGGGCCACTAACGTGGTTAAAGCCTTACAAAAGCAATATGGCATTCAAAACATGAATATGGTTGGTCATTCATTAGGGAACATTTCAATTATTTATTATATGCTCGACAATGCCCAAAATAAGTCAATGCCGAAGCTCAGGAAGCAGGTTGACATGGCAGGCCATTTTGACGGCCTCAATTTTGCTAGTCTTCCGAATGACATTCGTGAACCACAAGGGTTAAAGTTAGGTAAAAATGGCAAGCCCAATCAGATGAACCAGACTTATCAACAAATGACACAATTGCGAACTACTTATCCCCAAAACCAGGTTCGAGTACTTAACATTATTGGTAACATTGGTGGTCAAACGGATGGAACCGTTAGCAACGCTTCTTCACTAAGTCTGAAATATCTAGTCGCGGATCGTGCCAAATCTTACCAGGTGAAAATCTTCCACGGCAAGCTAGCACGTCACAGTAAGCTCCACAGTAATCCAGCGGTTGATAAAGTTCTCATTAACTTTCTCTGGAGGAAATAAAATGACTTTAACCTTATACCAACTCTACAAATTGATGCTCATGAAGATGGGGCCCACTGGTTGGTGGCCAGCAGAGTCCAAAAATGAAATTATCTGTGAAGCGATTCTGATTCAAAACACTAACTCGACCAATGCTGAACAGGCAGCTGATAATTTACGACAAAAAACTGCTTTCAATGGTCAAACGTTATTGCAGATTTCTACACCCGAACTTGAGAATTTAATTCGGCCAGCAGGTTTCTTTAAGAATAAAAGTAGAGCCATCCAAGGTTTCTTTACTTGGTACCAGTCATTTGACTTTCAGTCCGAAGCAGTTATCAAAAAATATGGTCAGGGTCTTCGCCAAGAACTACTTAGTTTGCGCGGAATCGGTAATGAAACCGCTGATGTTTTCCTCACCTACGTTTTTGATCAGCCAACTTTTATTGCTGATAAGTACGCGCGGACCCTCTTCAC
The DNA here is from genome assembly GCF_934202705.1 of uncultured Limosilactobacillus sp. Classification (GTDB taxonomy): domain Bacteria; phylum Bacillota; class Bacilli; order Lactobacillales; family Lactobacillaceae; genus Limosilactobacillus. The sequence continues at coordinate 33,274 of NZ_CAKPYE010000001.1, forward strand.
CCACTTAGGAATTACCGGGCTTGCCAAGTATGAAGATCTAGCAAAACAATGTCAGTTGGATAGCAATTTTTCAGTTAGCGATGCACAAGAATTTCATGGTTTAATTGACGAATTTGGTAAACAGTATTTTCGTCGCCAGGATCGGTTTACGGACAGTTTTTTGCATGGTGAACAACTAACTTTGCATCCATCAGACGTTATTGAAAATCATTCATTGTGAGTTATCGATTAATCTCGAGCAATCCGCAGTTATGTAATCAAGATTCTTATATCGAAAGGCTTGCCAATCTGGAAGAGATGATTTACCCTTAATGCTAACTGGAATAAGAGAGGAAAGTTAAACATGGAACCAGCAGCACAGCTTGATGCTGTGAAACATTATACAATTCAGAAATTAGGAATGGACCATACCGGTCATGGTTTGGATCACATTCGACGAGTAGTTAAGATGACACAACGCCTGGCCAATGACGAACAGGTAGATGAGTTTATTGCTACTGCAGCCGCTTATTTACACGATACCATTGATGAAAAACTCGTAATGAGTGTCAAAGAAGCCCAAGAAGAGCTCCGGGAATTCTTGCGAAAAATTGACTTTACCCAACAGCAAATTCACGAAATTATGGCAATCATTACTCAAATGTCGTTTGCTGATACATTGGATGGCAATCGACCGCATCTGTCACCTGAAGGGCAAGTTGTGCAGGACGCCGACTGGCTTGACGCAATTGGTGGGATTGGTATTGTCCGTGCAATTTACTTTGGCGGTAAACACAGTGAACGGATTTATGATCCTGACGTAGCGCCACGCGAAACCATGAGTCGAGATGACTACCGCGATCTGCAGCATGAAACGATCATTAACCATTTTTACGAAAAACTATTAAAAATTAAGCCAATGTTAAACACTAAGGCGGCGCAAAAAATTGCGGAACATCGTCAACAAGTGATGATTGACTTCCTCAAAGAATTCAAGGATGAATGGAATTCACTTCGTTAAAGTAATCGGGAGTAAACGATCAAATCGTTTACTCCCGATTTAGTTTATCAATCAACTTGTTCAGTATAATGACGTAACCATAACGTTAACGGTGGCACTAACAAACAATCCAGCAAACCATTTAACAAAGCCGCCGGAAGTCCCATCTCTAAAATCAAAGTAAAATCATTCCATTTGCTAGTTACTACTAACGCTTGAATAAAGATAACCAAGAGCATCCCTAACAACTGGCAAAAACCAGCAATCAGACCAAAGTTAATTGCTTGTGTATGATTCATATGAATTGAAAGCGGTGTTTGCCAACGTAAAATTAACGAAACCACCAGTAAGCCAATTATAATTGGCACAACCGTTAGCCAATTATGGAAATTCAGTAAAATCAAGGTTATCGCAACGACCAGCATTGTCAGATAACTCTGTAAAAGATTCAGGCCTAAAGCCATGACAATCACAACCACACCAACAACCTGGATGATCACCGTTCCTGTCGGCAATGGATAACGCCACTGAACAAAACTCAAAAGAATGGCTAAGATAGTTAATCCAAACCACCAAACCCACTTTTTCATTATAACGGCTTCTTTCTCGTGTCCTGCATCCAACCAAGTGCCAAGGCCCCCTGGCCCAGATGAACACCAATTACTGGTCCGAAATATGAAAGCTCAAAATTAATCTCTGGATGTTTAGCTTGCAAGTCATCTAACCACTTTTGGCCAGCTTCTTCAGCTGCGGCATGGAAAACATAAGCCCGAACTGGATAATCGGTCTTTGCTAGTGCTGCATCAAAAATTTGTTCAACGCGCAACTTGGCTTTTTTCATTGAACGGACTTTTTCAAAAGCTTCAATCGCATGGTTAGGGTTGTCAAAAGACAGCAATGGCTTGATTCGCAAGATTGAACCCACAAAAGCCGAAGCATTAGAAAGTCGCCCGCCACGGACCAAGTTTTGTAAATCATCAACTACAAAGTCGTCATGAATCGTCGAGCGTAGCTTTGATAATTTATCAACAATCGTGTTAACATCTTTGCCTGATGCCGCGAGTTTTGAGGCTTCAATCGCCAATTCTCCCATCAATTTAACCGTAATTTGTGAGTCAAAGGGAACAATTTGGATGGTATCCTTCATTTGTGTCGCAAGAAGTTGAATGTTGTTTAGAAAGCCTGAAATACTTTTAGCGAGGTGAATACTAATGACTGCATCATAACCATCATCTGCGAGCTTTTGGTAAACCTCCATCATCTCACCGATGGGCGGTTGGGATGTGCTCGGAAAAGTCTTTGAAGTTTTCAGTTCTCGATAAAAATCATCCGTCGTAATGTCGACTCCTTCTTGGTAATCTTTCCCATCGATTGTAAATGGGATCGGAACGACATGGATATGATAATCCGCAACTTCTTTTGCGGTTAAGTAAGCTGTACTATCGGTAACAACCGCAATTTTCATTGTTATTTCCTCCAAATGTTTATTGTTCAGAATAAACTCTTTTATTTAAATTAGTGCTTTAGTTTTAAAACTCAATAATAATAAAAAAATACCATATCTTGCTTGATATAACAATCACTATTTAGCTTACCGTGTTTTACGGAATTCGTCAAAACAGGTATAATGGCAAATAAACGTTTTTTAAGGAGGAGTTATTAAATGGCTTTTGACGGTTTTTTTACCCACGCAATGGTCAATGAATTGAATCAGTTGTTACAAACTGGACGAGTGATGCGTGTTAACCAACCATATCCGGCTGAAATGGTGATGGTCGTCCGTGCTCACCGTCATAATTATTCTTTACTGATTTCTGCTAATCCATCTTATCCACGGATTCAACTGACTAAAATCCCTTATCAAAACCCAGCCGTACCAAGTAATTTTGCAATGACGATGCGCAAATACTTGGAAGGAGCCGTTATTGAATCAATTGAGCAAATCGATAACGATCGTATCGTGAAAATCACTTTCTCCAATCGCGATGAACTTGGCGATAACCAAAAACTGGTTATTTATATTGAAATCATGGCTCGCCATAGTAACGTTTCCTTGGTAAGCGAACCAAGCGGGAAAATCAAAGAAACCATCAAGCACGTTGGCTCTGACCAAAATCGGGTGCGAGTTCTCCTGCCTGGCGCACCATTTGTCATGCCTCCTAAGCAAAACCGAACCAATCCATACTTACCAAACCAAAAGTATTCTGATTTGGTTCGTGAGCATTCTGACAACCTAGATCATTTGGCTAAATCATTGCAACAAGTTTATCAAGGCCTCGCCCCTGAAACTGCTCATGAATTTGCAGCCGAATTACTGGCTGCAGATAACTTACCCACTGCATATGAACAATTTCTGGATCGATTTAATCATCCGGTGCCAACGATTTTAACAAAGGCCAATGGAAAAAAATCATTCATGGCTTTTCCACCAATTGATCGAGCTAGCCAATCACTGCAAAAGTTTGCCACCCTGAGTGAAATGCTGGATGCTTTTTATGCCCAAAAAGCCCAAACTGATCGGACCAAAGAATTAGCCGGCCAGGTTTTAAAAGTGGTTAAAAACGAACTGAAGAAGGATCGCCGAAAGGTTAAAAAGCTCCACCATCAGCTAACGGAAGCCGCAGATGCTGACTATTACCGAATTCGGGGAGAAATTTTAACGACCTTCATGAGTCAAGTGAAAACGGGCATGACCACAATTGATTTACCAAACTTTTATAATAATAATCAGCCGCTTCATATTAAACTAGCACCGGAACTTTCACCTTCGAAAAACGCACAAAAGTACTTTACAAAATACGATAAGTTGAAGGCATCCGTTGCATATGTAAATGAACAGTTAAGGCTCACCCAAAAGGAAATTGATTACTTTGATAATATCCTAAGTCAGATTGAAATCGCTTCGCCAGCTGACGTTCAGGACATCAAAATCGAATTACAAGAACAAGGCTACATTAAACAACGCAATAAAGGTAAAAAGAAACGCAAAGTGCGTGCTAGCAAGCCGGAAACTTTCCATACTTCTGAGGGCACAACCGTGTTAGTCGGTAAAAATAACCTCCAAAATGATCGTTTGAGTTTCAAAACCGCCAACAAGAATGAGTTTTGGCTTCACGTTAAGGATATGCCTGGCTCACATGTCATTATCCGTAGTACGACTCCGTCTGACGATACGATTCACGAAGCCGCGCAGCTCGCAGCTTATTTCTCCAAGGGACGAGAGTCTGATCATGTACCGGTTGATTACCTTCGTGTTAAACAATTGCATAAACCCAATGGCGCTAAACCGGGTTTTGTTACTTTCCGGGGGCAAAAGACGCTTAGTGTCACACCAAAGTTGTTAAATCATTAATAACATAAAGGAGTAGAGGTCAATCCACCTCTACTCCTTTATGTTTTGCATGATAGCTGATGGTCCTATTCGATAAACTGCATCTCAGCACCCATCACTTTTAACGCCGTTGGCTGTTCATTGATTTGTAATGCCTTAAATGGGAACAGTGCCCGGTAAACGGCCGTGCGCTGATGATCAGGTTGCTTTTCCATAGACTGTTGTAATAACTTTCCACTAAACTTATTAACCGCCAGCCGTGCAATCACTGCTGACAAATCCAACTGTAAGACTTTCGAAAGAAATGCAATATCTGTAGCCGGCAACGCTCTAACCATTTCCACCCTATAGCTACCAAACGGATCCGAGTCAATCAACACTTGGTAGAGACCCGGCGTGGTTAAATTTCGAACTGCCTGTTCACCAAGTTTCATCACGTTTTTAACTCCTGTTGGTGATAAAGTGGTTGGATAGCGTTTGGCAATCGTCCGATAATTTAATTGGTCATCCGCTTGTAATGCGGCTGTCATTCCGAGTGGGTACACATATTGCCCATCAAACAATGCGTTATACTCCAGCAATGGTTCGTTGCTAACCACATCTTCCAGTTGATCTTCTGTAGGAATTGCTTGAAGTCCAATCGTTTCCGGCAACTGTTTTTGTAAACGTTCATAAAGCTCCCCTTCATTGGAAGCAATCATTACTTTCCCTGGTTTTTCAATTCTTACAATATCCATGACCGTCTCAATCGTTAATGGCTCAATATATCGCTTATCAGCAAAGAGCCCAGACATTGTTGGTGAGCTTGGATTGTCATTAATCAACACTATTCGTAACCCATGGGACCGTAGTTCATTCATCACCCTGCTGACGACATAATCGTTGGCATTACCATTCCCTAAGCGTCGTGGACCACTTCCTACTACTAAGATGGTCTGGCTGGCATCATCTTGACTTTCGTTTTCCAATTCGAACGTTGAAAAAAAGGCGTGGGAATGCTGGTCAAACTCACCAGCAGAAGGATCAACCTCTTTAAAAGTCCGATTAATATGATGCTGATCACGCATTTTATAAACGTGCTCGGCATCAGTGTTCCACAACTCAGCAATTTTAGCGTCACTAAAGCCCCAATACTTAGCCTCCTTTAGTACTGCTGGGCTTGATTTAAGCTGTTGAATTTCCTGTTGAATTTTGAGTAACCGATTAAGCTGTGCCAAATAATATCGATCAATTTTGGTCAGTTCAGCTAATTCCTTTTCTGAATAACCACGACGAATTGCCTCAACCAAGGAGTAGAGTGCGTCACCATGGGGATGGATTAGTAACTGGTCTAATTGATCATCACTAATATTTTGCATCAGTTTAGCCTGGCCGTTGTGCCAACCAAATTGATAATCAGCAATTGCCTTCAAGATGGCCTCAATTAGACTTCGCCCAATTCCAATGGTACTGCCAACCGATTTTTTTTGCGTCCCCAATTTTTGGTTATTCACAGATAATTGACTAAATGGAAAAATCGGCATGCGAACCGCAGTTCGGTCCATCACCGGCTCAGTGACTGCTGTATGCTTCATTAAGCCATGGTCTAATCTGATATTTCTAAGCAATTCTCCAGCATATAAATGGCCAACCACCCGACTAACCGGATACCCAGTCGCCATTTCAACAAATGTACTAATGCGATCAAAATATGGACTATCTTTAATGACGTAGTAACGATTTTGATGAGCATCAAAGGCAAATTGCACGTGGTTAACTCCAACAATCCGCAACTTCCGGGTAATTGCAAACGCGGTGTTCCGCATATCTTGAATATTGCGATCTAATAGCGTTTGAGCTGGCAAGACCGTCATCGAATCGCCAGCGTGAATCCCAATAGGATCAATGTCTTCAGCCATCCCCAAAGACATCATGTTGCCTGAGGCATCACGCATTACTAAGACTTCAATTTCCTTAAGTCCCGCTAAACTTTGTTGAACCATTACCTGGCCGCTTCGTGACATTTGAATACCTCGGCTAACCGCTTTTCGCAGTTCTTCACCGTCTTGAACAATTCGTCGCATTCGTAAAGACTTAGGAAAAACTGCCCGTACGACCACCGGAAACCCAACTTCCTGAGCAATTTCCAAAGCTGCCTGGTAATTATCAACTGTCGCAATCTTTTTGGTTGGCGCATGAAGACGGCGTAAGGTCTGGTTAAGTAGTACCGGGTTATTAACCTGACGAACCGTTGATTCAGGAATTCCCGCAATTTGGATGTCCCTTTCCGTCAAAATACCAGATTCACTTACCGTCTGAAGCAGCTCAAACGCTCGACGACCACCCAGCGTTGGTACAATCAATTGCGGGTGACTTCGATTAATAACTTCAATAATACTTTGCGCTGTTAAAGGAAGAATATACCGCTCGGTAATGGACTTGTGCGTATCCAACGAAGTTGAGAATGGGTTATCATCAATCAAGCTGGTTTTAAAACCAGCTTTTTGAAGTGTTCTCCCCACTTCAAGAGTTGCGTAATCCAGTTCGCCCCCTTGTTGTAAATCATCACTCCCAGCACCAATAATTAAGGCTTTCGGCTGATCATTAGTCAACTTTTTCATCTCCTCGTTGATTCATGAAATCCATGAATTCATCAAATAACGGATCAGTTTCATCAGGACCGGGCGCTCCATCTGGAAAGAACTGAACCGAAAAAGCTGGGTAATTCCGATGACGCAGTCCCTGAACGCTATTATCTAGAAGATCCACATAGGTAATAAACAGTTTTTGCCGATCCACACTTTCTCGCTGCACTTCAAATCCAGCACTTTGGCTGGCATACACAATTTGATCAGTAATGATCTCTTTAATGGGATGGTTCATACCGTGATGTTCAACTAACCGTCGCTTGACAGTGGCACCATTGGCCATTGCAAACAGTTCATGACCTAAGCCGATTGCAAAGACCGGGACTTGTTGTTGGACCTCTTGAATCATTGTTAGCACTGATTTCTTTAGACTATGGGGATCCCCAGGACCGCTAGAGAATACCACGCCGTCTGGGTCTAAACGCAAAATCTCTTCGGCAGTTGATGTATATGGCAAAACGGTGACGTTGCATTTGCGTCGCGAAAGCTCCCGCAAAACTCCGTTTTTCAGTCCAAAGTCAACCACAACAACTGTCTTCCCGACATCGGGGTTGGGGTACGGTTTCGGGGTTGCAACTTGCGCCACCTGTTGATTTGTTAAAACTGTGGCATGCAACTGATCAAAAGCATGATCATCCGGGACGGGGACAATACTACCCCGAATCGGTTCCGTTGCTGAACGAAGCTTACGAACTAACGCCCGCGTATCCACGTTAGTGATTCCCGGAATATTCATTTGTTTTAGATAATGACTCAGACTTTGACGATGCTGATCATCAAAAGCAGCCAGGTCACGAACAATCACTCCCTTAGCTGATGGGACAATGGACTCATAAATATTACGGTTAATCGGTACGTTACCGACGTTTGGTTGGGTGAAAACAATAATCTGATTATCGTAAATCGGGTTCGTTATGATTTCCTGATAGCCAGTCATACTCGTACTAAAAACGACTTCACCAAAAGTGACTGCTGGAGAGCCAAAGCTATCCCCCGCATATACTGACCCATCCTCCAGAATTAAATAACGAGCTGTCATGATCCTCTCACCTTCTGTTAATCATTACTTTGTTATTGTACACCATTGGCTACTTCGTCTTTGGTAAATCTGTTTGATCCAAATGAGCAAGCATTTGTGAAAACCAGTCCGGCAATGGTGCTTCAAATTGCATTTCTTTTCCTGTTACCGGATGTTTAAACCCCAGTAATCGCGCATGAAGGTATTGCCCATTTCCCTTCAGTGTTTTCCGCGGACCATATAATGGATCACCAGCAAGCGGATGACCGATATACTTCATATGAACCCGAATTTGATGAGTTCGACCAGTTTCCAATCGACAGGAAACTAATGTGTAATGTAAGTAGCGTTTAAGAACCTTAAAATGAGTGACCGCTTTTCGACCATCTGCCACGACCGCTTGCTTTTTTCGATCTTTCAGCGACCGGCCAAGCGGAGCGTCAATCGTTCCTTGATCCTCTTTAATGACGCCATGAACTAATGCCACATACTCTCGCTGATTGGTCTTTGCTTTCAGCTGTGCCGCTAGAGAACGGTGAGCCCGATCATTTTTCGCCACCATTAGTAATCCAGAGGTATCCTTGTCAATCCGATGGACAATCCCCGGACGATATTCACCATTAATATGTGATAGCGGACAATGGTATAACAAGGCATTTACTAGTGTATGATTGGGATGTCCTGCTGCCGGATGAACCACCATTCCTTGCGGTTTATTAACCACAATGACATCATCATCCTCGTAAACAATGTCTAACGGAATCTTTTCAGGCGCCAAGTCAATTGTTTGCGGTTGTTCAGGAAGTATTTGTACTTGATCGCCGGCTTGAAGCTGGTGTTTGGGCTTCACCAGGCTGCCATTGACCGTCACGTGGCCATCTTCAATCCACTTTTTGATTTGTGACCGTGAAACATCGCTTATGGCGTTGGCTAATTGTTTATCAATTCGCCCAACCTGTTGATCATTAATTATTAACTGAATTGGTTGATTTTGCATCATGACCCCCTTCGTCCTTCTCCAAGAGTACGATCATCACTAAAATGATCACACCAACCGTTAAGCAGACATCCGCAACATTGAATACCGGAAAATTAATCGGGATGAGCTCAAACATATCTACAACATATCCGAACCGCAAACGATCTACAAAATTACCAATGGTTCCTGCAAAAATGAGACTCAAACTAGTTTCAACTAACTGATGGCCGCGAAAACGATGCATCAAGTAAATTAAAATTATAATTGCTAAGGTACTAACAATTGCAAAAAACCATTGTTTACCTTCTAAAAGTGACCATGCGGCCCCATCATTTCTTAAATTCGTTAAATCAATCAATCCTGGAATTAATGTACGAATTTGGTTATGAGCAATATTATTTGCTACCCACCACTTTAATAATTGATCAGCTCCAATGAGAATCAAAATTAATCCGCAATATGGAAGCCAAGAATTCCTATTCTTCATTGTCTTTGATCACCCCATTAACACGCAAAAGATGCTGGATGGATTGTAGCGAACGTTGAGTAAACGAAAACGTCATGACTTCGCCTTGGACCGTAATTGTCATCGTATGCTTGGTAAACAATGGTTGACGAATTTCTTTAGTTGGGATCGTTAAATATTCTTTCACCAGAAGACGGTTAAACACCATCTTACTTGGCGAAATTACTACAGTTCGTCGAAAAATTTGCAACCCTGCGACAATTAAAAAAGCCGCAATAAAAGTCGCTGTAATCCATTGAAAATGGGTAATCTCAAATGCGATAATAATACCAATAACTAAAATAATCAGTGTCCAGCTCCAATCAATGATGGCCGTCGTTAGATCTGGCTGGTAAAAATAACGTTTTTGTTCTTCCATTTCATTCTCCTTCAATCGTGAGGTTTTAAAATGATTCAATTATTTACAGATGCGGCAACTAAATACAATCCAGGACCAACTGGTCTCGGTGCCGTAATATTAGTAAAGCAACAACAAATTCAACTCACTGGGCACGTCCCAACTGCCAGCAATCATACCGGCGAATTTTTGGCTGCACAATTAGGCTTTCAATACCTCGCCAATCATTATTCGGCTGACGAAGTGGTCATTTTTCATACCGACAGTCGATTGCTTAGTGATGCTATCGGTAAACACTATAGCAAGCACTATGCAACACAACTGAATGCTTTAGAAGCATTAATGAACCACTTTACTACCGTCGTTACCCGGTGGATTCCCGAAAAGCAAAATCATGGTGCCCATCATCTAGCTAATCAAGCTCTCCACCAAATTGAATAACCATGTTTTAGTATAACAAAAAGCATTCTTAATAAGGACCAGTTTCTTTATTTTTTCAGATTCTTAGCGAACTAAGCTCCAGAGTAGTATTCACCACTATTCTGGAGCTTGTTTATTGTTCTTGAAGAGCCACTAATTTAGCATAATAACCGTTTTTTTGCATTAACTGTTGATGATTGCCTCGTTCAATAATCTTGCCACCTTTCAGAACAAGAATCTGATCAGCATCCTGAATCGTCGATAAACGGTGGGCAATCGCAATCGTCGTTTGTTTAGAACTCATCTTGGCTAAGCTAGTCGTAATCAGCTTCTCAGTTTGCGAATCAATATTAGCAGTTGCTTCATCCATAATCAAAATTTCAGGGCGACGATACATCGTTCGCGCAAAAGAAATTAACTGCCGTTGACCAACCGAAAGCTGTCCGCCACCTTCAGCAAGGTGAGTTTGATAACCGCTTGGCAGCTGTTCAATAAACGAAGCCGCATTGACTAATTTGGCTGCTTGCTGAACAGCGGATTTCTTCTCTGGTGCAAACATCGTAATATTATGGGCAATCGTTCCATAAAACATCACTGGTTCTTGTACCACGAGGCCTAGTTTCTTGCGGAGTTCCGCAATAGGATAATCATGAATGTCATGTCCATCAATAAGGATTTTTCCTTGATCAAATTCATAAAACCGCATCAGGAGATTAATAATGGTACTTTTGCCACTACCGGTATGACCGACTATTGCCACCTTCTGACCTGGATGAACAACAAATGAAATATCTTTTAGAACCGGTCGATTAGCTTGATACCCAAAGGTAACATGACGAAACTCGATTTTTCCAGCACTAATCTCCAAGTGTTGTGGTTGCTGTTGTGGTTGCTGAGTTGGTTGGTCCATCAACTTAAAAATTCGTTGGGCAGCCACAATGCCCTCCTGAAAGGTAGCTAAATTTTCCATCACGCTAGTTAATGGGTTAAAAAAGTTTTGCTGATAAGCAATAAAGGCGTAAACTACTCCAGCCGCAACAGATAGTCGGATACTTTGCCAACCAAAGTAGCTCAAGGTCGCAGTTTCAGCCAAAATAAACATTAAACTTACAACTGGGTATAGCAGAAAAGAATCAAAAATGATTAACTTGCTTCGAAAACGAAAATATTTAAAATTTCTTTCGGCAAATTCTTGGCTGAGCCGCTTTTGCTGACCGAATTGCTGAATGATTTCAATTCCGCTCAGGGCTTCGTTTAAACGGGCATTAATGTTACTAAGCGTTGCGCGGACACGATGATATACCGGAACACTGACTCGTTGGTATAGAATAACCAGACCAATAACCACCACTAGTAACCCAACAGTTAGCCACGCCAAGGGTTGACTCACCAGCATCATTGCTACAAATGCCGATACCAAGCCAGCAACCGCAACAATCAAATTAAGAATTAAGTTCCAAAAATTGTATAAGGTCTTGGTATCGTTGGTCACTCGCGATACAATTTCGCCCACGGGGGTTTGATCATAATAGACCATCCCCATCCGATGCAATTTTTCGAACAGTTGGAGGCGAGTTCGCTCTAGGGTTGCTTCCGAACCAATCGCGAAACTATACGCTTGCCCAAACTGCATTAGTGCTTTCACAACCGTAACCATGAAATAAGCTGTAACAAAGCCGACCACAATCTGTACGGTTGCTATAGACTGCCGTAAATAGTGATCAATAAAGTACTGAATCATCCGCGGCAGCATTAAATTTAAGACACTTACCATAATTGCCATTATGATCGCTAAAATAAATTGCCTCCAAAACGGTCGGGCGGCTTTAAATAACCGTTTTAAGACTTGTCGCTGGGAAAGGTACCTACTCATTTAAATCCGCCTCCAATCTTTGGTGCCGTTCTTGAACCGCTAGAGTTTCCTTAAACCAACCTGTTTCAGCCGACAATTGTTGCGGCGTCCCCTGCTGAACGATTGTGCCGTTTTCCATCACCAGAACCCAATCGGCATGCTGAACGGTACTTAAACGACTCGTCACCATAATCACTGACTGATCACGATGTTGCTGAAGATTACGTTCAATCAGCATTGCTGTCTGCGCATCGACCGCAGAAAGCGGATCATCAAGGATTAACAGAGGTGTCCCTTTCAGTAATGCACGACCGATTGCGACCCGCTGCTTTTGGCCACCAGACAACGACATTCCCTGCTGGCCAACCTGAGTCTCATACTGGCGTGGCATATGTTCGATATCATCCGCAATTGCCGCTTCGGTTGCAGAACTATGCACCTGATCAATGGTGGCCTGAGGATTAGCAAAACGTAAATTATCCTGAATGCTGGTGGAAAATAAAAAATTAGTTTGGGGAACATAACTCAACTGAGCTAAATAACGATTATGAGGTAATTGACGAATCTCTTGATGGTCCAACATAATTTCCCCCGTATAATTATCAAAATCACGAACCAGCAACCGTAACAACGTTGACTTACCACTGCCCGTTGGTCCGACAATCCCAACCATTTCACCAGGCTTAACACGGAAGTGAATGTTTTGCAAAACGGGCTTTCCATGTGGCTGATATGCAAACTCCTCCAGATCTACTTTCAAAAGACGCGGAACGGCAATTTGCCCATTAGCGTTCCCTAGTTGCCAGTGGTTTTCTTCCGCCAACAGGTGATCAATTCGGTCATAACTGGCTCGACCACGTTCAAGCGTGTTAAAAAGGGTTCCGATTGCAAACAATGGCCAAACCAGTTCGCCTAAATAAGTCATCATCGTCACAATTTGTCCAATCGTCAATTGATGGTGAATAACCATTAAACCACCTTCCCCAATCGCAATCACATAGGCAAGTCCCATAATTAAGGTCGTGGCCGGATTAAAGAGGGCGTCCCAAAAATACGCTCGCCGATTGGTCCGGTAAGTGCGATCAACATACTTGGCAAAATCCAGTTGATCAGCTTGTTCATCTCCAAGTGCTTTCAGGACCCGCATTCCACTAATACTTTCCTGAGTCTTGTTATTCAAATTACCAAAAGCTGCTTGAGCTTTTCCATAGGCCTCATGAATCTTATTTCCCAAACGATTAGCTAAAATAACGAGAAGCGGTAACGGTAGCAAAGTTAACACTGTTAACCGCCAACTAACAAACAGCCCCATCGCAATAATCATTGAACCACCTGTAATCAACGAATCCGCTAAGGTGAGAATGCCGTAACTCGCAACTTCACGGACCGCTTCCACATCATTCGTTGCGTGGGCCATTAAATCACCGATCCGCCATTTTTGGTAAAAAGTCGGATCCATGCTCAAGTAATGATTAAATAATCGACCTCGTAATTGACGCTCTAAAACATAAGAACTGCCATAAATTAGTTTTTGCCAAACAAAACGCAGTAAATACTGACAAGCTGCGGTAACTAACATCACTAACACCATCAGTGTTAACCATTGTCCAGTGATGCGGTGATCACTAATGGCATCTACAACTTTCCCGATAACTCGTGCCGGAATAACATTACAAATTGCCACTAACACTAGCGCGAGAACACCACCAAAGTACTGTTTCCACTGTTGTCTAAAAAACCACCTGAGTTGCTGAAATATTTTCATGAATTTCTCCCCAATGCTGAAAAAATACTAAAGAGGCCAGGAGTTAACTCAGCCTCTTCAGTATTCATAAAATACGTCAACGTTTTTAACGCTTTTGCCACTCTGCAATTCCCCGTGCCAGACGGTCCAGACCATCGAGTACCCGTTTATCAGAGCAAGCCACATTCATCCGTAAGAAATGCTGACCATCACCACCATAGATGGCACCAGCAGATAGAATTAAGCCAGTCCGTTTACGAATAAATGCTGCCAGCGTTGCCGAATCATTAGTTAGTCGACTAATGTCTAGCCAAATTAAGTAAGTTGCTTCCCCTGGCACAACTGTGACACGGTCAGCTAACCGTTCTTTGACAAAGTTCCAGACTATTTGTCGATTTTTCTGAATTGCTTTTAGAACATCATCTAACCATGGTCCACCAGCTTGATAGGCTGCAATAGTTCCAGGAATGGCCATTAAGTTTGGCTCAGCGAGTTCTTCGCTATTCAAACCGCGACTGACTTGGGCTCGTAGATTATCATTTGGTACAATCACCGTTGCAGCATGGAGTGCAGCAACATTAAAGGTCTTGCTTGGGGAAACGGCTACTTCCAAATTTTGAATTAAATCTTCGGGTAAACTAAACATTGGAACATATCCGGAATCATTAAAGGTAAAATCACCATGAATTTCATCGCTAAAAATCATCACATGGTATTGACGACATAATTTTGCCAAACGAATCAGTTGCTTGCGCGTCCAAATAATGCCCATTGGATTATGGGGGTTACAAAGGATCATTAAATTAGTTAAAGGGTCTGCTAATTTGGCTTCGAGATCCACCCAGTCAATCGCATAGGAATGCTCGTTGGCGCTGTAGACTAAATCACTGGATAGCACATGACGACCACTATTAATGATTGAATTATAGAAGATATTATAGACAGGTGCTTGTACGAGGACATTATCACCAATCGAAGTTAATCGCCGAACCGCTGAAGAAATAGCCGGCACCACTCCAGTGGTAAAAATCATCCAATTAGTTTGCGGACGACTGCCATGACGAGTGGCATACCAATTTGCCACCGCTGCGAAATATTCATCTGGAATGTCTTCATAGCCAAAGGCACCTAATTGTAATTTGTCCTGCATTGCTTTGATAATTGCCGGACTGGTTTTAAAATCCATATCAGCAATTGTCATTGGTAATTCGTCCTGTTTAACATCCCATTTAACTGAGTTTGTGTTCCGCCGATCAACGGTTGCTGGGTAATTACTCATTATTATCACTCCTGTTTATCTTGAATAATGGTCGTCTTTGAATGATCAATTTCAGGATCATCCAGAATGACCTTACCAACTGAAGGAACGTGAATCCGACCGCTGATGGGGTTCTTAATACTCATTACGGACGTTGTAATGTCAGCGTCAATGTTTCGACAATATTCAAATGCCAAATCAGTCCTGAGGACTTTACAGTTGACGAGTTTGATACCGTCTAAGTAACAAAGTCCCTGATTGCTTTCAATCGTGCAGTTAATTAACGTTAAATTCTTGGTATTCCAAGCTAAATATTCACCACTGATTTTAGAATCATAAATCGTCACATTTTCACAATTCCAAAACGCATCTTTCGAAACAAAGCGGGAGTTGTGGACCTCAATATTTTTAGCGCCATCGAA
Organism: uncultured Limosilactobacillus sp.; assembly: GCF_934202705.1. GTDB lineage: Bacteria > Bacillota > Bacilli > Lactobacillales > Lactobacillaceae > Limosilactobacillus. Next base: position 48,767 of record NZ_CAKPYE010000001.1, read on the forward strand.
ACAATAGTTACCAATTAAGTCGAGGTTATCAATTCGAATGTTCGAACTATTCATCCCGAAGTAGTCACCACGTGCTTGAACATTACTGAGTTTGACATCATCACAAGTCCACAACGTTTCATCAGCGTCCGAAAAGTAAACGTTGGTCAACTGAACGCCATGACAACGACGGAACAGCTTAGGGGCCTGCAAATCAGAATCGTTGATCTTAATATCATTTGTATACCAAATTCCAGATCGAGACATTGTTTCAAAGATTGTATCAGTTACTTCAATATGTTTTGAATACCACAGTGGATATTTCCAAGTGAAAACCACTCCAGATAACTTTAAATCATGCGTCTCCTTTAAGGGCGATTCACCCTTACCAAAGGTCGTATCAATAATTTGGGCATCATGTTCTTTAAATAATGGCCGTTCACCATCAAAATAGCCTTCTTGAATCTGTTTCATTATTTGCGTCTCCAAACTGAATAATTCTTCTTTTTTGTAAGTGTTTAGAATAAGTATATTACGATCTCCATATTATGTGAAATTCATATTTGAAATAGTTATTGATACATTTTGACTATGGTTCCCGTTCGTTTTAGGATTAGCTTAGTAATAAATCAGGAGGAGCGCATATGCAATACATCCAAATCAAAGGTGAAAAACTATCCGCAATTGGAATCGGTAGTGCTGCGTTGAGCCGTAATCTCAAAGGCGAACAGCAAGCAATTCAGTTTGGACTTGCCAACGGGATTAACGTAATTGATACAGCAGAGAGTTATGGCAATAGCGAAGTAATCATTGGTGATGCATTGTCTGGGATCCCACGTGACCAATATTTTCTGATTTCCAAATTTCTTCCTGGAAACGCTACTCCGCACCGATTACGGCAAAGCCTGAAAAGAAGTCTTCAGCGTCTCCAAACCGATTATCTGGACCTTTACCTGCTTCACTGGCGAGCCAACGCCGACCTTGCAACAACGGTTGCAGAACTAGAAGCGTTGCAAAAGACCGGATATATTCGACATTGGGGTGTTTCCAACTTCGATCTAAATGACATGCAAGACTTAATGAAAGTGCCAAATGGTAACCACGTCTTTGCCAATGAAGATTTGTATAACCTCACAAGTCGCGGTGTCGAATACGACCTTCTTCCTTGGCAGACTGATCACCAGATCGGTTTTCTGAGTTACTCACCTTTTCACGCGGTCGGATGGAATTTTATTCGTCCCCATCAGGTGGTTCAGAATATCGCTAGTGAACATGAAGCAACACCATATCAAATTATGCTGGCATGGATCTTGCGTAATCACAACGTTTTGCCACTGCCAAAGGCTGGCAAAGTTAGTCATGTTCAAGATAATATCGAAGCGTTACAAATCAAACTGACACTAGCTGATTGCCAGCAACTCGATCAAGTTTATCCGGCACCAACGCAACCGGAACCGTTAGATAAGATATAGAAAAAGCTGGGAGCACCCAGCTTTTTTAATGTTCATCTTTTGACTTTCACTCCACATTGTACTCACTTAACGATTCACCAATCATTTTGTTTAACGTTTTTCCTTCATAAGATGGCCAACCATTGATGTCAATTACCTTACCATCCAAAACTTGATCATGGATTAAAACTTCAACTGTACCGTAATATTCCTTTGAGTCTTTTTAAAGTTTTAATCATTATACTTTTAGCGTATCTTTTTTCCCCAGTACTGGAATAAATCTGTCCGCAGTGCCCCATTATATAGTTTCCGCCGTTTGGTTGCCTGTGCGCCATAGTAATGTTCAAACTCTAAGTCGGCCGTCAAAATATATTTACTCCACGACGTAAGCGGACGGTACAACTCACCCATCTGCCGGTACAACTCGTGGACCGTTTCCTTATCACTCAGTCGTTCACCATACGGAGGATTAGCAACAATAACACCATTGATTTGATCAGTGTGCCAGTCCTTAACCGCTAACTGTTTGAACGTGATGTCATGGGTCAATCCCGCTGCTTGACAGTTCCGCTGCGCAATTTCAACCATCTTTTGGTCAATATCATAGCCACGAATATCTAGTTCAACATCATAGTCAGCTTTTGAATCTGCTTCATCCCGCACATCATCAGCTAAACCATCAGGCATTAAATTGGTCCAACTTTCACAAGCAAACGACCGATTTACACCCGGTGCAATATTGTGACCAATCAAAGCAGCTTCGATCGGAATCGTTCCTGAACCACACACTGGATCAACAAATGGATTGTCAGTAAACCAGTGAGCTAGTAAAACTAATGCTGCAGCCATATTTTCTTTTAGCGGAGCACCACCTTTATCTCGACGGTATCCTCGCTTAAAAAGGCTTTCCCCAGTCGTATCTAACGTTAATAATACATGATCTTTATTAATCGCCACTTCAAGCGGATACAAATTACCGGTTTCTGGTAGCTTCGTTCGTCGATGATAAACCACCATCATTTTTTCAGCAATCGCCTTTTTTACAATTGCTTGCACACTAGGAACATTATGCAGTTGTGAACGGTGGCTTTTACCTTCGACTGGAAATTCAGCATCCAACGGTAAAAATTGTTCCCATGCTAACGCCTTCGTTTGTTCAAATAGATCATCGAAACTAGTTGCATCAAACTCACCTACAATAATCTTTATTCGGTCGGCAGTGCGCAACCATAGATTAGTAGTTATGATATCACGGATGGTTCCTGTAAAACGCACTCGCCCATTTTCAACTCTGGTTTCATAACCTAGGCGACGTAATTCTTTACCAACCAGGGCTTCAATCCCGGAAGCCGCAGTTGCAATTAATTGATATTCTTGCACAATCATTACCTCATTTATTTTTAGTCAGAGTTTTTAGATAGTTAACAATCATTCCCCACATTTTTTCATGTTGATGATTAAAGAAACGCGGTGGTTTCTCTGGATCAAAGTATTTTAAGTCAGTCGTTTCTGAAGGTTTCGGTACATAATGATGCTGATCTGCTAATTCGACCAAGTAAAAAGTATTTACCGGTTGGGCAAGGTCACCATTCGGGTATTGATAAATATCCTGATCCAAAATTCCCAACAATTTCACTGGTTCGATTACCATGCCAGCATCCTCTTTAAATTCTCGAATCAGTGTTTGACGAAAACTTTCCCCAAACTCCATATAACCACCAGGGAATCCCCAATTTCCGGTATCCGCCCGCGCTTGTAATAGAATCTGTTGCTGAGTATTTAATAAGGCACCCGAAGCTGAAGTCATAATTAATGGTAATTTGCCAACTCGGGCCCGTAAATCTTTAATATATGCCATGTGATCTCCTTTTCCACAATTCCGGCAAGTTAATCTGTGCGGTTATAGGATCTTCTAAACTCGCTTTGATGATTGCTGAGCCAACTGCTAACTGATCTTCAGCTACGTGAGCCCATGGGAAAGCTGCCCATTCTTGCGGTGCAGCCAAATGATGAACAATTAGATTACTAAATTGTGAACGTAACCGACTTGAGAGATCAAGTGGTGATTGGGTCGTTAAAATTAATGCTAAATTAGCCTTTCGTCCTTCCCGGGCAATTTGAAAAATCCCGTTGTCTGCTAGTTGATCTTCAGCTGGCAAATAACGATGAGCTTCATCAATTACAATTTTCACTGGTAAATGATGATCATTCCGTAAGCGATAAACTAATATTTGCTTTAATAGCTGTGAGATAACTATTTGTTGAACTGCTTCAAACTGCTTCAAAACTGATAAATCAATTACCAGCGTCTGGTGATCAACGGGTTGACTCAAAAACATCTGAATAACATAGTTTAATTCCACAAGTGGACCGCTAGCTGAATGACCAGTTCCAAAAAGCGCCTGAAAAGCCGGTAACGAGATTTGCTCTCGTAACCGGGTCAACCACGGCCAATCCTCTTGAATTCGCTGACGATGATATTCTTGACCAAGGACCTGATAATTCGCTCGTTGATCGGCATACGGAACAACCAGCTCCTCAATCATCTGAGCGGGCAGCAAATCAACGGGATAAGAAGCTGTCCAACGTTCTAATTGGTTAATTTGCTGTTGATACTTATCAATTGGATAGTTAATTTTTTTAAAGACCTGAGCAGTGCCATGGAGGTTTTGCATGATCCGTAAAGAGTTCATCGCCTGTTTGGCTAATTGACAAAACGATTGCGGTAATCCGGTAATGTTCAGTAATGCTGGCGCACTAAATTGACCAGCATCTAAATACGCATTTCCTCCCAAACGGTAAACAACAACATTTGGTAACTGTGTATACTCACCAGTTGGATCAAAAACGATTGCCGTACTAGTTGCGCGCTGCAACTGACTAAGGAGTGACAAAGTGGTCGTTGTCTTTCCACTTCCAGTCTGACCAGTGATTAATAAATGACCATTCGTTAATTCGTGCACAGTGGGTACCACTGTGGAACTATTAGTTGTCCAAGCAAAGCTCTTCATTCAGTCCTCCTCCAAGATTTCTCGAATAAATCCATTATGAACGAAAAGAGCCAGAATGACAAACTGTCCTTTCTGACTCTTCATTTTTTTAAATTAACGAACCCGCTCAAAAGTTGTGTTTTTACGGTCAACACCTTGACCGGCATTTGCAATTTGGTAAGTAAAACTTCCTGCATACATCTTTTTTCCTAAGACCAACACTCGGTTATACTGCCATCGTGAATTTTTACCCGACTGAGTTTTAGATAACGTCAAATGGCTACCCTTAGCAAGATATTGCCAAGTGCCATTTTTACTTTCCTGATCATACACATCTTGAAAATTATGATCACTGGAATTTGCCTTAATGGCCTGCGCTCTATTAGCCGTTACCACAACCTGGTCTGTATTCTTAGAAAACGCCATGTATAACTTATGATTGCCATTGACACTGGTATATTGGTAAACATGTCCTGGAACCGTTGTTGCAACCCGATGGGTGCCAAATAAGTATCCACCAATTAGGATAACCACAATCGCAAGTAAAACACTAATGGTAATCTTCTTTTTCCGCGTCCACATTCCCATTAGTCGTCATCCTCGTCACTATCATCCTGTGCATCAACTGGTTGATTATCATTATCCTGACCTTGGCTGCTCGAGTCATCGTGGTCACTTGATGATTTTTCAGAATCCTTCTTTGTGTAAATAGTAACTTCGCCATCTTTGTAATCAACCACAACATCCTTTTGATCATCATCAAGATGCTGCTTGATTAGCCGTTCCGCTTTCTTAAACTTACCATTGGCAACAGCCTTGTTAATAGCTACAGCATCATCATCCAAATCAACAGTCTTCAGATCATCTGCATCGTCATTATCATACTTGCTAAAGTTCAAATCATCATCATTATCACTAGCAGCATCGCTCAATTTATCAGCTAGCGCTTCCGCATCTTGCGGTGTTTTTGAAGAACTAGATGATTGACGATGACACTTTGTTGAACCGCTTGTGGCATTAGTATCATGGTTACCTTCGTCAAAGTTACTATCACTAGCACCCGATTGAGCATCACTAGATTCATTATTCGTCGTGGTATTTACGCTGTTGTCATTATTAACTGTGACCTTTGGACTAACCGCAAACTTCACATTTTTAGGTCCATTGTTAATCGTTGTCTTAGAAATTACCACTTGGTTCGGATCACCCACCACGTGATAATTTGCAGGAACATTCCCATTGCGGTTTAAGATTAAAGTTTGTCCAGCATAAATGAGATTAATGTCTTGAATATGATTATCATAGGCCAATTTAGCAACTGAAATTCCAGTCGCTGCTGAAATTCCTGATAGCGTATCCCCCCATTGAACAATGTATTTAGTTCCATTGAGGTCATTCTTATTAATATGTTGCATTGCCATATTATTCGAAATTTGTTGGGGCGTATTCGCTACCCAGTTGGTAATGTCTGCTTGTTCTTCAATGCTTCCATTGGTTGTGTCAGCCATTACCAACGGTGCCATAACCGTTGAACTAGCCAACACCACGCTCATCAATAAAGCAGAAAGCTGCTTTTTACTGTTCATTACTTAATTTTCCTCCCTAAAGTAATCAAACTATTGCATTTTTAGTTTACTGCTCGTAGCAAAGAGTTTCAATAATTTTTTTAATATTGATGCGTACAAAAAAAGCCCGGCGAACCGGGCACCTGAAATTGCAAACTTCTGTAGGCCATGTTTTGTCAAAGTATAACCGTCAGGCACTAAATTATACAGTGGTAATCATCTATCTCAGCGTCATCGACGCTCCCCTGGAATCACTTCAATTCGTTATCCAAAGCTCCCCGACCGTAGTTTGGGTTTACCGCTTGAGGGGTTTACCGCGTTCCATCAAAATTGTTTCCAACTCTGCTTCGTCACTGTGGCACTTTTCAGGAATACTAGGGCATAGCCAAAGCCGTAGCCGCTTTTTCCGCCGTCACCGAAAATCGGTGCCCCGCCTTATCGTTTCAGCGAGCACAAACACTACGAGCATCGCAGCTCGTGCGAGCATGGACCTTCCTAACACAACAATTGCTGTGCTCGATTACCCAAAGTTTACAAATATTCATCAGATTGAATACGGATTTAAATTAGAGCAGGTGTGAGTCATCATCGCCGTTATTTAGTTGCGAACCAAACACCCGACGTTCCAAGTTGGATAGTCGTTTTAGGATATCCATATTAGTAGCATTTGAAACTGGTTGACTATTTGTTGGTGCACTAGCGCCAATTGATGAACCAACTTCAACTTGACGATTCAATTCATCAACCTTTGCCTTCAGACGTTCATTTTCGTCTTGCAAAGATTCCACAGTCTTATTAAAAGTATCATAATCTTTGATGACGTCATCTAAAAATGAATCAACATCATCAACATCATACCCTTTACCAATGCTCTTTTCTTTAAATTGCTTATGCAAAATATCTTGTGGCGTAAACTTAATGTTATCCAACCTAAACACCTCAATCTATAAATAATCCGACAACACAGTATTTTACCGAAAAAACGGTTTAATTTCAAGATTCAAGTACAATAATCTTAAAAATCTAGCCAAAAATTAATAATCTGCCGATGCTTGTTCCGCTAATTCCTGTGCCTTATCTTGTAATTCATCAAAATCAATTGTCATCACTTCATAATTATGTTTTTGCTGAAACTTGATGGCGGCCTGATAGTCCCAAAATGGTTTGCTAGTTTGCTCGCTTTCCGTTTCTCGGTCAACATCAAAAACGGTCAACAATTCATCCGTGTGCTTGAGCATAAAGTCCTGATAATTTCTTAACTGTTGCGGAGAATGGTAAGGTTGATTACTTACTAAGGCATGAAAATCAACCTGATTTAAAGCCACGGCAAGTTTCTCCTGATTTTCTTCCTTCCAGCGAGCGGCAACTTGTGCGTACGGTTCCATAATTGACGTTTTCAGTTGTGGATATTGCTTCTTTAAGCTTTGCGCCACTTCCAATCCCCAACGTTCTACTCCCATTTGTGGTCCGCTAATCACCCAAAATTGGTCAGAATGATTGTTGAGTCGGTCAATCAGAGCATTTTTTAAGACATTTTTAATTACCTTAATTTTCGGATCATTGTCTTGAAAAACACCTAATTCATAGGCTCGATAACCAGTTAACCATACTCGATACACCATGATTCCTCCATATAATGAATAACAATTCAATGCAATATTTATTTCTCTGGTATAATAGCACGTAGTCAAGGGAGGAGCCATAATGAGTATTCACTATCCTAGTGGACAAGGACCCAAACTTTACCATACTCAACCGGTGAATAATTTACCCACTCCGCACCAGTCTTCATATGGTCGTCGGGGAATGTCCTTGGAAAAAGAAATTAACGAAAGTAATCAATATTATCGTGCAACGAATCAAGCAGTGATTCATAAGAAGCCAACACCAATTCAATTAGTAAAGGTTGACTATCCCAAACGAAGTGCCGCGGTAATTAAAGAAGCCTACTTCAGACGCCCATCGACAACAGACTATAACGGTGTTTACAAAGGCTATTATATTGATTTTGATGCAAAGGAAACTCGTAACAAACGATCATTTCCATTAAAAAATTTCCATCAACATCAAATTGATCACCTAATGGCATGCGTCAAGCAAGGCGGAATTTGTTTTGCTTTTATTAAATTTACCAGCTTGGATTTGTTATACTTGTTACCGGCAACCAAACTATTTGCCTATTGGCAAGACCAACAAAATGGTGGTAAAGGCTCAATTGCTCTTGCTACCATTAAAAAAGATGGGATTCCCGTTCAATATGGGTTGAATCCACGACTGCAGTACTTACCGGCCGTAGATCGTTTAATTACCATCTATAATAAAGGAGAAAAGCATGAATAATGACGAATTTCCTAGCCGTCGTCAAAATGATGAGCTGGAGGAAAATGCAGACCGTGGTCCGCTGATTAAAAAGATCCTGTTATGGGCCTTGGGGATCATCGTATTACTAATTATTGCTGGTGCTGCCCTCTTCTTCTACTGGGCCTCGAGCGCACCAAAGATTAGTCGAAATGAACTAGCCAGTCAATCGACAACCACAATTTATGATGCCAACAATAAAGTGATTTCTCGGTTAGGTGCTCAAAAACGTCAGTACGCTAAATCTGATGAGATCCCAGCAACTCTAAAACACGCAGTGGTTTCAATCGAAGACCGCCGTTTTTATAAAAATCATGGTGTTGATCCAACCCGAATTTTCGGTGCTGCGCTTAACAATGTCTTTCATCGTTCTGACGGAACTCAAGGAGGCAGTACCCTAACTCAACAATTAGTTAAGTTATCGGTGTTCTCAACCGCTGCTTCTGATCGGACATTTAAGCGAAAAGCTCAGGAAGCTTGGCTAGCGATTAATGTCGATCGTAATTTTTCAAAAAATGAAATCCTGAAGTTTTACATCAACAAAGTGTACATGGGCAATGGTGTATACGGAATGAAGACTGCAGCCCAATACTATTACGGGAAAAGCCTAAATGAATTATCGCTTGCCCAAATGGCCATGCTTGCGGGAATTCCTCAATCGCCAACGTACTACAACCCGGCAGTCAGCGACACAAAGGCAGCTACGATTCGACGAAACCAAGTATTAAACGCAATGGTTCGCAGTAAGTACATTACGCAAGCACAGGCGAATAATGCTAAAGCCGAATCGGTCACCGATGGGCTCGATAAATCTCACGGAACAACGAAATCCAATGACGTTAACGTCAAGGAACCTGTAATTGATGCTTATGTGAAAGAGGTGCTCGCCCAATTAGAACAAAAGGGTTACAATCCACAAACAGACGGTCTCCAAGTGCACACGAATATGGATCTGGGTGCACAAAAGAAGTTATACGATTCAGCGAATAACTCTGTATCTTTCCAAAGTAATCAAATGCAGACGGGAGTTGCCGTTACTAATCCACGCAACGGGCAGATTGTAGCAATGCTAGGCGGTCGCCATACCGGTAACACCGTTTATGGTTTAAACCGCGCGGTTCAGACAAATCGGTCTTCTGGTTCAACTGCCAAGCCACTGATGGACTATGGCCCAGCTATCGAGTACCTTAACTGGCCAACATTCTATACATTAAAGGATACGAAATTTATTTGGCCAGGGACCCACACTGAACTTCATGACTTCGATAACAAGACTAAAGGAACCATGACGATGCAGGACGCCTTAGTTCAATCACGAAACATTCCAGCAATTCGTGCTTTGCAAAAGGTTGGAATTTCCCGTGCAACCACATTCTTGAACGGTTTGGGAATTTCCCAAAAGAAGGCCTTTACCCTAAATAATGGGATTGGATTATACGTTTCCCCACTTCAAGTTTCTGCTGCCTATGCGGCCTTTGCAAATGGTGGGACTTATTACAAGCCGTACTACATTTCTTCAATGACCACTCAAGATGGTAAGACAATAAATTACGGCAAACATGGCGAACGTGCAATGAGTAAGGCTACTGCTTACATGATTACCTACATGTTGAAGGGAGTTATTGACAGTACTGATGGTACTGGGACAGCTGCTCACCTCAGTGGCGTCCATCAAGCTGGTAAGACCGGGACAACGAACTACCCTTCTGGACATAGTCAGTCCGGGGTAATGGATTCGTGGATGGCCGGATACACCAAAAACTACTCGATTGCCGTCTGGACCGGTTATGACCAACCAATGAAGAATTCCATTTCTGGTTCATACGAAAAATCTGCCATTTTACTTTATAAGGCAATTATGGAATATCTTGATGGGAAAAATCACGCTAGCGATTGGCGGATGCCCGATTCAGTTGAAGCCGTTCGTTACCATGGTCGAAAGGGCCTTGTGGTCAAAGATTCAAAATGGGCGCTAGAGTATACTGCAATTAATGATGACAGTAGTTCATCAAGCTCTTCGAATAGTGATGAGAGGTCAAGCTCGAGCTCAAACCTATCATCCTCTGTTAGCTCATACTTTGACAGTAGCAGTCATTCATCCAGTGCCGCTAGTTCATCCAGTACTGCTGGTAATAACAATCAAAACGCCGGTAATACTACTGATACTTCCAATACAAATCAAGGTGGCAGTACCCCACCGGCTCAATAATTAACTAAAATAATGCAGTAGAAAGATGTGATCCAACATCCTCTACTGCATTTTATTATTAGATGAATTTTTCAATTTTTGGAATTAACAACTTAGTTAAAGCTTGCCCGCCACTAGGATTCCAATGTAAATGGTCACCAAAGTCATACTGAACGGCAAGCTGATCATCTGGATTACGCAGAGTGCGAGCACCATCAATCATCCAGGACTGCTCACGGAGCCAACCATTAATCACTCGACGTTGACGAGTGATTAGTTGCTCAGCCGGCAATTGGTCGGGCATTTCAAACAACCGAAACGGAGCAATCGTTGTTGCAATTAACTGGCTTTGATGCGCTTGACAAATCGCCCGTAATTCATTAAAACCATTAATTATCGTCTGAGCGGTCACATTCTGCTCAGCCATCGTTTTACTATAAAAAGGTAAAATCAAGTCATTGGTTCCAATTAAAGCAATTGTAATTTTGGCAAACTGAGCTTGTCGCTGGTACCGTTTCAACAAACCGCGGCCAAATGTCTCATACAATGGTTCTTCCATTGGTGCATCATGACATAACTGATTACCAGCAATTCCGGTCTGCAACCAACAAATCTGATTTGGTGAATGCAGATTAAAATATTGAATAAGTTCTGCTGTAACCATTCCACTTTCCACCAATGAATCACCAGTAATCTGAATTACAGTCGGCTGCATTGATGATTCCACTTCTAAGGACTCAAAGCAAAACCACCCCTTGCGATTCTGCCATCGGTTGGTTAATAGCGGGCTAAATACATGATGACGTGATAATGTTGCATTGGTCAGCGTCGTTTGATAAGTCGATGCAAAATCAGCATAACATTGTGCACGGCTTGCTACCATTTTAATATAAAGCGGGTGTCCCACAGTCACCGAATAATCTAATGGATCCGTTCGAATCACGTGCTGGGCAGCAATCATAATCTGGGGCTGATGATGAAAAGTTAATTGCCGGGCATTTAAAAACTGAGGATCACTGGAGATCCAAACTTGATCAAAAATTAAGTCCATCCGCCCAAAACGGTTTGTCAATTTAATCCGCATCCGATGACCACTAATCGTTGGTGTAATCTTAATCACTTGACACAGTTCACCATAGCGAAACGGCAAAGCGCTCATGTCATGGGTCTTTTGAAAATGACTTGGCAGCCACTGCATTGCTTTTCCCTCCATCAATCTTTTCAACATCAATACTAAAACGGTGCAGCATTTTACATGCTGTACCGTTTTATTTAATGTTGCTCAGCAATTAAATTCACAACATCCGTTTGTGGGATTCCCATAAAGTACTGATTCAAATCAAACCGTTGCAATGCGGTTCGTAAAGTTGCTGGATCATACCGCAAGCCTTGCAAAGCTGATTCTATTTTCTGAACATTTTCAGTTCCAAAAAAGTCACCGTATATTTTCAGGTTTTTAACTAAACCATCTTCAATCAGAAAGCGCGCATCAATTGTACCGCTCGTAAAGTGGTGGCGTTTTTGAACCGTAAATTCAGGTGATTTTCCATAAACCCAATCCCAATTTTTGTACAGTTCCTGTTCAATTTGATCAATCGCTTTATTATCTTCAGCAGTTAAGTGGTACTCATTTGTCTGAGCCGTTACTAATGAATCCGTATGATAAATATGTTTAATTAATTCATCGCGAAATTCCATTGTCGTCAAATTTTGATATTCGGGTTTCAGATACTGTTTAATATTGGTTACTCGAGAGCGTACTGATTTGATTCCCTTGGATGCGATCTTGTCCTTTGGTACCCGTAACGCATGAGCAACAGAATCTGTATTAACGTTATACATCAATGTTCCATGGGAGAAAGTTTTGCCACCACGGGTGTACATTGCATTACCTGAAAACTTTTTCCCATCAACAACAATATCATTCCGGCCAGTAACTTGCGCACCAGTACATCCCATTTCATGAAGGGCATCGACAACCGGCTTAACCAGATCCTTAAAATCGCCAAACCGAATCTGATCAGCTGGTACAACAAAACTGAAACACAAATTACCAAGGTCTTGATACATTGCCCCGCCACCAGAAAGGCGTCTGGTGATCGTAACCCCGTGCTCGTCACAGTATTGTTGATTAATTTCTTCTAGCGTATTTTGATTCCGGCCGACAATAATACAGTCTTTTTCAATATAGAACAACATAAATGGCGGCTTGATTCGATCACTGTTCATTAAATATTGTTCAGTTGCTAAATTTCGTCGAATATCGTGACTTTTCATTGCTAAATATTGCATTACTCAATTCTCTTCCCTTTTTTAATTAAATATTCGTTGGCATTCCTAAACCTACATCAGAACAGTCCATAATTGCCTCCGAAAGCGATGGATGCGGATGAACAGTCAATGCAATATCTTCGACTGTGGCCCCTGATTCAATTGCCAACGTTAATTCGCTAATCAAGTCGGAAGCGTCGGCCCCCACAATTTGTGCCCCCACAATTTGTGATTCAGCTTTTGTAAAGACCAGTCGCACAAAACCAGCTGGTGAATGCATTGAAACTGCCCGACCATTGGCTGAAAATGGGAACTTCGCTGACTTAACATTCAATCCTTGTTCCTTAGCTTCAGCGACAGTTAAGCCAGTTGTCGCAATTTCTGGATCAACATAGCAGACTGCTGGCATCGCTCGATAATCAACCACCGACTTCTGACCGGCAATCGCTTCTGCGGCAACTTTTCCTTCATAGCTAGCTTTATGTGCGAGGGCCGCTCCTGCAACCACATCACCAATTGCGAAGATATTTTTGATATTTGTCCGGCCCTGAACATCGACCTTAATTAATCCACGTTGATCAGTTTCAATTCCAACCTGTTCTAATCCAAGATCCTTCGTATTTGGTTTCCGACCAACAGCGACACAGACTTCGTCAGCGTTCACAGTTTGTTCCTGGTCGTTAAGTGTATATGTAACCGTTACCTGTGATTCATCATCAACTGCGGATTTAGCCATTGCGTTAGTCACAATGGTAACCCCACGTTTCTCAAGATTTGATTGGGCAACCTTAACGACATCCTTTTCATAATTTCGGAGGATTGCGTCAGTGCCTTCTAAAATTGTGACATGCGTCCCAAAGTTTGCATAGGCGGATGCTAACTCACAACCAATATAGCCACCGCCAATGATAATTAATTCTTTAGGCTTTTCTTTTAACTCTAGTAACCCAGTTGAGTCAATAATCCGCCCAGCAAACTTGAAACCAGGGATTTCGATTGGATGACTACCTGTTGCAATAATCAGGTTCTTAAAAGTGTACGTCTGAGCACGATCTCCTTGAATCACCCGTAGACTATTCTGATCCTTCAAAAAGGCACGACCGTGCAAAACATCTATCTTGTTTTTCTTAAATAAATATGCGACACCATTTGTCATCCGTTGAACAACCGACCCACGATAGTCTTGGACTTTTGACCAATCTAGGCTAATATTACCAGTACCAATACCCTCATTTGAAGAATTAAGCGCTGTTTGATAATCATGTGAAACCTGAATTAAAGCCTTTGATGGAATACAGCCAACCCGAAGGCAAACTCCACCAAGCTGGTCATTCTCTTCGATAACCGTAACTTTCTGTCCCAATTCAGCAGCATGGACCGCTGCTACATATCCGCCAGGTCCGGAGCCAATTACAACTGTGTCTAAATCTATTGGAAAATCACCGACAACCATGATTTAATCATCCTTCCATTAACAGTAGTTCTGGGTCTGCTAGTAACTCTTTCAAACGATTCATTGCTCGTTGTGCGGTTCCACCATCAATGATACGGTGATCTACTGCCAGTGAAAGTTTGAGCACTTTGGCAATTTTAATTTGATTATTTTCAACAACTGGTTCTGGGGAGATTTTGCCCATTCCTAAAATTGCCACTTCTGGCCAGTTAATCAAAGGAGTGAAGAATCCGCCACCAATGGAACCAATGTTAGTAATTGACATCCCAGTGTGTCCCATATCGTCAGCACTCAGCTTGCCATCCTTTGCCTTCGCAGTATTGGCCGAAATTTCTTTAGCAATCGCAAATAAGCTTAGTGAGTCGGCGTGCTTAATGTTTGGGACAAACAATCCACGATCGGTATCTGTTGCAATACCAACATTAATATAATTACGATAACTAATCACATGTTTATCCATATCAACGGTCGCATTAAAAACAGGAAATTCCTTCATGATGACCGCAAGCGCTTTCGTCATGTAAGCCATAAATGTTAAATGAACGTTATGCTTTTTAGCCAATTCTTTGTATTTTTTCCGATGATCCCAAAGCTTATCAACATTAACTTCATCGAAGAGGTGAATCATTGGGATTTCGGTTGAAGATTTAATCATCGCCTTAGCGGTTGCTTTCCGAACCGGTGTCATCTTCTCATCATGGGTTGGCCAAGTATTATCATCGCTAACGGGGGGTGCAGAAGCTGGAGCAGGTTGTTGACCGCTAGTGACCGGCTTAGGCGATGTCATGAACGCTTCAACATCACTCTTTAAAATTTGACCATGCCGACCAGTTCCCTTGACAGACGCCAGAGTAACATCGTGATCTCGCGCAAACTTACGCACCGCTGGCATTGCTAAAACGGGAACTGAGTGATCTGCAGCCTTAGGTGAATTAGCAACAGAATGACTGCTGGTAGTAGTTGCTGATGAAGCATTGGGCTTGCTTGCGGACGTACTTTGCCCAGTAACGTTGCCTAGCCCTTTGGCCACCGCCAACTTAACTAATGGTTGACCAACTGAAGCAGTTTCATCTGGTTGAACCAAAATTTCCGTCACCGTACCGTCAACAGGTGATGGTAATTCTTCAACAGACTTATCATTTTCAATTTGCACAAGGTCATCATCTTTTTTAATTGAATCACCAACTTGAACGTGCCATTCACCAACAGTACCTTCAGCAATCCCTTCACCAATATCTGGTAGCTTAAATTCATAAATCTCGTGTTCACTAGAGTCATTGTCACTAGACTTTGATGCCGAGTTAACCGGTTCTTTTGCAACGGCGTCATTAGTGTCCACATTGCCAAGCCCATCAGCAACCGTCATTTCAACTAATGGTTGACCAACTGAAGCAGTTTCATCTGGTTGAACTAAGATTTTATCAATTGTTCCATCAACTGGTGATGGTAGTTCTTCAACGGACTTATCATTTTCGATTTGAACTAAATCTTCATCCTTCTTGATTGAATCACCTTCCTGAACGTGCCATTCACCGACGGTACCTTCAGCAATCCCTTCACCAATATCTGGCAATTTAAATTGGTACTTATCACTCATTCTTTGTTCACCTCATTAAAAATTAACCGTTTCCTTAACGGCTTTAATAATATCTTGCGTATTTGGTAGCCATACCGATTCCCCTTGGCTAAATGGATATGGCGTATCTGGTGCAGCAACTCGCTTAATTGGTGCATCTAGTGAAAGGATTCCTTGTTCAGCAATTAACGCTGCCACTTGGGCACTAACGCCAGCTTGTTTTTGTGCTTCTTGGACCAGAACAACTTTCCCCGTCTTCTTAACAGAGGATAAAATAGTATCTTCATCTAGTGGAGCAATGGTTCGAAGGTCAACAACTTCAGCATTGATTCCATCCTTAGCAAGTTGATCAGCTGCTTTGAGACTTGCTTGAACCATGTAACCATAGCTAATAATTGATACATCATTGCCTTCGCGTTTAACCGCTGCTTTATCCAATGGAACCGTGTAGGCATCATCAGGCACTTCTTCCTTCATAGAACGATACAGTTTCATATGTTCAAGATAAATCACCGGATCATCTGAACGAATGGATGAAATTAATAACCCTTTAGCATCATACGGACCACTTGGGACAACCACCCGCAGTCCAGGAACTTGAGCCACAAGTCCTTCGAAACTGTCGGAGTGCAGTTCTGGTGTATGAACTCCGCCACCAAACGGTGTCCGAATAGTCACTGGATACTTACGTGATCCACCCATTCGGAACCGTTCACGAGCCAGTTGACCAGCAATTTGATCAAATGCTTCAAATACAAAGCCCATAAACTGAATTTCCGGAACCGGACGGAATCCTTGCATCGCTAATCCGTTCGCCAAACCGATAATTCCAGACTCCGCTAATGGCGTATCATAAACTCGATCATTACCATACTTAGCTTGCAAACCTTCTGTTGCTCTGAAAACACCACCGTTCTTACCAACATCTTCACCAAAAATTTGCACATGATCATCATGAGCCAGTTCTTCGTCTAGGGCGTTGGTAATTGCTTTAATCATTGTTAATTTTGCCATGATTACTTGCCCTCCTTAGTTGCGTATTCATCAATTTGTTTTTGAATTGCTGGTGGTGTTTCAATAAATTCATTCTTCAAGTATTCTGTAACTGATTCTGCTGGTTGTGATTCAACTTCACGAATTGCATCGTCAATTTCCGCTTCAACTTCTTGTTCGTAGGTAGCTTCTTGTTTTTGACTCCAAAGTCCTTTGCCCGTTAAGAACTTTCGCATTCTAGTTAACGGATCCTTAGCATGCCAAGCATCTTCTTCTTCCTGCGTCCGATAACGTTTTGGATCATCACCTGAAAGGGTGTGTGGTCCATAACGGTAAGTCAATGTTTCAAGCATTACCGGACCATTCCCAGCAAGAATATAATCACGAGCTTGTCGAGCAGCAGTATAAACCGCCAAAGCATCCATCCCATCAACAACAATCCCCGGAATGCCAACAGCAACTGCCTTTTGCGCTAACACTGGTGCCGCAGTTTGTAATTCCCGTGGAACAGAAATTGCGTAAAGGTTATTTTGAACTATAAATAAGGCTGGTGCATGAAAGGCTCCGGCAAAATTCATCCCTTCATAGAAGTCCCCCTGGGAAGTTCCACCGTCACCAGTATAGGTATAAGCCAAGGCCTTGGTTCCTTTCTTCTTTAATCCTAAAGCTACACCAGCAGTTTGCACATACTGCGCGCCAATGATGATTTGTGGTGGCATAGCGTTTAATTCTGCTTCATATTTGTTACCATTAACCATTCCCTTGGACCACATGAACGCCTTAGCCAACGGTAGACCATGCTTAACTAATTCAGGAACATCACGGTAACCACCAAGCAGGTAATCATCCTTGCTCATCGCATAGTTTGAAGCCATTTGACTAGCTTCTTCTCCTGCGGTTGGTGCAAAAAAGCCTAACCGCCCTTGCCGATTGAGTTTGGTAGTTCGATCATCAATGATTCGTGACCAAATCATTTGCTTGAAAAGATCAACTAATTGATCGTCTGTTAAACTAGGCATCATATCTGGATTAACAACTTCCCCATTCTCATTTAACACTTGGAGTGTTTGATATTGTGGAGTATGCTTCAATTTTTCAAAATCTAATTGAGCCATATGCTTACACTTCCTTAATAATTGACAATTCTGTTAACGCTTACATAGTGTATTTTACCCCTTTTTTTATATTATTCAATTTTGTGTACATTTACACGGTCATTATTGTGCATGAACTTCTTGACCGTTACTGTTAAATCAGCACTGTAAATTGAAGCTGATTTTATGGTCTGTCAGCTTGCTCATTTGTAAACTTTCGTACCAATTTGTGATTTGATTTAACAAAAGATAAAAAATAAGCGATCTGATAACCAGACCGCTTTATAAAAGTACTTAGTAATGAATATCAACTTCATCTGAATTTAAATCTGGGGCGACCGCCGTATTTTCTCGTCGTCCTCGCTGCAAAATATAAATGGCCACAATCACAATCAAAATGCCGAGCGCTTCCACCCAATTCATATTGAGGTGGAAAAAAATCACACTCAAAATGCTGGTCGTGATGGGTTGGGCTGCATCCATAATACTAATGACATCAGAAGGTGCTATCCGTGAAGCATAAAGCAACATTCCAAATGGAATGATTGTGCCAAAAAGCATGACCGTAGCGACAGATGATACTAGCGTCACGGTCATGTGTGGGGGGGTAACCCAAAACGGCCGGATACAATTAAATAAAATTCCAGCAATCATTGTTCCCCAGCCAAGGACAACGAGAGGAGGATTCTTTTCTGCAGCTTTTTTAGGAAGTACCACATAAAAGGCTGCAGTAATTCCAGAACCAAGTCCCCACATCAACGAAACAAATGGAACCGTTAGGTGAGTCAGATCACCACGCGTAATACAAAGAAAAACTCCAATTAACGCAAGAACAAACGCTAGTAAATCACTCCGCATTGGCATTTTACGTTGGAAAACGACAGACCCGAGAACAATAAAAAGAGGTGATAAATATTGTAAAATCGTAGCTGTTGAAGCGTTTCCTGTTTGAATTGCATAATAAAACGTCAATAAATTAAATGCTAACCCAAAAATTGCGTACGTTAACACAGAAATAAAACTCGTTCGATCCTTAAAGACATTAAATATTTGTCCTCGATACACGCCCGCACTAATAATAAGTAAAATTAGGCCGGTAAAAAAAGTCCGAGTGGATAACATCCATGAAGCAGAAATCGATAGGTTTTGTGAGATCAATTGTAAAACTGTTCCCGAAATTCCCCAACTAAAGGAAGCCATCGCTGCCCACAGAATCCCTTTTCTAACTTGATTATGCTTGGTCAATGTTCATTCTCCTTATTCAAAATAAGTAATATCTTACCATGATTCGCCGATAAAGAAACGTTCCTCAGAAAAAAGTTCACAAAAAAAGCTTTGTCAATCAGATGACAAAGCTTTTTTAAGTTTAATTGTCCAAAATTTTAATTAAACAAAGAGCGAACCCAGGCGGCCAAGCGTTGGAACCAGTTAGTAGCTTGCTGTTCTGCATGCTTTGCTGAATCACTATTTGCCCATTCCTTAGCCTTATTCATCAAGTCTCCACTTGAATTTTTTACATTATTAATAGTGTTGGTGACGTTATTAATGTAAGTCTTACTTGAAGAAATTGGCGAGTTTTGGAAGGTAACTAAAGAATTAGCAATCTTGCTCTGTTGACTTTGCGATGTTTGGTCATTAATTCCCCGCTTTTCCAATGCTTGATTTAACATTTTTTGAATATCCTGCTTAGTTGCTAAATCACCATTACTTTGCTTTTTCTGAGCAATTTGTTTAGAGACATCACCAACCGCTGCCATTAACTTTCCTGCATAGTTCTTATCATCTGAATTAGCATCAATGGCACCCTGAGTAGCATCCATCACAGAATTAGCGGCACTCGTATTCTGCGGATTTAGTTGATGACCGTCGGCAGCAAACGCCTTATAAACTCCAGTTAAGGCTGATTCACCAGATACTGGACGGTTAGCAGTAACGTTAATTGTAATATCGGTTACCCCCGCCATTTGTGCAACCATTGCATACTGCTGGGCAGTTACCTTAGTAATATTAGACTTACCATTATACTTTCGAATATTAACCTTCACTCCGGACCCAGGATCTGTTGGCGCAATTGATACCGATGAGATCATCGCAGCATTGGTCGTTGAAGAATCATTGCCGATGTATTGACGATAATCAGCAGCTGTCGCCGTTAATTTTTTAAATGATGAATCAACGTCCATTGTATCATTTAAGTTACTATAGACGCTTTGTGGTGCGCCAGCACCGTAAACAACATAGGATGATGAAAGTGTCGATGTGCTCGATTGACTAGCTGTACTAGTGGTTTGTTGATCAGCTACGACTGCTTGAGTTGGCATCGTCACTACACCAACCATTGTGGTCGCTAATAGACCTAAAGTAATGATTTTTGTTGTAGTTTTCATTATTTTCCTCCGCTATTTTTGATTACGTTAATTATATCGTACCCATTCATAAAATTATTGAAAGCTACTAATTCTTAAATAATTTTGGGGGAACTTATGATTTATCAGAATCCGCGGGATCAATCTGAAAAATCGGAATTTTTTTGCCTGTTGGATGGTTTTGCTTCTCAGAATTGCTTGAGGTGTAATGGTGTTGTTCATCAAACTGCTTCTGCGCAGCTTTGACTGCTTGTGGTGTCTTCAAATTTTGCCGAGCCCAATTGCTAAGAATGCGATCCATATATTTGAAGTTATATTTACCATTCAAAACTGTCTCCCGTAATGCTAACTTAATCACTTCAATATCATAATGATCCTGATCTAGCCAGTCATTCACCAAACTCATTTCAATTGGATTTAATAAACGGCCAAATTCAGTTTCTAAAGCCGCAAATAATTTTTGCCGCTGATTTTTTGACTGTTGGTGATTAGTCGCAGTTGTTTGGTGCTCGATCAGCCGCCTCAATTTATTCAACAGTGGGGCAAAGTCATACTGCATACTTTCCTTACCATCTGCACTTTTCACCATCTTTTGAACCATTAGTCGGTCCTTAATCATTTGGTTAATTAAGTCATAAACTTGATCTTCACTAGTACCGAGGTGCTTGGCAATCTGGGTTACAGCTGGGTCGCTTTGACCGCGATCAATATAAGAACGTAGTTCAATATACACCATTAGCTCAGCAGTTGACATGCCAATTTCATGGTAATGGTGTAACAATAAATTACTAATTACTGTGCTGCCAGCCGTCACATACTGCTCCATAAACGATTGTGAATCCAACTTGATTGCTCCTTCCTTAGAAAAATAAAACTCCAATGACAATCGAGTTGCCAATGGAGTTTGCGAAAGATTATGGGCGAAGCCGATTAAGCATCCGTGGGAATGGAATGTTTTCACGAATGTGATCCTGCAGGGTCACCCATGAAAGGAAGCGTTCTAGCCCCATTCCAAATCCAGAGTGCGGAACCGTACCATACTTCCGTAAGTCATCGTACCAACCATAGTCTTCTTTGCTTAAACCATTTTCTTCCAATTTAGAAGTGATATATTCGTAATCATATGAACGCTCTGAACCACCAATGATCTCTCCGTAGCCTTCTGGAGCCAGCAAATCAGCACAGATCACCTGCTGGGCATCTTCTGGATCTGTCGGCATGTAAAAAGCCTTAATAGACCGTGGATAATTCTTAATAAAGACTGGTTTATTAAACTGATCTGCCAAGAAAGTTTCTTCCGGTGCCCCAAAATCATCACCATACTTGACATCTAGTCCACCCTTTTGAAGCATTTCAATGGCCTTCTTGTATGTAATCCGTGGATATGGCAACTCAGTAAATGGCTTTAAACTTTCAACAGATCGACCCACCATTTCAAGTTCGGTTGGGCACTTGTCAATTAAATCTTGAATAAGGTAAGCAACATATTGCTCCTGAATTTGTTCGCTTTCTTCTTCGTGACACCATGCCATTTCTGGTTCAATCATCCAGAATTCGGTCATATGACGCCGCGTCTTTGATTTTTCTGCCCGGAAAGTGGGACCCATGGAATAGACCCGTCCCAGAGCCATAGCCCCAGCTTCTTCGTAAAGTTGACCAGATTGAGAAAGGTAGGCATCTTCATCAAAGTAGTCAACGTTAAAAAGTTCAGTTGTCCCTTCCGGAGCACTAGAAGTGAGTAGTGGTGCATCAAATTGCGTAAATCCATGTTTATCAAAAAATTCCATTGTGGAAAGTTTAACTTGACTACGAATCCGCATTAATGCCCATGGTTTACGAGAACGTAACCACAAGTGACGGTGGTCCAGCAAGAAATCAATACCATGTTCCTTGTTACCAATTGGGTAATCTTCACTTGCTCCCACAATTGCTAAATCACTGATATGGATTTCATAACCAAACTTTGATCGCTTGTCCTCAGCAATTTGACCGGTAACAACGAAACTAGTTTCTGGATGAAGGTCATGCTTAGCAGTTTCAAAAGTTTTTTCGTCAACATCATTTTTACGAATAATCCCTTGAAAGAAGCCTGTCCCATCTCTTAACTGAAGAAAGGCAATCTTCCCGCTTGACCGCTTATCAGTTAACCATACACCAATTTTTACCGTTTCTCCGACATGTTGTGGAGCTTGACTGATCGTAATTGTTTCCATTCTTTTCCCCTCACTTCAAAGTTATAAGTTATTAATTTTTTGAACAAACTTTCCGGTATGGAAGTTGATTAAATCATAACATAATGCTCCCTTAGAATTAATATAGGTAACTTCCCAAACAATTCGGTCATTAAAATAACCGGGAGCAGTCCGAATAATTCGCCGCGGTCGTTCACTAGAGCTGACCCTAGCAACTGCCTGTTGGCGATTAATTCCCTTTGACTGGTTAATGATTGTGATATGACCGCCCTTATCGGGAATGATAACCAGAACCTGTTTATTATGTTGATTTTTTCCAGCAACCGTATAGTACGTTCGATCACGATTATAAACGTAGAACCCGGTGGGGTGGTCTACGTGTGCATACTGTTTAGCCATTGAATAAGCCTCATGGCGTGCCTGTCGGCGCGGATGATTGGCAATCGCAAACGAAATCCAACAAACTAAAATTAACACCAAAATCGTTAATACTATCCGGCGAAAAACTCGCATTCCATTGATCCGGTTTTGCTTTTTTTGAACATCTCGCCGACTTTGCATTGTCTTTTCCTTCCTCAGCAATTTAACAACTTTAACATTATAGCAAATTAATCTTCATTTGTATGTTGTTGACGTTGTTTTAAGAATTTTTTTGCTTTTGCTGCAATTTGACTAGTCGGTACTTTTTCCACGACTAAGCCCTTAGGTAAAGCATTAATAATTGTTTGCCCATAACGCCGTTGTGCTAATCGTGAATCCAAAATTGTTGCCACTCCATAATCTTGCGGGGTCCGCAGTAGCCGACCAATTCCTTGACGAATACGAATCGTAGCTTTTGGTAATGCTGAACCATAAAATGGGTTGCGACCCAGTTGCTTCAATAACTGATGTTCTGCTTTTGTAAATGGTTCATCAGGTGAATCAAATGGTAATCTAGTTACGATTAATAATTGTAATTGTTGATTTGGCAAATCAATTCCTTCCCAAAAACTGTTTGCGCCCATCAGAATTGAATTAGTTCCAGTTGCAAACTGTTTCAGCAGTTTTTCACGATTGCCATTGATCCCTTGGGCCAGAATGTCACGCTGGTTAAAAAGATCGGTTTTCCTTAATAATCCATAAACTTGTTCAATGGTTACCAATGAATTAAATAGAATCATAGTCTGGCATTGATTTTCTTGGGCAATTCTATAAATGCTTTTGGCTAAATAATTAATATAAGGATGAGTGTTTTGTTGATTTGGCATTTCAGCATCTGTCGCAATATACAGTCGCGCATTGTTTTGATAATCAAATGCAGACGGGAATCTTTTACTTTTAACATTCTTGGGGTCCAAATCCAATTGCTGATAAAGATAATTAGAGCGTTGCGAAGTAAATAAGGTGGCCCCAACAAACAATTGACGGTAGAAATATGCATAAACATTTTCTCGTAAATAGTGGTTAGCAGCTAGTAGACCACCAGTTAACCGCAATGTGCTTCGCTCACTCGATTGACGGACATTAATCCAGTACACGGCCGCATCATCTTCATCACGTAAATTCTGCACAACCAGTCGAAAATGTTCATCAAGGTGCGCTAAGACCTCCATTTGACTCCCCACTTGATTCATCACGTAACGATCACTGCTCAACCAGGATTCATTTCGTGCATTAAATAAATGTTGTAGTGCGGTAAAATGCAGCTTTAAACTCGCTAAGGCCTGCTCTAATCGAATCATTAACGATTTGTCTGGAGATAATAACTCCAGCAGATCACGATTGTCTACCAATTTCTCTATAAACTCTTCACCATCGTTAATACTGCTTTGTTCCAGCATCCCATATAGCGCCTGCTGAATGTATTCTAACGCTTCACGAAATTCATGGAGATCAGAGCGCATTAATTCAAGATTATACTGTCCAAGTGGTAACTTTTGGAAGAGCTTCGCTAGTCCTTGCTCATTTTCATCTTCGGTTAAGCTTTGGAGCTGGTTAACCGCCACGGCTGCTCGCGGGAAACTAATCTCATCGCGTGAATTTCGCAAAACACTCTGGCTCAAATGTTGAGCTTCATCGATAACCAAATATGTCAATGGACTAGTTGCCCCAAGTTCTTGAGCATGAGCTACTAAATAAGAATGGTTAGTCACGATCACATTTGCCAACGATAGCTTTTTTTGTCGACGCACAAGAAAGTCAAACCGATATAAAGGATCATCCTTTGATAGCGAAGCAATTCCATGATGACGAATTTCGGTAAAAAATGGGGAACGTTGTGAATTCAAATTTAATTCATCTAAATCACCAGTAGTGGTTTGAAGCAGCCACACCAAAATTTGTGCTTTAATCATTTGAACAAGTTGCGAATCATCGTGAACACTTAATGAGTGAACAAACTTACTTAAATTTAAGTAGTGAGCACTCCCTTTAACCATTACTGCAGTCATGTTAAAGGGCAATACTTGGTTTAACTGCTCCATTGGCTTTGCGATGAGCTGTTCTTGTAAAATATTGGTAGCAGTGCTGATCACAATTTTATGCTGCGGATAAGTTAAATAACTTAAGGGTAAGAGGTACCCAAGAGTCTTCCCCATTCCGGTACCGGCTTCAATAACTAATTGGTTATTTCCTGAACGACTAAAGTGATTGTAAATCGCATTCATCATTTTTGACTGAAGCGGTCGATATTCAAGATAATGACTAAATAAGCGCTGCTTTTGCCGTTTTAATCGGGGATAATGGATAGATTGAGCTGACTCAACCGCAATTGGTCGTTCCTTATGTAACGCAATTCCGCCACTAATAAAAAGATCGTTAGCTAACGCCAGCGGATGCTGTGCGCGTCGATCTAATTCTCTTTGAAAAAGGCGCGCCGTTTGAAACGGTAAATTCATTTCCATTTCCACTAGTTTTTTGAGAGTCACCGTTGGTAATTGCTTTAATTTGGTAAGTAAATCATTTAAAAGCACTCCAGTAGCTTCAGCATCAGAAACAGCACTATGCGGGTGATCATGTTCAATCTTGAGGTAACTGGTAAGATCCCGCAGGCGGTAACTTTTAGCAGTGGGCATTAAAATTTGACTGAGCGTCACAGTATCAATCGCAGAAATTCTTAATGGATCCCTGCCAACACGTTCTAATTCATGGTTTAGAAATGGAAAGTCGAAATTGACATTATGAGCAACAAAAATTGTGCCACTCAAGAGGCTTTCAACAGTTGGTGCGACATCTTCTAGCAATGGTGCTTTTCGAACATCCTTATCAGTGATGCCCGTTAACTGTTGAACACTGCGGGGAATTTTCATCAACGGATTGATCCGTGTTTCAAAATGGTTAATAATTTGCCCCTCTTGAATCATCACTAATCCAATTTGAATAATTCGATCACCATTCTTAAAACTGGTTCCAGTAGTTTCTAAATCAACAACAGAATAAATTGGTTGTCGTTGCCTAGTTTTCATGGTCATAATCACCTACGATTAAAAATTATTACGTGGGATTGCCACTCTCCGTAAATAAGTATCTTTTCTTATCATACTATGGAACCCATCACTTGACCATTAGTAATGAAACATTAAGGTTCCACAAAGATTCGGCGTCTGAATGAAAATAATGGTAAAATGGTGATTGGACTTTTTTGAGAAAGCAGGTCGATGTTCTTACCATGCAAAAAAAAGGAATCGGTAATAGTCATGCAAAAATTATCTTAATGGGCGAACATAGTGTCGTATATGGTCAACCAGCAATTGCGCTTCCGCTCGCCAACATAACAACGAA
The DNA here is from genome assembly GCF_934202705.1 of uncultured Limosilactobacillus sp. Lineage (GTDB taxonomy): Bacteria > Bacillota > Bacilli > Lactobacillales > Lactobacillaceae > Limosilactobacillus. The sequence continues at coordinate 75,002 of NZ_CAKPYE010000001.1, forward strand.
GGTGATGATAACTGCAAATGACAATCACCAACAATTGGTAAAAAGCCGTTATTTTAATGGACTGCTGACTAATCTTCCAGAAAAAATGAACGGGATCAGCGAGCTCATTAACAAATTAATGAATCATTTTGATGGGCACCAAGATGGTTGGACGATGGAGATTGTTAGTGATATTCCTGCAGAACGCGGGATGGGTTCCTCAGCTGCGTGTGCTGTAGCCATCATTCGAGCAATGTTTGACTATTATGATGAACCCATTGATCGAAAAGCATTATTAAAATGGGCAGATGTCGAAGAAAAAATTACCCACCGCAGTCCTAGTGGCCTCGATGCTGCCACCGTAAGTTCAAATAAACCAGTCTGGTTTAAAAAGGGAGCAAAGGGAACGCCGATTAAATTAGATTTAGATGCAACAATGGTAATTGCAGATACCGGAATTAAAGGTGCTACTCGTGAAGCAATTAATACCGTCAAAGAGAAACTACTTCGACAGCCAGAAATGACAAATACATTACTAAATCAGCTTGGTCGGTTGACGGAAGAAAGTCGAATTGCCGTGTCAAATAACCAAGCAGTCGTGCTCGGTAAAAAACTAACTGCCGCTCATCATGCACTTGACCAGCTCGGGGTAAGTGATCTAAAGCTGAATCAATTAGTAAAAGTTGCAATAGCTCATCATGCACTTGGTGCCAAGTTAACTGGTGGTGGACGTGGCGGGTGCATGTTTGCCATCACACAATCCGCTTTAGGGGCTCGTAAAATCGCCAGCATCTTAAAAGAGCATGGGGCAACCGCAACCTGGATCCAGCCATTTAATAAAGGGGACATATCATGAAAGCAAGCGCACGCGCTCATACCAACATTGCTTTAGTTAAGTATTGGGGGAAAAAAGATCAACAATTGATCATCCCACAAACAGACTCATTGTCATTAACGCTCGATAAATTCTATACTGATACAACCGTTGAATTTAATAATCATTTAAAACAAGACCAATTGATAATTGATGGTCAACCAATCGCTACAAATAAACTTAGTAAAGTAACCAGGGTTTTAGATCAAGTTCGTTCGTTAAGTCAGCACCCTCAATTTGCTAAAATTAATTCATATAATCACGTTCCAATGGCAGCTGGGCTTGCCTCCTCCGCATCAGCATTTGCGGCACTGGCTTTGGCAGCCAGCAGCGCTGCCGGTCTTCACCTATCTCCCCGAGAGCTTTCCCGCCTTGCCCGTCGCGGTTCTGGATCAGCAACCCGTTCCATTTTTGGCGGTTTAGTTCAGTGGCACGCAGGCAGTGATGATGCTAGTTCTTACGCTGAGCCCATCATTGAACACGTTAATTTTGGAATCGAAATGCTGGCCATTTTGATTGATACGAAACAAAAAAAGGTGCCTAGTCGTGGTGGCATGCAATTATCAGTTACCACTTCCCCATTTTATCCAGCTTGGACCAAAATTGTTGCACAGGATATGATAGCAATGAAAACCGCCATCCAACACCATGACATTCAACAAATTGGTCATATTGCTGAGGAAAACGCCATGCGGATGCATGCGTTAACATTGTCTGCAGACCCAGCCTTTACCTATTTTAATGGCGGAACCATTAAAGCAATCAACTTAATCAAAGGCTTGCGTGAACAAGGTTTAAACTGCTATTATACGATGGACGCAGGTCCGAACGTCAAAGTTATCTATGATCGGCAGGATCGCCAACGAATTATTAATCAACTTGCTCCAGTGTTTGGTCAAGACCATCTGATCGTAGCTCAACCAGGTCCTGGAGCACATTTAATCTAAATTTGGGAAGGTATTTCAATCGTGATTACAGAAAAAGCACCAGGAAAACTTTATATTGCCGGTGAATATGCCGTCGTTGAAAATGGGTTCCCGGCAATTTTAGTTGCTTTAAATCAATTTGTGTACTGTTCCATTGAAGCTTCAACTAATGAAACTGGGCAAATTATTAGTCATCAGTACCAAAATAATTCTGTTCAGTGGCACCGACACGGAGATCAAATGGTCGTAGATCAGCGTGATAATCCATTTTCATATATTCTTTCGGCCATCCAAGTCACTGAGGAATATGCTCGAACATTGAATCAACCACTAGGTGTTTACGATCTCCATATTGATAGTGAATTAGATAATGCTTCGGGGAAAAAGTACGGTTTGGGTTCTTCAGCAGCGGTCACCGTGGCCACTGTCAAGGCCTTGTGCAAGTTTTATCAGCTTCCTGTCGATAATGACCGAATTTTTAAATTGGCAGCCATTGCCCATTTTTCTGTCCAAGGTAATGGTTCGCTTGGTGATGTAGCAGCGTCTGTTTATGGTGGCTGGATTGCTTACCATTCATTTGATCGGCAATGGCTAGCTGAACAACGTAAATTTCTTGACTTAACAACGTTACTTAACCTTCCCTGGCCAGACTTGAAAATTGAATCTTTGACTGCCCCGGCTAATTTATCTTTAGTAATTGGCTGGACCGGCAAGCCGGCTTCAACTTCCCAATTGGTAGATAAAATTGCCGTTTTCAAAGCTCGGCAACAAGAACAATATCAAGTATTTTTGAATGCCAGCCGTACCTGTATTCAAAAGATGATTAATGGTTTTCACGAAGGCAGTTTGTCAATGATACAAGATGAAATCCGTTATAATCGCTCACTCCTCCAAGAATTAGCGCGCCGTTCTGGAGTCCAAATTGAAACTCCAGTGTTAAGGCAACTCTGTCAAATTGCCGAACACTTTGGCGGTGCTGCAAAAACCTCTGGGGCCGGTGGCGGTGATTGTGGAATCGTGGCAATTGATGCCAATGCCAATATTCAGGAAATGATTAAACAATGGACGATGGAAAAGATTGAACACCTGCCCCTAACCGTTCACTTTATGAATAATATTCATCGTTACACCATTAAATTAAAGTAAATTTGGAGCGCTCAATATGGACTTAGAACATGCAAAACGTAAAAATGAACATCTCTCCTTAGCTGAAAAGTTTTATTCTAGTGCGCACCAGGAGCATCCTTTTGATCAAGTCCGTGTATTACCAAATGCTCTTCCAGAAATAAAGACAACGGAAGTCAAATCAACAGTTTCAGTTCACAATCTGCATTTTGAGTGGCCATTCTATTTTGAGGCAATGACGGGTGGCAGTAGCCAGGCTAAAACAGTCAACGCAGCACTAGCAAGGGTGGCGAACCAAACAGGATTAGCAATGTCAACCGGATCACTAGCTACCATGTTTAAACTCCCACAGTTTAACGATTCTTTTACCATTGTCCGAGAATTAAATCCTGATGGCATAGTAATCGCCAATCTAGGTGCCAACGTTACTGTTCAGCAAGCTCAAGCAGCAATTAATCTTATTCATGCAGATGCCTTAGAAATTCATTTGAATGGTGCTCAAGAAATGATCATGCCTGAAGGAGACCGTAATTTTCATTGGTTAACTCATATTCAGGAACTAGTCGAAAAGATAACTGTTCCAGTAATTATCAAAGAAGTTGGCTTTGGAATGACCAAAGAGAATTTGACCGCATTAAAACAACATGGCGTAACAATCATTAACGTTGCTGGACGAGGAGGCACTAACTTCGCCCAAATTGAAAATCGCCGTAACCATCAAACGAATTTTGATGACCTGCATGCTTGGGGATTAACGACACCTGAATCACTGATCGAAGCCCAAACCCTCAATCACCTTTCGATTATCGCTTCTGGTGGAATCACCTGTCCGCTTGATGTCATTAAAGCTGGTGCCATGGGGGCAAAATGCGTTGGGGTAGCGGGATATTTTCTGCATGAATATTATCAAAATGGCGAAGATGGTCTACTAAGAACGGTTAAACAATGGCAAACAGAAATTATCGGGATCATGGCGATTCTTGGCTGCCACACATTTAACGATTTAGTCAATGTTCCCAAAGTATATGGAAATGAGCTCATTAATTACATCCAACAACGACAATAAACAAAAAGCCCAAAGTTCGGCAATCTGAACTTTGGGCTTTAATTTATTTTACTATTAATTAAGCGTTGAGCTTCACTGTCATTTTGACACAATGTGAAACTGTTTGATAAACAGTTGAAACGTGAAGAATAAAATCAACAAATTTTTGCTTTTCTTCAGGAGTCATTGAAGATGTGAAGTTGATGTCAATCGTCATTCGATCAACTACTGATTGCCCATGAACTAGTTTGTTCGTCACCGCCTGAGTAGTTACCTTAAAATGACTAACCGGGTATTTTTTGCTCTTAATAATCATTCCAGCAGACATCGCAATACATGAGTTAACGGCCCCAGTAAGGTATTCAACCGGGTTTGGCCCTGCATCAGTACCATTCTCTTTACATTGATCCGCAAAAAAAACATGGCCGCGAGCTTGGTTCTTTAATTGCCACTCTTCCGACTGTAAGTCCGTGGTTACACAATATTCACTCATAATAATTTCTCCTTAAAACCGTAATCCCTTTGGGAAAAAGTTCTTGATTGTTCCGTTAACCATTTTACCAAAACCAACGGAATGCTGATCACAAACTAATAAATACCAGCCATTCGCTTGTGGTGAATCAACTCTTAATACTTCACCATGGACATACTGGCGCCATTGCTCAATAGTAATTAGGATTCGGTTAACGATTTGTTCGGGCTGAAGGCTCAACGCTAATGCAAGCGAGGGTTCAAAGCGCCGTTTTTTTAGAGTTCCTAAATGAAGTCCCGGTGTCTGCACTTGCAACTCAGCCAATGCTGGCATCTCCTTAGGGAGAGAATAGAGCTGATCCCCAAATTTAATCAAATTTTTAAAAGACTGGCGTGGTAAATATTGCTTTTGAAAATCCACAAACAATTTATGTTCTTCTTTAGTTAACTGTACCTTTGAATGAGCACGTTGCCGTTTTCTAGAATGACGCTGTGGTAAGACACTTTGTGATCGAAGCCTGAGCTTAGCAATAAAATGTCCTTCCCCCCGATAATGGTGCGGAAACATTCGTAAGGCTTTCGTTAATTCAGGATTGCCATCGGCCCAATCTGGACGCCCATTATCCATTCCGGGAAATTTTTTAATTGGGACCATTTCCAGAGCTGGGTATTGTTTCAAAAGCCAGGCAATGTTTTGTTCGTCTTCTTCTGGAGCAAAGGTGCAGGTTGAATATACTAGCACACCACCAGCTTTAAGCATTTTCAGCGCTGATTGGAGAATTTTGCGTTGGCGATTAGCACATTCAGCTGGATAGTCCGGGTTCCAGTATTCAATTCCCGCTGGTTCTTTACGAAACATTCCTTCACCAGAACATGGTGCGTCAACTAAGATTCGATCAAAAAAGGCGGGAAAGTGCCTTTCTAAATTATCGGGTCGCTCATTTAAGATAACCGTATTTTGAGTCCCCCACCGTTCTAGATTGGAAGCTAAAACCTGGGCGCGCTTTTTGAAAATTTCATTGGCGACCAGTAATCCTTGATCCTTCATTTTTGCAATTAAGTGGGTACTTTTACCGCCGGGAGCTGCACAAAGGTCTAGTACCCGCTCGCCAGGCTGTGGGTCAACGACCTCGCCAACATACATCGCCGATGGTTCTTGACTATACACCCAACCGGTCACGTGATCCAGTGAATGTCCATTCACGGTTCCAAAATAACCATCTGGAACTGATGGTACCTGACCGGTGGCGTGTTCAATTGTGGCTTGTGGAAGACCATTTTTCAATGGATTACGACGAAAGCCGCTAATACTAGGCTGATCAAAAGACGCTAAAAAGGCTGGTGCCTCATCACCAAGTAATTGCCGATATTTTTTTTGAAATTCAACTGGTAAATTCATTGAGTTCCTCTTCTTTTTTATTACTTTACCATTTCCGGATATACTGACGCGGATGAGTAGCAATGGGTCGTTGATAATTGCCAATAAACTCAAATTGCGACTTAGTTTGGTGTTGATTATCAGCGGCCCTCACCGCATTCAATGGAACCGGAATTTTCATTCCTGTATCCATAACATATGAGCCGTCTTGGTAATTGATTTTAACTCCAGGTTCAACATTAAAGATATAGACATTAAAATTCAACTGTCCATTAGTAGAAAGTGCTTGCAAATTAATGCCCCGTGGCACCAATTCACGATGACGAAAGATTGGGGTGACCTGATAAATCACTCGCTGACCATGTTCAATGGCATGGCGGACCTTCGCTTCATAGATCGTTTGAACTTCTTGATTAATAAAATCAGTTTCTGTAAACAAATTTTGGGGATTATTTTGATCGCCAATTACGGTTGGCTGATATTTCCCAGTATTAGAGTTAATCCCAGCGGTCAAAGAATATGCAATGAGATGTCCCCGATTATACACTAAATTACCACCATAATTATCATGCCAGCCAGCTGGTTGCGTGTTTTGATCAGACCGTAGCGAGGTATCCGCATGATTATGGTATTCTAAAAAGGCTGTATTTCCATGAGAAGTCCGTCCCAACTGGTCTAATGGCTGATAGTCAACTCGGTTATTTGTCCACGAACGGGGATTCAAAGTTGAGCGACCATGGTTAACGTACATAATAACAGATTGATCAGACTGATAATTCAGCGCGGCCAGCGCTGTCCGTTGGCGCTTAGTTAAACCACCAATAATTTTAGATGAACGTGAATCTTGTTCAGCAAACTGACGTTGTTGGTGTAATAAGTGCTCATATTGATAAGCAGACATTCCACTAACACCAATGCCTGCGCCAATGGCCAACAGACAACAATATTTAATTAATCTTTGGACAATTTGCACCCATGATCCCTACTTTCCAATCAATAACTTTAATATTGTAGCGAATTTTAGTCTACGGAACCATGATTAAGCAATAATTTATTATTTTTTAAACAAAATGAGATCGATATCTTCATTCAACCGATCTCATTTCAACAACTTATTAACCACGCACTTCGTTAACCAAATCTTGCAATGATTGAATTCCTAACTGATTGAGAAGTCCTGGTAGTTCGTGAGCAATGTGTGGACAGGCGTTAATGTCTTTAAAGTGCGCAGCGCCAACCGCTACAGCATTCGCTCCTGCCATGAAAAATTCAATCACATCCGCGGCGGTTTCAATTCCGCCTTGACCAATAATCGGCAGTTTGGTTGCGTGCGCCACTTGGTAGACCATCCGAACAGCCAGCGGCTTGATCGCCTGCCCAGAATAACCGCCCATTCCATTACCAAGGACCGGACGACGACTTTTTATATCAATATGAAGCCCAAGGACCGTATTGATTAAACTCAGCCCGTCAGCACCACCAGCCTCGGCAGCCTTTGCAATCTCGACAATATCAGTAACATTCGGGGTTAATTTCACATAAACGGGGACATCTCCAGAAACATCCTTAACCGCTCGCGTAATCGTTTCCACTGCATGTGGATCAACCCCAAAAGACATTCCACCATGGGCAACATTTGGACACGAAACATTGAGTTCCAGCGCATTCACGAAACTGCTTTTCGCTAATTTCTGAGCTACTGTGACATATTCAGCTTGACTAGCACCACCAACACTCCCTAAAATCGGCAGTTTAGGATAACGATAACGCAGTTTCGGTAACTTTTCACTAATTACCGCATCGACGCCGGGATTAGTCAAGCCAACTGAATTCATCACGCCATCAGTTAATTTAGCAATCTGCGGTTGCGGATTACCAGTGGTTGCCTCTGGCGTGGTGGTTTTAATTGCAAGTGCACCTAGTTGGTTAAAGTCAACCTGATCGGATCCCCAAGCATCACCAAAGCCAAAAGTTCCGGAAGCTGGCATTAATGGTGTTGTCATCTCAAGTCCTGGCAATGTTACCTTAATTTGATCATTCATATGAAAACTCCTCATATTTTTAAAGTGCTTGCGTTGCAAATGAGCGATTTTCAAGCGCCCTCAATAGTGCATCAACCGTATCCAAAGCGGTTAGTAGCGGTACGTTATGTTCAATTGCTGTTTGGCGAATAATAAAGCCATCGGAAGTCTTTTGATAATCATGGCCCATTGTATTAATAACAATATCGACCTGATTACGAATGGCATCCAAAATATTATGATCACCAGCATCATGAATTTTATCTACCACTTCGACATGTAAATGATTCTTTTGTAAAAATTCTGCGGTACCACTAGTTGCTAACAGACGGTAACCAATCTTCGCAAACCGTTTAGCAATTGGCAGGATTGCCTGTTTATCATTATCTTCAATTGTTAACAGCACATTACCATTTTCTGGCAATTTCATTTTGGCGCCGACAAAAGCCTTATATAATGCTTTTTCAAAAGTTAGATCACTACCCATAACTTCACCGGTGGACTTCATCTCCGGGCCAAGGAAGGCATCAACATTATCCAACTTATTAAAGCTAAAGACTGGGGCCTTCACATGAACCGTTTGTGGTTCTGGGTAAAGTCCATCATGATAGCCTTGCTCCTTCAGCGATTCACCGAGAATCACTCGTGTTGCTACTTGGGCCATTTCAATGCTGGTAATTTTACTCAAGAATGGCACCGTTCGACTAGCACGCGGGTTAACTTCTAGAACATATGCTTCATGATTATGAATAATAAACTGAATATTCATTATCCCAATACACTTTAACGCAATGCATAATTTTTTCGTTGCATCCACAATTTGTTGTTTAATATCATGGTCAAAACTTTGTGGTGGGTAAACTGCCATTGAGTCACCCGAGTGCACCCCAGCCCGTTCAATGTGTTCCATAATTCCCGGAAGGAGAACATCATTACCGTCACAAATGGCATCGACTTCACATTCTCGACCTTCAAGGTAGGCATCGATGAGAATTGGGTGGTCACTAGCAACATTGGTATTATCGTGAAGATATTGTTCTAGTTCCGGTTCATTATAAACAATCTCCATTGCTTTACCGCCAAGTACATAGCTTGGTCGTACCAGCACCGGATAACCAATTTTATCCGCTGCTTCGATCACACCCTGATGAGTCGTTGCCGTTAAACCAACCGGTTGCTTTAATTGCAGGTCTTTAATCACTTGGTCAAAGATTCGCCGATCTTCTGCGGCATCAAGATCTTTAACGCTAGTGCCCAGAATTTTAATCCCGTGCTGATCTAAACCAGCGGCCAAGTTAATCGCAGTTTGCCCACCAAACTGAACAATTACCCCCACTGGCTGTTCCAAGTCACAAACGTTTAAAACGTCTTCCAACGTGAGCGGTTCAAAATAGAGTTTATCTGAGATTGAGAAATCCGTAGAAACAGTTTCGGGATTAGAATTCATCACGATTGCTTCATAGCCATGTCGTTGAATTGCTTTAACACAGTGGACCGTTGCATAATCAAATTCAACTCCTTGACCAATGCGGATTGGACCAGAACCAATTACCAAAATGGAAGGTTTCGTTGACCTTTGACTTTCATTTTCATGATCATAGGTACTGTAAAAGTACGGGGTGGCGGATGCAAACTCAGCTGCACATGTATCTACCATTTTGTAAACTGGCACAATACCATTAGCTAAACGCAATTTTCGAACACTATCCGCAGTCGTTTGCCAGAGATGAGCAATCGTTGCGTCGCTAAATCCATACTTCTTGGCTTCACGAAGAACTTCTACATCGTCACGACCATTCTGAATTAACCCCTCCAATTCAATAATGTGTTTAACAATATCGAGAAAGTAATCATTAATTTTCGTTAGCTCATGCACATCTTCAATCGAGTAACCACGACGAAATGCTTCTGCAATGTAAAATAGCCGATCATCTTGTGCGTGCACAAGTTTGTCTTCAAGTGCGACATCCATCGCTTGGTGTGCTTCCGGCAAAAAGAAGTCGCACGTGTCAATTTCCAGTGATCGGACAGCCTTTTGAAACGCCTCTTCAGCATTTCGACCGATGGCCATTACTTCTCCGGTTGCCTTCATTTGACTGCCAAGGGTTCGATCGGCACGAGTAAATTTATCGAACGGCCACCGAGGAATTTTGCAAACAACGTAGTCCAAAGCGGGTTCAAATTCCGCATAGGTGGTCCCAGTTACCGGATTAATAATTTCATCAAGGGTTAGGCCCACCGCAATCTTGGCTGCCATCTTGGCAATTGGGTATCCGGTCGCCTTTGAGGCCAGAGCTGATGAACGTGAAACCCGGGGGTTAACTTCGATGACATCATAATGGTAACTATTCGGATCCAAAGCTAATTGAACGTTACAGCCACCTTCGATCTTCAATGCACGAATGAGCTTCAATGCACAGTCACGTAACATTTGGTATTCACGATCAGATAAAGTTTGATTGGGAGCAAACACAATCGAATCTCCCGTATGAATTCCCACCGGATCAAAATTTTCCATACAGCAAACAACCATTGCATCATCCTTAGCATCTCGCATCACTTCAAATTCAATTTCCTTATATCCAGCAATTGACTTTTCAATCAAACATTGCGTCACTGGTGAAAGATCTAAACCATTGGCGGCAATCATTTTTAATTCTTCATCATCATGACACATTCCACCACCAGTGCCACCCATTGTAAAGGCGGGACGAACAATCACTGGATAACCAATTTGGTGAGCAAAGGCTAATGCCTCGTCTACTGTTGATACAGTTTGCGAAGCCGGCACTGGTTCATGGAGCTGTTGCATTAATTCCTTAAACCGTTCCCGATCTTCGGCCTGATCAATCGAGTCAAGCTTCGTCCCGAGTAATTGAATTCCCAATTCATCTAATAAACCGGTTTTGGCAAGCGCTACTGCTAGGTTTAACCCAATCTGTCCACCTAAAGTTGGCAAAATTGCGTCCGGATATTCTTGCCGAATAATGCGAGAAACGGAATCTACCGTCAATGGTTCAATATAAACGTGGTCAGCAATTTCGTTATCAGTCATAATCGTTGCTGGATTGGAATTGACGAGAACCGTTTCGTATCCTTCTTCTTTTAAAGCCAGACAGGCCTGCGTTCCAGAATAATCAAATTCTGCAGCTTGACCAATAATGATTGGTCCCGATCCAAACACCATGATTTTGTGAATATCTTTCCGTTTGGGCATAATTATAGTCCCTCCTTTTGCTGATCAACCATACTTATGAAGTCATCAAAGAGTGCATCCGCATCGTGAGGCCCGGGAGCTGCATCCGGATGAAATTGAACCGAGAATGCCGGATATTGTTTGTGACGAAGTCCTTCAACAGTACCATCATTGACTTCTTCATGAGTAATCATTAGGCGATCTTTATCCACCGACTTAGCATCAACTGCATAGCCATGATTTTGCGAAGTAAAGGCAATCTTGCCAGTGGCAATGTCTCGCACTGGGTGATTAAAACCACGGTGGCCAAATTTCATCTTGTAGGTTTTGGCACCATTAGCTAAGGCGAAAATTTGATGTCCCATACAAATCCCAAATAGGGGGTAGTGCTTTTCAATTTCGGCCACCATTTGAACTGCGGCGGTCATTTCTTCTGGATCACCAGGCCCATTACTGAGTAGTACTCCATCTGGATGAAGATTCATTATTTGTTGAGCACTTGTCGAGCATGGAACCACAATTACATTACAATCGCGCTTGGCTAACTCACGTAAGATGCTGTGTTTAATTCCAAAGTCAACCACAACGATGTTTCGTTTGGTACCTGGATTAGGATAAGCTGACTTAGTAGAAACCTTTTGGATAATCCCTTTCGTTGGTTGGGTTGTTTTTAACTTAGCGATGATTTCTTCAACATTGGTAACATCATCAACAATTGTTCCACGAAGGGTTCCGTGGTTTCGTAATTGACGCACTAATTTCCGTGTGTCAATTCCTTGAATCCCCGGAACACCATTTTGTTGTAAGAAATGTGGAAGTGTATCTTGCATCCGCCAACTGCTTGGCCGCCGAGCTAACTGATGACAAATCACTCCCTTAATCTGTGGTTCAAGGCTTTCTAGATCGTCTAGATTAACCCCATAGTTACCAATTAAAGGGTTCGTAAATACCAGAATTTGGTTGGCATAAGATTGATCTGTAATTGATTCTTGGTAACCAGTCATTCCAGTATTAAATACGACTTCGCCAATTGTTGATGCTTCAGAGCCAAAGCCTTCTCCAGTAAAGACGCTCCCGTCTTCTAATACTAAATATCGCTTCATATTAATTTTCCTTTCGCCGGTAAACCACTCGTCCATCAACTAAGGTCATTACGGTTGTTCCATAAACCTCATCACCCGTAAATGGCGTGTTAATTCCTTTCGATTCATAGTTAGACGCTTTTATTTCCGCAGGATGCTGTAAATCAAAGATCGCAATATCAGCTGGCTTCCCCGGTGCGAGATGTCCAGCTTGATTCAGGTTGAAAAGATCAGCCGGCTTAGCCGTCATTAAATCCAACAACTTATTGAGGCTAATAATTCCAGTTTTTACCAATTTCGTATAAAGTTCACTAAATGCAGTCTCACTACCAGTAATTCCATTGGCTGCTTGACGAAAATCTGCTGGCTTATCCGCAACCGTATGTGGCGCATGATCAGTCGCGATCATATCAACTGTGCCATCCTGGAGTCCGCGAATTAATTCTTCACGGTCTGCTGCCGTCCGCAGCGGTGGATTCATCTTGTAGTTAGTATCTTGACCATCAATATCATCAACCGTTAACAGGAGGTGGTGTGGTGAGGCTTCGCAAGTCACATTCACCCCCTGTTGCTTAGCAAACCGGACCATTTGAATACTTTCCTTTGTGGAAACATGACAGATATGGTAGTGAACTCCTGTTGCCTTTGCTAGAACAAGATCACGAGCCACTTGGGCTGATTCAGATACACTCGGTGCTCCCGGTAGGCCCAGTTGCTTGGAACGGTCACTTTCTGTCATCACACCACCAAACAGCAATGAATTATCTTCAACATGGGCTGCCAACGGCAACCCAACCTTGGCAGCCGCTTGCATTGCTCGATACATCGTGGCAGCAGTTTGAACCCCTGATCCATCATTACTGACCGCAAAAGCACCCGCCTTTTTTATTCCGGCAAAGTCAACTAATTCATTACCAGTCCGTCCCTTAGTGATGGTCGCATATTGTTTAATATGAACCACCCCTTCTTCATGATTACGCTTCACCATTTTTGCAACTTGTTCTGGCGTATCAGGGCTGGGCTGCAAATTTGGCATTGCCCCCACCGTGGTAAACCCACCGTGTGCTGCTGCTCGTGAACCAGTTCGAATGGTTTCCTTTTGTGTTTCGCCAGGGTCACGGTAATGAACATGAACATCAACAAGACCTGGTGTAACTAATTGATCCGTTGCATCAATAATCTGATCAAATGATTCTTGAAAACTGCGTGGTTGACCAATTGATTGAATAGTCTGATCTTCAATCACAATATCTGCAGCCATTAGTTGACCTTCAACATCGACCATCCCATTCTTAATGAGTGCTTTCATTACTTTAATCCTCCTAATTTACGCCCTCGCAACACAGCTTCTAACATTGCCATTCGCATAAAGACCCCATTTTGCATTTGACGGAAGAAAGCACATTTTGGTGCTTCAACTAAATTGCCTGCTAATTCCACGCCATGATTAATTGGTCCTGGGTGCATAATTAAGCATTCTGGCTTCAAACGATCATAACGTACTTGATTAATACCATATTCTGCATGATACTTGGCTGCATCAAATTCACTTTCGTTGACGTCACCAGCATGTCGTTCGTGCTGAACCCTTAATAACATCATTACATCAACCTGATCAACTAAATCATCTAATGGTCGATATTCGCCATACTGGTCAAAAGCATGATCGTACCAGTATTCCGGACCAGAGAAGTAGACTTTCGCCCCTAAGCGGGTCAGAATTTCCATATTACTCCGGGCAACTCGGGAATTAGTAATATCGCCAACAATCGCAACCTTTAGATCTTTAAAACTGCCAAAGTGTTCATGAATGGTCATCATATCCAACAGACTCTGGGACGGATGTTGTCCACTTCCGTCACCAGCATTGACAATTCCGATGTTCAGATGATGATCGGCAGCAGGATGAACTAACGGTTCATAGTATTCATTTTGTGAATCACGAATTACGGTTAAATCAACACCAAGAGCATTCATAACCAAGCATGTATCGTACATGGTTTCACCCTTGCTTCGTGAACTGTGTGACCCATCAAACGGGATTTCAGTTAGTCCCAACTTTTTTTCGGCCATGGCAAAACTCGTATGAGTCCGCGTCGAGTTTTCAAAAAACATGTTCGTAACGTACACTGGTTGCGTAAGCATTGGCACTTGACCGCCCTGTTTAAAGAATTCTGCCCGTTGAATTAAGGCGTTAATTTCTGGAACAGTTAGGTGCTCAACACTCACAAAATGAGTTAATGATACCAAGTCTTTAGTCATAATTTTCTCCTTATAAAAATAAAACCCGGTTGCTGCTAAGCTCCGGGAGATGGTCCATCTATTATATAGATTTTGTTACCATCATACCCTCTCTGGAGCATCGTTAATGGTTCACTATTTAATTAAATTGATTTGGTCTTGCTGATCGACTTCTGATAGGTTCACTTGAACCTTCTCATCATTAGCTGTCGGAATATTCTTGCCGACAAAATCCGGTCGAATTGGCATTTCACGATGACCACGATCAACTAATACGGCAATACTAATTCGCTTAGGCCGCCCCATATCCATTAAAGCATCCATTGCAGCCCGCATGGTACGGCCAGTATAGAAAACATCGTCAACTAACACAATGTGCTGATCATCAATCTGCGTCGTAATTTGGTCAGCAAATTGGTTCCGTTTATCATCATCATGACGATCATCTCGGTAAGCAGAAACGTCAACCGCACAAACGGGAACAGTGTTGCCCTCTAATTTAGCCATTTGTTCTGCAATCCGCTTAGCCAAAAATTCACCACGAGTTTTCACCCCCACGAGGATTAGATTATTGATTCCCTTATTTTTTTCAATAATCTCATAAGTTAAACGTGTGAGCGATCGCTGAATCATTAAGTTATCCGCAATTGTTTTTTCCATATGAACCACCTTTCAATCTTCGATGTCCAATAAGAAACCCCCTAGCTATACAGTCCGTATAGTCTAGGGGTCGCGATATTAAAACTTAGCTGCGCTAAGCGTTGATTGAACCGCTCCTTACTAGCCTCACGGGACTAACTTAAAGGACATTGATTACCATTGATAATATAAGGAAAATTTAAACTTGTCAACGCCATTTTTCAAATTTCCTATGGTAAAATTATGACATAAACTAACTTACAGTAAGGAGATTCAATTGAAGGAAATTTATCAAACGACTTTATCTGAACTGAAGCAACGATTTGGCATTGAAGAATGGACGACTGGATTAAATAGTCACGAGGCTGCTCAGCGATTACAAAAAAATGGTCCGAACGCGATTGAGATTACGCCAACCCCAAAATGGAAGATTTTCTTACGCCAATATAACAACATCGTGATCTACATCTTGCTAGCTGCCACTATTCTCACCGTCATCATCGGTCATTATACCGATGCAATTGTGATTGCTGCCGTAGTTGTCTTAAACTCGTTGATTGGGTATTTCCAAGAAACTAGCGCTGCTAATGCACTTGCCAAAATCAAAGCAATGATGGCTCAGCACGCTACTGTTTACCGGAATGGTGCACGACAAGATGTCAATGCTGCTGACCTGGTGACTGGCGATGTTGTTTTCCTTGAAGCGGGGGATAATGTTCCAGCGGACTTACGAATTGTTGCGGCTGATAATTTACGGATTGAAGAATCCGCCCTAACTGGTGAAACAAATTCCGTGATCAAAACAGCAGATGCTCTGACGGATAACAAGATTCCATTAGCCGATCAGACTAATATGGCGTTTGCCTCGACTTCGGTCACCAGTGGTAGCGGGATGGGGATCGTGGTTGCCACCGCTGAACAAACTGAAATTGGTAAAATTTCACAAGAAGTCGCACAAATCAAACCACAGAAAACTCCTTTAACCAAAGAAATCGATTACGTTGGGAAAGTCGTTTCATACATTACGATCATTGCCTCGATCATTGTTTTTATCGTCGGCTTCTTTCTCAAAATCTACTCGCTCCCGGCGCTTGCACTTGCAGTCGTAGCAATGCTCGTTGGTGCGATACCTGAAGGACTACCAGCTATTACATCGGTAATTCTCGCTTTTGGTATTAACAAAATGGCAAAACGCTACCACACAATTATTAAATCAATGCCAGCCGTCGAGACCCTCGGTTCTGTTGACGTGATCGCTACAGATAAAACAGGAACTCTAACCAAAAATGAAATGAGTACTACTGAATTATGGGTTGGTGATCAGCATTACAAAGTAAGTGGCAACGGCTATGCACCAGTGGGCAAAATTACATCAGCCGGTCAGCCTGCTAAACTAACGAGTGAACTCAAGCTTTTTTTAGAGGCCGGCTACCAAGCGAATGATACAATATTGACCGAAAATAATGGCCACTGGCAAATCAATGGTGAACCGACAGATGGTGCTTTTTTGACCCTCTATCGCAAGGTCCTTGGGGTCGACTATCAATCGGAGTACGAACCGGAAGATTTACTGCCGTTCGATTCTGACTACCGTTATATTGCAAGGTTAACGAAAAACCAGCAAACCGGACAACAGGTTATTTTTATCAAAGGGTCACCGGATAAGCTATTTAAAATGGCTACCAAAGCAGATCCTAATTTCAATCTGAACAAATGGCAACAACGGGTTCAGGAATGGTCTAAAGATGGGAAACGTGTCATTGCAGTTGGTTATCGTGAGCTTTCAGACGGTGAATCCCTAAACGAAGTCGAACATCATCATCTCTATGCCGGATTACATCTTCTGGGGCTGGCAGCATTACGGGATGCCCCTCGTGAAGAAGTAATTACGGCTCTTCAAACAATGAACAATGCTGGAGTAGCGGTGAAAATGATTACTGGTGATGACCCTACCACAGCCCGTGCAATTGGAAAAGAGCTTGGTTTAGCACCAGGTGAAATCCATGCTATTACTGGTACTGAGTGGGATCGGCTCCCAGTTGACGAACGGCCGCAGGTTGCCGATCAAACTCAAGTCTTTGCACGAACCACTCCACAAAATAAGCTTGAAATTATCGAAGCCCTGCAACAAAAGCAAAAAACAACTGCAATGGTTGGGGACGGCGTCAATGATGCACCTGCATTGAAAAAAGCTGACATCGGAGTTGCAATGGGTATTAAAGGAACTGACGTTGCTAAGGATTCTGCAGATATGATTCTAGGTGATGACAATTTTGCAACAATGGCAGCAGTGATTAAAGAGGGGCGTCGTATTTACGATAACATTAAGCGGAGCATCCTCTTCCTATTGCCAACATCCTTTGCGGAAGGCCTCGTCGTAGCGTTCTCCCTATTGACTGGTCAAGAAGTACCTTTACAACCTTCGCAACTACTCTGGATTAACCTCATTTCAGCCATCACAATTCAATTTGCCTTTGTCTTTGAACCTGCTGCAAAGGGAATCATGGACCGCGAACCACGGCCTATTCATCAAAGATTAATGAGCCGTCACGACCTGATCCAAATGGGCTATGTTGCTGCACTAATGGCAGTTTTCGCCCTCATCGGTTACGATTGGTTTATCCGTGCAGGTGCAGAGACTATTAATGCCACCACAATGATGGTGAACACCATTGTCTTTAGCAAAATCTTTTACTTCTTTAGCATTCGAACTGATAGTTATGGATTTAATCGATTAAACAGTATTAATCCCAAAGCCTGGAGCGTGATCGGATTAATGGTGATCTTCCAATTAATATTAACCTACGTTCCATTTATGCAACGCATCTTCCATGTCGAAGCGATTAGTTTAATTGAATGGATTGCTGTGCTTATCTTTGCTGCCTTGATTTTGATCTTAGCAGAATTAGACAAGCTAATTTTGAGAATCCGTAATCATCGTTAACCCACGACCCAGTCTCGATCTATAAAATAAACATTATAACAGCCTCAAAAGAAGTGATATTAACTATCACATTTCTTTTGAGGCTGAATTTATTTGGCTGATTTAACTTAATATAATAATCGCATGGTATTGATAGAAAGTTGGATCTGCCTTACAATGAAAACGCATTCAAAAATAGGAGGCCTTTAAAGAATGAACTATCAAAACGAATTTTGGACAATCACTTCTGGCGATTTGAAACAACGACGTGACAAAGTAGCGACACCAGAGTTTGTAGATCACACTACCAATGCAACAAAAATTGTTATCGATCCAAGTGATCTTAAACAGCAGTGGGTCGGTGCAGGGGCCGCAATCACTGACTCGGCAGCTACATTACTCTGGGATGATATGAGTGCTAAACAACGTGACCAGATTCTTCACGAATTATTTGACCCTGCCCAAGGTGGCTTCTCAATGGTCAGAGTACCGTTAGGTTCATGTGACTTTCAAAGCCAAGAATTTTACAGTTACGATGATATTCCAGCTGGTCAACATGATTTCGGCTTAGAACACTTTTCCATTGGTGAAGGGGAACCCGGTTCACCAAACGCAACGAAAGATCTCAAACATATCGTACCAGTCTTACAAGAAATTTTACGCATCAATCCTGGATTAAAAATTATTGCTTCTCCTTGGTCTGCACCAGCATGGATGAAGAGCAATGGCCGACTCGATCATGGTGGTCATCTTAAATTTGGCGAATTTTGTGGAATGGGTCTTAGTAAGGCTGACACTTATGATGCGGTCTACGCACGCTATTTTGTAAAATATATCGAAGCCTATCAGAAATATGGGATTCCGATTTATGCCGTTACAATTCAAAATGAACCAACCTTTGCTTCACCATGGCCAGCAATGATTTGGACATTGAAACAATTAGCTTCCTTTGGCTACCAGTACTTACGTCCTGCATTAGACCGGTCATTCCCACAAACAAAGCTTCTTTTCTTTGATGATAATTTCTTATCATTAACCCATCCGCTTCATGAAGACGTCACGCCGGCTGAGGCTTCAGCATTTGATGGCATGGCCCTCCACACATATGTTACAGGTCATCCACAAATGAATTACTTCTACTCCAGAGACTACAAATGGCCAGTCTTCTTAACAGAACGACGTTGTATGATGCGAGAAACAGTCGCTGATGCTGCTCACATTATGTTTGGAACAATTGGTAATTGGTTAATCCGTAATGGTGGTGCTGGCATCACGTTGTGGAATTTGGCGCTCGATGAACGCGGTTTACCAAACGCATCCGAATCTACTGGTCGTCGTGGTGTAATTACCATTGACCATCAAACGGGAAAAGTGCAACGGAATCTTGAATACTTTATGTTACGTAATTTTGGTCAAGATGTTGCCGCTGGCTCACATATTATCGGATCAAGTAATTATACTTACGATGGCGTTCATGGTGGACTGGGATCAGCTGCTTTCCTAGCACCAGATGGATCCCTCGCTGCACATATTTATAACCCAACTGACAAGCCGCTCAAAGCTGCTATTACAGTTAGCGGCAATGGCGCCCAATGGCAACAAGTAACCGTCCCTGCATATGGTGTTGTCACCCTTCACAAATCTAATCACAGCATGAACGAATCAACCGTTCCACAAGACGACCAATTCAAGTTGAATCCAACCCCCGAAAACATCGCTGGTCTGGAAAAGAATAATTAATCATCTTTTCTAGATTTAAATTTGGAATGATACAAATTATCAGCTTTGCAGTTGATTTTAAACTTTAAAACATTGTTTGCAATATAATACCAGTCTAGGAAATAAATAAGGCTCCTGAGTGAAAAACTCAAGAGCCTTATTTTATTGCATCGTTAAAAACGGTGAAAAATTTCTCCTATTATTTATCCTGGATCGGTTGCTTAAATAAGTCGTTAAAGGCTTCCGCCATCGTCGGATGAGTATAGATCATCTCTCGCAGCATTTCATATTGTAAATGTCCTTTCATTGCTAATGCAATTAGGTTGATTAGTTCATGTGATTCAGCTGCATAAATCGTTGCCCCTAAAATTTCATGGGATATCCGATCAACAACTGCCTTCAGCATCCCTCGCTGATCTTCTATGACCCGTGCCTTCGGAATTGAATTCGACTTTAATTGGAAGACCAGTACCTGTTTACCAGCTTGACGCGCTGATGCTTCAGTCATTCCAACACTCGATAGTGGTGGAGTAATAAATGTACTATGCGGTACAACTTGGCGATCCAAAGTCGTTCGCTGACCATTACCAAACAGTTGATCCTTCACGATACGAAAATCATCAAGTGAAATATAAGTAAACTGTGGTCCTCCATTAACGTCGCCCAAAGCCCAAACCTTATCAACAGTCGTCCGTAAATGGTCATCCACCTTAATTGCTCCATGATTGTCCAATTCAATTGACGTATTTTCTAGTCCTAATTGACCAGTATTTGGCTGGCGACCCGTGGCAACTAATAACAGATCAAAATGCTGATGTTGGGTTTGACCATCTTCTGCAAAACTAATCTCGACACCATCCGCATCAGTTACCACTTGGTTGACCTTTGTCTTTAATTTTACAGCAACACCATCAGTTGCTAAATCTTGGGCAACCATTTTTGCTACTTCTGGTTCCATTTGGGCTAGCAACTGATCATGATGGTCAAACACCGTCACTTTACTACCATAACTATTAAACATTTCTGCAAATTCTAAGCCAATGTGTCCACCACCCAAAATTGCCAACCGTTTTGGTAATTGTGATTGAGTCATTGCCTCTGTCGAGGTCACAATGCGGTCATTTAAAGTTAAACCAGGAATATTCGGGATTACTGGCTGTGCTCCAGTATTAATAAAAATTCGTTCACCTTCTACCAAAACTTCTCCACCACTGGTTAACTTCACATTAATTTGATGGTTTCCTGTAAATGAAGCGTGACCATCAAGCACAGTCACCGTGGGTTCGTCAGCCAGTAAATGATAGTTTTTATTCCGTAATTGAGCGGTCATCTCGCCACGACGCTGAATCGCTTCTGTGAATGAAATTCCGCGACGACCATTTAAAATTAAATTTTTCGACGGTAAGCAACCAATGTTGATACAAGTCCCTCCATACATCTGATTTGATTGCTCAATCACTAGCACTTCTTCATGCTGCCTTGCTAAAAACTTCGCTAGGGTTTTACCACCTTTACCAAATCCAACTACAATGTTTTTGTAATGCTTCTTCATACTATCGCCTCCTAAATCAACAATTATGCTTACTTTTTATAAGTAATATTTTACTATTAGTATACAGGAATCACTTTACTTTAGCAAAGAATTTATCTGCACGTAACCACCAATGCCAAAAAGAATTAATTAATAAGCTAAATAACTTTTAGATCAAAAATCCTCCTAGAGTAGTCCCACTGAAGCAAAAAAAGACCGTCCCATTAAAAATGAGACGGTCTTGATTATTTTGCTAAATCATTGTGTGCCAAGGTTTAAGACTACTTAACGTCGCGACGCTTTTCAGCAATCCGAGTAGCCTTACCAGTACGTGCACGTAAGTAGTATAACTTAGCACGACGTACACGACCATGACGAATAACATCGATCTTTTCAACACGTGGAGTGTGAAGAGGGAATGTCCGTTCAACACCAACACCATTACTAATCTTACGAACAGTGTAAGTAGCTGAAATACCAGCACCATGACGCTTAATAACAACACCTTCGAACATTTGAACACGTTCACGAGAGCCTTCAACAATTAAGGCGTGAACACGAACAGTATCTCCGGCACGAAAATCAGGAATATCATCCCGAAGTTGACTAGCAGTAATCTTTTCGATTAATTGATTTTGACGCATATCTTTTCTTTCCTTTCGCCGACATTCATTCTTTCCCTTGGGAACAGCGGAATACCGTTTATATGGCTAAACAGCCATAAAACAATATAACATACTTTGCATTCACTCTCAAGACTAAATTATGATTTATGGGTGGGTACGCGAGTTTAGCACTGAATGTCGTATTCCATAACTAAAATAAACTACTAAACCGATTGCAAACCAGCCGACCATCAACAATTTAGCATCCATGTTCAAATTCCAAAAAATAACTGCAGAAAATAATGCTGAAATGGCTGGTAAATAAGGATACCCAGGCATTTTAAACGATGCATCCGGTAAATCATTACCTTCACGTTTTCGAAGTGTATAAATTCCCAACGATACAAAGATAAACGCAACTAATGTTCCTGCGGATACCAAAGTTGCTAAGAACGTAAACGGAAAGACTGACCCTAAAATCATTGCCAGCACTGTAATTGTCCAAAGTGCATGATGAGGAACTTTTTTGTGATTAACAATCCCCAATGTCTTTGGTAATAATCCATCACGGCCAAATGCATAGATCAATCGCGAAGATGCTAAGAGGATTGCAATTAACGCTGAAAAAATTCCAATAATGGCCACTACAGACAATAAATTAGCCGTCAAATAGTGGCCAGCATGGCGCAACGCCCAGGCAGCAGGCTCAGCATTACCTTTATAGTTGGGATATCTAAACATTCCAACTAAAACGAGAGACACTGCAATGAAAAAGCCAGTGCCCAGAATCAGAGTGCCAATTAAGCCACGCGGCATGGTTTTTTGCGGATCCTTGGTCTCAGCAGTGTTTGCCGCAATTGCATCAAACCCCACATAAGCAATGAAAATTTGGGGAGCTCCAGCCATAATGCCAGTCCAGCCACCGAAAGCCGTTCCTGGTTGATGCGGTGGAATAAAAGGAACATAATTTTGCGGATGAATCGCTGTCGCTCCCGCAACTACGAACATGATAATGACAATTAATTTTATTGCCACGATGGTGTTTTCAATGCGGCTCACTTGATGAACTCCCCGTGACAACAATAAACCGACAATCAGAATTGCCAAAGCTGCCAAAATATCAATGTATGATCCCTGGTGGGGATTAAAGCCACCAGTTAACGCCATTGGTAGTTTTACACCAAAACTGGCTAGAAAACCTTGCATATATGCAGACCAACCGGAAGCCACAAACGCCACTGAAATAAAATATTCTGCAAGCAGTGCCCAGCCAGCAATCCAACCAAAGAATTCACCAAACAGGACATTCATCCATGAAAAAGCAGATCCAGCAAACGGTAATACTGATGCTGTTTCGGCATAGGCCAGTGCGGACAATCCGGCACCAACTGCGGCAACGATGAATGCTAGCGGAACTGCCGGACCTGTGTGATCAGCTGCTACAATCCCAGGCAAAGTAAAAATTGCCGTTCCAACCACCATACCTGTTCCAAGACCGATCAAATCTAAAGTGGTTAAAGTTGGATCTAAACTACCATCCTTTAACTGATAAACGGCAGGATCTTCTTTTTGTAATAGACGTTGAATTAATTTATTCTTCATCGTCACTCTCCTGATCCAGTTTTAAATCCTGTAGCATAATTTCCTGTTCACGTGTCAGGTGAGCATTCTTTAATAGGTCAGGACGCCGCAAAAGAGTGCGACGCAGTGATTCACGCATTCGCCATTCCTTAATCTTTTGGTGATTGCCGCTAGTGAGGACTTCCGGGACCTTCATCCCGCGAAAGTCCGCTGGTCGTGTATATTGAGGATATTCAAGTAGTCCATTGGAAAACGAATCGCCCATTGGCGAGGCTTGGTTACCCAAAACTCCCGGAACAAACCGGACTGTAGCATCAATCATTACCATTGCAGCTAATTCACCACCGGTTAACACGTAATCTCCTAAAGATGCCTCATCAGTTACTAAATGCCGAATTCGTTCATCATATCCTTCATAATGACCACAAATAAACGTTAAATGCTCCTCCTGAGCGAGTTCTTGGGCATATCGTTGGTCAAAACGCCGACCAGCCGGATCCATCAGAATCACCCGTCCTTTTGGATACTGTCCAGTAACTTCACGATCAATTGCTGCCATTGCATCAAAAATTGGCTGAGCCTGGAGTAGCATCCCTGCACCACCGCCAAATGGCGCATCATCAACGTGACGGTGTTTATCAGTTGTGTACTGGCGAAAGTCCGTCACGTTAATATCTAAAAAGCCATCATCTTGAGCTCGTCCCACAATTGATTCGCCCATGGTTGCCTGAAACATATCAGGAAAGAGACTTAAAATATCAATGCGCATTATTCCAGCCCCTCCAATAATTTGACCGTGACCATCTGCTGATCTAAGTCAACCTTTTTGATGACATCTTTGATTACTGGTAATAATAAATCGCGTTGGTTAGTTCGTTGAACCACCCAAACGTCATTCGCCCCTGGCGACATAATCTCCTTAATTTTTCCTAAATGACGACCATCGACAGTGACAACATCTAAGCCAATAATCTGGTGATAGTAATACTGACCATCTTCCAACTGTGCTTGTTGCTCTTCAGAAACCGAAATAAAACAATTGCGAAACTTTTCCGCTTCATCAATATTATCCAAATTCTCAAACTTTACTAATTCTGTTCCCTTGTGGTGCCGTGCACTAGCAACCGTTACCGGTAAATATTGATCATTTTTTTCAATTACTAACCGGGATCCGACCCCAAATCGTTCATCCACAAAATCGGTAATCGGAACAACTTTAACCTCGCCACGAATACCATGAGTATTGACTATTTTACCGACATGATAATAATTTGGATTTGGCATGTCTCCAATCTCCTTTACTTTAATTACGAAAAAAGACCGGGATTTTATTCCCAGTCTTTTTTAATGGCGGTGATCATTAATGACTAACCGAATTTTCTTAGCGTTGACGTGTTTATTCCGCGATCCCTCGACCACAGTGCGTAACGCACTTGCCACATGCCCCTGACGACCAATTATTCGGCCAACATCAGCCTGAGCAACGTCTAGTACGTATTCGTGATAACGGTCTGTATCACGTTCAGTCACAGTAATGGCACTGGGCTCGTTTACTAGCGGCTGAACCAATGTCACAATCAACTTTGAAAAATCAATCTTTATCATGCATTATGACCTCAAAACCACTACTTCTTAGCGTACTTTGCTTCGTGGTACTTCTTCATAACGCCAGCTTTTTGAAGCATGTTACGAACAGTATCAGAAGGTTGTGCACCCTTTTGTAACCAATCCATAACGGCGTCTTCATCAAACTTAACTTCCTTTGGAGTGGTAAGTGGGTTGTAAGTACCAAGACTAGTGATGAAACGACCATCACGTGGTGCACGTGAATCAGCTACGACGATCCGATAGAATGGACGTCTCTTTGAACCCATACGCTTTAAACGAATCTTTACAGACATTAATGACACCTCCCTCAGCTTTTTTCTAACAGCTAATAATATACCAACTTTCATGAAGAATGTAAAGTATTTTTTCTTGACAGGCTAAATTATTTTTTCTTCGGGGAAATTAGTAAGCCGAATGATGATGCCATTGCTAATAATCCGAGGCTAATTAGACCTGCCCCGCTTTGTCCAGTTTGCGGTAATTTAATCTGACGATGGGGTTTATTCCCTACAGTAACATGTAGTTTCGGCGCAGAAAGATTGCTATGATTTAACATTTGAATTTGATTACCATTTGGACGGACACCGGTCTGCTGATTAACATGCTCATGGTCTTCAGGTTTAGCATCATGGGAAGCTGGTGTCTGCTGATGATTTTGAGAACCAATTGAATAATAAACCGTTGCTTCAATATCATTTGAATCATGGTTAACCATTTGTTCAGGAATCGTCAGTTGATCAGCATGATAGCCATTAATTTTTGGTGATGGAACCGCCATCATCGTTGAGTGACTCGGCAACCAACCATTCCATAAAATACCACCAGTTACTCGATCTTGAACCCCTGTCCGTTGAAATTCAACATACTGTTTATAATCATCGCTTGCCGACTTGCCGATATAAGGGCCATTTGCATAAACGTAGTGAATGGTCTCGGTAACTTTTTTGGCGTCTTTTACCGGTGTAGTTTGATGTTTCAAATAGACATAGATATCCTGATGTTTCTTTGTAAAACGACCACCCTTCGCCCGGGGATCCATTGGAGATGCTAATTCATAATGATGTGCACCAAAGTCCCAAGGGGTTTTAACTGTGTATGCATCATCAACTGATCCTTTGATGATTGGTCCCTGATGAACCTGAACCCCGTCATTTGGTTCAAAAGTCGTCTGCGCAGGATTCTTTTTAAGTTCAGCATCAACGTCCTGATAGTGAATAGTGACGGCACTCGTTTGTGGAGCAACAGGGGTCACAGGAACAGTCTCAGGTGCAAGATAAATGGTCACTAACTGGTCCACATTGGTATCACTATCGAACCGGTTTGGTAATCGATCAGTCTTATGAAGAGCTCTTGAATGATTGTCAGCACTGACAAGTTGATACGACTGATGTGTCTTGAGATCTGTATATGAATGATATTGTTTTAGTAAACCTGACCATTGCTGACTTGTTGATTCACCAATCTGCCCACCACTCTTACCTGTGGCCAGCCTTTGAGCTGGAACTACAGTGCGTACAATTTGACCTTGCGTGTTTTCCAATACTACCTGGTACAACAAATGCTGTTCTTGTGCTCGATAAATTACGTTAACCACTAAGGCATTGCTCTTGGCATCATAATTGGGCTGTCGCGTATAGTCATTGTTTAATTCAGGATGACCATAAGTATAGTAGGATTGATATCCCGCTTGAGTAATCAGCTTCTCACCATGTTCAGCATAGGCTAAGTAGCCATTAATTGATGGAACATCCACATTATAGAACTGACCTTCTTCAAAGTGTTGTTCTTCCGGTGACGTGCCATTATACCAAGTTTTACCATTATCCGAACTATTAAACAATACTTCACGAACCGTGTCCGGAGCAGCTTTGTGACCACCAACATGATCATACCAATAATGGATAATCTGTTTAGTAACTCCCTTTTGAAAAGTTGGTCGACTGCCAACTGCAATGCCATAATTCACTGGAGCATTGAAAATTAATTGCGGGTTTTTCATGAAGAAGTAGCCGGCTTGACCATCACTACCGACATTTTTCAAATGAATTGTTTGACCATTATGACCAGCAATTTGTAATTTCCAAGGATGGTCCTCCAGATCATGGATTAATCCACTATCAACAAGCACACCACTAACGTGCTGGAGGTGCGGGTACTTTTTAGTAATTCCATTGGGGTCATCGGACTGATAGTCAGTGATGCCAGAATCTGCCGGAGGCAATAAGTCTAGCGGATTCTTTGGCTGCCAGCTTAATAATGTAATTGTCGATGGATATGAATGTGATCCATTAGTATCGTGACGAAAGCCAAGATACTCGCCATCAATTTTGACATGGTAGGTCTTTATATTGCCATTTTGCGTACTCGTCACGGCTACTTTTGGCTTGGTGATAACCGTTTCACGACTAATCGAAATGTTTCGATCATTGTTGAGTTGATCCGCTGAATACGTATGACTGGAACCAACAATAGTTCGATCCAGATCCTTTTTCACTTGATCATCATCCGCAAAATAATAGGTCACATTATCTGTATCGGTTGGTTTAGTAACCACTAGATCAAATTCATTTCCAACTTGATGAGTGAGACTAACACCTTCACTCTGTACTGGGTCATTTAATGAGTTATAGCCCAAGACCCATTGACCATCACTGCCCTTAGTACCTCGTTGATACCACCAATGCGCAGCGGTTCGTGTTGAGGTATTCGCCCCGAATTCGTCATCAGTATTGAGTACCGCTGCCTGATCATTATGAACAACCCGAATAGTTAAGCCGCTTGTCGCAATAGCATTGCCAATTTTGATATCATTCTGGGGCGTATAACTATTAATGGACGCATCAGAGGAATACAATGTAAAACTCGGTGCGTTTGTAGGCGCCTTATTACCATCTTCATTTTCAAAGGCATTGTACCAATTTAGTGCATTAATTTTCGTTGAAACTGCACCATATTTATTAATGTCACTGACAAAAATCAACCGGTAATAACCATTAGTGGCGCCCAATTGTTTAACCGCATCAACGTTCTTTTTTTGAACAGCAGTCCACTCAGGAAGGCCTGATTGCTCACCAGCATTATCTTGTGACCCAGCATATGCGTTATCGGCATTCACCGGTACAATATAACCAATCAAATGTCCTTGCTGAGACCACACTTCCACTGGCGTTGATTGGTTAACAATTCGTCCATAGCTTAGCCGTTCCGTCTGCCCAGTTGCAGTCACAGTATATGGTAACCCCATTTGAATATCAACATAGTCACCGGCTTTCAATTTTTGTACTTGATCAGCTGAAAGGCTAAAATCAAAGCTCAAGTGAGTTGAACCAGCCGTGGGCACACCACTTGTATCGGGCTGACCTGTTATTTTATTAACCTGCACATTGGAAATATTTTGATTAGTTAAAATCGAATTAACATTTGAAGTGGCCACCGGAACAGTTGACTGATTGGCTGAACTATTTGTCTGAGACAACTTTACAACATCATTCGTTACTTTCTGACTTACTACCTGTGTTTGTTCCTGACTAACATTAGTTTCAGGTCCAGTAGTCGATGCCATTGCGGTTACTTGTGAAATTCCTGCATACACAGCAGTAGATAACAAGACAGAAGTTACCCCACTTTTTAACTTTCGTAATCCATAATGGGGAATTTGTTGATCTAAAACTTTTCGAGGATGATTAATATTCATCTTTATCGCTTCCATTGAAAATTAATTTAAGTACTTGATAAATCTATCGTTATTTATTCTATCATAATTTACCATTTTTATAATAATTGATTGTTAACCACTATAAACTTTTAAAACTGGTCGATTTTGGTGAAATGAAATCTGACTAAAGCTCGCATTAGCTGGTTCAGCAATTCTTTCGGGAAATTGGATCCCCAATAAAAAAGCCATCCATAATTTAATGGTCATGCCATGTGAAACAATTAAGATGTTTCCGGAACATTCAGTTGGCAGTGATTGCATAAATGACGTTAATCGTTGTTTAGTTGCTGAATAAGATTCTCCACCCGAAATTTGCCAAGTATCTTGAAAATGCCCCTCTTGAAACACCATCGGATAATCTTGGAACAGTTGCTCAATCCGCTGTCCATCCCACTTACCATAATCGAATTCAACTAACCGTGGATCAAAAGTCACATTAATCGAAGTCCCAGCAATAATGGCTGCCGTCTCACTTGCACGACGGAGAGGACTTGTAAAGACTTGCTCAAAATGAATTCCTGCTAACCGTTCTTTAGTGGCGACTGCCTGTTGACGTCCTTTTTCCGTCAATGGTGTATCAACCTTGGATCCTTGTAAGATATGAGCAGCATTCGCTTCACTTTGACCATGACGAACTAAATATAACTCCATTTTTCATCCCTCGAATAAAAGGCCTGTTAACAATGAAATTAACAGGCTCTTAATTAATTATTTATGACGCAATTTACGGAGCTTCTTCATCCGCTTTAATTTATCTTTTTTCATCTTACGCGCCATTCGATTCATTGCCATCTGTCCCATTTTACCGCCAGGCATTTGGCCTCCCATCATATTTTGCATACCAGAAAAGTTACCGTTGGTGACTTGCTTCATCATCTTGCGCATTTGACCAAATTGTTTAATCATTCGATTAACTTCAACAATTGGTCGACCAGCTCCTGCTGCTAACCGCCGCCGTCGACTTGGATTCATCAAATCTGGATTTTCTCGTTCTGCTGGGGTCATTGATTGAATAATGGCCTTAATATGCAAAAATTGTTTAGGATCAATGTTAAGATTCTTTAAAGCCGGATTGTTAGCCATTCCTGGCATCATTTTTAGGATGTTTTCCAGAGGTCCCATATTGCTAATTTGATCCAGCTGTGCAAGAAAATCATTGTAATCAAATTCATTGGCCCGCATTTTTTCCATCGTTTCTTGGGCCTGTTCTTCATCAAAATTCTTTTGGGCCTTTTCAATTAGGGTCATCATGTCCCCCATACCCAAAATTCGTGATGCCATTCGGTCAGGATGGAAAACATCCAAATTTTCCATCTTTTCCCCTTCACCAACAAACTTAATTGGCTTCCCGGTTACGGCCCGAATTGACATTGCGGCCCCGCCACGGGTGTCACCATCTAACTTGGTTAAGACAACCCCGGTCACGTTCAGTTTGTCATCGAAACCTTGGGCAGTTGCAACTGCATTTTGCCCTGTCATTGCATCGACGACTAATAATATTTCGTCTGGGTGAGCTAACTCTTTGATATTTGCCAACTCATCCATCAATTGTTCATCAATTTGCAACCGACCAGCGGTATCAATGATCACGTAATCATTATGATTCTTTTCTGCTTCTGCCAACCCTTCACGAACGATTTCAACAGGGTTAACATCAGTACCCCTTTCAAAGACTGGTACATCAATTGATGCTGCAACTTGCTGTAATTGCGTAATCGCTGCTGGTCGATACACATCGGCAGCAATAAACAGCGGACGCGCTTTATCTTCATTTTTCAGACGATAAGCCAATTTACCAGCTGTCGTCGTTTTACCAGCCCCCTGCAGTCCAACCATCATAATCACGGTTGGGATATGAGGTGATTTATTTAAAGCGACCGCCTCATTCCCCATTAATGCAGTTAATTCGTCATTAACAATTTTGACAATTTGTTGAGCAGGATTCAGGCCCTTCAGAACTTCCGCACCAGCTGCCTTTTCCCGTACTTTTTTGACAAAATCTTTCACAACCGTGAAATTAACATCCGCTTCAAGAAGCGCAAGGCGGATTTCCCGCATCGTTTCTCGCAAATCAGCTTCCGTCACTTTTGGTTTCCGACGCAATTTTTCCATTGCTTTTTGCAGCCGATCCGTTAATCCTTCAAATGCCATTTGTCATCCCTCTTTATTCTTCTTCTAAATTTTCTAAATGCGTCACCAAATGATTCAGTTCTTGGTCATCTGGATAATGTTGGTAAACATATTGCTGAATGCGTTCTGCTTGCTGATTACGTCGCGTAAATTCGGTGTACAGATGCAATTTATTTTCATATCCTTCAAGCGCTTTTTCTGTGCGTTTAATATTATCATAAACTGCCTGTCTAGAAACGGAAAATTCCTCAGCAATTTCACCCAACGAGTAGTCATCCGCATAGTATAACTGCATATAATCATATTGCTTTTGAGTTAACAGTGGGGAATAAAATTCAAAGAGATCGTTAATCCGTTCGTTTTTTTCAAGTTCCACTTTTTCACCTCATTCAATGAGCAGCTTCAATTAATTGTTATTCGTAACCAAGCCCTTAAATAAGCCGTAAACAAACTCACTGGCGTCAAATTCTTGTAAGTCGGCTACTTTTTCACCTAAGCCAACAAACTTCACTGGCAAATGAAGTTCATTGCGAATTGCTAAAACAATTCCTCCACGAGCTGTCCCGTCTAATTTGGTCAATACAATTCCAGTAACATCCGTACTCTCTTTAAATAGTTTGGCTTGATTAAGCGCATTTTGACCAGTTGTTGCATCCAAAACCAGCAGGACTTCATGTGGGGCCTCAGGAATTTCACGGGTTAAAATTCGTTTCATTTTAGCTAGTTCATTCATCAGGTTAACTTTATTTTGTAAACGACCAGCAGTATCGACAAAGAGGACATCATACCCTTCATCCTTGGCTTTTTTGACACCATCAAAGACGACCGCCGCCGGATCACCATTTTCTGGTCCCGTTACAATATCAACACCATCACGTTTAGCCCAAACATCCAGTTGTTCAGTGGCCCCAGCACGGAAAGTATCAGCTGCTGCTAGCAAAACTTTTTTGCCTTCATTCTTAAAACGTGCAGCCATTTTACCAATTGTGGTTGTTTTTCCCGCACCATTGACACCAACGAACATGATCACAGTCGGACCAGACTGTGCAAAGTTAATTCCCACCTGCTCGTTTTTTCCGGCTTCATCGTACAATTCAACCATTTTCTGAATAATCACGTTCGAAACATCTTGCTTAGATTTTGCGTTTTGTAATTTAACTTCTTCGCGAAGTGAATCACTAAGTTTCATTGCCATATCATAGCCCACATCAGATTCAATTAGCAGATCCTCGAGGTCTTCAAAAAAGTCTTCATCAACATGGCGGAAATTAGCTAAAAATTTATTCAAACGAGCACCAAACCCATTCCGCGATTTTTCTAAACCAGTATCATACTTTTCTTCACTGGTTTCTTTATCATCATTGACCTGATCTCGGACCGTTGTTGCAGAATTTTCAGTAGTAAGTTTTTGATCCGCTGCTTGTTCATCAGTTTCTTTTTCAGAAACTTCAGATAATGACTCATGAAAAAGCGGGGCATCATTAATTTCTTCAGTAGTTGTTACTGATGTATTACTTTTCTGGTCTTCCACCGGTGCCTTTGAATCTTCAGTAGTAAGCTTGCGATCAACTGAGGTTCCTTGGTGATTCTCATCAGAAGCTACCGTTTCTATAGGTTGTTGACCCGCTTTTGGTTCTGAAATAAGGGTCTTTTGGGCAGCTTCGTGATCTGGTTTGGCTTCTGTAGATTGTTCTACATTTTGAGCTGGTCCGTTTGCTTTCTGGTCATCTTGATGATGCTTCCGCCGAAAAATATCAAATAATCCCATTTTAATTTACCTCGTCATTCATCTTACTATTACCTAACGTCTTGTTAACGTCTACTGATACCACTTCAGATATTCCTGACTCTTGCATTGTCACACCATACAAGACATCTGCATTCCGCATCGTCCCTTTCCGGTGAGTAATTACAATAAATTGTGGTCCTGAATTGCCAAAACGTTCTAAATAGTTAGCAAAGCGGTCGACGTTGACATCGTCTAACGCTGCCTCTGGTTCGTCTAGAATAGCAAATGGAACAGGACGCACTTTTAAAATTGCAAATAAAAGTGCAATGGCCGTCAGTGCCTTTTCACCACCAGATAACAAACTTAATTGTTGATTCTTTTTACCAGGTGGTTGTGCCATAATATCAACGCCAGTTTCCAAAAGATCGTCAGGATCTGTCAATATCAGTTTTGCTTGCCCACCATTGAAAATTTGTTGAAAGGTTTTGGTGAACGATTTTGATACTTGGTTAAAAGTTTGGATAAACCGTTGCTTCACTTGGTCATCCATTTTATTCATTGTACTTTCCAACTGCGCCTTGGCTGCTAGTAAATCTTCTTTTTGTCCATTTAAGAACTGATACCGATGTGCAACCTCTTTGTACTCATCAATCGAGCCTAGATTGACATGCCCTAGTTCAGCTAATCCGCGCTTTAAAAGTTTAATTTGTCGCTGGAGTTCTTCATTAGAAATTTCCGCTTGGTTTTGTTGAGCCTCGTTGAGCGTCATACTATATTGCTCACTCAATTTATTCAGACCTTGATCAATCTCAGCTTCTAAATGTCCCTTTTGATCATTCAATCCAGACACATCATCGAGGACCGCGCGGGTTAACTCTTGTAATCGTTCATTTTCTGCAGTTGCTTGATCAATCTGTCCTTCAAGCGTTGTTTGCTGATGACTGCATTCACTAACGATTTGCCGGGCATTCGATAGAACACCGTTAGCTTTCTCCAATGCCGCTTCTTGGTTACGATCATTATTCTCATCATCATTTGATCCGTCTGCAAGCTCTCTGATTTGTTGTTCAATTTCTCTTACTTGCTGTTGAAGTTCGATTTGTTGATGACTAAATTCATCATGACGATTAACAAATTGCCGTTGTCGTTCTTCATCAACTGCCAGTTGCTGTTCTAATTGATGAATAACCTGATTCTGACTAGAAGCATTCGACTCAAGCTTCGTAATTTGTTTTTTGATCGATTGGACTTGCTCCTTGGCATCAGCTAATTGCTGATTAAGGTTTACCGTTTGAATTTCATTAGTCTTCAATTGCTTTGCAAAAGAGGTTTGTTGATCATTTTGCTGATTACTCTGAAACTTAAATGCCTGGGCCCGACGTTGAAGTTCCTTCAAACGGTCTTGTGTAACTTTCATTGCAGTTTGTGTCTGCTCCATTGTCTGTCGCTTTGTTTCAAACTGCGTCTGCAACTCCTGAATCATCTGCTGATTAGCTTGACGAGCATTTACCAGCTTTTGCACCTGATCTTCCAATGCCGTAGCCGTTGTTTGCTCCTGTGCAGCATTTTGCTTCAGATGAGTAAGTTGCTGTTTCTGACTTAACAACCCTTGCCTTTGATGACGATTAGCACCACCCGTCATCGCTCCACTCGCGTTAATTAGTTGCCCATCTAGGGTCACCACGCGAAGCTGATGTCTTCCCGCACGACTAATTGTCGTCGCGTGATCCAGATTATCAACGACCACTGTCGTGGACAGAAGATGTTCAACCACCTTACTAAACCGAGCGGGGTATTGGATTAATTCAATGGCTGGTCCAATCAATCCGGGGAGCTGTTTAATTGCCGTTAATGTCGCGGGTGTCCAGCCAGGTCGAATCGTATCTAATGGCAAAATTGTTACCCGACCGCCACGCTGACGGACCAAATAATTGATAATCTGCTTACCAGTATTTTGATTATCAACTACCAACTGTTGCAGTTGACTTCCAAGGACTGTTTCAATGGCCGTTGTATATTGCGCTGGTACTTTAATTAGTTCACTAACCGATCCTGATAATCCAGGAAATTGCTGTCGCGCCTTTAATACTGTTTGAACACCCGCATAATAACCGGTGTAATCCGCCAACATCGCCTGATAGTTTTTAACCTGTTGCTCAGCAGAACGCGCAACCCCCAAAGACTGATACCACTTTCTTTGGGTTTGTTCATATTGTTCCTGCAATTTCTGTCGATGCTGATTGGCAGTGTTGAGCTCTTGCTTAACCTTTAAAAATGCATCTTTAGATGCCCTTTGCGAGCTTTGATAATCATCCAACTTTTGACGAACTACCGTCAATTGTTGCTGGTTTTCAACTAAATTTTGTTGATCTTGTTTAACAACATTTAAGTGACGTTCATGATTCTGTTTAAGGTAGACCCGTTCATTATGCAACGTGGTTTGCTGTTGCATTAAATCAACCTGTTCTTCCTGCAGCTGTTCTAATTGGTGCTGTAATTTTTTTACATGTTCTGCTGCACTAAGGGATTGTAAATCTTTTAGTTCTTTTTTCCCCGTAAGAATTTTTGCTTTTAACTTAGCAACTTCTTGTTCATTCTGCTCTAACTGTGCCTGCAAGTTCACCTGTTGCTCATTAACTTGCTGTTTTTGCGTTTGAAGTCGTTGCTGGTCCTTTTCACGTTGTTCTTGACGAATTGATGATAAGGATTGTTGATTCTTCAGTTTGGCAATTTCTTCGACTTTAGCAGTCACCAGATTTTGTGCCTGATCCTTCTTTTGTAGAACTTGGCGACGAGATGCTTGCAACTTTTGCAACGTGGCTTTTGACTGCTGAACTTGGCGATCATACTGGGCACTAAGCTGGTTAGCATTTGTTAATTGCTGCCGAATCGCAGCCAGTTGTTCCTGATCATTAAGCACTTGTCGAACTGTTCTGGTTCGATCAAACTGATCTAATTTTTGTTTTTGTTCCAAATAATCTTGCGCAAGCGAACTCTCTTCCTTAAGCGGATCTAACCGTCGTTCTAGTTCAACCACGATATCATTAACCCGGTCAAGACGTTCACCCGTTTCTTGAAGCTTTTTTTCAGCGGTAATCTTATTTTGCTTATACTTAGCAACCCCTGCAACAGTTTCAATAATCCGTCGCCGATCACTTGACTGACCATTAAAAACCTCCGCAACACGACCTTGAGAAATAATTGAAAACGATTCGCGACCAATTCCCGAATCGATAAATAAATCAACAATATCTTTCAAGCGTACTCGTCGATCGTTAATGAGGTACTCACTATCACCGTTACGATAGAGTTTTCTAGTCACCGTTATCTCAGAATATTCGCTTTGTAAGTAATGGTCACTATTATCCAACGTCATTTTAACAACCGCTCGATTAAGTGGGTGATGGTCTTTCGATCCATTAAAGATGACATCAACCATCTTGCCACCACGTAAGTTTTTGGCAGATTGCTCACCCATTACCCACCGAATAGCCTCAATGACGTTACTTTTCCCACTACCGTTAGGTCCGATAATTCCAGTCATCCCCGACTGAAATTTAATCGTGGTTTTATGTGCAAAAGACTTAAAACCATCAATTTCCATTGATACAAGTTGCATTAAACGTTCACCATCTTATTTTGTCGCTGGCCGTAGTTTCTTCAGCGCCTGGGCAGCAGCATCCATCTCAGCGTGCTTTTTGGATGACCCAGTTCCCTGAGCAAGCACCTTACCATCCGCACTCACATTGACCTTAAATTCTGGAGCATTTTCAGAACCGGTTTCATCAAGGAGATGGTATTCAATATCAACATCACCATCGCGTTGCAAAAATTCCTGTAAACTAGTCTTTGCATCAACCGCGTGGTCAAACCATCCCATGTCTAATTTAGGAAAAATCACCCGCTGAATGAACCGTTCAACGGCATCACGACCTTGATCAAGGTATAAAGCACCAATAAAGGATTCAAAGATATCACATAACAGTCCGGGACGCTTCCGTGCGCCAGCCATCTCTTCGCCTTTTCCCAGCCTGATATATTGATCAAAATGACATTCCTTGGCAAATTTTGAAAAGCTATCTTCGCAAACCATCGCGGCACGTAAACGGGTTAGCTTTCCCTGTGGCAATTCTGGATAACGTTGATAGATATATTCAGAAACAAATAGTTGCAAAACCGCATCACCCAAGAATTCAATGCGTTCATAGTACTTCAAATTTTGCTCTGGATGTTCATTCACATATGAAGCTTGGGTAAAGGCTTCTGCTAACAAATCTGGATTTTCAAAATGAATATCGAATTCGTCTGCTAGATATTGTTGTAATTCTGTAATCATTCCATTTCCCTTCCTAAAAAAAGCCGCCGATGAATTAATCTTCATCGCGGCCCACATCATAATATTACCGTAATCATCATTTTACTTGTCGTTTTGATGGGCAGCAATATAATCAACTACTTCACCAATGGTGCTTAACTTTTCCGCTTCAGCGTCATCGATTTCTGCCCCAAAGGTATCTTCAACTTCTAAAACAAACTCTACAAAGTCAATTGAGTCAGCATCGAGATCTGTCTTCAAATTTAAATCATCGGTAATCTTGGCACGATCAATGTCAAAGTGGTCAGCAACAATTGCTGATACTTTATCAAAGATTTCATTTTTTTCCATTGCTAAATACCTCTTATACTTAATAACTACCTACCTATTTTATTCGTTTTTTTCCCCGTTGTCTATGGTTTCTTCTTTACTAAAGAAGGCGACAGTTTGATCAATAACCTTAGTATTAATCATTGTCCGAATTTGTTCAACTGCTTTCGTAATGGCCGTAACGTCAGCGGCACCGTGAGCCTTTACAACTGGTGCTTTGAGTCCGAGCAAAACCGCACCACCATATTGGGATGGGTTCATTAAATGACCGATTTGCCGAAACGCTGGACGGAGTAAAAGGTAGCCAAGTTTAGCCCGTAATCCACCTTTTAAAATCCCATCTTTAATTAGTGTCAACATCATTCGAATGCTTCCTTCGGTTGCTTTTAAGGCAGCATTAGCAGTCCAGCCATCAGAAACCACCACGTCAGCTTGGCCATGCAAAAGATCACCAGATTCGATATTGCCAACAAAGTTAAGTGACTTTTGACTACTAAGGTCCTGATGAACCGCTTTGTGGAATTGATCTCCTTTGTCGGCCTCAGCACCATTATTTAATAATGCAACTCGCGGATCTTTAACCTTAAGGACATTTTGCGCATAAAAGCGTCCCAAGTGTGCGAACTCAACCAAATTTTTCTCCTTT
The DNA here is from genome assembly GCF_934202705.1 of uncultured Limosilactobacillus sp. GTDB lineage: Bacteria > Bacillota > Bacilli > Lactobacillales > Lactobacillaceae > Limosilactobacillus. The sequence continues at coordinate 112,811 of NZ_CAKPYE010000001.1, forward strand.
GACTCAGCATTGGCACCAGAATCTAAGTAAACAAAACCATTCCCTTGTAGGCCCGGTTGAGCAACTGGCAAGATACTAGTTAAACCAGGACGGTCAATTCCCTTAATCCGTCCAATAATGAAAATTCCAGCGGCTAAAATTGCCCCAGTATTTCCCGCAGAGAAAAAGGCATCCGCTTCACCTGTCTTAACCGCGTTCGCTGCTCGAACAATTGAAGAATCCTTCTTGCGTCGAATAGCACGCACTGGCTCTTCTCCCATCGTAATCTCCTCAGTCGTGTTAACTAACGTAATCCGTTTGGAATTTTTAATTAACGGTTTAACCTTTTGCTCATTACCATACAAAATAAATTCCAAATCATCAAATTGATTTCGGGCATTTTCAATTCCCTCAACAATTACTTGAGGAGCATGATCTCCACCCATGGCATCAACTGCTATCTTCATATTCTTTATTCCTTTCTAAATTGATCCTTAGTCAAAATGAGTTGTCAATTCATGGCGAGTTAAATAGTAAACTAACGGTTGATTCTCATCAATACTGTCCCAATGGGGAGTATTAATGAGATTAGCAGCATCTGAACGCGCAGTTTGTAACATTTTCAAATCTGCAATTGGGTCACCAACTTTAAAGTCTGGAATTCCTGATTGCTTGCTGCCCAAAACATCACCTGATCCACGCAGTTCCAGGTCACGTTGTGCAACAACAAATCCATCATTAGTTTCAACCATTGTTTGCATCCGCTTAACCCCATCTTCAGTTTTGGGATCAGCAATTAACAAACAATAACTTTGCTGGTTACCACGACCAACCCGCCCCCGAAGTTGGTGAAGCTGTGCCAAGCCAAACCGATCCGCATCATAAATTAACATGACCGTTGCATTTGGATTGTCCACGCCAACTTCAATCACGGTAGTGGCAACCATCACTTGAATCTGGCGATCCTGAAAAGCCTGCATGACAACCTCTTTTTGCTCGTTATCCATTTGACCATGCAACAGTCCCACGCGATACTGAGGCGAAAAGTATTGTTCAAATTTTTCATAAAGATCTGTCGCATTTTGAACATCTAACGTTTCTGATTGTTCAATCAACGGAGAAACAACATACACTTGCGCTCCGTTGGCTAGCTGACTCTTTAAAAAAGTTAGCGCCTGTTCGGACTGATTGGTTTTTAACCACGTCGTTTTGATAGGCTGTCGTCCAGCAGGGAGTTCATCAATAATGGAGACATCCATCTCACCATAACTCGTGATTGCTAACGTTCGCGGAATTGGTGTCGCCGTCATTGCTAAAACATCAGGATGCTCGCCCTTCATCCGCAATTGCTGGCGTTGATTAACTCCAAACCGATGTTGTTCATCAATAATTGCTAAACCTAAATTGGCGTAATCAACTTGCTCTTGAATTAATGCGTGTGTTCCAATAATCAGATTAATACTGCCCTTTTTTATTTCTTGTAATAGCTGACGTTTCTGACGAGTGTTCATCGAACCAGTTAAAAGGCCAACATTAACATGCGTTCCCGCAAAAATTTTAGCTAATTTTTGTGCATGTTGGGCTGCTAAAATTTCTGTTGGCGCCATTAACGCAACCTGAAAGCCAGCGCTAACCACTGCGTTAATTGCAATCGCCGCAACAATCGTTTTACCTGACCCAACATCTCCTTGCAATAGGCGGTTCATTTGATACGGCTGTCGTAAATCTCGGCAAATCTCATTAACAGCCCGCTTTTGAGCTTTCGTAAGTTCAAATGGAATCGTCTTAATAAAATCACGCAGTTCATCATTATTGTAAAGAATCTGATTGCCATCTTTTTGACGGTGAATACGCCGAATTGCTTGCAAACGTAACTGAAACAGAAAAAATTCTTCATAAGCAGCTGTCCGGCGGGCGATCCGCGCAACCTGACCGTCTTTGGGAAAATGCAAATCGTGAATCATCGTTCGACGATCAAGCAATTGATAACGTTGTCGAAGGCTGATTGGCAATAACGTGGCGATGACGTTTGCATAATTATTGTAGGCAACTCGAATTAACTTCCGAATCGTTGCTTGATGAATATACCTATTTGCTGGATAAATGGCACCCAGTGCTTGGTCATGATCACTAGTTAGAAGTTTAGTGCCCTGAATTTCCTGACGGGCAGCATTCCACGTGCCCATTACGATTACATCTTGATTGATAACAGTTATTTTTTTGAGATAAGGTTGATTGAAATAAACAACTTGAATCACATTACGTCCAACCATCATGCGAAAGGCTAACCTCGTTCGCCGATAGCCGAACCGTGACATCAACGGTTCTGATACGATTGTTCCATGAATCGTTACTTTTTGTTTATCTTTAGCTACTTCCAAATTAGTGGGTGCGAAATCATCGTAACGACTTGGAAAATATGTTAAGAGATCTTCGACAGTTTTAATCCCTAATGTCGCTAAACCTTCAGCAGTTTTTGGACCAACACCACGTAAATTACTAACCGGATCTTGTAAACTTTTCATGATGTCCCCCCCTTTTTGAAAAAAAGAGCGGGAATGAACCGAATTAGGTCAATTTCCCACTCCGCAAAGATTGTCGTTAATCAACGATGAAACGATCATGAACCGATACCTTCGTTACATAACCTATTCAACTGAGATTAAGTATGGATAAACTGGCTGATCACCTTCATACACTTGGACATCCAGCTCATCATCCCACTCTTCAATTGCGCTTTGCAATTGATCAGCTTGTTCTTGGTTACCATCTTCACCATAGTATATGGTAACTACACTACTATCTTCATTAAGCATTTTCTTAACCATTGTTTCAGCTACAATTGGCAAATCATCACCGGTCGTTACAATATCACCATCAACAATGCCGATATAGTCGTCCTTTTTAATGGCAATTCCCTTCACAGTGGTATCACGAACCGCAGTTGTGACAGAGCCGCTCTTAACAGTGTCCAGGGCAGATTCCATCGCATCATGATTCTCATCTAAACTGCTATCCGGGTTGAATTCAAGTAGAGCAGTCATCGCTTGAGGAATCGTTTTAGTATGAACAACTGCTGTGGGGATATCAACAAGGTCTTTAGCTTGGTCTGCAGCCATAAAAATATTACCATTATTTGGTAATACCAAAGCCTGCTTAGCACCACTATCGTTAATTGCATCCGCAATATCTTGAATACTTGGGTTCATCGTTTGCCCACCACTAATAACATGAGTCACGCCTAAACTCTTAAGCAATTCACTAATTCCTTGACCCGCAGCAACAGCAATAACGGCTGTCTCTGGTGCTTCAGTAACCTGTGTATCACTAACTGCCTGTTCCGGTTCCTCAGTTGATGGATCATCTTTATCCATAATTTGTTCTTGTTGCCAACGCATGTTATCAACCTTAACGGTTTGTAAATCACCAAACTGTTGACCCCAACTTAATACTTTCCCCGGATGTTCTGTATGAACATGAACTTTAACAATTTCATCGTCATTAATTACTAATAAACTATCGCCCAGTTTGGCCAAATAGTTGTAGAAAGTATCGTAATCAAATTTTTGAGTAACTTGTTTCCCCCGGCCAATCCGAACCATAATTTGGGTACAGTAGCCGTATTTAATGTCTTCAGGATTCAGCTTTCCTTGAGCACTTTGATGATGTTTAGCATTGATCATTTCATCAATCTGTGCATTATCTGGTTTGGTTTCAACTGTTACCTTACCAGTTAATGCTTCCCAAAACGCATGCAAGACATAGTTTAGACCTTGTCCACCAGAGTCAACAACACCCACTTCTTTTAAGACCGGTAATAGGTCTGGGGTCTTTTGAAGAGCTTTATCAGCGGCTTGACAAATAGTCTCCAAAACGGCAATAACATCGTCCGTCGATTTCACAACATCAATTCCTGCTTGTGCAGATTCACGAACGACCGTTAAAATTGTTCCTTCAGTTGGCTTCATCACAGCCTTATAAGCAGTTTGGGCACCATTAGCATATGCATCGACAAAGTCTTGTGCACGCAATTCTTTCTTGCCCTTGCATCCACCGGCAAAGCCACGAAAAATCTGTGACAGAATGACACCAGAATTCCCTCTGGCGCCCATTAAAAGTCCCTTTGCCAATGAGTTTGCTAAATCACCAACATTCTCGCTTGTATCTTCACGTTCATATTTTGCGCCACTTGCCATTGACATACTCATATTCGTTCCAGTATCCCCATCAGGAACAGGAAACACATTCAAAGAGTTAATAAATTCAGCATTTTGATTCAACTTGGCCGCGGCCGCTTGAACCATCTTACCGAATTCGAGATTTGTAATCTTTGTGATTGCCAAAATATTATTCCTCCGCCTGCAAAAAATTAATTTTCAGAAACACGAACACCTTGAACATTAACGTTCACAGCGTTTGCAGTAATCCCTAACAATGTTTCTAAGTTATATTTCACCTTTTGTTGAACACTCTTGGAGACTTCGGAAATCTTAATCCCATATTCAACAATGATATTCACCTCAACAGCAATGCCATTATCCTGTTGACGAATAACTACACCTTGACTGTAATTATCACGTTGCAAAATTTTATTAAAGCCATCTTTCAATGGGTTGCGGCTAGCCATGCCGACCACACCGTAATTATCAGTTGCTGCACCACCAACTACGGTCGAGATCACATCATTAGAAATATCGATCGTACCCGATTGTGTCTTAATCTTCACTGCCATCCTTATGGCCTCCTTGTCGTGATTATGAATTATCCTGTATATTTTACCACACTTAATCATTGAGACAAATTTAAGCAAACTTGCTTTTTAAATCCAAATAAAAAAGCTGCCAATCGGCAGCCACATTTTATTTAGTTAACACGAGTCACCTTACCCGACTTCAAAGTACGTGCTGAAACGTAAACCTTCTTTGGCTTACCATTAACTAAAATAGTAGCTTTTTGCAAATTAGGCTTCCAGCTGCGACGAGTTGAGTTAAGGGCGTGGGAACGCTTGTTACCAAACTTAGTACTTTTACCAGTAATAAAATCCTTAGCCATGTTGGAACCTCCTCTCCTCATCAGTTTTTTCGTGCACATCACTGTGCTGTAACTCACCTAAATAATTTACCATAGGCAAGCTGACTTTGCAATAGTTTCTTTCAAGCATTTTTACTTGACACTAATCATTACCGTGAATTTGATCATAACTTTGAATGACTGCAACAATTCCTTGTTGGAATGAAAAATGATTGATATGACCTACAAACTCATTACTTGACCAAGCAAACGGAATTTCAGAATTAAAATTTTTTAATGGATATTTTTCATCCGGAAGATTTAAACCACGAACTGGCGTCAAATTTACAAACGCTAAGTATCGCATTCGTGGTTCCTTAATCACCGAATAGGATCCTGGATCATAGAAGCTGACCAAATTTTCACGATCAATAAACCGAATGCGTCTTAAATATTGGCGAAATTCTTTTTGCAACGGCATCAACAAGTTCGCCAATAACTGATCCAATCGTCCACCGGTTCCACCATAAATATTTATTTGCTCAGGATGAAATTCTCGAATGGCCAGGCGAGTGCCATATTGAGTATCAGTAATATCCTTTTCCGCAGGCAATGTCCGCACATCCGAAACCTGTTGCTTTAAGGAATTAAATTCTTGCCGGTTCGTTGAATCAAAATCACCGACGATCACTAGTGGATTAATTCCGTGTTGCAGTAAATATGTTGCACCATAATCAACGCCAATCCAAGGTTCCGACCGATGTTGCAAAACAATCTCTAAGGGAATTTCGGTTGCTGGTCCACCAACCATCAAATTAACAACATTCATGTTTTCACCTACAAAAAAGGTGTCATTACAATGAATGACACCAGTATTTCGTTACTTTGTTGCATTCTTAATTGCATTGATTCGTGCAACTGGATCATCAGCCCCATAAACATATGAACCTGCTACTGCAACCGTAGCACCAGCTTTGTAACAATCCACGACCGTTTGATTATTAACCCCACCATCAATTTCAATATCAAAATTGTAACCATGGTCCTTCTTAAGTTGATTTAGTTCAGCAATCTTATCCACCGTTTCTGGCAAGAATTTTTGACCACCAAAACCAGGATTAACCGTCATCACCAAAACTTGATCTACCATGTGCAAAACTGGCTTAATCATTTCGACAGGCGTCCCTGGATTAATAACCACTTCCGCCTTAACTCCACCATTCTTAATAATTTGTAATGCGCGGTGAATATGTTGGGTTGCTTCCACTTGAACACCAATAATGTCTGCACCCGCATCAATAAATGCTGGGATAATATGTTCAGGATTTTGAACCATCAAATGAACATCTAAAACCATTTTAGTAATTGGACGAATGGCCTTTACAAAACCAGGTCCAAAAGAAATGCTTGGCACGAAACTACCATCCATAATATCGATATGTAAGTATTCAGCGCCACCTTGGTCCACTTTTTCGATATCCTTTTGCAAGTTAACATAGTCAGCACTCAAAATTGATGGTGCAACTTTAATCATAATCTATTACCTCACTTCAGTATTTTGGCTTTTGGTTTTTAATTAGTTCTTGGAATTGAACGTAATTATCATACCTTGACTCTAATATTTTACCATTTTCAACCGCATTTTTCACTGCACACCCTGGCTCTTGAAGATGTAAACATCCCCGAAACTTACATTCTTGTGCTAAACGTTGCATTTCTGGAAATAGTTGTGGCAACTCTTCCTTTGTCATTTGAAAATCTTCATAAGAAGAAAATCCGGGGGTATCGGCAACCAAAGCATCGCCAATTTGCAAAAGCGCTACTTTACGCGTGGTGTGCTTTCCCCGTTTAAGCGCTTTTGAAACTTCACCGGTTGGCAAATCTAGCTTGGGTGACAAGTGGTTCAATAAAGTTGATTTTCCAGCACCGGTTTGCCCCATCATCGTTACCACTTGGTGACTGAGCTGTTGACTGAGTCTTTCCAAATTTGTTTGACAATATGGCTCTTGGTCATAGTAAACGGTATAACCAATTTTTTGATAACCAGTTACAGTTGCGAATAATTTTTGAAAGGTTCCTAAATCTAATAAATCAACTTTTGAAAAATAGATAATTGGCGTGATTGCTTGAGCTTCAAGAGCAATCAGCTGACGGTCAAGTAAATTGCTGGAGAACTGCGGATTAGTTGCAGCAGTAACGACTACAGCTGTATCAACATTTGCCACTAGTGGCCTTACTAATTGATTTTTTCGTGGTTGAATTTCTAGCAAATAGCCATCCGCAAATCTAACATGGTCACCAACGAGCGGTTTAATCCCACGCTTACGAAAATTACCGCGACCACGGGTCCGATAAATCTTGTTGTCAGCAATAATGTCATAAAAACCGCTAAGTGACTGTTGGATAATTCCTTCTTTCAAAAAGTACCTCCGTTAACCCGTAATATTAGTTGCACTCATAATTGTTCTACCATTCCGAATTACTTTATAAGCACCCATTTGGTGGTTCCGTAACGTAAATGGAACATTAATCGTTGTTTCCTGATTAATGGTTATATCTTGATATTCCATTGTTAAATTATGGTAAGCATCGGAAATGTAAACCTGAACCCGGTTTTCTTTCTTTCCCCCATTACCATCAAATGGAATGTTAATCTGAATGTTAGTTGTCTTTAAATTTGCGCCAGTATCAGCTACCTGAACAGCTAGCGTATCATTTTCGGTTAATTTAGAACCAGCCTTTGGCGTTTGCTTAATAACATGATTAACCGCAATCTTGCTAGAATTCTTTTTAGTAACTGTTACTTGCAAATGATGCTTGTTGGCAAAATCTTGCACTTCATTGAGATCCTTATTTTTAAAGTTAGGGATTTTAATTCGATGCGGCCCACGACTCACTGTTAAAGTAATGGCCTTATTATCCGGCTTAACTACTTTGCCGACAGTAACATCTTGCTTCACAATATTTCCTTCATCGACATGGCTGGAATAAACTGCTTTTTTGTTTACAGTGAACCCTTTCGCGCGAAGTTGGGCAGCAGTGTCGTTATAATCATCACCCACAAAATCAGCCATTCGGTAGCTAGCTACGCCATTGCTTAAAATTAAATTGATTGAACGACCAAATCGCACTCGTTCCGGACTATCAATTGCGACAACATGATCCTTATCCACAACCTTACTAGTTGTCCTAGTAATATTGCCTACCCGCAAATGGTGTTTAGCAAGTGTTTTTTCAGCTTGATTTGCTGATAGACCATCCAAATTAGGGACTGTTATTAAACGATTAAAATACCACCCTGCAAATACTAATAGAATAACTGTAATAGCAGCTACACCGAGCCATACCTGTCGCTTAAATGATGACTTGGCCGGATGGCTTGGTTGATTATTACGTACAGTCTGCTCCTTTTTATTGTCACGATTATCAGTACTATCAGTCTGATTTTGAGCTTTCTGAATGGATTTCAAATCCAAAACTTTAGTTTCATCATCACAATGACGATTTTCTTTAAAACATGGTTCATTACTACGACTAGCATCTAGAGAAGTCCGCAAATCAGCTGCCATTTCTTTAGCACTGGAGTAACGTTCTTGAGGATTTTTTGCCGTTGCACGGTACACAACATTTTCCATTGCCTGAGGAATTAATGAATTGTAGTCACGGACTGACGGAATCTGATCTTTAAAGTGCTTTAACGCGATGGAAACGGCATTTTCCCCTTCGAAAGGAACCTGACCAGTCAATAATTCATAGAGAATAATCCCTAATGAATAAATATCTGATCGTTTAGTGGCCACACTTCCCCGTGCTTGTTCAGGGGAAAGATAATGTACCGACCCAACCAGTGTGTTCGTTTGGGTTAGAGAATTATCAAAACTTGCCGTTGCAATGCCAAAATCGGTAATTTTAATATTTTTATTTTGATCAATTAAGATATTTTGTGGTTTCAGATCACGATGGATAATTCCATGTTCATGAGCTGATTCAACAGCTGATAACACTTGTTCCATGATATTGACCACTTGGGGTAGCGGAATCGGGTAATTTTGCGCAATGTATTTTTTAAGATCCATTCCCTCAACGTACTGCATCACCATATACTGCATACCGTTGATTTCACCAACATCATAGACCCCAACAATATTGGGATCATTCAATTGAGTTGCAGCCATCGCTTCACGTTGGAAGCGTTTCTTCGTTTGGGGATCATCACGAAGGTCCAGACGCAGTAATTTAATGGACACTTCCCGATCTAAAACTAAATCATGAGCTAAATATACATTTGCCATTCCGCCCTCACCAAGTGATCGGATAATTTGATACCGATTACCTAGTACATATCCGGGTTTCATATAGCTCCATGCCTCACTTAATTATTTTCGCTAATCAATACAGTAACATTATCTGGGCCACCTGCTTGGTTGGCTAGTGTCACCAAGCGTTGACACTTTTCACCTAATGTCAGCTGGTCAGCACTCAAAACAGTTTTAATCTGTTCGTTACTAACCATCTTAGATAGACCATCCGAACACAGCAAAAATAAGTCGCCAGGATTAACTGGAAAACTATTAACTTCAATTTGTGCATCCTTTGAAATACCGATGGCCCGCGTAATGATGTTGTTTTGCGGTGAAACACGTGCAGCATCTTCAGATAAGTCACCCTTTTTTACTAATTCATTGACTAATGAATGATCGATCGTAATTTGGGTAAGTAAACCATCATGGTAAATATAGCCACGACTATCACCAATATTAGAGACCACTACCTGTTGATCATTAAAAAAGAGCGCAGCAACTAATGTTGTCCCCATCCCATGGTACGAACGATTTTCTTGTGATTTTTTTAAAATTAACGCATTGGCTGCCAACACTTGGTCCTGAAACCATTGCTTGGCTTCTTGGACATTTTGCGGTTGAGCAACCATAAATTGATGGCCCAGCTGATCGATTGCGATCGTCGCAGCAACATCGCCGCTGCGATTACCACCAATCCCATCAGTAACAATGGCAAGTAAGTTTTTACCATTGTGAAAGACCCGCACACGATCTTGATTCTGTGAACGCTGTTTTCCAATGTCAGTTTGATAAGCAGTTTTCATAATCTCAGCAAGTTTCCTTTATTTAATCCGTTGTAAGGTTCCGATAAAGAACCCATCAGAATCATAATCACTCGGTAATATCGTGAGTGTCTTCTGTTGACGGTCATCCTTAATTGCACGTGCCGTTTGCGTTTTTAATAATTGGAAGTTCGCGTGGTGCGATAAAAACGTTTGAATTGTCCGTTCATTTTCTTCCTGAAGAATTGTGCACGTGCTATAAACAATTATACCGCCTTTTTTCACTTTCGGCGCGACCGTATTTAAAATTTCACCCTGAATTTCATGTAAATGTTCACTCGTTGATTGATCTTTGGCGTACCGAATTTCTGGTTTACGACGAATTAAACCAATCCCTGAGCAAGGCGCATCAACTAATACTTTATCAAAAGTTTCATTAGCAAATTGGCGATCAACTTGACGAGCATCCAACTGATGAGCACTGACCCGATCTGCAACTCCTAATCGTTTCATATTGCTTTCAATCAGTCGTACTTTATGCTGATGGATATCCAAAGCGTCGACATGTCCTAGCTGAGAGTTTAAAGCCGCCGCAATCTGACCAGTTTTACCGCCAGGGGCAGCACAAGCATCTAAAACACGTTCGTTTCCAACTAATTGTAAAGCTTCTACCGCAAGCATTGCACTTTCATCTTGCACTGTCACAACGCCATTAGCAAATGACTTACTGGAAAGGATATTTCCAGCATCTACAATTAAGCCATCTTGTGACACTTTGCTAGGGTGAACCTTAATATTTTCTTGATGAAGCTTGTCAATCGCTTCATCAAAGTTGACCAGTGCTGTATTAACGCGGAGACTCACCTTAGATGGCTGGTTAATTACTTGCACTAACGTTTCAACTTTAGCCATTCCGTATTGATCGATCAACGTTTGGACGAGCCATTTGGGCAAACTACCACTAACCGACAGTCGTTCAACTGGATCACTAATCTCCGTTAGCTGTCGAGGTCCTTGTCGAAGAAAAGTGTGAAGTACCCCTGTCACAAACTTGCGGATTCCTGGATTTCCACGCCACTTTGCAATCTTAATTGCTTCATCCGTAATTGCCCATTCAGGAATACGATCCATAAATTGATATTGATATAAGGAAATCATCAATAACGTTTTTACCCAGGGCTGTGGCTCACGTTTGAATAATGGTTTGATCCAGTATTCTAGAGTAATCTTATGTTGTAAAACACCATAGACCAAATTAGTAACGAGGCGCCGATCAACTTCTTTTAGTTGACTCCTCATTAACGTTTCATTTAATTGTAAGTTAGAATAAGACCCCCGTTGAAAGACCTTATCCAAAGTTTCTAAAGCCAAATTACGGGGGCTATTTTTAATCGAATTATTCATTAGTAATTGCTTGTACTCCTGGCTGTAAATCTTGATGTCCATTCAGATAAGCAGTAATATCCATCAAGCCCTTTCCGGCAGGCTTAAGACGGTTAATCTGATAAGTAGTTCCTTCGCCACCAGCAATGACTAAAGAATGTTTAGCAACCCGCACTACTTTGCCTGGTTCAAGAGATGTAGATTCTTGCAATGGCGTGACATCAATAATTTTTGTTCGAACACCGTCAATAATCATATTGCCCAATGGTTGCGGGCGTAAACCGCGAACTAAATCATCAATTCGTTCTGCAGGAAGCGTGTAATCAATCCGCTCCTGTGCTGAAGAAATATTCGGTGAAAAGACTACTTTAGTCTCATCTTGCGGTATCGACTGTGCGGTTCCATTAACCAATTCCGGCAGGGTTTCCATTAACAAGTCACGACCGAGAAGACTTAACTTCTCAAACATTGTTCCAGTATCATCTTGCCTAGTAATGGGAATGGATCGTTGTGCAATAATATTTCCAGCATCCATTTCCTTAACCATGTACATAATTGTCACACCAGTGTTCGGATCACCATTCATTACCGCATACTGAATTGGTGCCCCACCACGATACTTGGGTAACAACGACCCATGGACATTGATTGCAGCAATTTTAGCAGCTGACAACATTTTAGTAGGTAAAAACTGACCATAAGCAGCAGTAATCATTAAATCAGGCTGTAGTGTAATTACACGATCCATCTCCGGACTACCACTTAACTTAGCTGGTTGTAATACTTCAATTTGATTCTTTAATGCTAGTTCTTTTACTGGTGAGGCTGTCATAATGTGTTTTCGCCCCCGCGGCCGATCCGGCTGTGTCAAAACAGCTTGAACGTCATAATTTGAACTTGAAATTAGTGCCTGTAAAATTGGCACAGCAAACTGGGGAGTTCCCATAAAAACTACTGATGTCATATTAATCCCTTCTTTATAAGAAGTACTGCGGGTCTGGATCAATCGCCAGTTCCGCACCACGTTGATATCTATTTTGCGCTTCTTGCATAATTTTTGTTAAAAGCTGATGAAGTTGGGGATCCTGCCGGTATTTAATCACAATCTGGTAATAATAACGTTTTTTTAAACGTGCAATTGCCCGTGGCGTTGGTCCTAAAATCACTGTATCATCAGCGAGCTGATCACCAAGTTCTTGTCTAATATCATACATCATTTTAGCAGCGATTTGTTCATCTTCATGACTGCCCATTAGACGAACTGTATAGTAATAGGGCGGATAGCTTGCTAATTGACGGATTTGCATTTCCGCATTAAAGAACTTTCGATAGTCATGTGACTGCACAAGCCGAATGACATAGTTATCCGGATTAAAGGTTTGAATTAGAACTTCACCGCTCTTTTTAGCACGACCAGCACGACCGCTCACCTGCGACAGTAAATCAAACGTCCGCTCACTGGATCGAAAATCTGGCAAATCCAATCCTGTATCAGCATTTAACACTCCAACAAGTGTAACATTAGGAAAATCCAATCCCTTAGCAATCATTTGCGTTCCTAACAAAACATCGGCATCCCCCCGGCCAAACTGCCGTAACAGCTTTTCATGCATCCCTTTCCGTCTGGTAGTGTCAACATCCATCCGTAAGATTCGGGCGTCTGGCAATAAGGTTTGTAGTTCACGGGTTGCCTTTTCCGTTCCAGTTCCATAGTAACGAATATGGTTACCGTGACACTGCGGACAAATCTGCGGAATCGGCTCTTCATGGCCACAATAATGACAACGCATTGTGTGTGTGTCCAAATGCATTGTTAGCGAAATATCACAATTGGGACATTTTAAAACAAACCCACAGTCACGACACATAATAAATGAAGAAAATCCACGGCGATTGAGCATTAGAATGCTCTGTTCATGCTTCTCCAGACGCTTCTTCAGTGCAACTAATAATTCACTTGAAAAATTCGAATCACCACGTTGCTGAACTTCCGACCGCATATCAATAATTTTAATCGGTGGCAGCGGACGTTGATTGACCCGTTGCGGAAGCTGTAGTAATTGATAATTACCGGATAAGGCCCGTGAAAAGCTTTCCAAACTTGGTGTGGCAGATCCTAGCAATAATGGTGCTTGATGATATTGAGACCGCCATTTAGCAACTTCACGCGCATGATAACGCGGTGCATCATCCTGCTTATAACTGGTCTCATGTTCTTCATCCATGATAATAATGCCAAGATTTTTTAACGGCGCAAATACTGATGAACGGGCACCAACAACAATTTTCGCTTCGCCACGTTCTATTCGTCGCCATTCGTCATACCGTTCACCAGCCGATAATCCCGAATGTAAGACTGCAACTTGCTTGCCAAATCGGGCCCGTACCCGTTCAGTAATCTGTGGCGTCAAAGAAATTTCCGGAACCATTAACAAAGCAGTTTGACCATTACCCAAAGCATGGGCCATTGCTTGTAAATAAACCTCAGTTTTCCCGCTCCCGGTGACTCCCTGCAGTAAAAAGGTTTTTGCCAGTTGGTGATCAATGGCTTGAGTTACTGCATCCAAAGCTTGTTGTTGTTTCTTATTTAACTGCAATGGTTTCTTTGCAGCTTGATCAGTAATATTAGCCCCAAAGGGTTGCCGATAGTTTTCAATTTGTTGAATACTTAGCCATCCCTTATCAGCGGCTTGCTTAAAGTGAGCCGAGGATAATTGAGTCATTTTCTGTGCTTGTTTCATTAGTACCCGTTGCCCTGAAATTGACGATAAGTAATCTAATACTTTACGTTGTGCAGTCGCATTAGCACGAGTTTGCAAACGGATTTTGTGATAACTTTCTTTAGTAAGTAATGGCTGAATTTGTGCAACGGTTTTTATGCGTGCTTGATCCGCTACTTGATACTCAAAGCGAACCTTTCCCGCATGTTTCAATGTCAACAGCCGGCTTACGAGAGCAGCTTGATTTTGAACAGTCGCATAGTCTAATTCCTGTTGCTCACCAAACAAGGCTTGATCTGCTTTTGATAGTGGCCTCATGATTCGGACTACTCGTTTAGATTTGGCCTTCAACATATTCGGCAACATCGTGTAAAGGCATGAAATCCAAAAAGAATATGTTTGATCCGCGAGCCAGCGGCTTAATTGAAGCATTTCAGGATTTACAACTGGTGATAGATCCATCAGGGCAGTGATCTGTTTTAAGGTGCCTTTAAAATCTGATGGTTGATCTAGGCCAATTACAAACCCCTGTACTGACCGCTTTCCTTGACCAAAAGGGACTATTACTCGCATTCCAATCTGAATTTGATTTTCCAATTTAGGCGGAACCTGATAAGTATATGGCCGATTAGTTTGGTATGTCGGCACATCTACAATTACCTGCGCTATTTCAGCCATCTCACTCCTCCTCTGTTAAGACAACATTTCTTTGATTAATTGCATTAATTGCAGACCAATTTGGTTTTTCGATGCCAGTGGCCACACAAGCGGTTCTTGATGTGCTCGCAAAATCGTCACCTGATTATTATCAGCATCAAAACCGGTTCCTTTTTGACTAACATCATTTGCAACTATTATGTCGGCACCTTTAGTGACCAACTTTTTCTGCGCATTAGCCAAAACATCCTTCGTTTCTGCAGCAAATCCAACAACGATTTGATGATTCTTTTGGTGTCCCATCGTTCGTAAAATGTCAATTGCTGGCGTTAACTGGAGCTGAATACCAGTTTGATCATCTTGTTTTTTTATCTTTTGTGAAATCATCTTTGTCGGAGTGAAATCTGCTACCGCTGCCGCCATGATTAAAACGTCACATTGTGGGAAAGCTTTAGAAATAGCTTCGTACATTTCTTGGGTCGTTTGAACTCGCTGAATCGTTAACCGACTTTGTTCCTTAAGAGCGATGCTAGTACGCCCCGCCACTACTGTGACATCGGCACCCATTTTTAAAGCGGCTTGTGCAATGGCCCAACCCATTTTCCCAGAGGACCAATTTCCGATATAACGAACTGGATCAATCGGAGCAACAGTACCACCAAGAGAAATCAATACAGACTTTCCTTGTAAAAGATGGTGATTCGCCATTAAATCATTTATCAATGCAGTTACCGCTGTCGGCTCAGGCATTCGTCCGTCTCCAGAATACCCTTCTGCTAACTGACCTTTAACTGGCTCCATAATAATCCGTCCATCACGACGCAATTGGTCAATATTTCGTTGAGTAGCTAATTGATTCCACATATGCGTATTCATTGCCGGAACTATAACCACTGGTGTAGCTGTCGCCAAGACTGTAGTTGTAACAGCATCATCAGCAATTCCATTAGCAAGTTTCGCAATAACATCGGCACTTGCCGGGACCACTATCGAATAATCTGCCCAGTCTGCTAATTCTATATGAGGAATACTACCGTTAACTGACGGCTGCCATAAATCCGTAAGAACTGGGTAATGGGTCAATGCCGCAAAAGTTGCTGGACCAATTAATTGGGTTGCTGATTTAGTCATGGTCACCCGCACTTGGTGGTGGTCTCTTTGCAACCTTCTAACGACCGTCACCGCCTTAAAAGCAGCGATACTTCCACTAACATGTACCAGAATTTTTGCCATTGTTTTCACCAAATTTCTGAAAAAATAATTAAAGGGTTAGAAAATAACTATAGTTATCTTCCAACCCATCAAAAGGTTCATTAATCTTGTTTATCTTCAGTATGGAATGGATCAATTGTTACCTTACCGGCTTCAATTTCTTCCAATGCCTTACCAACCGACTTGGCCGACCGATAGCGATCCAGTAATAGTGGCTTATCACCTTCCATGTTGACTGGCTTATCACTGTGATCTGCACGCCATTGATCAGCTTCATACTTATCGATTTCATGTGCTCGCTTACTAGCTAACATAATCAGTGAGTATCGTGAATCGACCCGTTTTAATAATTCATCTACTGATGGATATAAAATCATTTTTCTGAATCTCCTAACATTTCAAGATAATCTGGCATTACTCGAGGCACCCGTAACCGTTCAGTCCGAATGATTCCTTTGATCTTTTCCACGGCATTATCAACTTGGTCATTAACAACCGCATAATCATAATTCTGCATCATTTCGATTTCGCCAAATGCCTTATGAATCCGCTTATTAATCACGTCCATGCTATCTGTTCCGCGGTGAATCAAACGATGCTTAAGTTCCATTAAATCAGGTGGTGTTAGGAAGATAAAAACACCATCAGGACGCTTAGAACGTACCTGCATCGCCCCATTAACTTCGATTTCTAGAAAAACATCCTTCCCAGAATCTAATGTATCATCAATATATTTTAATGGTGTTCCATAATAGTTGTCAACATACTTTGCGTATTCCAACATCTGGCCGGTTTGAATGTTATGCTCAAACTCCTCTTTAGAAACGAAAAAGTAGTCAATACCATTTTTCTCTCCTGGACGTGGTTGACGAGTTGTCATTGAAATGGAATATTGAAAATCGTTGCCTGGTTGATTAAACAACGCTTTTCGCACCGTCCCCTTACCAACACCAGATGGACCTGAAAGTACAATCAGCATTCCTCGTTTTGTCATGATTAATTAACCCCTCATAATGAAAATAATTAGTAAATATTATTAAACAAATTCAGCTGTAATTCAACAGTTCGCCAAGATCAAAATAAAAAAATTTGAAATCTACTTGATTTTTTGAACGCCTGTTCGTATAATTGTTTTACAAACAAGCGTTCGGAGATGATTAGATGAACAACCCAAGTCACAGTCTTATTAGTCGGGGGTCTCTTGCCTTCAACAGGTATTTTCATAACTTCTTTAGTAACCCGATGCCCACTAATGGGTCTGACACCGTTAAGCAAGTATTGCCAGTTCAGCCAATAACACAACGAAAACTGTTTACTGACCTCGCCGTTAATGATCATCGATCAATTTTTGTGCAATTTAATCCTTTAACGAGCGAAGGACAAATCACAAACTGTCGAGGAAAATTGTATGCACTCTCAAACAAACGTTTTCTTCTCCGTAGTGTAAATGTTTCTTACATTTTTTCTTTAAGTCAAATTCGTTACATTGCCGGATAATAAAATGGAATTGTTACTAACATTTCTCTCACCGTGTTAGTAGTAATTCCATTTTTCTATTCATGGGCCATTTTTAAAAGTTCACTTGCGTGTTCACGGGTTAGTTTAGTAATCTTTTCCCCAGCTAACATTCTAGATAATTCCGCAACTCGCTCTTGATGATTCAGTTCAGTTACTGTGGTTGTGGTCCGCTTCTCATGAATCTGTTTTTTAATCAAGAACTGGTGCTGGGCCACTGCAGCAACTTGTGGTAAGTGAGTTATACATAATACTTGTGAATGATCAGCAATAACTTTAATCTTATCCGCGATTGCCTGGGCTACTCGCCCACTGACGCCAGTATCTACTTCATCGAAGATAATACTGGTAATATCTGCTTGCTCTGCAAAAATCGTTTTTAATGCAAGCATCACTCGTGATAACTCACCACCAGAAGCGATTTTAGCTAACGGTCCCATTCGCTCACCGGGATTGGTTTGGATGTAAAATTCAGCATTATCAATTCCAGTAGCTGTAAAGGTATGGGCAGGCGTTTTACCAAAGTGAACGGTAAATACCGCTTTCTCCATATACAAAGCACTTAGCTCTTGGTGAACCTTTTTTTCAAGTTTTTTAGCAGCTTTCTTACGTTCCTCGCTTAATTGTTCACCAATGACCGAAAGCTGGTTCACCACCATTGATAATTGATGCTTCATTTCATCATCGGAATCCACGGTCCCTTCCATGTCCGTTAATTCTTGAGTAATTTTGGCATAATAATTCAGGACATC
Source organism: uncultured Limosilactobacillus sp. (assembly GCF_934202705.1). Taxonomy (GTDB): domain Bacteria; phylum Bacillota; class Bacilli; order Lactobacillales; family Lactobacillaceae; genus Limosilactobacillus. Next base: position 131,101 of record NZ_CAKPYE010000001.1, read on the forward strand.
AGTAACCGTATCACCATATTTTCTTTCCAAATCATTAATTAAATCTAAACGCGTATTAATTTCACTAAGTCGTTCCTCATCGAACTCTAAACCATCTAATTCATGGCTAGCTTGGTTTGCAACGTCTTGGAGCGAATAATAAGAGTCTTCCAGTGTTTTACCAATTCCTTCATAATTATCGTCAAATTGTGTAATTTCATTAACCGCATCCATTGCAGTCGCAAGTTGGTCTAATACTGGTGTCGTCTCGCCACCATTTAAAATCGCCACCACCTGCTTTAAAGTATTTTGAATTTGTTGAAAATGATCTAGCCGATCGCGTTCATTAATTAACGAATCCTCTTCGTCAGCCTTCAAGTTAGCAGCTTTAATTTCATTCACTTGATAACGCAACATATCTAACCGCTGTGCCCATTGCTGCTCATTAGCTTGCTTGGTTTCCAATTTTTTCTTTAGGTTTCGATATTGTTGATAAGACTTCTGATACTGAACTAGTAGCTGTTGGACCTTCGCACCAGCAAAATAATCCAACATTGGCAAATGCTGATCTGATTGTAGTAATCGTTGATTATCATTCTGTCCTTGAATATCAACAAGTGGCGCGCCAATTTGTCGTAAAAGAGTGGTGTTAATTAATGTTCCGTTGGCCCGAATTGTATTTCGCCCGTTTCGGCGAATTTCACGTGAGATAATCAGTGTTCGTTCAGCGTGATCGATTCCCAGATGGTCTAAAAGGTCAATATAAGAAGGATCGTTCGGGATTAAAAACTGCCCTTGCACTTCTAACTTATCTGTTCCCTGGCGAATAAGTTCCTGTGATCCTCGTGCTCCAGCTAACAAACCAACCGCATCAATAATAATGGACTTTCCTGCTCCAGTTTCTCCAGTCAAAACGGTCATATTTTGGCCAAAGTCAAGCGTCAGGTGGTCGATAATTGCTAAATTATCAATTGTGATTTCCTGTAACACAGTGGACTCTCCCCTAATTTAGTTTTGTAATAATTTGTTCAAATTTTACAGCGTCTTCTGGAGAATGGCAGACAACTAATACACTTGTATCGTCACCAATTGCTGTAAAAACCTCTGGAAAATTAAGCCGCTTTATCAACACCGCCGCCATTGGTGCATGTCCTGGACGCATTGTTAAAGATAAAAAACGATCGGAGCGTTTCAGCGATTGTAAATCATTCGAAACTGCATCTGCTAGTTGTTGTTCCTTATTATCTTGATGATGCGTTGGCATATGATAACGGTAACCTCCAGCAGAATTTGGCACTTTCACTAATTGCATGTCTTTAATATCACGGGAAATCGTTGCTTGAGTAACTTGAATTCCTGCCGCTACTAGCAAACGAACTAAGTCTTCTTGACGTTCTACATCATTATTTTCAATAATTTCCCGAATTTCGGCTTGACGCTCTGCCTTTTTCATTTAGGATTCCTCCCCCTTAATGATCACTTCAATTCATCATAAGCATTGTCAATAACTTGATTAACGTTGACATTGGATAAAATCGTTCCAGGATGATCAGTCAATTGAAGGTGGACTAGGAATTCGATATTGCCTTGACCACCTTTAATGGGTGAATAATCCAAATTTTTAACGTCAAAGTTGTTTTCAACTGCAAACTGACAAACATTTTTGATAACCTGTTCATGAACCGAACGATCTCGCACAATTCCATGTTTACCAACATGCTCACGTCCTGCCTCAAATTGTGGTTTAATTAGTGCGACCACAGATCCACCCAAGCGTAAAATTTTACTCAGTGGTTCTAAAATCAATTTTAATGAAATAAAAGAAACATCAATTGACGCAAATTCTGGTTGGCCCATTTTAAAATCCGTTAACTTGCTGTAGCGAAAATTTGTTTGTTCCATCACAACTACCCGTGGATCATCGCGTAATTGCCACACCAATTGATTAGTACCAACATCTAACGCATAACTCAATTTTGCACCATTTTGCAACATTACATCCGTAAAGCCACCAGTCGATGAGCCAATATCTAAGACAATCAAATCTTTCACCGAAATATTAAAAACTTGCAAAGCCTTCGCTAGCTTTAACCCGCCACGACTTACATAGGGCATTTTCTTTCCCTTCAGATGTAAAGTAGTCGTAATTGGAATCTTTTGCCCAGGTTTATCTAACCGTTCATTATTTTTACCGAGAATTTCTCCCGCCATGACTGCACGTTTAGCCTGTTCGCGAGAATCAAATAATCCCTGTTTAACTAATAATACATCAACCCGTTCTTTTTTCATTCCATTTCACCTATATTAAAATACGCTAAAAATTCTTCCAAAACTTTAAAATCGCAATGCGTTTGTTGTTCTAGAGAAACTTTTGATTTACGCGTCTGATCCAGTACCAATGATAGTTGACGTTTCGTTTCTTCAAGTCCTAACAAGTTCGGATAAGTATTCTTCTGTTCGACCTGATCTTTATGAACCGCCTTCCCCATTTGACCTTCGCTGCCGATCACATCCATGAGATCATCATAAATTTGAAAAGCTAATCCATAATTTTCACCAAACCGCGCCAATAATGATTTGACTTGTGTTGTTTGTCCGGTAATAATTCCACCGGCTAAAACAGCATATCTCAGCAACGCCCCCGTCTTTTTTCGATGGAGCAATCTTAACTCTGATAAGCCAAGTCGCTGCCCCTCATTATGAATATCCATTGCCTGTCCTGCGACCATTCCCGTTGGTCCCGCTGCTCTGGATAATTCACGAACTAATTCTAGCTGAATCTTATTTGGGAGATGATTATCACTTACCCATTGAAATGCTAACGTCAGTAAACCATCTCCAGCTAACGTTGCCATTCCTGCTCCAAATCGGCGATGGTTTGTTGGTCGTCCCCGACGTAAATCATCATTATCCATTGCTGGTAAATCATCATGAATTAATGAGTAGGTGTGTAAAAGTTCAACCGCACAAGCCGCTCGAAGAACGTCTTGATTAATTGGAACCTTGAATGCATCACAAATTGCTAAAGTCAAAGCCGGGCGCAGACGCTTACCACCAGCCATCAGCGAATACATTGTCGCGGTTGATAGTGTTGGTTCCGCGCATTCCTCAGCCGTATGATCATTTAAGTAGTGATTAATCTGATTTTGATAATTCTGAATCATGACTGCTCCTTGCTTTTTTGGTCAGTAAATTCTGAATGGTATCCTTGATTCTGTATTCCGTTATTACTCAAATCTTCGCCAGCTTTTTCAGCAGGATGGAGGTCACCATCGTTCCCCATTAATTGAGCTAACGTTTCATCGGCCTTGTCTAATTGCGTTTGCAATTTGTTAGCAAGCTTCATTCCATTTTTAAATTGTTTGATAGAATCCTCAAGGGTAAGATCCCCCTTTTGCAACCGATTAACGATCTCTTGTAATTCATCCATTTGTTCTTCAAAGGTCTTTTTGTTCCTAGTTGTTGCCATTTTGCGACACTCCCTTGTTTTTAACTTGTTTAACTTCGGCTTCAACTTCACCGTCAGCTAAATGAATGGTGACAAGATCATTAACCCTAAGCTGATGCGCTTGTTTAATAACGTGATTTTCTTTCATCACATAACTGTATCCCCGTGCCAAAACCTTTTCTGGATTCAAGGCGGTTAGCTGGTTAAATAAATTAGTTAATGCAGAATTTGACTGGTGAAGCTGCCGATTACCAACTGTTTGCAGAATACGTTGCAACCCCATAAGACGTTCACGATCTTGTTTCAAACGATCAACAGGAGAAGAATTATTTAAATGCATTTCTAACAATCGTAATGACTGTTGAATTACTCGTTGTCGTTGATGAACACTCATTAATAACTGTTGTTTTAAATCATCTAACCGTTCCGTCGGCTGATTTAAAATCCGGGATGGTTCTTGAAAAACGTAATTGTTCAGCAAAGTTGTTAATTTATCTTGAAGAAAACCATTGCTGATTTTTAGTGAATGCACTAACTGTTGACGATTTTTTTGAATTGTTAATTTGACGTCTGATAATAGCCATTCTGATGCCCGAACGGCTGCACTAGTTGGCGTCGCTTCACGGTCATCAGCCACTAGGTCCGCAATGGTTGTATCAACTTCGTGGCCCACCGAAGAAATGACCGGAATGGAGCAAGCCGCAATGGCACGTCCTACTTCCTCGGAATTAAAAGCCCATAAGTCGCCTCTTGAACCGCCACCACGAGCCACAATCAGCGTATCATATTTGCCATCTACACTCACTCGTCGAATTTGTTGTGCAATCATCGCTGCTGCCTCGTCACCCTGCACCTTCGTTGGATAAAAAACCAACTGAATTATCGGATTCCGGCGCCGAAAGGTAGTAATAATATCATGCTTAACCGCTGCATCGTTACTTGTCACAATTGCAACTCGGTTAGGAAATGGTCGAATTGCTTTCTTAGGTTGATCAAATAGCCCCTCTTTTTTCAATTTTTCATACATCTGTTGAAAGGCAATTTGAAGTGCGCCAACCCCTTGAACCTCCATCTGGCTTACGTAAAATTGGTAAGAACCACGATTAGGATAAATATCAACGTGTCCATATACAAGGACTTTCATTCCGTTCTCTGGAGTAAATTTAACCTTTCGAAAATCATTGGCGAACATCACTGCACTAATCTTATATTGTTCATGTGCGGGCAATTCTTCATTATCATCTTTCAACGAAAAATATTGATGACGACTACTCGGACGATAATCAGTGAGTTCACCAACTAGCCAGAAATTAGTTTGATAGATGTATGGATCAGCCTGAAACTTTCGTCGAATATACTTGGTTAACTGATTAACAGTAACTGGTTGAATTACATCTTTATTCATTAGCTGCGTTCCATTCTACTAAATCAACTGTTTGTTGCATTAACGTTGCAATTGTCATTGGTCCAACACCACCAGGTACGGGAGTAATTGCACTAGCCACTTGACTAACATCCGCATAATCAACATCTCCAACAAGGCGGCCACTAGCAGTGCGATTAATTCCCACGTCAATTACCACCGCTCCTGATTGAACATCCTTCGCCTTTAAAAATTCAGGCTTGCCAACCGCGACCACAATAATCTGAGCGTGTTTCAGATAATAACTCATGTCTGAACTAGAATGGTGAAGCATTGTAACGGTGGCATCTTGATTAATCATTAATGCCTGGAGGGGTTTGCCAACCAAATTACTCCGTCCGATTATGGTAACTTCAGCTCCTGATAATGAAACCTTCATCTGTTCTAGCATTGTCATAATTCCTCGCGGCGTACATGCCACCGGGTAATTGGATTGATCATTAGCATATAGTTTGCCAACGTTCACAGGGTTAAAACCATCAACATCCTTTTGCGGAGCAATTGCTTCAATCACGTGACTCTGGTTAATTTGCTTTGGTAACGGTAATTGAACTAATATTCCATGAATTGTGGGATCATTATTTAGTTGTTGAATTTCATTCAGAAGAATTTCTTCACTAATATCGTCAGGATACTTTTTTAATACTGACTTAAAACCTAGTTTTTTTGCTTGACGAGACTTGTTTCGCGTATAGATTTCACTGGCTGGATCATTACCGACTAAAATCACTGCCAATCCAGGAATAATTCCATTCTTCCTTAAAGTAGCTGTTCGAGCAGCAGTTTCTTGATTTAAGGTTGCCGCAATTTTTTTACCATCAATTATTTTTACCATTTGGACCCTCTTTTCAAATTGAAAAAAAGAGGTTGGACAATGCCAGCCTCTTTCCTAATTCACTCATGTGTTCAAATCTACCATTAGTCATGTTCTTGCTCATAGTGCCCCAACACACCGTTAATAAACCGCCGTGACTTATTATCACTAAATGACTTGGCTAATTCCAGAGCTTCATTAATCACTATCGGTGCTGGTAATTCTTTTTCATATTGGAGTTCATATAAAGCAATCCGAAGAATTACTAGATTCGTCCGGGCAACCCGATCGATGGTCCAATTATTAGTTAAATATGAACTAATAATTGCATCTAATTCTTCTTGATGATCTTGAACACCTGTTACTAATTGGTCGAGATATTGAGGAGCAGCTTCATTTGGTGTAAGATTTAAAACTTCCGCGTACAGAGTACTCTTATCTGCTAATGGATTATTAATCAAAGCAAAGAGGGTTTGAAACGCGCCAATGCGAATTGTATGTCGACTAAAACTCACTACTCATCACCATCTTTGTCATTATTTTGAGTTCCAAAAATATCATTTGGGTCAATGTCACTCTCTGCCTTTTCTGCATTAATTCCCTGAACATGAACATTCACGGTAGTGACTTTCAAGTTCGTCATGGAAGCAATCCGCTGTTTGACATTTTCCTGAATTTTAGCAGCCACTTGCGGAACAGATACCCCATAGTTAAGATAAACTGCCACATCAATCATTAATGAACTATCATCAGAACGCGTCAGTTTAACACCACGTCGATGATCTGAACGTCCTAAAAGTTCACCAACATTGCTGGCCAACGACCGATACATTTTAGCCACGCCATCCACTTGACTAGCCGCAATACCGGCAATAAATTCTAAAACTCGTGGAGAAATTTGAATTACCCCTAACGTCTGGTCTTCACTGCTTAAAACGATCTTTGATTCTTCAGCCATCCTCAGACCTCCAATTATCTTTCTTCATATAGCTTATCGTAACTATTTTGCACTAAATCAACAGGAATTGCAACAATTCCCATCTTTTTCCAAACGGGAAAGCACTTAATTATTTGCACTCAACCGTAAAATTAATTCCTTACAATTTTCAGCTCGGTTGGTGCATTGGTTAAGACACGAGGTCCAGCATGGGTAATCACAATATCATCCTCAATTCGTACACCACCAAAATGTGGAATATAAATACCAGGTTCGACAGTAATTACTTGATTGGCAACTAATTTTAATTGACGCGTAACAGGACCGTACGTTGCCGGCAATTCATGAACATCCAAACCAATTCCATGTCCCATTCCGTGATTGAATTTATCACCATACCCAGCCTCATTAATAATTGAACGACCATGGTAATCCAATTTATCACCATGTATCCCCGCCATTGCATGATTAATCACCCGTTGACGTGCTTCATTCACGATGTGATATATATCACGGAGTTCAGGATCAATCGAACCTATAGCAAAAGTTCTGGTCATGTCTGCAGTATAGCCATTAACATAATAGCCAAAGTCTAAAATGATAATATCGCCATCCTGGATTTGCCGAGAAGAAACAGTAGCGTGAGGTTTGGCAGAATTGGGACCACTAGCTACAATTGGCGGAAAGGACGCTGCAGTTGCCCCGTGCTCTTTCATCCAAAAATCAAGGCAATTAGCAACATGCTGTTCGGTCATCCCTGGTTTGATCATATCTAGAACATACTGATATCCAACACTCATTAGATCAGCTGAGCGTTGTAATTTATCGATCTCTACTGCATCCTTTACTGAGCGTTGCTCTTCAATTAGATTATTGAATGGAACCAAATCGGCCATCATCGTTTCATCTAGCAAATCATAGACTTGGTAAGAAATAGAAGATTCAAAACCTAAAACCTGTATTTGCATTTTTTGGCATAATTCATTAAGACTGCCATAATAATCCGCTGTGATTAAACCCACAACTTCATTCGAATTATACTCAGCCAGTGCTAATTCATAACGAGCATCAGTAACCATAATTGCCTGATCTTCAGTAATTAATAAAACACCATCGCCTGTTATTAATGAAAAGCCCGTTAAATATTCAATATTTTTACTATCCGTAATTAAGAAGGCGTCTAAATATAATTTAGAAAGTTGGCCTTGTAAATGCTTAATTCTCGTCATTTTTGCTCCCATTAACCCAATTGTTAAAACAAAAAAAGCTTTCGCCTACACGAAAGCTTTTCATCATTAAGCTTCAGCTGGGTAAACTGAAACTTTACGCTTGCTACGACCCATGCGTTCGAATTTAACAACACCATCGATCTTTGCAAATAATGTATCGTCACCACCACGGCCAACGTTTTCACCAGGATTGATGTGAGTACCACGTTGACGGTAAATGATTGAGCCCGCAGTAACTACAGAACCATCCGCAGCCTTGGTACCAAGACGACGACCGGCAGAGTTACGACCGTTGGCAGTAGAACCGCCCCCCTTATGGTGGGAGAAGAATTGAAGATCCATAATCATAATCGTTCACCTCCAGAATGAACTATTTTTCATACATTTTAACTTCAATGTATTGATGATAACGTTCCTGAATATCAAGAATCCCATTCAAGAATGTTTGTAATAAGATTTGCGAATCATGTCTCAAATCTAATTGGGTGGCATTAATGTAACCACCCTCTGTCTCATTCATTTCAACCTGAGGTTTTGTATGAACAACCCGTTCTAAACCATTAATCGTTGAAATGGTGAGTACTGAAACTGCAGCACAAACGATGTCATGACCATAATCACCGGCATCGGCATGTCCAGTTAATTTAAATGAAGCTATTTTGTGATCCGGCGTAACATTAAATTCTGCACGAATCATAATCCCACCTCACTTAGGCGTTAATGGCATTGATCGTAACCTTGGTATATGGTTGACGATGACCCTGCTTAGTGTGGGTATGCTTCTTTGGCTTGTACTTAAAGGTAACAACCTTCTTTTCCTTACCTTGCTTGTCAACAGTACCTTCAACAGATGCCCCATCAACAAATGGAGTACCAATCTTAGTGTCATTACCGCCAACAAACACGACTTTATCAAAGGTAACCTTGTCGCCCGCGTTTACATCCAGCTTTTCAACAAAGATTGATTGACCTTCTTCAACTTTGTATTGCTTTCCACCAGTAACAATAATTGCGTACATCTTGTGCACCTCCTTAAATCTCAGACTCGCCAGTACAAGTAGCTATTGCTTTACACTTGTAACCGTGCGGTTGTAGTTGTTGGTTCACAAATACAACGTTTGTATATTACCAATTATTTAGCAAAACGTCAATAGAAACAGCTTAAATACTTAGACCAGTTTCTAATTTATCATCAAAAAATGATGGAAGAAGGATTCTAGTTTCCTCAAATCGATTGATAATTCGTGAAACGGTTTTAGTCATGTACTTTGCAGTATAAATCAATCCATTATTTAACCATTGTGCAATTAACCCTAACATTGCGGAAGCCGTAAATGCCACCTGAACTTTCATTGGTACATCCATGTCATCAAGATCATCGCCCATTTCTTTTATAAAGGCTTCCATTTCCTTAGTCAATCGGCTATATAATTGACGATAAAAGTTATTATTTTGCGCACGATCTAGTAAAATTATGAAAATATCAGCATTCTTTTCAATATATTCAAAAGCTTTATTTAATGACATCAATCGAATTGTCTTGCCTTTAACTAAGGAATCAGAACTAATCATAACAGAATCAAAGAATTCATTAATTATTTCATCCATTGCCTTTTGAATAAAGTCTTTTTTATCCTTGTAGTGAAGATAAAAAGTTCCCCTTGTAATATGAGCAGTATCAGTAATCTTTTGAACACTAATACTGTCAATTTTTTCATTTTGCATCAGATAAACTAATGCTTTACGTAAATTAGTTCGTGTTTTGATTACCCGAGGGTCTAATTTCTTATCTGCCATAAAAATCAGCCTCCATCTTATGATAATTAAATCGTTAATTATTCCCTTTTACCTGCAGTGTATAAGCTCTGAAATCGTTTGTCAAAGAATACCAAGACATTTTATGGTGGATTCATCTATTTAATGGTTCCAATTTAGCTGTTGATACCTGTATGTTTAATTTAGTTAATGAATTACAAAATTTTCGTCAATCATGTAAATTTTATCACATGAAAATTAAATCTAGCGATTTTGAATTGCTTTTTGGATTATAATGAACCAGCTAAAAAAAAAGAAAGCCCCCCATCCGGACTTCCTATTACGGCTTTCAATGAGAAGAGTGGGAATCGAACCCACAACCTTCGGTTTAGAAGACCGATGCTCTATCCAGTTGAGCTATCCTCCCAAACCTGTAAATAATATAATAATTTTTCGTCAATTTGTCAATTTAAAAAATCTCCTTTGAAGCAGAACAGCTAATTTATTAAGAAATGTTAAAAGAATGTGTTAAATATTACAAAAAGATTGCATTTTGAATGATACTGGTAATAATAGTAGTTAGACAATGTTTTGTGGGGGTGTTTAAATGTTACCATTAATCATCATCGTATTAATTATTTCATTATCAGCAGTTGGGCAGGCCAAGTTTTCTGGTTTTCAACCGGTAAAACACTCCCAAGGGCGTCACGCGGCAAGTGTTGATACCCATAAAGCATAGCCGATCTTTTTCTTTTATCTTATCAACAGGAAAATGGCGTTACTGACTTGAGCAGTAACGCCATTTTTCTACTTGTTCAGATTATCCCTTACTAATCGCTCATGTTCATCCATAATTTCAGACGATCCCAACTTTAAATCTACTAAGCCATATTTTAATAATAAATGCCAAGCATGGCGAAAGTCCTCTTGCCGGTGAGTGTAATAACTAGTTAATAGGAAATACTTAATCGTCAAATATTGTTGATCTTGATCAGCTAGTTTAGTTAATCTTTGACTAGCAAGCAAATTTTTATAACTATCTTTGTTTATCACTACCAAGTGCGTCCATTGCTTCTGAGCACTGAATAATAGAAACCAATGGATTACCGTCACATAGTTCTTCAAAACCAAGCTATGATCTACTACGCCTTGATTAGCTGCTTCTAAGTCATAATCAATTGCTGGATGATAAAGCATCGCTAACGAACGATCACAATGAACTAAGATTTCCTTTAGATGACTCTCCGGTCCTAATAAAAGATCGCGCTGATCAATAACCTGATTATCACAATAAATGGAGTCCTGCAATAGTTGGGTAATATTTAACAACTATTTCGCCCCCTCTTAATCTGCAAAAATAACCGGATCTGAGTGCACTGCCAATGCATCTCGGTTATCAAGGTACCATTCCCGAATCATTTCATAATGCAGCAAAATATCAAATAATGAATATTGTTCCTTCGGATCACCAACGTGGAAATACCATTGTTTACTGTAGTCATCAGGATCATATGATAGTGTTAGCTGAATTTGGCGATCTAGGTTTAACAGTGCTCCGTTATTTTTGGGCATGCTTAGTAGCATAAATTCAGTATCAGTAGTTTTAACAAATAACTTGTCGATCACCGTCAAATCTAACTCCGGAGCTTGAAGCGGGAACACGATCTCGTTTGATGTGTCCAAGATACCAAGGTCAACCGTGAATCCTAATTCATTTTCCAGAATAGCTGAAAGATCAGTTAATGATTTCAGCATTGCCTGAATATCTAAGTCACTATACCGACTAATTTCCCGAATAACAAAGAAGTTAATTAAAGCACGATTACTAAATCGTAAAACCTTGCGTTCGAGATTAAGATAAAACAACGGTTCGTGCTTTTCTTGTTCCGTGAAAAACGCTCCACCATTCTGCGCATCAAGCTCAAAACGAAACTCAACGTTATCAAAATGTGTCGAAGTCATTGACAATTGATGCTTCTGTGCACTTTCAACCACATTTAGTCCAGTAATATTCCCTAGATCAAGCAGACGCCCCACAAACAACAAGTAATAGTCAGCAACTTGATAATGATGAGAAAACTTCACAAATGGTGACGACAAATTAATTTTGGTTAATTTAGTTGTGGCGGTCAATAGATCTTTAGGATTCGTCTTACTACATAATTCATTCAGTAAAGCAACGTATTGTTCGCCAATTCGTAAACCATTCGTGAGCTGATCACTAAGTGCCTGCACTTTTTCCGTTGCTGTTTCAGGGATCTTCTCATTACTCATGATCAGCCACCTGCTTTCCATCAACACGATCTTGACCCGTTAAATGCTTTAAATAATTCGCATACAGATTACGATTAGCTAATTCAAAGTCTTCAAAACTACCAAACTTGTCCACGATACTTTTTTGTTCATAACTCAAAATCGTATTTTCTTTTGAAAGTTCCAGAACTGTTTGATTATTTTGCTTAATATGCGACTGAGCTCCACGAGCTTCTTCTGTTTGATCTTCCAATTCACTAATTCGATCGACGATATCCTGGCGAGCTTCTTTATTTTTGCTTGACTCAAACAGCCCTGAACGTGAATTAGCGTCCTTTAAATCATTTTGTAAGGCCGCCTTTTCTTGCTCGCGTTCTGTGGCAGAATCAATCAATGCTTGCAGATGATCATTTTCCTCTGACAACTTTTTAATCCGTGCACTATTAAACTTTTTTCCTTCTTCACTAAGCTTAAATGACTGTGCCAGTTTATTATATTCATCCTGATTGAATGCAAAACGAATATTCAAAACATCAAGTTCACCAAATTGCCGGCGATCCCACCAATTACCAAAATACATCCGATAATGGCCAGTTTGGTATTCTTCATAATAAAAGAATGGGTAAGCCTTCCCCAGGTAATCAATCAAACTTTTGCTTAAGTAATTACTTAATTGATCAGCCAAATTATCAACAAGGTTCATTACACTAGCATCATTTGCTTGTTGTTCACGATGTTCAATTTCTGCAGCGTAACGTTGATTATCAAGTAACTTATATATTTCTACATCTTGATGATCATTAACTGCAGCCTTTAGCTGAGTTAAGTAATCAATTTTCTGCACAATGGCTTGATTAATCATTCCACCAACATCTTGATTTTCTTTGTCATATTTCTCGTTTGCCATGGATGATATCTCCTTAACTGTTACACACATTGTGTGCAATTATATAGTTTTATTTTACCTATTCTGAATAGTAAATTAAAGTTAATCGCTTGATCTTGTACTATTTCTTAATATTTATCGAAAAATTTGCAATTCTAAATGATCGATCTATAATGAAAATAGTTGGTTATCCTATAAGAGAGGAATCAATCAACTGTTTGGATTTGGAAAGAGGCGAATGTTGATGACTTTAAGTAAACAAGAACGCAAGGAAATGGCTCGTAAAGCTATGGAAAAGCGTGGTTCAAAGAAGCCTGATGGCTCTGGTTTTGCAAAGATCGACGCTGACGCCGCCAAGCTTAGTGATTAATTTAAATATTAAACATTAAACTATTACACGAAAAGGTTTGAATCGTTAATGATTCAAACCTTTTTTTATTCCTGTAACCACTCTATAACTTGACTAGCAATTTCTTCAATTGTTGAACTACCACCCACTAGGTCAAACCAATGAACATTCATTTTATTTCTAAACCAGGTTAACTGTCGTTTGGCATAATGACGTGAATCTAGTTTAATTTTATCAACCGCTTGCTGAAGGCTGACCTCTCCCTCAAAATAAGGAAACAGTTCACGATAACCAATTCCCTTACCAGCTTGATAACCCTGCCCACCAGCTAAATATAACTGATGAGCTTCAGTAACTAATCCCTCATCAATCATCGCATCCACCCGTTCGTTAATACGATGATAGAGCTTTTGACGATTAGTATTCAACCCGATTAAATAAAAATCATTTTTCGCTGGTCGTTGTGGTTGTTTGGAAAACGATTTTCCAGTTTTCTCTACGACTTCAATTGCTCTAATAACCCGTCGTAGATTCCCTACAGGAATATTTTGTGCAGCGGCTGGATCAATTTTCTTCAAATGGTCCCATACATACGAGTCGCCACGCCGCTCTGCAATCTGATGCCATCTAGATCGAATCACTTGAGATTGCTGATCAAAGTGATCTAACCCTAACGCCAAGTTATCAGTGAGGGCCTGAACATAGAAGCCGGTTCCACCTACAACAATTGGTAAATGACCTCGTTCACTAATTTCGTCAATTAGTTGATTTGCTAAATGTTGAAAATCAGCTACAGAAAACCGTTCGTTAATATTTCGGATATCAATTAAATGATGGATCACTCCTGACATCTCAGCAGGCTTTATTTTGGCTGTGCCAATATTCAAGCCACGATAAACCTGCATTGAATCTCCTGAAATAACTTCACCGTGTAATTGCTTAGCTAATTGAATTGATAATGCTGTCTTGCCAACAGCGGTTGGCCCCACAATTCCCACAACTTTAACCATCTCGGCTCTCCTCCCTATAGATGACTGGAAATATCTGAAAAAATCTTGCATAATGGAACCAGTAAGAACGAAAGGAGTTTCCACTATGAAACAATTTACTAAAGGTTTTGCTCTGGGCACCTTGGCAACCCTCGGAGCTGTTGCTACTGGTATTATTACATTTCACAAAACAGTGATCGAGCCAATCGAAGAAACTGAAGAAAAATTTGATAATAACCGGCGAGCAGCTAACCGTAAAGGTCGTTCTGCCCACCAAATGTAATTGTACCAGCGATATAAAAGGGACAGCGTTCAACAATGAGCGTTGTCCCTTTTTTATTAGTCCAAATACTTTGACTTTTTGGTTTTTCCAGACCATTTGGCGTAACCATCTTTCAAGATATAAACTTTCTTAAAGCCACGCTTGCCAAGGTATGCGGCCGCCTGAGTGCTCAAAGTCATTCCTTCATCATACAGGTATACCGGTAAGTCTGGACGTAATTCATCCATTTGCTGACGTAAAAATGTTAACGGCATGGACCGTGCTCCTAAAATATGGCCACGATCAAACTGATTTTTAGGACGCACATCTAAAACCTGAGCCTTATGTAGCCCCTTTTGAAATGCTTCCTCATCTAAAACAGTTGCATAACGATTCCGACGCCACCGCCCATACAGATAACTTCCTAACCATATGATAACAATTGCAATAAAGATAATATCCAAAACTAAAGCACTGGTACTAATTGCTCCAATTACCAATTCTCTTCCCTACTTTCTAAGTATTTAGGCTTATGCCTTTTCAAACTGAGCTGCTAATGATGCTGCACCAATCACGCCGGCATCATTTCCTAATTCAGCTAACTTCAGTTTAGTCGATGTCCGGACAGTTGGAAAGGCAAATTTTTCAAAATTCTTTTGTACTCGGCTTAATAAAAAGTCGCCGGCTGCAGAAACACCACCACCAATTACCAGGTATTCTGGATTGAGTGTATTACTGATATTGGCCGCTGCTAATCCTAAATAATAAGTTACTCGCTCAACAACCCGATTAGCAAGATAATCATGTTCCTTTGCTAAATCAAACACAATCTTAGAAGTAATTTCATCACCATTATCAATCATTGCCTTTAACTTAGAATCACCTTCATATTCTTCGGCGATATCCTGGGCTAAATGCACCACTCCAGTTGCTGAAGCGTATTGTTCTAAACAGCCACGATTTCCACAAGTACACTGATAACCATCTGGTTCAACAATGATGTGGCCAACTTCACCACCGGCACCATTGACACCGTGGATTAATTTCCGGTTAGCAATCAGTCCACCACCAACACCGGTCCCTAAAGTAATAAAAGCAACATCATCACCATCATTACCTGCACCCTTCCAGCGTTCACCAAGGCCAGCACAGTTAGCATCATTATCAAGAGCAAACTTTAGTCCGGTTCCTTCTTCGATTTGGTCCTTAACCGGTTGTAAAGTTTTCCAATTTAAGTTATATGCACCAATGACCGTCCCCTTTTCACGGTTAACGGTTCCTGGTGTCCCCATTCCAATCCCAATAAATTGTTCACGACTCATCTTGTAAAGATCAATATGATGGTTAATTGAATCCACAATATCTGGAACAATATGGGAACCTTCATCTAAAATGTTAGTCCGAATCGACCACTTTTGTTGAATTTCTCCTTTATCAGTTAAAATTGCAAATTTAATGGTAGTGCCTCCGAGGTCAACTCCGATTAACTTTTTGTTCTTTGTTTCCATTCTTGTTCTTCCTTTCCTTTGCCATTTTAAGTTCATACTGGTGTTCACGATTAAGAACCAACTTTGCCTGCAAAAAGATTGCCTTATCAATCACCCTGACTCGATAAAGATTATCAATTTCAAGCGCCATTAGCTCAATATCCCATAATCGCTTTCCAACATAAACGAAAACGTCAAAACGTTTTAGAAGTTGTTGAACATCATACAAAGTTCGCAGGTGTACAATCGGTTTCATTCCTGCTACACCGCCTTCCAAAACATTAAGATAATAAATACAATTAATATAGTGCCACTAAGAAAACGCTTTATCAAGTCTATTTTGCCAATTTTTGTTGAACCTATCATCCCGGCACTCAAGAATCCACCAAATAAACCGCCAAGATGACCTGCAATATCAATTCCTGGCATCATTAAGTCAGCTACTAAATTAAAAACTACTAAAATTAAAAATTGACGAGCTAATTGACGGATCACCAGATTTTCTCGAAAAACAATTCCTAACAAAATAAAAGCACCAAACAAACCAAATAAACCGGTACTAGCACCCGCACTAATTCCTTGAACCGGCTGGAAAAGCATACTCGTTAAATTACCAGCAATAATGCTCATTAAGTAAATTATCAGCATTTTGACATGACCAAAAAGAGTTTCAATATACATTCCTAGAAAGTAGAGGGTAATCATGTTAATCACTAAATGCTGGATACCAATATGAACAAAGCCCGCTGTGATTAGACGCCACCATTGGCCTTGTAAAATCAACGGTGTATATTTAGCA
Organism: uncultured Limosilactobacillus sp.; assembly: GCF_934202705.1. GTDB lineage: Bacteria > Bacillota > Bacilli > Lactobacillales > Lactobacillaceae > Limosilactobacillus. Next base: position 147,711 of record NZ_CAKPYE010000001.1, read on the forward strand.
CCAGAGTGAATTAAGACAGCCGTATTAGTTGACCCACCCTGTATAACCATCCACAAATAAACAATGACGCAAATCGCAATCATTGACAGCGTCACTGGAATTCGGCGAAATGAATCCTTCATACGATCCTCCTATTGTGCATCGCTGACTAAATTAATAACTTTATCCATTGAAATATCAAACTCATCATCTGACCATTCATCATCAGCTGCCAATTGGGTATTTAGCGCTAGAGAAAATTTTGGCCCTTGGTAATTAGCTAAATAACGATCGTAATAACCGCCACCAAAGCCTAACCGTTTTCCTGCCAAAGTAAAAGCCACTCCGGGTACAATCATCAAGTCAATTTCGTTAGGGTGAACCACTTGACCATTCACCGGTTCTAAAACACCAAAATAGCTTTCATTAAATTCCGTTTCTTCTGTTAGCGTTACAAATTCCATCTGCCGATGCGGGAGTGTTCGAGGAACCACTACCCGTTGTCCTTTATGACGAGCATGAAGAATAATTGGCGCGGTATTGATTTCAAAGGACTGGCTTAATGTAATAGCAATTGTATTCGCCTTAAACCATTCTAGTTGGTCATATAATTTAGCAGTTAGTCGTCCTTCTTCTTCCAGTCGTGTATTAAGATCTAACTGTTGCAATCGCGCAATGTATGCTTGCCGCATTTCCTTTTTGCTATACATAGTAATCCTCCTTAAGTAATTAACGGCCAATATTATACCGATGATTGGCAGCATTGAAAAGGAATGTTAAAAAAACGCCATGGAAAAATTCCATGACGCTTAATCAACAACCTTACTTAGTTTCGCGATGTAAGGTAACTTTACGTTCCCGTGGGCAGTACTTCTTTAATTCAAGCCGATCGGGATTGTTACGACGGTTCTTACTAGTTAAGTAAGTCCGTTCGTGGCATTCAGTGCATTCAAGTGTGATGTTTACACGCATTGTCTTTGCCTCCAAACTTAATTTTATTTTTAACGAGAATACGTTATCTAATACGTAACCCTAACTCGTACAACTATATCATTAATTCATAAGTTTGACCAGGTTTTTGCCAAAGTTTGTTAAGGTTTTTTCCTTGACACTTTATTGGGCCGACTTATCACTTTGAACCGTTTTCCAATATGCTTGAAAAATCTGCTTAGCCATCGTGAGGTTATTTTCACCGCCAGAAGCATTCGCAATGGCAAGCGCCACAACTACTTGTGGCTTATCAGATGGTGCATAACCGGCAAAACTCAGAGTTTCAGTACTCTGTTTCTTATAGAACGTTTCAGCCGTCCCTGTCTTAGCTGAAATTGATGGCTTAACACTACTTAGCGACTTAGCCGTCGTGTAGGAGTTAGTCCCATGAGTAACTAAATACAAGCCTCGCCGTACTAAATCAAAGTATGACTTTGGTGCTGGAATCACCTGTTGAACTTGCGGTTGTGCTGTATAGGTAATATTACCTAATTGCCCATTCGCTTTCGTACCGCGAATCTCCTTCACAATGTAAGGCTTCATCCGGTAACCACCATTGGCAATTGTTGACATGTACTGAGCTAATTGAATGGTTGTGTAACCATCATAGTTTCCATATGATAAGTCAAGAGCAGAACCGATGTTTTTCTTTTTAGATGGTCCTTGATATCCAGAAACTTCTCCCGGAAGGTCAATTCCCGTCTTTTGACCTAGACCGAACATATTGTAATAATACCGCATTTTTTGGAAAATACTTGGCTTAAGCGTTAATTGTGTACCGCTATGGTAATTCATGCCGCCTTCCTTCATTGCAATCTGCATCATATATGAATTGGATGACACTTCAAGTGCTTCCGGAGCCGTTAGCGACATACTAGCTGAACCTGACTTATTAAACCATGAACTCTTAACTGAGGTCCCAGCCACCTTGATTGGCGTATCGGTGAATGTATTGTTTTCTGGCGTAATCACTTTTTCCATTAAACCACCCATAATGGTAGCTGGCTTAACCACTGACCCCATTGTAATCGGATGGTTAATTGCCCCAATTTGATCATCAGTCATCTTACCAGTTGATGGATCACGGTCGATTCCGCCCATTGCATAAATCGCACCAGTGTATGGATTCATAACTACCGCGTAAACACCGGTGGAATTACCACCAGCCGGAAAACTACTCTTCAGAATTTTTTGAACTTCATTTTGAAACTTCGCATTAACTGTTAGAACTAGGTTGTCACCTTTTTTTCCTGGATAGGTAACTTTGGTTTTGGTGACGTTATGTCCACTAGTCGTCACTTGCGTTTGTGATTTTGAACCAGCAAGGGTTGCTTGATACTGCTTTTCGAGGTAGCTTTGACCAACGTTATCATTACGCGAATAGCCTTGTGAAAGCAAGCTATTAACCTCATCACTTGGTAACCCAGTTGTGGAAACTGTCCCGGCAAGGCTCTTAACGTCTTTTCCAGACGGGTAATTTCGTGACCACGCGGTTCCGACCTTCACCCCTGGCATTTCACTCAAATGCTCACTCACCTCGGCTAATTCTTTTGGTGAAACATTTTTGGACTTGATATAAGTAGTGGACAGTGAATACGCCCCACTCATAGTTCCATAAATCATCGCCTTATTTTTCTGCTCTTTTGTCAGTTTGAAATAGTGGGGGTGATTATTTAAATATTCAATTGCATCATCATATTGGTTAGAACTATCGCTACTTTTTGCTAACTTTAAAACTGTCTTCAGATGATGATTATCTGCCAAATAATAATCTTGCTGATTACGCGTCGTTAATCGCTTCGTTGGCACCGATAGATAATTACCAAGCCGATTAGCAATCTTATAAAGATCATCACTGCTAACGTTTTGCCCTTTAGTATATGTAATCGCCTGCGTCGCTTGGTTTCCGACCATCACTTTCCCAGTAGCGTCATAAATCATTCCACGTTGTACATTATTGGTTTGTGTAGTAGTATCCGAGCGCTTAACTTCTGCTTTGTAAGAAGCACCATTTAATACCTGTAAATAAAAAAGACGTACGGCAAGGGCGAGTAATAGCACCCCGACAATCCATAATAAAAAAGTTAGTCGAAATGGAATTGCTGATTGGGCCGTTTTATTTCGTGATCGCGAACGAAATTTAAAAAGTCCTTTAAAGCGATTCAAAAAATTCACTTGACATTCTCCTTAATCATTAGAAAACTCTTAATATTACTTATTTTAAAGGTTATCTCTTGTCATTCAAGTTCATAACCAGAATTATTCTTTATTAAAGCAACGGTGTTAATGATACTCCCTTTTTAAAGAAAAGTGATCACTTTATGAGTGATTTAATTAAATTTAAAACCTTGAGGTTCAGCACTGCTTGAAATTATTGACTGTTATATAATACAAGCTAGTTTATTTGAGGTGATTAACTTGTTTAAAAAACATTGGCGAATTAACTTAACATACCTAACGGCATTCTTCCTGCCAATCATCATTATGGGAAGCTACTTTGCATATCGGCAGATGGCCCCATTTGGCCAAAGTTCCATCTTAACTGTTGATCTTGGTCAGCAATATGTGGACTTTTTTGCTTTTTTCCGCAACATTATTCTTCACCATCCATTCAGCTTATTCTACTCCTTTTCAAAAGGCCTGGGTGGCGAAATGTTTGGTACCAGTGCTTACTACCTCTTTAGCCCACTCAATTTTCTAATACTATTTTTCCCAGGAAAGTGGCTCTCGTCGGGGATTCTATTCTTGGTATTGATTAAATATGGTCTCGCAGGTCTTAGTTTTTGTTGGTTGCTTCAACGTCATCATTTACAGTGTGCACCCAGAAGTTGGGCATTTTCCACTGCTTATGCTCTGATGGGGTGGATGATTGCAAATCAACTAAACATCCTGTGGTTAGATGTACTATTTTTATTGCCACTCGTTATTGATGGACTCCTGCGCCTCATCAACGGGCAAAGTCCCTGGCAATTTGTCTGTTGGTTAACCGTTACGATTATTGATAATTATTACATGGCGTGGATGGTCGCCATCTTCACCCTTTTATTTTTTATTTGGCAAATTACTCGTCAATTCAATAATTGGGCCACTCTCGGTCGAACCATTCTTCGCTTCATTAAGTTCTCCTTAATTAGCGGGTTACTTAGCTGCTTTGTTCTTCTCCCCACAATTTATGCTCTCACCCAAAGCAAAGGAACCTATACAGAGCAAAAAATTAAGTGGACTTTTGAATACCAACCACTTAAAATTCTTGCTAAATTGGTACCTGGTTCCTTTAATTTTAGCCAGATGCCATCTGGTCAACCAAACATTTACGTTGGTATGTTATTAACAATTGGGGCCCTTTTATATTTTATTTATGGTCGTGACCATTGGCCAGCGAAAGTTACGGCATTGGTCATCACAAGTTTCTTAGTACTTTCCTTCTGCTTTCAGCCATTGGATCTGCTATGGCACCTCGGCCAATTTCCAGTTTGGTATCCATCACGATTCTCATTTGTTTTTAGTTTTTGGCTTCTTTACTTGGCAGCAGCGACCTTAAAACCAGACTTAAAAATTCACTGGTTAGTAGCCAGTGGACTTGCACTGCTAGTTATCAGCATTGCGTCCTACTTATGGTTCAACCAGTCTCGCTTTTCATACATTAGTTCAATGCAGATTGCTATCGGTTTGTGCTTTGCACTCATTAGTATCTGCTTACTGATGATTGACCGTCAGCAGTCAGCCCCGATGGTTGACTTGCTATTTATTATGTTAATTCTTATCGATGTGACAACCAATGTTGCCGTGTCGCTGAACCATCTTTCATACGTTTCACAACCAGAATTTGGTAATTACACGGTTGCTATGAATCAATCCATTCAACAGACTAAAACACATGATCATTCATTTTATCGGATTGCTAAAAATTTTATGCGAACCAAGGATGATCCATTTCAAAGTGATTACTATGGCGGAGAACATTTTAGTTCAACTTTAGAGCCGTCAATCGCAACATTTATGGGAGCCATTGGTCAACCAGCTGGTGATGGTTTTATAACTTACTCGAATGGTACCCAAGTTACCGATTCATTATTAGGATTTAAATACCTCCTCGCTGCTCGCAATCATGGTCAGCAAGATGGCCAACAAGTGTTACCAATTACTAGCACCCGGATGGACTGGAACCGTCTAGTTAACCGACATCAAACAACTTTAGTAAACATTAAGCAAAACAAAAATACGTTACCAATTGCGTTTGCAGCTAGCAATCAGGTCCTTAAATTTCATGACGGATCATTAGATCCTTTGAATTACCAATCACAAATTTATCAATTATTAGCGGGTCAAACAGTTTCCAAACAGCTCTTTAACGTTCAAAACTTCGATAATGTGACGTTCCAAAATGTGCAGACTGCCAAACAAATTACTGGTACAACCTTCACCCGTGGCAACGAGCTTCAAAAAGCTAGTGTGACCCTTCACTTCATACCACAAACCAATAGTTCTTATTACCTGACTTTAGGACCAAGTGTAAAAAATGCTGCAACAATTAAACTCAATGGTCGATCATTAGACCAATATCCAACCTACCATAACACAATTGTGATCAATGTTGCTCACCATCAGAAAGGCAAGCCAGTTAGCATTCAATTTATCCTTAAAAAGCAGGCTTTATGGATGCAAAATGTCAGTCTTTACCAATTAAATGACCATTTATTTAAACAATCTTCCAAAATCCTCCAGAGTTCCGGACTCCATGTGACAAGTTCTCGAGCTAATCAAATTAAAGGAACCGTGACCGTCCGGCGCCACCATCAGTTTTTAATGACCACCATTCCTTATGCTAATGGATGGCATATAAAGGTTGATCATCACTCTGTCACTCCACTGAAAGTCATCGGTACCTTTATGGGAATCCCAATAACTAAGGGAACCCATCAGATTACAATGACATACATTCCCCCATTCCTCATTTGCGGCGCAATTATCAGTAGTATCACTTTGCTCATCTGTTGCGGATGGGAATGGTACCGCAGAAAATAGCATCATGTAGTACAAGCGGGTCCTCAAAATCCGGAAAAACCGGATGATGAGGGCCCGCTTAAATTTACACATCTTTTTTGGTTAGCGCTGCGGATAACCAACTAAGCGTAACTCACCATGAAGATACTCGCCAAGATAAATATCATTCAATCCTGGATAACCGGCAGCAGAAATTTTTTGCTGAACCCAGCTTTCATCATGATGGATTAGTTCAAGAATATCGGTATTTAATTGTCCATCACTAATTAACGGGAATTTGACATCATGATCATTATTTTCGATAACTACCAATTGGCCATTTTGCTCTAAAATACCACTTTTAACTTTCGCAACTTCATAAATTCCCTGACTTCGCAAGCGAAACATTAGATCATTCGCACTCATTCCTGAGCGAATACAATTATCAACTAATACCTGACCGTTTTTAATTAATAACTGTGGCTGACCGTCAATTGCAATTCTGACCCACCGATTATGTTCCTTCACATAACGTAGAATTAGCACAATCACTGTCCAAATTAAAAGCACCAAAATAAATTCAATAATACTAATGTCATTATTGTAAATGATTCCACCAATAATTGCCCCAAGAATATAATTTTGAACTTGATCTAACGCTGAGGTAGGGGCAAGATTGCCCTTTCCTAAAAGGTTGATTTGTAAAATTAAGCAAAGCATCCCTAAAGCGAATTTCAAGGTAATTAATAAATATGTATTATCCATTTAAATCCTCCTTAGTGATTTTTAATCATAACCCGGTGATCAATGACATGGGCACGCGTCAAAGTATAATTGTTACCATCTGAACTTAAGTTGACACGGTAGTCATCATCTTTAATTCGAACAATAATCCCGTCCGTTAAAGTCGTTGAATTAACCACGACGTCTTTTGTTTGCACATGATGATCCTTTGCAACCGCCTTCACGAAAGGAATCATTAATGAAGACTGCGATTTTTCTGTGTTGAGTGATTCTAATTTGGTATATTGAAGACCAATAATAATCAACAATATCAATGAGAAAATAATCCCTAAATCTCGATATTTAGTTTCTAAACGGTGACGAACATATTGAACTAGCATTACCAATATCAATCCAGCAAATATAATCATCAGACTATAACTAAAAATGGTGTTTGCCTGCTGGTGGGTTTCTAAATATGTCAAATTATAAAAAGTCATTTTTAATCTGTCCTATACAAAAATAGTGAGCGATAACACTACTGTTACCCTCACTTACACCCTTCAATTATTTAACATCTAAAATTTCAACGTGCATTACACCACTTGGAATTTCAATATCAACTTTTTCGCCAACTTTATGGCCTAACAATCCTTTTGCCATTGGTGACTCATTAGAGATCTTACCAGAGAGTGGGTCAGATTCAGATTCACCAACAATTGTGTAGGTTTCAGGCTCTTCATCTGGCAATTCCTTGAATGTAACACTCCGCCCCATCGAAACTTCGTCAGCTGCAACATCATCATTATCAATGATAACAGCATATTGTAGCATGTTTTCAATCTGACTAATTCGTCCTTCAACAAATGCTTGTTCATCCTTTGCTGATTCATACTCGGAATTTTCAGAAAGGTCACCATAGCTACGCGCAATTTTAATTCGTTTGATAACTTCCGGTCGGCGCTTGAGGCGCAAATCTTCAAGTTCTTTTTCAAGCTTTTCTTTACCTTCCGCAGTCATCGGAAATGTTTTTTCATCCGCCATAAATTTAAGATTCCCCTTTATTTAAAAATACCAATTGCAACATTACCATTTCATCATCATTTTTTCAACTGCTGAGTTTAAATTGATTAAACTTGGTGACCACGTTTAACTAAAACGTCGCGGACTTTGGTCGCCAATAAGTCAATGGCAACCTGATTTTGTCCACCTTCAGGAACAATGATATCAGCATACCGTTTCGTAGGTTCAATAAATTGATGATACATCGGTTTAACCGTTTTTAAGTACTGAGTAATTACCGAATCTAATGAACGTCCGCGTTCTTGCATATCCCGCTTAATCCGTCGAATAATTCGTAAATCACTATCGGTATCGACAAAGACCTTAATGTCCATTAAATTCCGTAACCGTTCATCATCCAAAATTAGAATCCCTTCTAAGATAATGACATCTTGCGGTTCAACATGGATAGTCCTATTGGTCCGGGTATATTGCTCATAATCGTAAACCGGCATTTCAACTGCTTGATTATGGCGCAGTTGGTCTAATTGACGAACTAGTAAATCGGTATCAAAGGCTAATGGATGATCATAGTTAACCGCTTTTCGTTCCGCCATCGTCATATCACTTTGATCATTGTAATAGGTATCTTGAGTAATAATTTGAATTGACTTACCGTGTAACTGATCAAAAATCGCGTGCGCAACGGTGGTCTTACCACTTCCGGAACCACCCGTTACTCCAATGATAATTGGTCTTTTTTCTGTCATCGTTGTTCCTCCATCCCATTAATATTTTTTTGCATGTCGATTTTCTTGTAATTGAGTCGTAATTTCAGGAACCGATTGGGATTTCTTTAATTCAAAAGTGCCCGCTTTAACCCCATTAGTTTTGTGAGTTTGCAAATAATAATAAAAAACGTACTGACTTCGGACTAAATCTTGTTGTTTTAAAATCTTACTTACTTGTTGATCGGTACTATTACGTGGAATTATGATTCGTACTGAACGTTGAGGATCCTTGTCAACAGGCGTCAGTGAATAATTAAAATAACTGTGAATACAAAGACCGATGGCGCAAAAAACGCCGAGAATGACTAATGCAAGATAGTTTTGCTTACGGATTTGCTTGCTAGAAAATTGATGCATTCCACTGGCCCTTCCTTTCACTTTTAACACTAAAAGCAAGAGACTGAAAAGATACTTTTTCAGTCTCTTGCTATTGATAAAGATCAACTAACTAACGAATTTCTGCACCTAATTCTTCAGTCAAATGCTTTTCAATCTTATTAAACGCTTCGTTAACTGTTTCTTCCTTAAGTGTCCCATTATCATCTTGATAAGTCAACGTATAAGCCAGCGACTTCTTACCATTTGGTAAGTGCACACCAGTATAAACATCAAACAGATGAACATGCTTCAAGAAAGCCCCGCCACGTCGATTAATGATTGCTAAAACATCGTCATTTGTAATGTTATCATCTACCAATAATGCAATATCACGGGTGATTTCCGGATATTTACTAATGTGTTGATAGTGTTTGTCCAGAACATCAGCTGCTAAAACATCTTCCAAGTTAATTTCAAAGACGTAGGTCGACGCAATTTTATATTCCTTTGTTACATTCGGGTGAACCTGCCCAATAAATCCAATCACGTGGTCATCCAGTAAAATATTAGCAGTCCGTCCCGGATGCATCTCTGGCCGACTATGATCCGCCACAAAAGTAATTGTGCCCGCTACTGCTAAGTTCTTAAGATATTGTTCAACAATTCCCTTTAGCTGATAGAAATCGACTGGTTGCGCCTTAACGTGCCAACCATCGGCAATCAAGCTACCAGTAACCGCTCCAGCAACGTGTTCTTGTTCCTCTGGTCGTTCACCGCCCTTCGGAATAAAGACCCGGCCTTGTTCATACAATGCGACGTTAGTTACCTTCCGAGCTGCATTGTATGCCAAATCATTAAGCAACCCAGAAATAATATTCATCCGCGTTGCCACGTGATCAGAACTCATTGGATAATCGAGTTTCATTGGATCAGTCTCACTTGGCTCGATTTCAAATTGCTTAGCTTTTTCAACAGTTGTTAACGAATAACTAATGGCTTGATTCAAGCCCATTCCTTCTAAGACGTGTCGACTAGCACGTAACTTTCTCTGCCGTTCAGTCAAGCCACCCAAGTTTCTAGTCATGACTGGTAACGTTGATGGAATATTATCATACCCATATAGACGAGCAATTTCCTCGTAGAGGTCTGCTGGTAAACTGATATCCCACCGCCGGGCTGGCACCGTCACAATGATGGCATCTTCACTCTTTTGAACAGTCTTAAACGCCAACCGCGTAAAAATTGCAGCAACTTCGTCCATATCAATGTTGATACCAAGGACTTGGTTAATCTTGTGTAATGATAGTTCAATCTCTTGAACTGGGTACTCATGCTCATGACCAACAACGATGCCCTGCGTCACTTGACCACTAGCCAACTTTTGTAACCAATATGCCGCTTCATCCAAAGCTTGTTCAACGGTTTCTGGATTAATACCTCGTTCAAACCGCATTGAAGATTCACTATGGAGATCCAAACGACGTGCTTGTTTGCGAACCATTACTGGGTTAAAAATTGCTGATTCTAAAACCACATTTTGGGTCTGAGCATCAACCTTGGTACTCTCACCGCCCATAGTACCGGCCAAAGCAACTGGTTGATCATCAGCTGTCACTACTATATCTTGCGCTTGAAGTACTTGTTCTTCGCCATCTAATGTTGTTATTTTTTCACCATCATGAGCATGACGAACCATAATCTCATGACTCGGTAACTTATCATAATCAAAACTATGTAACGGCTGCCCATACTTTAATAGAATATAATTAGTAACATCAACAACATTATTAATTGGTCGAATTCCAGAATTCCATAAGCGAATTTGAAGCCAGAGCGGACTTTCAGTAACTTTAACGTTCTTAATTACCCGAAGTTTGTAAACTGGTGCCAACTGATCATCAGCCACCTTAGCAGAAACTAGCTCCGCCGTCCGCTCGTTACTGTTTTCGGTGACGGGATGACACTGAAAACCATTTGGCAAATCATAAATGGCCGCTAAATCATTGACATTCCCATAAATACTAAGCATATCGCCACGGTTAGGCGTTACATCGGTATCGACAATTGTATCGTCCATCCCCAAATATGGAAAAACGGAATCACCAACTTTAGCGTCATCCGGTAAGAACCAAATGCCCGCTTCATAGTCTTTTGGCGCAACTTTTTCACTAAAGCCAATTTCTTGCAAAGCGCAAAGCATCCCATCGGATTCTTGGCCACGAATTTTTCCACGTTTAATTTTAACGTTATCAGCAATTCGCGCTCCATGCAGTGCCACAATTACCTTCTTACCTGCTTGAACATTGGGTGCCCCACAAACAATCTGAATTGTCTCATCATCGCTAATCTTAACTTGGCAGACGGACATGTGGTCTGAATCAGGATGAGGAACACATTCTTCAACATAACCAACAATGATTTTCTTTAAACCATCACTTGGAGAACTTACCGAATTAATGTCTACTGAGGTCCGAGCCAGTTTTTCAGCTAATGCTGCCGGCTTAATTTTGTTTTGCTCAAGTGGTAAGTATTTATTTAACCATTGGTATGATACTTTCATAATCCACTATCCTTTCTGATCAAATTGGGTCAAGAATCGCACATCATTTTGGTAGAAATCACGAATGTCTTCTACACCGTACTTCAACATTGCAAACCGATCAGGTCCTAACCCAAAGGCAAAGCCACCGTACTCTTCTGGATCAACTCCGGACATTTTTAAAACATTCGGGTGAACCATTCCGGCTCCTAGTACTTCAATCCAACCCGTATTCTTGCAAATTGCACAACCTTTGCCGAGACAGTTAAAACAAGTGATGTCCGCTTCGACTGACGGTTCGGTAAATGGGAAGTAGCTTGGTCGTAACCGTACTTTCAGTTGATCACCAAAGAGGTGCTGGGCTACGACTTCCAGTGTTCCTTTTAAATCGGCCATTGTTACATGCTTACCAACAACCATGCCTTCAACCTGGTGGAACTGATGACTGTGCGTTGCGTCATCAGTATCTCGCCGGTAAACCTTACCTGGTGAGATCATCTTTAAGGGTCCCTTGCTAAAGTCATGTTTTTCAAGCATCCGTGCTTGCATTGGTGATGTCTGTGTCCGCATCAAAACAGACGGGGTGACATAGAAAGTATCTTGCATATCCCGTGCGGGGTGATCCTTCGGCAAGTTTAATTTTTCAAAGTTATAAACCTCTTGTTCAACCTCATCACCGACAGCAACTTCATACCCCATATCAGTAAACAGGTCTACTAACTGATCAATTACCTGCTGAATGACATGTGGTTGTCCTTGTGCAACCGGAGTTCCTGGTAACGTCACATCTAGACTTTCCTTAGCAAGTCGCGCGTTCATCAATTGCTCTTCTAGTACTGTTCGTCGTTCTTCGAGCAATTTTTGTAAGTCATCACGTACTTGATTAGCATATTTACCAACTTTTGGCCGCTCCTCAGCACTTAAGTCTTTCATGCCCCGCAAAACATTTGTAATCGGGCCTTTCTTTCCTAAAAATTTTACTCGAATTTGATTAATTGCATCTAAATTCGAACTATTTTGAATTGCATCAGCACCTTGCTGACGTAATTCTTCAAGCTTCTCTTTTAATCCCATATGATCCTCCTTAAAAATTAAAAAGCCTCGTCCCAACAAGGGACGAGGCTATCGCGGTACCACCCTAGTTTACGGTTATTGTAACCATACACTTTCGTGATTAGATAACGGCTATCAACCGGATACAAACATACCAGCTCTGGAAGTGAAATTCATCGTAAAACCTAAAAACGACTTCCAGTTTATGAATCGTTTCTCCCTGTTAGATTTACCAGACTACTAGTTTCCATCGTTGCTGTTTCTAAAAGTTGGCTTTATTGTAAACTAATCCCCTCAAGAACGTCAAGAGTTAATCACACCACTTATCACTCCATACATGCACTGCACTCATTACCGGAGCCAGCTCACGTCCTCGCTCCGTTAATGAATATTCAATCCGGCTTTCTCCTGGAAACGTATTTCTTTGAACTATCTCTTCATCTTCAAGTTCTTTGAGACGTTCTACCAGGACGCGATCGCTACATTTGTCAACATGCGCCGCTAAATCTTTAAAGCGCTGTGTATGTTCATTTAATAGCACTTCGATAATCAACCCGTTCCACTTTTTCCCTAAAATTGTAAAGGTATGTTCGAAACGAGGACAAAGACAGAAATCATCCTGTTGACCATTAGAATGCTCCATAATTTGGCCTCCTTTTAATCAGCATTAAATTTATGAGAACTTTTTATATGAACGCTTATGCCAGCGAGCTTCAACTCGCATCCGAAGCGGGCTAAAGAATTCATGTTCAGCTTCGTAATCATCAACTAATGAAACAATTAAACTTTCCATGTATTTAGGCAGTGCCAAAGTAGCCCCAAACATATGTTTCAAAATGATATCCCGTTCTTTGTCATTCAAATTGGTGATTTTTTCCGCATTTCTCAAAGCCACCCGGGGATGAATAAAAGCATGTGACCCCAAGTCAAACTTCGTAGTTCGCCAATCATAGTAGAATAAATCGTGCAGTAACCCAGCACGCGCTGTGCTCCGATAATCAAGATGCATTCGTTTGGCAATCCGATAACTATCGTAAGAAACTGCAATGGAATGACGAAGGCGGTTTGAATGATGGTGTTGAGTATAATTTGCTAACTTCTGAACTGCTGGTTGAGCTAATAAATCTTGAACAATCGCAACATACTGCGCATCATTTTTCCACTCATCAGATGTTCTCATTGAGATCAGTTCTCCTTTATTAATTATTATCCATATTTTACACGATTTTATCGTAAAAAGGAATATTAAACTTACTTTTTATAAGCCTACTTCTCCCGATTTAACTGAAACATAAGAATTCCAGCTGACACCGCGACGTTGAGTGATTCTGCATTGCCACGCATTGGTATATATAAATTGGTAGTCGTTTGAGACAATAACTCCGCCGCCATTCCTTGACCTTCATTGCCCATCACTAAAGCAAAGTCATTACCAGGCTGAACTTCACGAAAATTTTTTGCTTGGGGGTTAAGTTGAGTACCGAAAACCGGATGTTGTGCATCTTTAAAATCATTAATCCACCGTTTTAAATCCGTAACTACCAAGCGAAGATGAAATTGACTCCCTTGCATGGAACGGACAACTTTCGGATTAAAAAAGTCTGCTGTTCGATTGCTGGCAACCACCCCCGCAAATCCGGCAGCATCTGCCGTCCGGACCATTGTTCCAACATTACCAGGATCCTGAACCCGATCCAATAACAGCCATGCCCCCTGCTTTGCATCTGGAACTTCACGAACATTAGGCAATTTTGCCACCGCCACAATTCCTTGGGGGCTACTGGTTTCAGTGATGTGCTTAATGACCTCCGAAGTCACCTCATACACATTTTGAAATCGTGCTACAATATCCTCATGTTGAGTTAATTCATCAGCAGTGCCAATTAAGGCAACTAACTGTTGGTTACTTTGGCTTGCTTCCTGAACCAGATGCCAGCCGTCTAGTAAATATTGGCCAAATTTTTTACGACCTCTGCGAGTTTGCAATTTTCGCCAATCTTTAACATGCTGATTATGAACAGACGTAATTTGTTCTTTCATTTACTTTCACCTCATTTTAGTAACGCAATTATACCATTAATTAAACGGGGGCGTTTCGCATGATTAATTATCATTTAATAGTGAGCGGCCGAGTTCAAGGAGTCGGTTTTCGATGGAGCACATACCAATTAGCTCAAGAATTAGCAGTTTGTGGATATGTGCAAAACCAATTGGATGGCACTGTTTTGATTGTAGTTCAGGGTCCTCATGAGCTAGTTCGTAAATTTGTTCAAGCTGTTCGTGATGGCGTTAATCAATTTGTCCGAGTTGATAACATCCAAATTAAACCGGGTAATTTAATCAAAGACCATCATTTTTCCATTAAGGAATCATGGTAATCAGACTGGAATTAACCACTTTTTTAGGGTAAGATACCCTTTGTATAACTTTAAAATAAAGGATTGAGTTGATTGAAAAAACAAAAACGCTGGTTATTAGCGACTGGATTACTGGGAACTTTAGTAATGCTCTCCGGGTGTGTGCGCACGACCAAGAGTGGCAAACCGTATGGCATGGTTTATGAGTATCTTGCCAAACCAATGCAGCATTTAATGGAGTGGCTTGCTAGTCACCTGGGCGATAATTATGGTTGGGCAATTATCGTTATCGTCATTATCGTTCGACTAATCTTACTTCCAGTAATGATGAGTCAAATGAAGAAATCGACAC
Source organism: uncultured Limosilactobacillus sp. (assembly GCF_934202705.1). Classification (GTDB taxonomy): domain Bacteria; phylum Bacillota; class Bacilli; order Lactobacillales; family Lactobacillaceae; genus Limosilactobacillus. The sequence continues at coordinate 162,798 of NZ_CAKPYE010000001.1, forward strand.
TCATGCAAGAAAAAATGTCAATGATTCAACCGCAATTGCGAGAAATTCAACGACAGCAAAAGGCAGCTAAAACACCTGAAGAGCAAGCTGCAGCTACTCAAGCAATGATGGCATTATATCGCGATAATAACATTAGTATGACTGGTGGGATTGGTTGTTTGCCATTGCTAATTCAACTACCAGTTTTTGCAGCATTATATGCAGCCATTCGTTATTCTCCAGATCTCTATCATGCTACGTTCATGGGAATCCCACTAGGGAAACCAAGTATTTTATTAGCTATTCTCTCATTTGTTGCCTACCTCTTCCAAGGATGGCTCTCCATGATCGGAATGCCAAAGAACCAACAAGCGCAAATGCGCATGATGATGTTAATGAGTCCAGTAATGATTTTCTTCATTTCAATGACCTCTTCTGCTGGATTAGGTCTTTATTTCTTCATTGGTGGATTGTTTGCAATTCTGCAAACGTGGCTGGTCAATGCTTATCGTCCACGATTAAAGAAACAAATTGCCCAAGAAGTTCAAAATCGTCCTGTTAAAAAACCAACGGTTCAACCGCAATCCGTCATAACAGAAGAAAAATCTTCTCATCAAGACACAATCCAACAATTAAAAAAGAAACCTAGTACACAACCGAAACGACGCAACGCTGGTAAACAACATCGAAAATAACTAACTAAGGGCCTAGAATCGTATTAAACGGTTCTAGACCCTTTTTCAAGGAGGTTTCACTATAATGATTAAGCCAATTATTCATGATCTCAAAATTCTACAAAAGCCTTGCGATCCTGCCAAACCTCAGGATTTACAGATTGCCCACGATTTACTCGATACTTTACAAGCTCATCGGCAAAACTGCGTCGGCCTCGCTGCCAATATGATTGGTATCTCTAAACAAATTATTGCAGTTTCAATTGGCCCTGCTCACATTGCGATGCTTAATCCGAAAATTATCCATCAACATGATCCATATCAAACCAAAGAAGGGTGTCTGAGTTTACCTGGCCAACGATTAACGACACGTTATCAAACGATCACAGTGAAATTTACTGATATTCAAGGACAACCACAACGCTTGACCTTAAGTGACTTTCCTGCCCAAATTGTTCAGCATGAGGTAGATCATTGTAACGGCACTTTAATTTAAAATAAAATTCTTCACGTGGTCCACAAATGGGCTGGAGTGCTCGGCAAAGCCGAACTCTCCAGCCCATTTGTTGTACTCCCATACAGACTTTTGTACATCAACAGGGTCCAAAATCGAATTCGTAATCAGTTCTTGTCCCGCTCACAATTCATAGACTACACTAATCTTTGTTGTCATGAACATGCTTAACAATTGGTAACGTAATGCGAAAAATCGATCCAGCACCGACTTGACTTTCTAAGGTGATGGTCCCTCGATATCCTTTGACAAGTCGCTCAGCAATTGAAAGGCCCAAACCATTGCCACCTTTCTTGCGACTACGTGCTTTATCAACCCGATAAAAACGGTCAAAAACTCGCTCAACATCTTCAGGGGCAATTCCTTCGCCAAAGTCCTGGACCGCAATTTCAACAGAATTATAATTTCGTGATAACGACAAATGAATTTCCTTACGATCAGTAGAATATTTCACCGCATTATCACATAAAATAATTAAAATTTGCTCTAAATGATCTCGATAAATGCTTACTTCCACATCCTGACGAAGATCATCGTCTAAAGTAAATTGAAAATCAGGATGAATCATCTGAAAATTGTTATAAACTTGTTCAACAACTTCCTCAACTTTTGTCGTTGCATCCCGAAATTTGATTTCCACCTGTTCAGCTCTAGACAGATCTAACATTTCCTGAACTAAATTATTCATGCGACTAGTCTCCGCCAAAGCTGCTCGAATTGAGTCTTCAAGAACCTTAGGATCATCTTTTCCCCACCGTTCAAGCATTTCCATATGTCCTTGAATAATTGCGACAGGTGTCCGCAATTCATGGGAAACATCGCCAACAAATTGCGACTGCTGATCAATATACCGTTGTGTACGATCCAACATTTCATTTAATAAACGACTTAATTCGCCTAATTCATCATTTCGGTTAGTTTCGGGAGCTCGAACATCCTTAGTTGGATCTTTAGTGACCACTGCTAAAGTCTTTCCAATATCATTCAGTGGTCTTAATAAAATATATGACAGCCCATATCCTAACAAACCGCTAAAAATAACGACTAAACACAGTGCTAATCCAACAATTAACAGCAAATGATGATAGTGATGATAATAATTGATCAGGGGGTTTTCAATTTGAACGTAACCAATTGTCCGTTGATTCTTAGAATCGCGAACCGGTGTCCAACCAACTATCATTTTATGGTTGTGCCAATTTTGTAGAACTACCCGTTCAGATGAAGACTTCTGAAATTTTTGGACAACTTTACCAGTTTGAAATAATAATTTACCTTGGGCGTTGAAAACTGCCACATTTTGATCGGCATCACTAAGTCCTTGCAATACTGGTCGATGATAAATTTGATCAGTGTAAGATTTTTGTTGCTCATCTAAAATCTTTTTTTGCAAGGTTGCACTGACCGTCGCACGCGTCAAATCGTGCTGATTAGGGTTACGCTTAAGTTGACGACTAATCGTTACCAAGCTTTGTTTTAACGAGGCTCGTTCCTGGTTTAGTAGATCATTGGTAAAAGAGCTAAAGATCGTTACCACAACTATTAGGCTAATGATTAGCGAGCCAATGGCCGTGCCAAACGCCCATTTCAACTTAAGAGAAAAAAACCTCTGTGGTTTTCGTTCTTGATCATCCATAAGCTACCTCCCGTCCTACGAACGGATTACATAGCCAGTCCCTCGAACAGTTTGAATATAACTCTTTTCTCCTGGGCGATCGATCTTATTCCGTAAATAACGAATGTAAACATCAACTACATTGGTTTCAACCTTCGCATCATATCCCCAAACTTTACTTAAAAGTTCTTGTCGCGACATCACCACGTTGATGTTTTCCATTAAAATTAACAGTAACTCATATTCGCGTTTAGTTAAGTTAATAACCTCATCGCCACGTCGGACAACTCGATTTTCTTTTTCAATTGTTAAGTCTTGGTACTGAACTGTCGTTTGATGGCTACTATTATTACCATCTTCAATACTAATTCGCCGAAGTAGCGCACGTACACGAGCTAATAATTCTTCAATCGCAAACGGCTTAACAATGTAATCATCAGCTCCATGATCAAGTCCAGAAACTCGATCAATAACAGAATCCCGCGCCGTCATGATGATAATTGGTGTATCTTTTTCTTCACGCACCCGTCGTGCCACTTCAATACCATTTAATTCTGGTAACATTAAATCTAATAAAATCACATCAAAATCTTCACTAAGGGCAGCCTCTAACCCAGCTCGACCATCAAGCTCAACGTCTGTTTCATAGCCTTCGTGTTTTAATTCTAAATTTACAAAGTTGGCAAGGTTTTCCTCATCTTCTATGATTAAAATCCGACTCATTTTTTCACCTTCATAATTCTTTAAATCACTATTAAGTTTATCATAATTTTCTCATTAAAGGTTCTAAATTATAAAATAAAAAAAGGCCTTCCCAGGTCCGGCGCCTAGAGAAAAGCCTTTATTAAAAATTGTAAGCCTAGTTGTTCTTAGCAACAACTTCCTTACCATTGTAGAAACCACAGTTTGGACAAACCATGTGTGACTTGCGAAGTTCACCGCAGTTTGGACAAGGTGCTAAACCAGGAACAGTCAACTTAATGTGTCCCCGACGGTTACGCTTACGAGTCTTTGATGTCTTTCGTGCTGGTACAGCCATGTTTGACACCTCCTTATATAATAAATTTTATCCACTTGGTTTTTAACCGTCCGCTAATCATCTGTGTCCTGATCAGGAAATAAATTTTTTAACTTAGCGAAACGTGGATCAACATGGTTAGTTTCCTGACGACCATCGTCAACTTCTTCCGTTAACGACCATCCTTGCCCAAAGGGTAACTGCTCATTTGATGCCTCGTCAGGAGTTAAAACCCGTGTTGGAATTTGTTCATAGATGTTTTCTATTAATGACTCATCAAAATCAATTAGCTGATGATCATATGACAACAAGAAAACAACCTCTTGATCATCATACCGCTTTAAATGGCTCTTTTCTACCGTATAAATTTCAGAATAGCTAAAATCGAGCGGTAATTGCACGGGTTCTAATGAACGCGATGACGGAACTGTAATTTGTCCCTTAACATGTGCTGTGACGGTCGCATCGCCACCATCATAAGTCACATACCCATCTACATCCATTGGCTGCGCATCCAAAATCTCATTTGGAAAGCGTTTAGTTAATGATGCTTTCAGATCAAAAGTACTACTAAAATGAAGTGGTTCTTCTGAATAACGATGCAATTCATTTAATGACCATTTCATAGTACTTACCTCCTAATGCAACGAGCCCAATTATACGCTGACCAACTATGAATGTCAACGACTTTTACTTGACACTTCTAAACGAAGGGGGGCTCGTTTTAAATCCTGCTCTACCGGCGTAAAGTTTTGGTACAGCTTTCCTGCACGATAATCGAGATTGAGCAAACCTTCATGACGGGTCTGATCAACCTTAACAATGAGTGGATACCGTAATTGCTTCTTAATTTCGTGTAAATATTGTTGACCACGACGGGTAAATCCTAAAACGTGGTGGTATGGATGCAAATTAACATTTGCCACTTCCTTAGCAGAAGCTTGAAGCACAACATACAAAAAGAGCCGCGTTAAATGAGCATAAGTATATCGCTTTGTTTTCGCATCTTTCATAAATTCATTAAAGGTTAAGTTTTGACCAGCCATTCGCTTAAGACGATATTCTAGTCCTTCTGACATTTGATAAATCCCAGCTAATTGGCTGATTGGTGCCTGAACTAGTTGATTTCGCAATAAAGGGTAAATTCGGTTCCAAGATGGTACCACCTTCAAACGATGTAATTGAGTTAAACCATTGGACGGTAATACTTGTTTTAAAGACTGCCAATTATGGTCTTGAACCGCCTGACGAATCGCACTGGCACTAGCAATTTCTCCTGATATTTCATGGTCATGATATTGACTACCCTTGCGTTGAATTGGGATCAGGTTAAGTTTAAAGCCATTTTTAACTTTAGCCTTTGTATAACTAAATGCCAAAATGTCATTAGGATCAACTAGCGAAACGCCAAATTGTTCACGCAACTGAGTATTAAATTGGGTGGCGTAAGTTTGATTAAATTGTTTAAATTGGGCAGTAGAAAAATGATCTTCAAAATGAACCATTCGTTCAAAATTCCAATCAGGATGCTCAGCACCAAACACTACGCTGTCCACCTGGAGATCAGCCAACAGCTTTAATGCCCCTTCTGCAAACCGGTCAGCGGGTTCGACTGCACTTGCTAATGGTAATTCGACTACGAGGTCAACCCCATTTTCTAAAGCTAAACTGGCCCGTTGCCACTTGTCTAAAATGGTGGGTTCTCCCCGTTGGGTAAAATTGCCACTCATCACTGCAATCACGACATCTGCATTAGTTAACTTACGTGCTTGCTGTAGATGGTATTGATGGCCGTTATGAAATGGATTATATTCAACAATTAGACCGACGGCTTTCATCTCATTCACTCTTTCGACACTTGAAAAACCAACGCGTTGTTTGTTTATCTGGAACCTGCTCACCATAATTGCTGGTAACATCAATGTCTTGAAAGCCACTTTCATGCAGGGCTTTAATAATCTGCTTAATCCGATATGATCGCTCAAAGTGTGTCTCAGTTAAACGATGATAGTCACCATTTACCTGACGATCAAAAAATGAAAGTTCGTGGATCACGCCATGCGGAACATCATCATTTTGGTAACTTGACCACATAAAAAAACGTTGATCATCATCAGACTGATAATTAAACATATAGCCGGGATAAATAACATCAGTTTGATATGGTGTGATGAGATCAAATAAAAACTGTCCACCAGCGACTAAATGCTGTTCTACTTGCGTAAACACTTGTTGAACTTCAGTTAAATTTTGTAAATAACATAATGAGTCCGCAAAACAAGTAATGATATCAAACATTCCCAGTTCCTGTAATTCCAACATATTCGCCTGCACCAGCTGAAGTTCAACATTTGCTTCAATCGCATGTTGTGAAGCCAGTGCTAACATTTCTTCAGATAAATCAGCATCTGTCACTTCGTACCCAGCTTGTGCTAACAACACACCGAGTCGCCCTGCACCACCTGCTAAATCGAGCACTCGCTCTCTACCATTAGTACTTGCACGAACGTACTGAAACCACTTCTGATAGAGCTCTTCATCAAAAAGCTCATCATAATATTGGGCAAAAGATCCATAAATCATCTAATCGTTAACCCATTTATCAATGTTAACCAATGGTGCATCCGACCATAATTTCTCCAAGTTGTAAAAATGGCGCGTCTCATCACGAAAAACATGCACAACAACATCGCCAAGGTCCACCAAAACCCATTGGGCAGCGTTTTTGCCTTCAACACTGCCAATCGTTAAATGTTCGTTATGTGCCATCTCAACAATTGCGTTGACAATCGCTTGAACTTGACGATCTGACCCTCCGGTCATAAGCACAAAATAATCCGCCATTGGACTAATCTGATCGACCTTTAATGCAACAATATCTTCCGCACGTCGACCATCAGCTGCTTTAATCACTTTTTCCAATAATTTTGTACTGTCCATTAATTAATTTCCTTTCTATACTTTGGTACCCAGGCGTTATATGTATCAATTGTCTTCGGATAGACCGGCTTACCCTTTTCAACTAAGTATTCAAGAGTGTGTTTCGTTTGATAGGCCACCCCGGCTGCCAAATTAGTTTTAGTAATTTGGCGTGCTTCTTGAACACCCGGAAAATCACGCCCGGGTTCAATATAGTCTGCCATATAGATAATTTGTGCTAGCTTAGTCATATATCGAGCACCAGTAGTGTGTTGGCGAATCGCATTCAGAATGTCTTCATCATGCACTCCTAACTCACCTTTTACCATTTCAGCACCCACTACGCCGTGCCAAATTGCGTTTCCATACTGAAGCAATTCTGGTGCCATTTGATGTTCATGAATAATTTGAATGAAATCTTTATCTGGTCGTTGCTTCGCATAGTCATGACATAAACCGGCAACACTAGCTTTTTCAACATCAACATTATTTAATTGAGCTAACTGAATTGCCATTTGTTCGACTCGACAAACATGTTCAAATCGTGATGGAGATAGTGCTGATTTCAAACGACTAATTAATTCGACCCGCGTTAGCGGTAGAAGGTGCTCATGATAGATTGTTTGTTGCTTAGTCAATGTATAACTGATGCTCCTTAATATATTGTTCAACTTTTTCTGGAACCATGTATTTAATTGATCGACCATCGTGAATCCGTTGACGAATATCGCTGGATGAAAAATCTACTTCTGGCACATCCACCCAAATAACCGGAAATTCACTATGGTTGCGTGCCCCAGGTCGGTGGACACCCACAAAATTCACTATTTTGAGCAAATCTTGAATTCGATACCACTTCGGTAGGTAGTCAACCATATCACCGCCAATAATAAAATAGTAGTCCACATCGGGATGGTGTTGCTTTAGTTCACGAATTGTATCAAAAGTATAACTCACACCACCGCGTTCAATTTCGGTCAACTCCAGTCCCAAAAATGGATTCCCGTGAATCGCCAACTGCAGCATTTCAACGCGTAGTTTAGCAGCAATCGCACTTTTTTTATCAACGTGCGGTGGGATCATATCAGGCATCAATAAGACTTTATCTAATCCTAAAGTCCTGCCAACCTGATCCGCAACCAGGAGGTGAGCATTGTGAACCGGATTGAATGTGCCACCATAAAGTCCGATTCGCTTCCGTCGCTTCACGTTAACTCGCTGATACTCCACTTTCGGTACTGTTTGAACAGTCGCTCGCAAAACTACCGCTCCTTAAATCTTTTTTACTCTTAATGAAACATTTCTGCACTCAGGTTGATCAGATTCTTTAAACAAGACTAGCACGCGACCAATAATTTGAACAACATCAATCCTACTATGTGCTTCAATATAATTACGCACATCATCAGTCGTTACATCAGCATTTTGCAGAATATTTACTTTAATCAGTTCACGGCGATTAAGTGCACCATCTAATTGTGCAAGCCATTCCGGTGTCAAGCCATTTTTACCAACACTAAAAATTGCTTGAAAATGATTAGCCTGTGCTCGTAGGTAACGTTTTTGTTTTCCCCGTAATTTCAATTCCATTCTCCTTACTAATTAAATCATTGCTCGACGTGTCAGAACTCGTACGCCCTTGGGTGCCCAGCCAGTAATTGAAACTCCAGCTGGAACTGTAATCCATCCTAAACCTTCATAGACAAGATCAGTTTTTTCATTAGTTGAAAATTCAAAACGTTCCAATGGTGGAATTTGATTACGGCTTTCTTTACTTGGTGGGGTTAGTAAATTACCCAGATGCTTAGAATAAAACGAATCCGCATTCTGCAACTTTGTCCGATGTAGCTTAAGATTATTATCAAAATATGCAACTACACCATTTTTAGATCCCTGTAAAAAATCAAAACGACCAATCCCACCAATAAAAATGGTTTGCCCAGCAGATAATTGATATGTCCGCGGTTTAATTTCCTTTTGCGGTGCCACAAGTTTCAAGTCTTGCGCCGGCAATACATGTGCCATTTGATGCTGATGAATGATTCCAGGAGTATCAATTAGCTCCTGACCATCATCAAGTGGAATTTCAATTTTATCAAGAGTCGTCCCTGGAAAGCGGGAAGTCGTAATTAAGTCTTGAACACCTGTCCGTTGTTTAATGATTTGATTAATCAACGTTGATTTTCCAACATTTGTGACCCCCACTACATAGACATCGCGATGATTACGATATTTTTCAATCGTCGTTAATAGCTCTTCAATTTGGTGGTTTTTCTTTGCCGAGACTAACAATGTATCGATTGGACGAATACCTGCTAGATTAGCCTGTTGGCGAATCCAATCACGCAATTTTGAACGGCGTAAAGAACGTGGCAATAAATCTTCTTTATTACCAACTAATAAAACCGGGTTATCACCAACAAACCGGTGAAGTCCAGGGATCAAACTGCCGTTAAAATCAAAAATATCAACCACATAAACAATTAACGCCCGGGCATCTCGAATGTGATTCAACAATTGTAAAAAATCATCATCAGTTAAGGAAACCGGTGCAATTTCATTATAGTGACGTAACCGAAAACACCGTTGACAATATAATTCATTAGTTTCCAATCCTTTTTTTACCGCTGCTGTCGGCGTATAGCCCAGTTTATGAGGATCAGTCGATTGAATTACTGCTCCACAGCCAATGCAGCGTAATTCTTCACTCAATTTAATTTGTTCAGTCATTCAAATCCTCCTGCCAAGTTAGTTCTGGATATTGATTAAGCAAGTCTTTCATCACAAACTTTTCAAAAAAGCGATTGATCCGCGTATCCCACTTGTCCGTGTTAATTAATGGTTGAACCAAAATTGACCGTACCCCTGCCACGTTCGCAGCCAGCATATCCGTCATTAATTGATCGCCAACCATCACAACTTCACTTTTTGATAGTCCTAATCGCTGACGCGCAGTACTGATGCCAAAACTAAGTGGTTTTAATGAACGCGACACAAATGGCAACTGAAGGTGTTGAACTGCCTTAGCAACCCGCTGCGCACTGTTGTTTGAAACAACAATTAAAGGAATGCCTGCCCGACGCAAATCAGTCATCCATTGCCTTAATTCGGGAGTTCCATCCGGATTGTTCCAAGCAATCAAAGTATTATCCAGGTCGGATAATACTGCCTTAATCCCCTGCCGTTTTAATTGATCAGGTGAAATATTATAAACTGTTTTGACCATCCAGGTTGGTTTAAATTTTGCTATCAATGTCTTACCTCATCTTTTGTTAATCAATCTAATTATAACGATTGACTAAGAGTGGTTCAATTAATAAAAAAAGATTAGGGTCACTGCTCTGGGTTCCCCTAATCTAACTAAAATTAATGGATTAGTTTAAAGCCTTCTTAGCTTCATCAACAACCGCTTTAAATCCTTCTGGGTCGTTAACTGCTAAGTCTGCTAACATCTTCCGGTTAATGTCAATGTTGGCAAGCTTTAAGCCATGCATTAACTTGCTGTAGCTAATATCGTTCATTCGTGCACCAGCATTGATCCGTGCAATCCATAATTCACGGAACTTACGCTTGTTAACCTTCCGGTCACGGAAAGCGTAAGTGTAACCCTTCATTACTTGATCCTTAGCAGTCTTGAAAAGACGATGTTTTGATCCAGTATAACCCTTAGCTAACTTCATAATGCGCTTACGACGAGCGCGTGTAACTGTTCCACCTTTAACTCGCATAGTGGTAACCTCCTAGTTTGATTTGTATTGTTAAATTTATTTAGCAGTATGCATTACTTCGAAGGAAGCATTTTCTTGAAACGCTTTACGTTAGTCTTGTCTAACATACTAAGGCCACGTAATTGGCGACGTTGCTTCTTGGTCTTACCGTGGAAACGGTGACTAGTAAATGAGTTACCACTCTTAAAACCGCCTTTAGCAGTCCGCTTAAAACGCTTTGCAGCAGCGCGATTAGTCTTCATCTTTGGCATAACTATTTCCTACCTTCTCTTTATTTTTTTGCCTTATCTGTAATTGGGGCAAGTGTTAAAAACATGCTCCGTCCTTCCATCTTTGGTCGTTGAACAACGGTGGCAATGTCTTTAGTCTCATCTGCCATCTTTTCAATCATGTCACGACCGATATCCTTATGCGTGATCGCCCGACCACGGAAACGTAACGAAACTCGAACCTTATCACCTTTAGCGATAAATTTGCGAACACGATTTAACTTTACATTAAAATCATTCGTATCAATCGTTGGGCTCAAACGAATTTCCTTAACTGCTTGAGTTTTTTGATTCTTACGAGCTTCACGTTCCTTCTTTTGCATCTCAAAACGATACTTTCCGTAATCCATAATTCGGGCAACCGCCGGACGTGCCTTTGGTGCAACAAGTACTAAGTCTAAATCAGCATCTTCAGCTAACTGTAAGGCTTCCCGCTTGGACTTAATCCCTAATTGATTACCATTTTGGTCAATCAAGCGAACTTCTCTGGCACGGATACCGTTATTGACATTCATTCCTTGAGCTATGGCAATACACCTCCAATTTTGATAACGAAAGAACAAGCAAAAAAAGCGGAATGCAATGCACCCCGCTTGAAAATACTAAACTACGCAATTAGTCTAGCTTCATTCAACTCGTCAGCCCGGCAACTCTGGTCACCAAGGCGAGAAGCGGGTGCTTCTGCTTTTCTTTCAACAAATAATAGGTTAATCAATTTCTGTAATTTTGTCAAGCATAAAAATCAAACTTTAGCCCTTTTGACGAAGGTTTGGCCCAATCATTTTTACTTCACGAGATAAGAAACGAATTCGTTCCATTATGCGCTGCGCTTTCAACGGTTCATTATTACCGTTACTATCTTGTGCTAAATGATCAGTCAATTCATCTAATGAAAAGTTAGAACTAAAAAAGGTCGGTAGCTCTTCCTGCATTCGATATTCTAAAATCACCCCTAAAACTTCGTCACGCAACCAGGGAGACAAAGCATCCGCTCCAATATCATCCAACATTAAAATTGGTGCTTGCTTTACTTCATCCCGATCTTGTTCAGTTGTATGGCGAGCAATTGAGCCTTTCATATTGACCGCAAAGGTTGGAAAATGAACTAACATGCTGTTAATTCCTTGATCAGCAAGTTCATTGGCAATTGCGCCTAATAAATATGTCTTGCCAACCCCAAAGCTACCAGAAAGGTACAATCCTGGTGTAAAGTCATGATTTTGAGTGTAATGATTAATAAATCTAACTGCCGCATTGAGCGCTGCTGTTCGACCCTCGTTACTAGTATAGTAATCATCCAGTGTTGCCCGTTCAATAAACTTTGGCATATATCGCTTACTAACGCGCCGCCGTTTTGCTTGAACTGCTTGTTGCTCTAATAATTCAGTAGTTGGGACATAGGTAACATCAATTTGTCCCGCGGATATCAATAATCGCGGAGTGTAACCCGGAGCAACGCTAGGGGTACCATTTTGAGCCAGATGTTTTTCATGAACGTATTCATACAACTTAGATCGTCCTCGTTGAATATCTTCACTCGTTAAACGATCTTGGTTATTGTGAAGAAACTGTTTAACATCTTCATCAGCAAACACTTCCGCAAAAATTTGATCTGTAGCATTCTGCTTGCCTTGGCTTTTTAAAAACTTCCTTAATGGTTCCACTAGTGTTCACCCCCATTTCCTTGATCTTGCTTATTACGATTCTTTCGTAATTCGGCCAATAGTCGCTTTGATTCAGCAAGCTGTTCTGGCGAAGCCGATTTAGCCTTGGGCTGATAATCCTTTTTCGCCCAATCAGGTAATTTTTCCTGAACATTTTTCTTACGCCCATTTCGAAAAAATGGGCGACCATTTTTTTGTCGTTGTAAACGTGCAGCCTTATGCTGCTTAATCTCGTTAAAGGCTTCCAATGAGTTTGTAACCCCAGACCGGCTCCAATTATTAGCAATCGCATCCGCCAAATTAGCTTTAACGGTTGCGAGTCCTTGCTCACCAATAATATACCATAGCAGGATATTAATCGCTCCATTTGATAAACCGCTCTGTTGAACTAACCTTTCCACAGTATAACGTTCTGATGAACTAACATAACCATTAGTTTGCTGCTTTAGCTGAGTGAGAAACTCCATTGGTGCTTGTGATTCACATAGCTGAATCAATGACTGAACCTGCTCAGACAGGCCCGCCATCGCGATTTTATCAACCTTTTGATTATTTATTGGTTGCTTTTGAACATGTCCCGCATTCCGTGCGCGCTTTTTAAATTCTTCCTCATTAAATTGATCATCAACTACATCAACGGAACGCTCAATTAATCTTGCGATAGCTAATTCATCGTAACCATATGTCAAATGTTCTACTAAGATTAATCTCCGATACTGGTTTACAATTTCTGGATCAATTCCCGCTCCAGATAATTGTTGCGCCACAAAGTGCAAATCAAAAGCATCTTGCGGAATTGAATTCGTCGGTACCCGTTGATTGGTTGCTTGCTTAATCTGGTTTTGCGTCTCTTGTAGAACTTCATCCGTTGACGATTGATCTCGATTCGGGTGAAAGACTTCAAAAAAAGAATGACTAACGTTTTCTAAATGATCAATATTTAAATATCTGGCCACAGCAGCCTTTCCCAAACGTTTAAATTGATCTGAGCCAACCATTTCCAACAACTGAACACTCAGCAAATCATCCTTCATAAATGCAGCGGGTGTTAAGGTTGGATGTAGCTCAAAAACAGCAACCACGCCTAATTCATCACTTCGTGAAAATGTTTTTATTAATCCAACCGCCTCTAACTGGGTCAACGCTTCATTGACAGAGCGAATGCCCGTATTTAACTGTGTTAATAAATGACTCACTGGCTGTCGTTCAGAAAGTAGCGGTTGCCCCTTTAATTGATACTTTAAAGCTGAAAAAAGCCCCAGCGCATTGGGACTCATCAATGGTAAATAATAATCCACAAAAGTTTGATCATTATTATTAATAAAATCAACAGCCGCACTTACTACATACCCAGTTTTGGGAGTTAACTGAAACTTTGTCATTTTTGATCACTTCGTTTGTCATTACCAATCATCGTTTTTAGTTCACTCATAAAAGCATCCACATCTTTAAATTGACGATAAACGCTCGCAAAACGAATGTAAGAAATTTCGTCCACGACTTTTAACTCACTCATCACGTATTTTCCAATCAACTGACTAGACACTTCAGTTTCTCCCAAACGACGCACTTGGCTTTCCACTTTATCTGCAATTTTGGTCAATTGTTCCATACTAACCGGGCGCTTTTCAGCAGAACGCACTAATCCGTTGAGAATTTTTTGACGATTAAACTCTTGCCGTGTCCCGTCTTTTTTAACAACTAACAGTGGCGTTTCTTCATACCGTTCAAAGGTTGTAAAACGAAAACCACAATTAGCGCACTCACGACGGCGACGAATGCAAGTACCATCTTCACTCGGTCGACTGTCAATCACCCGAGAGCCGTTTTTATGGCAGTGTGGACATATCACGCTGGTGCCCTCCTTAATCCAAGCTTACTAAACAGACTTTATTATACCACATTCCTAATTTTGAACGCTTTCTAGCCATTGCTGTACTTGACGTTTAGTTGTTTGGAGGGTTGAATTATTGTCGATGATTACATCCGCTCGCTTAATCTTCACAGCCATTGGTAATTGACTATTAATTCGTGACTTTGCCTCTGTGACTGTTAATTGATCCCTGTTCATCAACCGTTTTAACTGAACTTGATGAGAAACAGTCACTACTAATACTAGATCGCATAATGGATCATAGTGTTGCTCAAATAATAACGGTGCATCTAAGAACACTAAGGCCGCCCCTGCTGTTCTGTGTTTCGTCAGCTGTTTAATGATCTTCTGACGAATTAGTGGTTGTAGCAAGTCATTTAAAGTCTGCATCTGTTGATGATCATTAAAAACCAACTGGCCTAATTTATGTCGATCTAGTTTACCATCTAACGTTACAAATCCAGTACCAAACGTCGCGATAACCCTCTTGAGACCAATCGACCCCGGTTCGACTACCTGTCGAGCAATTTGGTCAGCATCCACAACAGGATACCCGAGTCGCCTTAAATAATTACTAACGGTCGACTTACCTGAAGCAATTCCCCCGGTTAATCCAATGATTTTTGTCATTTTTCAATCAGTTCTTGACAATGCGGGCAATAGGTAGTTCCCCGTTGAGCCACTTTAATCTTAATCATCTTGGTACCACATCGTGGGCAGGGTTCACCGCCATGATCATATGCTTTAAGGTAGTCTTGAAAACCACCGGCATCTCCAAAGGCGTTTTTGTACGTATGAACCGTAGTCCCCTTATGTTCGGTTGCCGTAGCAACTTCCTTAATAATATTTTCACGCAACACCTTCGCTTGCTGGTGAGTCAGCGTATTGGTAGCCTGTTCTGGATTAATCTTACTCATCCATAATACTTCGTCACAATAAATGTTGCCTAATCCTGCAACGTGGCTTTGATTAAGGAGAAACGGCTTGATTTTTCCACGACTTTTATGGAGAATCTTTTCAAAATAATCAAGTTTAAAGTCTTGTTCAGTTGGTTCTGGTCCAATGGTCCGCAATCCGCCATAATTCATTTCTTGGCCTGTCGGTACTAACCTCATTCTCCCAAATTTTCGCGTATCACGATAGCAAAGATCTGTCCCATTCTCGAAATGAAAAATTACATGAGTGTGCTTATCAACGGGTAGTCCAGTTTTTTGTTTAAAATAACTACCCTCCATTCGTAAATGGGAAATCATCGTCAGGTGATTGGAAAATCTAAATAGCAAATATTTGCCACGCCGATCTACCCGCTCAATCGTTTGACCAACTAGTGCTTCGCGAAATTCTTCAACATCGTTTTCAATCGTTTTACCATAGTTAATATCAATTCCAATAATTTGATGACCATCCGCCAGCTGATTGAGACCACGACGGACAGTTTCAACTTCAGGCATTTCTGGCATTCTTCGGCCTCCACATCTTTTTTAGAACCATTATAATCTATCAAATAAAATTTGCAAATTAAAACACCGGTCACCTTTTCCATCCAGCTAACCAGTGTTAACATCGTTATTTTAGATCATACCAAGTATCGCCAACTTTACTCTCAACTTTCAGTGGCACATCAAGTTTCACTGCTGAATCCATTACTTTAGGAACTAATTCTTTAAGTCGTGCAATTTCATTTTCAGGAGCTTCGAAAATCAATTCGTCATGGATTTGTAAAAGCATTCGGGCCTTCAAACCAGCTTTTTCTAACTGGTCATTCATATTAATCATGGCAATCTTAATGATATCAGCTGCGCTTCCCTGAATTGGTGTGTTCATCGCTGTCCGTTCTGCAAATGAGCGACGGCTAAAATTCTTCGAATTAATTTCCGGTAAATAACGTCGACGGTGAGTCAAAGTTTCAACGTATCCCTGTTTTTTCGCAAGTTTAACGATGTTTTCAATATAGTCCTTAACACCAGGAAATTCATTAAAGTAACTCTGAATAAACTCATGAGCTTGTTTACGGGTAACATGAATATTTTGCGATAAGCCGTAGTCACTAATCCCATAAACAATGCCAAAGTTAACTGCTTTAGCCTGCCGTCGCATATTTGGCGTGACTTTTTCGCCCGGTAACAAGTGGAAAATCCGCCGAGCTGTACTTTCGTGAATATCTTTACCATCAATAAAGTCTTGTTGAAGATTGTGATCACCCGTCACGTGTGCTAGGACCCGTAATTCAACTTGAGAATAGTCACTAGAGAAGATCTTCCATCCGGATTGACTGGGCTTAAATGCACGGCGAATTTTTCGCCCCTCAGCAAGACGGACCGGAATATTCTGTAGATTTGGATCCACTGAAGATAATCGTCCAGTTTGAGTTAACGTTTGCAGATAGCGCGTATGAATCTTTTGGTCAGACGAATGTATGACCTTTAGCAACCCAGTAATATAGGTTGACTGAATCTTCGCGATTTGCCGATAAATTAAGATATTATCAATAATTGGTGCGCGTCCCTGTAATTTCTCCAAAACTTCGACAGAAGTAGAATAGCCCGTTTTAGTTTTCTTGATCACCGGAAGTTTCATCTTTTCAAACAAAATCGTCCCTAACTGCTTGGTAGAATTAATATTAAACTCTTCACCAGCTTCTTCGTAAATCGCTTGTTCTAATTCCGCCAACCGCTCCTTAAGTTTGCTCCCCATTTCTTTTAAAGTAGTGGCATCAACATGAACACCAGCCATTTCCATTTTGGCTAAAACATGCGAAAGTGGTCGCTCAATGTCCGTGTATAGCGGCCATTGTTCATTTTCATGAAGTTGATCAGTTAACGGTTGCTTTAATTTTTCAATTGCTTGACCCTTTTGAGCTAAATGATTGAAGAAAACATTCGCATTATCCGGAAGGTGACGACTCTTCCCCTTCCCGTATACTTCTTCATCAGATTGAACATCATAGTAGTCGTGTTCATGAGCAAGTTGTCCAAGGTCGTTGCTATTATCATTAGTATTTAATAAGTATGATACAAGCAAAAAGTCGAACCCAACTGTTTGTAAATGGATCCCCAAACGATGGAGAGCAACATCATGGGCTTTTGCATTGAAAGTATCCTTCGTAATGCATGGGTCTTCTAGTAGCTTTTTAATTGCTGACGCCTGCAACAATTCAGCATTACGACTAACCCACCAGTGACCTGCTGTGCCAATCACGAACCCAGCAACTGGTGAAACATGATAATTTGAATCTGGTAATTCAAGTAAAAATACACAGTGCTTTTTAATCGACTTTAGTTCTGCCAGGTTATCAAGTGTCAATTCAGTGTAGTGAACTTTAGACGCCGCAGTTGTTAGCTGCGGATCAGGAGTAACCTTCATCTTAGCAAGAAAAGACTTAAAATTTAATTTTTCAAAGAGGGTAACCAGTGCTTCTTGCTGTGGTCCTTTATACTTTAAGTCATTTAAACTAATCGTTACGGGAGCATCGCGCCGAATTCTTGCTAAGTCTTGGCACTGACGAGCAATTGCTTCTTCATTAATCAAATTTTCCTTCCGTTTGCTCTTCTTCATCTGATCAATATTTTCGTAAATACCATCTAAAGAACCATACTGACGAATTAAATTAATGGCAGTTTTTTCGCCAATTTTAGTGACTCCTGGGTAATTATCGGAACTATCGCCCATTAATGCTTTCACATCAATAAATTGTGTCGGCGTCACTCCTAATTTTTCCTCCATATATTCTGGAGTAAAATGCTCAGTTTGAGTCACGCCCTTTTTGGTGACTGCCACCGTTGTTTGTTCCGTCGCCAATTGAGTTAAGTCCCGATCTCCAGAAACAATTAAAGTTCGATATCCAGCGTCGTCAGCTTGTTTCGCTAGTGTGCCAATGATGTCATCGGCCTCATAATTTTTTAGTTCATAACTATGTAAGCCAGATGCTTCTACGAGTTGTCGGACATACGGAAACTGTTCCGTCAATTCTTCTGGGGTCTTAGCGCGTCCTGCTTTATAATCGTGATATTTTTCAGTCCGAAAGGTTGTCTTACCAGCATCAAAGGCCACTAAGGCTGCATCGGGTTTAAACCTATCTAACACATGATCCAGCATCAGCTTAAATCCATAAATTGCTGCTGTATGAAGACCGTCCTGGTTCGTGAACCTGTCCATCTGAGTGTGCATCGCGTAAAAAGCCCGAAAAATGATACTGTTACCATCAATCAATAAAAGTTGCTTGTCTGCCATAATGAAACCTCGCTCTCTTTCTCATATCATTGTACCAATCTTTACGACAAAAGAAAAAGAGACCGAAATACTAGATTCCGGTCTCTAACCATTATTAGTCACGATCACTCATGCCAAAAATCTGTAATAGCGATAAGAATAGGTTAATAAAGTCAAGGTAAAGTTGCAAAGCTCCCAAGACTGCTAGTCCGCCAACAGATACTTGCGATCCATACTGCATATAAATATTCTTCATTTTTTGAGCATCCCATCCGGTTAAAACCACAAAAATAATTACCGCGATGTACGAAAAAATATAAGTAATGGCTGCACTCCGCAAGAACATGTTAATCAAACTAGCAATAATCAACGCTACTAACGCTGCTAGTGCATGACTTCCCGCACGACTTAAATCACGCTTGGTAACCGTTCCATAAATCGTCATTGTGATAAAAACAGCTGATGATGATAAGAAAGCAGCGGCAATATTAGCAGTTGTATAGGCCATTGAAATCAAAGCAAACTCAAAACCATAGATGACCGCAATCACCATTAACATTAAAAGACTACCAGCTGGATTCCGCGTGGCGCTAAAACTAATCCCCATTGACAGAGCAATCGGCAATAATAGAATCAGCCAAATCATTCCACTATGCTGAGCAACGAAGGCCATTGATGCTGCACGAAACGGAACGATTGTTAAATAAGCAACTAACGCGGATACTAAAACTGCACCAGACATTAGTCCGTACATTCGCGTTAAAAAACTATTTAATCCCGCGACGTTCACTTCACGACGCGGTTCTTGTGAAAAATTGTCCACGATAACTCCTCCTTATTTTTAAATAGTAGGTTAATAAAGAAATGGTAGCAAAGGCCACCATTCCAATCAAGAATCTTTAACATTTTCTAAGCTATTTCTTTAGCAAACGGGCATATTGATCTTCATACTTTTCAATATCGCCAGCCCCCATAAAGACCACCACATCGTTATGGTATGCTAACAACTTATCCATCGAATCTAAATCAATATCTTCGCTGCCTGGAACCAGTTGTTCCAGATCAGCACTAGAAACGTGGCCAGCATTTTCACGAATTGAGCCAAAAATTGGGGTCACATATGTCTTATCAGCTTTACCTAAAGCTTGACCAAATTGCTTCAAGTACGCTTGTAACCGCGAATAAGTATGAGGCTGGAAGACAACTACAAGTTCTTTATCTGGATATTTTTGTCGGGCAGCATCAATTGTCGCATTAATTTCTGATGGGTGGTGAGCGTAATCATCGATGACGGTCATATCACCAAACTTACTTTCACTAAAGCGGCGCTTCACACCGGTGAAATTAGATAGTTCATGTTGAATTGCTTCTAAATCTACATGTTCCATATAGGCAACCGCAATCACCGCTAAACTATTTAACACGCTGTGTTCACCATATAGGTGAATCGTAAACGTGCCCAACTTTTGATCATGATAATACGCATCATAAGTTGACCCTGCAGGAGTTCGTTGAATATTCTCCGCCCGAAAGTCATCTTGTGAGTTAGTTCCATAATAGTACACCGGCACATCTACTGACAGCTTCCGTAAATTAGGATCATCCCCCCAAGCAAAAATGGCTTTTTTGACTTGTTGGCCATACTGTTCAAACGAAGACCGCACATCGTCAATATCTTTAAAATAATCCGGATGATCAAAATCAATGTTTGTCATAATCGCATAGTCTGGATGATAAGCCAAAAAATGGTCACGATATTCATCCGCCTCAAAGACAAAGAAACGGGAATCAGGATCACCATGACCAACCCCATCGCCAATTAGAAAACTAGTTGGTTCAACATTGGAAAGAACATGTGATAGTAAACCAGTAGTACTAGTTTTGCCATGCGCTCCCGCAATGCCAATCGACGTATTACTTTCAATGACTTGTTCCACAGTTTCAGGATAAGTTTGAATCGTTAGCCCTAATTCTTTAGCATGAACAATTTCAGGATGGTCATCGCCAAATGCGTTTCCCTGCACAACGATCATACCAGGCCTCAAATTAGCTGGATCAAATTCATGAATTTTAATTCCCGCCTTTTCTAAGGGAGCTTGAGTAAAGGTTTCTTTTGCAATATCCGAACCTTCAACATGGTTTCCTAACTCATTCAAAACCCTGGCCAAGGCAGCCATCCCGGTTCCTTTGATTCCTACAAAATAATAGTTTTTCTGATTATTCATTTGACTGATCCTTCCTGTTAGGCAAATAATCGATTTCCACGATCAAAGTCAAAAGCCGCACCATTTTCAGCAAAATCATCATCTAAAATGAGACAGCCAGGCTTATTCGGAGCGTTTTTTAGGCCAAGTTCTCGTGGCGTGCAGATCATTCCATCACTTTCAACACCTAACAGCTTCCCTGGCCAGATCAACTTACCGTTTGGCATCATCGTTCCAACGGTCGCAGCAACTACCTTGATCCCTTCACGTAAATTGACGGAACCACAAACAATTTGCCGCTTTTCAGTCCCAAAATCCACCGTCGCAATGTGCAAATGATCAGACTTAGGATGGGCGACCATCTTTTCAACATAACCGACTTGGAAATGTGGTTGTTTAGGTAATTCAATTGGCGTTTCGAACCCCGCCGTTACTAATTGTGCATTAATCTTTGCAACTTGGTCAGCGTTTAAATCAAAATTGCCATTAACTGATTGCAATTCCGGTAATAAGTTGCTAGCGTCAAAAAGATTGTAGCCCAGCAAGTTTCCTGTATTTGAATCGGTAATTTCGACAATTCCGTTGTGTGACCGTTCTACTTGTTTACCACTGCCTGGTGCTACCATCAATACTAAAACATCGCCCATTTCATGGGGATTATAACTTGCAATTAGCATTTCTCTTAATCATCCCTCTAAGTTCTATCTTCTTGAAATAATTCACAGATTAGATTGTACCATAACCACTATGATCAGTAAGCATAAATTAGACAAAAACAGGGACTGGATCATCCTCAGTCCCTGTCCATTAATTAAGTCCCTTCAAAAAGTTTTCAACCTGTTCTTTAGTCTTACGATCTTTATTAACAAATCTGCCGACTTCTGTCCCATCTTGATAAACCACAAAACTTGGGATCCCCATGATTCCTAAGTCAGCTGCCAAATCAATATTTTCATCCCGATCAACCAACAAAAACGTATAATCAGTAAAGTCTTGCTCAATTACCGGCATCGCTGGTTTTATAAAGTTACAATCAGGGCACCAGTCAGCAGTAAAGAATAAGACATAGTTTCCACTAGCAATCCGTTGGTTCAATTCATCTTGGGTCATTTTTGGTAAACGTTCCATCATAATTATCTCCATTCTTCTTATTTTATGTAAGTAAATTTTAACATATTTAATCCTCTTAAAGCAACCTCATTCAGTGGTCATCACTTGATGCATCTCTTGCTGATTTTAGCTAAAATTGTTAAAATTATTGCAATTTATTATGAGTAAGAAAGTGAAGAACATGAATAATAGTAATAGCATCTATCGTCCCTTAGTTTTATCTGCAACATTGGGGATTTCTGGAGTGGCCGGTTTTATCTTTGGTAAATTATTGGGTAGAACCAAGGTTTCTCCGGAAGCCATTTTGCGAAATACCATTAACGATTTTAAAAGAGAAGGGACTGTTGAAGGCAGCTGGATTGACCATCAAATCCATCCCTACCAATGCTTCGCTTCTAAATCCTTTGTTTACTACGGTGGAATTCAGCGTTGCGAAGACGAACAGTTAATCGACTACCGTTTTATTGCGGATGCAAAGACTGGATCGATTTTAAAAATCAAACGAGCTAATTAATTTAAAACTATTAACGGGGCCTCATGATTATGAGGCCCCGTTTACGTTACTTTTTTTAAATTAAGGAATGTTAATTTCTACTTAGGCTAAAACAGCATCGTCAAGAATGCTAAACCCAAGGGTCTTAATATCTTTATCAAACCCATGCACAGTATCTAGAGCCACATCATCCGGAGTGAAGGAACGCCGCTCATTATACTTCTGCAAAATAACTGGCGGAACAGTAATAATATCAACCCCTAATTGTTCTGCCTGCGTAATATTATAGACCTCGCGCGTTGATGCCCACAGTGTTTCAACATTGTCAAAATCACTTACCATTTCTACTGAATTTTTAACAAACGGAATCGGATCAGCACCCGTGTCGGCCACCCGACCTACAAATAGTGAAACAAACGCTGGCGTCTTTGAACACAGAGCTGCAAGAGCAGCCTGAACTTGTAATTCAGTTGTAATCGCAGTGACATTAACTTTGATACCATTTGCTGACAAAGTATGAATTAAATCGGTATTGTAGTTACCTTTCAAGTTAATGATCGGAATCTTAACATATACCTGGTCACTTAAACTTGAAAGAATTTCCGCTTCACGTTTCATTGTATCGGCAGTTTGACCAAACACTTCAAATGAAACGCAGTAATCCGGGAGCTCAGAAACCACTTGTTTAGCAAATGACAGGTAGTTAGTTACCCCAGCCCGTTTCATCAATGATGGGTTAGTTGTAAATCCTGATAAATAATCATTTTTTGCCATTTGACGCATCGCATTAATTTCTGCACCATCAGAATAAATTTTAATTGAATCTTGATTTTGCATTTTAGTTTCCTTTCACAAATAAAAACTATACCAATTAATATTTTTTCAATCCACGGTGCTAATATTGCCATCTGTAGTAGCGAACGTCAAGAGATAAAATGTTCAAAAACACAATAATTAATTGCAATCCTTTAGCAAAGTTGATTTTGTGCAACCGGCTGTATATCAGCTATTGCTTATTAATGATTACTTGCTAAGCGGTTGACAACTTTGCGTAAAATTCTTTAAAAAACTTTTTAAAGATTTTTTAAATATAACTATACCAATTTTTATCAATCCATTTTTTTCACAAACAAAAAAAAGGATTTCACGATTCAATTTATGAATACGAAATCCTTTCGTTTGGTTACTTAATTAATCGTTAAAATGTGCTGTGACTTTATAAATTGGCTGGCCGAGCTCGCTAAACTTATGCTCATACTCCGTTTCGACATTATTAGCATTCTCATCGCTATGGTGTAAGTCAAGCCATACACCGTCAAATTTCAATCCATAATTATTTAAACTTTCGAGAGAAAACTCGAAAAAGCTCATATTGTCTGTTTTTAATTCCAAACCGCCACCCTTTTTAACAACCTGCTCATAGCTAGACAAAAATGTGTGGTAAGTTAGCCGACGTTTAGCATGACGTTTTTTGGGCCACGGATCAGAAAAGTTTAAAAACAGTTTATCAATTTGATGATCTGCAAAGAAATCCGTCAGTTCGGCCCCATCTGCGCAGATAAATTGTAAATTAGGCAGCGCTTCTGGTAATGCTTTTTTAAGCGCAATAGCAGCAATAGTTTTTTCGATTTCCAAACCAATGAAATTAATTTCTGGATGCTTCTTTGCCATGCCAATGATAAACTGACCTTTCCCCATCCCTACCTCTAATTGAATTGGTTGATTTTGTGGAAAACGATCTACCCAATGTCCCTTGACTTCACTAGGATTTAAAACCATCTTTTCTGGATGAGCTGCCAAGAGTGGCTCCGCCCACTTTTTATGTTTAACTCGCATTCTCAATTCCTCACTTTTTAATTTTTTTGAGCTGTGATTGAAGATACCTCGTCGATAGCAATGGTATTTCAACAGCCGCAATGATTGCATTAATGATTACCTGCAAGATGTTTCCTTGAACTCCAATGGAGGCAATTACCATCACGACTGCCACAAGAATCATAATTTTACGAATAATGTCCCTAAAATCACGGTCCTGTTCAACTTGTGAGATTGGATAAACGTAGATAAAAGCGTTATTCGCAAATTGATCATACAGCGGAATTAGTTGAACTGCCACTAAATAGAGCCCTAGTGCCATAATAATGCTATTTAACCAGAGAACGGGCACAAACAATAGAATCGCTGCCAACACTAATGTTAACCTGAGCGCTAAATTACCAATCTCAGTGTTCCGAACTAATCCACGACCATATAAAAAATGCCATACAGAATCTTCACGCAACCACCTCAAAAGCGGCCTCAAATAAGTTCGTTTCTTTATCTGTCCTTGAAGGGTTGGAACATCAGTGAACAGGTTGAAAAATCGATAAACAGTTGCCATCCGGTCTTGTTCAACTTTGACCACAACTCGCCAATTGGTCTCGTGGTACCTGAATACCAGCCAAGCTGTAATTGCCACATCAGCGATTCCGAGAACTAATCCCAGCATTGGATTAATTAACCACGTCCCTGACCAAATTAATAGGGGGATCAGCCACTGAAGATAACTCAATATTTTTAAACTACTAAATCGGGTAGTGACTTGTAAACGGGCAATGTTTAACCAACTTACCTTAATTAACATTGCAGTGATTAGTAATACTACAATCATTTTAGTTGTGATTCGCATTGTTACCATGGCAAGGGGTAATGCAATCAAAACCCCACAAAACGTAATTAATACGCCAAAAATACAGCTGTACCAAAATGCCTGCCAAAAATAGCTGGTCATTCGGGACGATTGCGGTAATAAGAAAACCGGATCTGCCCTTTTGACTAACGTCGCGAACCGCCCCAATTGAGTAATAATAACTAATCCAATTATTAATAGTATTTTAATCCAAAGATTATTTGCCGGAATGCTGGGTAATACTTGCGCATACCCATATGATAAGGCACCAAAAAGAAAGAATAATGCAATGACGAAATGATCATTAAACACTAACCGCCAGTATTTCAAAAGCATTAAAAAATGCTGTTGTCGACGTTCACGAAAGAGATTATCCATGCTGCTCACCCTTTGCAATATTTAAATAAATATCATTCAGTGATGCCTGCGGATCGTTAGTTGCTTGGCGCATTTCGTCCAAAGTTCCCCGAAATTTAACTTGTCCATTATTAAGCAAAACAAATCGATCACAATACCGCTCAGCAGTATCCAAAACATGGGTTGACATTAAAACTGCCACACCAGCCTGCTTACGTTCCTCAATTAGATCCAATAAATCTTTTACTGCTAATGGGTCTAAACCATAAAAAGGTTCATCAACAATTAATAACTGTGCATCTGTAATGAAGGCACAAACAATCATCACTTTTTGTTTCATACCCTTAGAAAAGTCGGCTGGGAACCAATCAAGCTTGTTATTGAGGCGAAAGGTCTTCAACAATTTAGTTGCTCGTTGCCATGCTTGATCATAATTTAGTTGATAAGCTTTGATCGTTAAATCGATATGTTCCCGTAATGTTAATTCATCATACAAAATCGGTGTTTCTGGAACATAAGCAATCAGTTGCTTATAGCCAACCGGATCATTAATAATGTTATGATTATCTAAAACAATTGATCCAGAAAACGGCCGCAGCAAACCAATCAAGTGATTAATCGTGGTTGATTTACCAGCCCCATTTAAGCCAATTAATCCTACTAATTCACCAGGGCGAACCGTAAAACTCACTTGATGGAGAACCGGGATTTGTGAATAACCCCCCACTAAATCAGTGACCTTTAATGTCATACACGTTTCCTTCTTTATCCTTTATTTATTGTTGATTATAGCATACCACCTTCAATGCTTTGACCGTTCAAGTCAGAAATGCGGTATACTAAAACTATTAAACAATGAAATGAGGGAATAGACATGACCGACTGTATTTTTTGTAAAATTATCAATGGTGAAATTCCAAGCTATACCGTTTATGAAGATGATGTTGTCAAAGCCTTCTTGGATATTTCGCAAGGCACTCCAGGTCATACCCTAGTGGTGCCAAAAGAACATATCCAGGACATTTTTGCATATGATGATGAAACGGCTAGTGCCGTCTTTAGCCGCCTGCCCAAAATTGCTCGAGCAATTAAAGCTTCTAATCCCAAAATTGTCGGAATGAATATTTTAAATAACAACGGCTCTGTAGCTTACCAATCTGTATTTCATTCTCACATCCATTTAATTCCACGTTATTCAGCTAATGATACCTTCAGCATTAACTTCACTGATAACTCGAATCAATATAATGACGCTAAATACGAAGCCATTCAAAAATCAATTGTTGAACAACTGGAGAAATAAAATGAAATTTGTATCCCAACAATGGCGTGCTGGGCGTCAACTAATCCAGAGTTATCAAAGACTTCACAATAATTTATCGAAGGCCCAATCAGCATTCAAAACAGCAACCAAAGCTATCCATGAACTTCAACGTAGTATTCATCGATATAATTTTAAAAGCCAACCAGCTTTGCAGAAAATTACTCACATTCTAAAAAAAGGCAATTAAAAAATGGTGTGATCTAGTAAAAGTCAGCAATTTGACTTTCGCATTGATCGCACCATTTTTTCTAATTTGAACTACTGCTTGAAGTATTAGCACCTGAATTAGAACTAGAAGAGCCAGTAGTTCCGGTTGTTGAATTATTGTTGGCACTCGGGTTTAAATACTGTGACAAAATATTTTGCAAATCTTTATCCTTAATGGAAACATTCCCTTTTTTCAGGACTTTGGAAATCACCTTTTCCATAAATGATTGATTATTCATATTTTCTTGAACTATTTGTGTTTTTAAATCCGCAATATGAGCACTCTTGGCTCCCTTCGCCGGGTGCTTAACCATGTAAATAACTTGGTAGCCATTATCAGTCTTAACCGGATCTGTCGTATATTCACCAGTCTTTAACTTAAAGGCCGCTTTCTTATAAGCTGAATCAACTGATGTGCTGGTATTATCAAATGCAGGAACAATCCCACCAGTACTCTTATTTGAAGTATCAGTAGACTTTGATTTTGCCAATTTCTTAAATTTCTTATATTTATTACCACTAGTACTATCTAATTGGCTAATGATATCCTTGGCTTCATCTTCAGAACCAACAAGAATTTCAGCAGTCTGAACTTTTGGCTCATACTTCTTCCACTGTTTATTGATCGCTTTGTTAGAGAAAGTTGAGTAATGGCGAACAGCTGCTTCTAAAAGTAACCGCGACTTAATTTGGTCTTTAAAGGTCTTTTCGGTTAAATTTTGCTGTTGTAAAACCGCACTAAATGATGAACCATATTGTGATTTATAAGAATTATATTCTTTATTGACATCGGTCTTAGAAACTTCCTTGCCATATTGTTTTTGAAGGACCTTGTCCAAGATCATTTGTTGAAGAACTGCCTTCCCTTGCGAAGTGTTTTTCATACTACTGTAATATTCATCTTGAGTGACTTTGCCACCACTAGTGGTTGCGACTGCTTTGTTACCACAAGCGGCCAATGGCATCATCACAGCGACACCAGCCAAAATTGCTAATAATTTTTTGGATTTCAAACTCTTTCACATCCCTTAAATAAATTAATCACCAATCTAATATACCATTATTTGGCGCTCGTTTTAAGCTTCCATATCATTGTTTATTAAAAATTCACTATTTCTTCGTATTTTCAGTTGGTTCATAAAAAGCACGATTATCCAGTGCAAACAGCCGCCCAGTAAATTCTCCAGGCTGCACTTTTCCCAAAGCAGCTCCCATCATCATAATAGAAGCATCTAATTCATCTAAGTGGTGAAGAATTTCTGCTTCCAATAGTTCTGGGCGCACTGGTGAACCGTATTCGAGCAAGCCATGGTGCGATAAAACCATATGACGAAGTAAAACGACCGTTTCACTTTCGTAATCAATCCCCAGATCTTGACAAGTGGCACAGATTTCCCCATCAATTAAGGAAATATGCCCCAATAATTTACCAGTGGTCGTGTATTGGGTACCAACCGCTCCTGAAAGTTCTACCGTCTTCCCCAAATCATGAAGAAGCGCTCCGGCATACAATAATGATTTATTGATTCCCGAATATAGGTTAGTCACGCTTTGTGCTAACCGTAAAATTGACAATGTATGGTACGACAACCCGCCCACATACGCATGGTGATTGGTTTTTGCAGCCGGTGATTGAAAAAATGCTTCACCATGCTTGACCATTAATTGATTAACAATTTTGCGCCAGGTTGGTTCCTGAATGGCCTTTACAAATGGTCTTAAATCAGCTTTAATCTGCTCCTCAGCTTCTGGTGCGCGTTCCACATATAACTCTGGCTGATTAGGTTCGTTGTCGCGCGCTAATCGAACTGACTCAATTTGGATTTGCGGCTGACCTTGATAACTGGTCCGCTGCCCGTTTAAATACACAACTACTCCTGGTTGAAATTCCTGAATTTGCTGATCCGTTACATCCCAGAGGTTACCCGTCAATTCACCGGATTGATCACCAAAGGTTAGCGCCAAATAATTAGCACCTTTTTTGGTCAGCCGTACTTGTGCATCCTTCACTAAGGCAAATAACGTTAAGTGATCCCCTTCTTGGAAGTCGTTGATTTGCTTTGCCACCTTTATTACCTCTCTTATATGAAAAAGACGGCCACCTGTTCAGTGCCCGTCCAATCGTGGATTAATCCATCGCCTTTTTGTATAATTCTTGAATTGGCGCAGTGATTGTTTGGTTCAGCTGTTGCATCATTGCATCCATTTGACGTTCTTTTTCCATCAGCTTCTTAACTACATCTTTTTTGCTAACTTCACTTGCTAAATTTTGAACGTTTTTAATTTCGTCATCAGTTAGCTTTTGCCCTTGCATTTGTTTTTGTTGGGCACTAGCTTGAACTTTTTGGAATTTTTTAAACAGATCAAATGCTTCTTGATCCGCCATCATGTCATTAAATGCGGCCTCTAAAGCTGTATATTCTTGTGTCTCCCGCATTTGTTTTGCTAATTCATTAGCGGTATCGTAAATGTTTACCATGATTGATCCTCCTAAAACTTTGTCTTTTTTATTGTATCATGCTTTCCATTTTTGTCTAAAACATTGAACGAATTCCATTCCAAACTTGGCTAGCACGATCACCCAACTCACTGGCACCACGTTTGAATTGGTCAACAAGCTGATCGGTCCAGCGTTCCCCTGATTTAGTTCCCGATTGTGCGCGCTCTTGTGCATCTTCAACCGTAAACTTCGTTTCGCTAGTATTTGGCAACAAACTTCCTAACTCAGCTTTAAACAATGAATTGATATCGGTACTTTCGACGTTTGAAAGGTACTGATTCTTTTTAGCGTTATCGTAACCCTCCCAAGTGGCAACCACAACGTCTGGAGTATAGCCAATAATCCATTGATCACGATCATTATTATCGTCTTTTCCGGTATCTGTGGTCCCAGTTTTGCCAGCTAGTGTATACCCGTTTGGTCGCGCAGTTTTACCAGTTCCATGCTTATAAACACCAATGAGCATACTTGTCATTTGATTAGCAACCTTTTTCGAGATCACCCGTTTCTTTTTTAGTCGATGGTCCCGTTTAATGACTTTTCCGGATGAATCTTCAATTTTAGTAATAAAGTGAGTTGTTGGTAACTGTCCCTCAGACGCATAGACAGCATAAGCACGAGCCATTTGAGCAGGAGAAACACCCTTTGTCATCCCACCAAGCGCTAATGCTAAATTACGATCACCTTTAACTACCGGAATGCCAAATTTTTGTGCCATCCGATAGCCTGTATTAACCCCAATTTTGTTTAATAACCATACTGCAGGGGCATTCAGACTTTCGTAAACCGCTTTGTACATTGGAACACTACCACTATATTGGTTATTGTAATTGCGTGGCGTGTAATGATTGCTACCGTATGACTGTTTTTTATCCGTTAAACTAGAGTCATAAAAATAGCCGTGTTCTAAAGCAGGAGTATAAACAGCAATCGGCTTCATTGTCGATCCTGGTTGACGAGACATTTGAGTAGCTCGATTATATCCACGGAAAACATGCTTGCCACGACCGCCAACAATTGCGGTTACCCCACCGGTTTTGGGATCCATTGCAATCGAAGCGGATTGAACTGTTGCACCGTTACTTGCTGGAAAATTATCGTCATCATCATACACGTTTTGCATCGCTTTTTGTTGTCCCTGATCCAAAGTGGTATAGATTTTATAGCCATTGTTCATAACTTCTTTTTCAGAAAGATGATAACGACTGATCGCTTCGTTAACCACTGCATCAAAGTAATATGGATATTTATAGGTATCTTCATAGTGGTACCCATTGCTAATCGTGAGCGGTGCTTGTTTATATGAATTAGCAGCCGTTTGGCTTAACTTTTTGTTTTCGACCATCAGCTGTAACACAACATTGCGTCGTTGTTTGGCAGCTTGCGGATGATCAACTGGATCATAAATCCCTGGAGATGTTAGCATCCCCGCTAAGGTTGCAGCTTGTGGTACCGTTAATTCACTGGCGTTCCGATCAAAATACCGCTTTGCAGCATCTTGAATTCCCCACACCCCATGACCAAAATAAGCATTATTCAAATACATGGTGAGGATTTCTTTTTTCGAATACTGATTTTCTACTTCAATTGCAATAAAAATCTCCTTAGCTTTCCGCGAAAACGTCTGTTGTTGGGTCAAAAAAGCATTTTTTACCAATTGTTGCGTCAATGTACTTCCCCCACCAGAAATATAATTACGGTGGAGAAGTTTATTTTTTAATAAAAGGAAACCAGCACGCCCTAGCCCGCGAAATGAGAAACCGTGTTCATGGTAAAATCCACGATCCTCAGTTGACAGCACCGCATCAGGGACATTCTTTGAGATCCGACCAAGTTTCACATAAGTTCCCTTTTGTGAATAAAGGCTTCCCGCTTGATCATTATGTCGATCATAAATAATCGTATTTTGCTGGAGGCGAGATGCTAGTTTGCTAACACCTGCCGTTTTAGCAACCAATGTTAAGTAAATACTCATTAACAAAAAAAGAGTTAAACAGACAATGATCAACCAACGCGTCAATTGATAACGATGCCAAAATTTTTTTAGCCACGCTACCAGTTTGTGCCAGTGATTCTTAAACCACATCTGAATTTGCTTGAGTAGTTTTTCTCGTTTTAGCGGTGTCATAAAATCCTCCAGTATTAACCAATCCAAACAATTTTATCACAAAGCTAAATAATGCCATCTTTTTTCAAAGAGCTTTAATAAAATTTAGTGATCTTAAAAAACGAGACTGGGCTTACGACCAATCTCGTTTCAAATTATTAATATCCAAATCCTTACATTTCATCTGGAGCCTTAACGCCAAGCAGTGCTAATGATGACTTCAAAACTTCACTGACAGCTTTAACAAGGGCCAGACGTGCTGTTTTCTCATCATCGTCCACAAGAATGCGCGTATGGGCATAGTATTGATTGAAGTCCTTTGCTAAAGCCAGCGCATATTTACCAATCAATGATGGATCATACTGCTTAGCAGCGCGTTCAATGACTTCACCATATTGACCAAGCCGAGTTAATATTCCCCATGCTTCATCACCAGATAATGACAATGAATCTGCGTTAGCAAAGACAGGCGAGCCAGCTTTCCGTAAGATACTTTCAGCCCGAGCGTGCGCATACTGAACATAAGGACCAGTTTCACCTTCAAATTTGACCACATCTGCAAGTTTAAAGTCGATGGAATTCGTCCGTTCGTTCTTCAGATCATGGAAGATCACGGCACCAACACCGACCTGACGAGCAACTTCATCCGCGTTTTGTAGGTTCGGATTCTTTTCTGCAATTTGTTGACGCGCCAGCTTAATGGAATCATTTAAGACATCTTCCAGTTGGATAATATTTCCTTTTCGTGTCGACATCTTTTTTCCATTTAAACTCATTAAGCCAAACGGAATGTAGTGAATTTGTTGAGACCAGGTAAAGCCCATTTCACTAAGCACCGCTTTTAGTTGATCAAAGTGATTTCGTTGTTCCGCCCCGACTACGTACAATGCTTGAGCAAACCCATACATGCGCTTTCTGAATAACGCCGCAGATAAATCACGAGTAATATAAAGCGACGACCCATCTGACTTTTTAATCAAAGCTGGATTCAGATGGTATTTTTCTAGATCAACAATTTTGGCCCCCTTACTTTCCTGAAGTAAGTGTTTGTCCTGCAAGAGTTGATCGATCTCTGCCATTTTATCATTATAAAATGCTTCACCATTATAAGAGTCAAAATCAATATCCAGGAGATGATAAATCTTCATGAATCGTTTCAACGACTCAGCACGGAACCATTTCCAGAGACGATAGGCTTCTGGATCACCATCTTCAAGTTTCTTAAACCATTCGCGTCCTAAATCATTATATTCAGGATGTTGATCCGCCTCAGTATTAATTTTAACGTAATACTTTTGAAGAGTATTAATGGGGTCTTTCTTAACCTCTTTTTCATTACCCCACATTTCATAAGCTGCCATCAACTTACCAAATTGGGTTCCCCAATCACCTAAGTGATTAATCCGGATTGGCTGGAAACCAACCTTCGCTAAAATATTGGCGATCGCGTTACCAATAACTGTGGATCGCAAATGTCCCATTCCCATCGGCTTCGCAATGTTTGGTGAAGAAAGATCAATCGCAACATTCGCTAATTTTCCCATATTTTGAGATCCGTAATTTTGTGGATCCGCTAAAATGGTCTTTAAAATATTTTCACCAACCGCCTGTTTATCTAAAAAGAAGTTAATATAAGGACCAGCGACAACCACTTTTTCAAAACCGGTTTGATCGATTTTTTGTACCAGTTCTTGGGCAATCATTTGAGGCGCTTTATGAAGATACTTAGCTAAAAAGAACGTCGGAAATGCATAATCACCATTGTTTGCATCTTTTGGTCGTTCAATTTTCTCCGCAATTTCTTCACTATTTAAATCCGGTAATGCTGGTTGTAAAGATTTAATAACTTGTGCTCGTTCGTTCATGATTTTCTCCCTTCAAAATAAAAATGTCCCTAATGAACTAGCTTTAGCTCATTAGAGACGAGACTTCCCGCGGTACCACTCTACTTGAATTGTTATTCCACTCTTTCAAGATATTTAAATGTTGATTTTTGCGCGCTTCAAAAGAGTCATTATTCAGCTTCCACCATCCTGAACTCGCTTGCTAATGACATTCTCCTTACTTTTCAAAAATCTTATCCACAGTAAGTAAATAAAAAAGCATCATCATTGTGACGGTGCCTGTGGTAAGCGGGTAACGAGAATCGAACTCGCGACTCAACCTTGGGAAGGTTGTGTTTTACCACTGAACTATACCCGCATAATCAAATCGGTAAAAAAGAACCTCTTTGATAATAACATATTTTTATTACTTGTCAGTATTTTTTTTGGCTTTTTTTGTTATTTTCCGCTTACGAGATGTTTTATTCGCCTTTGCAGCCTTTTCAGCAGCTTCTTTTTCTTCCTTAGCAGCCTCTTCACGATCCTCATCAGTCCGTGGAACAGCCTTTAAAATTTTCGCGGAAGTCTTACGAACAACTGCTCGTTTATTCAATTCATTAATACTTGTCTTATCTTCAGGGTCAAATTCCTCAATCGACATCATAATCGAATTGTCATAAACTTTTTCAACTGTTCCTGTAAAGCCATGTTCTAATTGGCCAAACTTCTCAGCTTCAACAACATCGCCAACTTTAAAGTACGTCATCCAATTCACCCCATCAGTCATAAAATCAGTAATATTAAGTATTTTACTCATTTTTAGGTTATTTTTCAAGCCATCTACTTTCAAATGAAAAAATGATAAAATATTGCTAAACAATTTTTGAAGGAAGTTACTATGAAATATACATATCTTTTTATTGGCTGTAGCATTTTACTATGTCTGAGTGTGGCCTTGGGAATGCACTCCACCATTGACAAACGAACCAGTAGCTGGTTAATTATTACAAGAATTATATTATTAGCAATGCTTGTCGGAAAAATCATTTTCTTTTTGGCAGCGCTGCCTAGTATTAGTTGGTGGTTATTAATTCAAATAATTTCTTTAGTTGTCCTATTTATCATGGTCGAAATGATTTTTCGACGTAAACTACTAACTTTTGGTGTCCCTTGGCTTGCCCTGATCTTAGAAATTACCGCATTACTTGTTGCAATCATTTGTATTTTTTAAAGAGCTGTTTATAATAGTAATTAATCGGCGCTCTTAGTGTAACTGGATAGCACATGAGATTTCGGTCCTCATTATCAGGGTTCGAGTCCCTGGGAGCGCATTTTTACAGAATTTTCTAAAATTCGGCAAAGCCGTTATTCCTGATTTAGCAAGGGATGACGGCTTTTTATAGTTTTGCAGAATTGTTTAAAATTCATCCCTGTGTGCACGAAATGTGAAATGAAGCCTTAAGATGTTAATACAAAAAAGCCGCCTCAGAGAGACGGCTTATCTTTGGGAAGGAATTATTATTAGTTCTTTGCGAGAAAGCTATTATCTAATACTTAACTCATCTATTTAATTCATCTTCCGCAAAGCAACTCTTGCTACCTAGTGCACGCTGGTAACCGACCCCTAAATGATATTACAGGTTACTCTTACGCTGCTTCTGACCTACTAATCATTCAGTCGCTAGATCCGTGTAGACTTCTTGTCGTGTCTACTTATTTCCTTCCTCACCAATAATATATCACCTTTTGTAAGCGATTTCAATATTTAATTGTCAACTATTTCATCGTCCCCAGTAGCGCGGATAATGCAATCAAATTATTCAAAGCATGTAGCCAAATTGTATTAGTAAGATTACCCGTTTTTCTGTAGATAAAGGCAAAAACCGACCCCAAATAGAAGTAGATCAAGTAGCTAATCAACGTAGTACTAGAATGCTCTAAGGTAAATAATATCCCAGATAGTAAAATTGGCAACCAGAAGGCATCATCATTAAAAAAGAAGTTCATCACTACACCACGAAAAATCAATTCCTCAGCGATTGGATTCAGTACAACTGCAGCAAAAGACATGATAATCAATACAACATGATTACTGCTTAAAAGGTGAGCAATAATTTGATTATTGGCAGTTTCTGTTTGATGGTAAATTAGGTAATTTAAAAGATTTAAAATCTGTTCTCCGCCAATTACCAGTAGCCATCCGCCGATGATCCATTTTAAATGTTGAATAAAAGTCTGTTGTTGTGGTTGCCAACGCCGGTACTTGAAATAAGTATGACATGACCAGTAAATAATTAAAGCAAAGATTAAAATATAAATGATCATCCAACCAGTCAATTGGATTGGAACTGTTGAGGTATGGCGGATAAATAATAAAATAACCGGTGGCACCTGGATTAGTAAAGCTAACCCAGCTACAATCAATACTCGCCAAATCCACTTTGGGCGCTTAGTTATTTTCATGTGTCACTCTCCAATATTTTTTACAATCTTAACACAAAAGTCCTTACCTGTCGGCAAGGACTTTTCTATTTTTGCGGTGCTGATGTACTTGATCGTTCAATTAATTTGACTGGAACATCAACCAATTGGCGGCCCATATTTAAATTATTAATCCGGTTCAAAATCAAGCGGGCACTGGTTTCACCAAGTTCCATAATTGGCTGTTGGATCGTGGTCAACTTTGGAGTAACGTATTCAGTCAGGTCAATGTTATCATATCCCAAAACTGAAAGGTCTTCTGGAATCTTTAATCCCCGCTCGTGAAGTCCCCGGTATAATCCAATGGCTAATTCATCATTAGCACAAAACACGGCCGTTGGCTGCTTAGCCAAAACTGCTGCGGTTTGTTCATAACCGCCTAATTTAGTTAATGATGCGTAAACAACATTTTTTTCTTCACTAAAAGAAATTCCATGTTGTAGTAATCCACTAATAAACCCATCTAACCGTTTTCGTAAATTCCGGGTTAATTGTTGCGGCAGCATCATGACAATTCGCTGATGGCCTAAGCCAGCCAGATAGTTTGCTGCAATGGTTCCTCCTTGATAATCATCCACCTGTAGTCGATCACCATCATCATTCGTTTGATTTCGATCAAATAACAGATATGGAATCCGGTTAGGTTTTAGGATGTTATCAATGGTATCACCTGTAACACTAGAACTAGCAATGATTAGTCCATCAACAGATCGTTCTACCAAAGTTCCCAGATAATACTTTTCCGTATCTTCATTATTACTAGCGCTAAATACTAATGGTAAGTAATGTGCATTTCGGCACACTGTTTGAATCCCACGGAAAAAGGTACTAAAGAATGGATTCCCAATATTTGGTACCAAAACACCAATTGTCTTTGAAGAATGGAGAATTAAATTTCGGGCATTAAAATCAGGAACATAATGCATTTCATCTTTTAACCTTAAAACCTGTTGGCGAGTTTTTTCGCTAAAACGAGCGCCTTTGCCATTAAGGATTTGTGATACAGTGGTTACCGATACCCCTGCCTTTTCTGCCACATCCTTAATTGTTACTTTATTCTTCATCAATCTACCTCTTCATTGTTAAGTGAAACGATTTACTAAAACAGTTTACTACTAAATGAAAGGGATTTCAATTATTTTCAAAATGGACATTAAAGACATTGTGCAGAATCTCTTTCGTTTGCGCACATTGGGTTCCTCGTACTCTCAAGTAATCAATCTTGGCCAATAAAATTTCGTATTCCCACAATGAAGAGAGGTCGTGTTCATTCAGGTAATGCAAAGTTAGTTTTATTTCAGACAAATTATTAATTAAACCTGAAAAGTCGTCTTCTCCCTTATAACGATCTGTCCCAATCACTACCGGCAATTGATGATGGTAAGAATCTTCCAGTAACGTCCGCAAAAGATTCGTATTTTGATAATTGTGGTGTCGCAAAAATTTTTGTAATCCCCAAATATCAAAATAATGATGGTCTTTGGCAACTTTGCATTTTAAAGAAACCGTCGTTAGATAATCAGTGTGTGCCTGTATATTGTGAATACTACTTAAGCGAATAGCAGTTAATCCATTAATTTTCCCATCCCAGTCAATTCCTAATAACAATACGAATAAAGGATCGAAAGCAATCACAAATCCGACATTAAACATGTCATCACTTACAAAATTATAAACTTCAACCAGATACCCCTGTTGATTAGCAATGACTAACTGTTCTTTAATCTCGTTTGGCGACATTATAATTCCTCCACAAAAAGATAAAATAATTTAATTTATATTATTACTTTAAAGTTATTTAGCATAGATCCCTCCCCAGGACCACAATTTAACGCTTGATAACCACGGAGACATAATAGGCAAGGTCGCATTTTTGTAGTAAGATAGTTAACATTGTAAAACTATTTAAAAGAGGAGCCATTATGGTGATTATTACAGCAGGCATGATTGGCGTTGGCAAAACTACCCTGACCGGAAAAATTGCTGACCATTTACACACACAAGCGTTTTTTGAACCCGTCGGTGAAAACCCAGTACTACCACTATACTACAAGAATCCTAAGCAATATGGCTTTTTACTACAAATTTACTTTTTGAATAAGCGGTTTTCAATGATCAAAAAGGCACTGAATGATGATAATAATGTTTTAGACCGTTCAATTTATGAGGATGCACTCTTTACTCGAGAGAATAATGCAGAAGGCAACATTTCTGATACTGAGTTGGACGTATACCTCAAACTACTCGATAACATGATGGCCGATTTAAAGCAACTTCCGAAACGGGCCCCTGATCTAATGGTTTATTCTGAGACAGATTTTGAAACAATCCTTTATCGGATTAAAAAACGTGGTCGTGATTACGAGCAGATCGATAACAAACCAGAACTAAAGGACTACTATTTCAAAATGTGGAATGCCTATAAGCAATGGTATCGCGATTATGATGCGAGTCCAAAAATGAAAATCGACTTGGAAAAATATAACCTCGAAGACCCCCACAACGTGGACATCGTTCTCCAAATGATTGATGAAAAGCTTGCGTCTCTTCGTTAAACTGTCTTTGAGCAGGACTGGGTAAATCCCCGGTCCTATTTATTTTACGTAACGTTTAATCAACTCCACCAAACTGACTGAGCTAACTCCTCCAATTATCGGCAACATTAGTCCCTTTCGTTTCGTAGATTGCTTTTTTGGTAATTCATTGCTTTGTTTGAGATGATAATGACTAGCCACTGGATGTTTCTTAGTTGATGCCTGATCTTTTTTTAGCGGCTGATCGTACTGCACTAAATGATAGGCTTCGATCAGTTGGTTTAACTTATGCTGATACTGAGGATCAGTCGCATAATTACCACTAAGATTCCGTGTTGCCATCTTGTAATCAGTGCAGCTTCGTTTGTGAACCCCTGAATACATTTCTTGGTCTAAAACATTGGCATAGTCTTCAAGCGATGCTTTTATTGACGGGTACTTGCGAAAAGTTCCTAATTCTTTCAGGTCTTGACCATTGTGATGCTCCAAAGTGGGCAAAGTTACACTTTGTCCTTGATACGTACCTTTAATTCCAAACAAATTATA
Source organism: uncultured Limosilactobacillus sp. (assembly GCF_934202705.1). Taxonomy (GTDB): domain Bacteria; phylum Bacillota; class Bacilli; order Lactobacillales; family Lactobacillaceae; genus Limosilactobacillus. The sequence continues at coordinate 201,614 of NZ_CAKPYE010000001.1, forward strand.
ATGAGTACCTGCTAAATCACTCCGTCCCCAGTTACTCTCTAAAATAGCTTGGGCCATCATTACCGACGCGAACAAATCATGATCAGCAGCAATTTGTTGCGCATCATGACCAATTAATTCAATAAATTCACGTTCACTTTTTGACAGTGGTCGTCGTGATGCTGGGGTCTCCTGGTTTGTTGCTGGATCACTAACCTTTTGATCAATTGTCCTGTTAGTATCCGTTTGGTTTGCTTGTTTGTAGTCCTTAACTGGTTCTGCGATATTCTGTGACGGCTGCGAATGTTTATTACTTAAATATTGGGTCAGCTGATTGAGAGTTTGTTCATCTAATTGTTTCGCTTCCTCCCTCGTTATTGGTGGCCGATCCCCATTAGCAATTGCATTCGCCAGCCGTTCACATTCATTTGGTGAGTATGTAACGCTAGCCATTACTGGCTGGGTAATCATTGATAGACCAGTCAAAATCCCGATCACTTGTCCAAAATATTTTTTCATATTTTTTACCTCCTGTACTATATAGACGGTAAAAATACAAAAAAAGATCAGGGAATTTAAAGTTTCCTGATCTTTTTGGTATTTAATAAACAATTACCGGTTCATGGACCACAATTGCATGATATGCAGGGCCTGCATCACTGGGGTGCATATTCACACATCCATTCGAGCCATCGCTTAAATAAGCCGATTTAGACCAATTAGAGCGCCATCCTGCATCATGGAAGCCCACTCCACCATCAGTAAACGCTGACCAATATGAAACTGGCTGAGTATACGACTTACCACTGTCACCAGTTCCACGAAGAACTGATGGACTTTGTTGGTACATTATGTACCAAACACCCTTCGGGGTTGCGTCGCCGCTACTCTGTTTTCCAGTAACCACGTCTGCACTAAAGACTTCTTTGCCATCTTTATAAAACCATGCATGTTGATCAGCAATTGAAACTTCAGCATACGTATTCCCTAGGCCATGATTCTTAGTAACACCATATCCTAGGCCGCCAGTGTAGTAACCTTTACCAAAGATATCGGTTTTCGCATTAACTGACTTTTTACCGTCAATCAAAGCTTTGCCTAAAGTTTTACCAGCTTTTGTTTCACTAATCTTCCAACCGTAGCTACCACCCTTGGCTGATTCAATAACTTTGCCAGAATGAGTTTTAAATTTAAAGGATTTACCAAGTGTTGCCTTTTCACGATTAATCTTCTTCACCGTCGGTTTCAGTGCCGCTGTATCAAAAGTGTACTTACCGTCTTCATAAGTGACCTTGGTTAAAATATCCTTACTCGTCAACTTGTAGGTTTTCTTTTCAACCTGGTAGTTAACGGACCGATGATTCAGTTTTTGTAGCTTATTCTTTTGCTTTTGAATTTCTCCACTGCTAGTTCCCAATGGTTGCGTATAAAGCTTTGGTAAACGAACAGCTGGATCATAAGCATTGCGATCAAAACGCTTCATTAGCCGCTTCACATCATACTGATTACCTTTTTGCGGTTTAGTGGTCGTAACTTGACCATTTTGCCAGACCACTTTAGCGTTCACTGGTGCTTGACGGCTTTCATTCAACACCTTGATTTTCTGTGAAACACGCTGTTTCATTTCTTTGACACTTGAAGCATCTGCGTTATGAGGAACAATTTTTAAATTGTGCTCTTTACTACTTGGAAACAGTGTAAATTGTTTCTTAATCGCAGTTTTAAACTTTCCTTGATCGGCCTTCGTAAAGCCAGCATCAGACTGACCTCCTTGATATATCAGTTGACCGTCCAAATAGACTCGGTTGGTTAGTTTAGTCTTTGCCACCTTATCATATGCTTGCTGCCGTGTTAGTCCACCAACATGAATCCCATTAATCTTTGTATTCTTATTAAAATGAGTACTTTGGTGCCAATACGAGCCCCCAATAATTATGACTAATGCCGCCACGATTCCAGAAGCAACCTTGCCTTTTGTATTCATCTAAAATATCTCCCAATATCTAATTTTTATTACAATTATGTAACAATAAACACCAATAATCATAACACTAAATACTTTTAATGAAAATCGAAAAATTGGATCAAATCACAAAAACCCATTAACTGTTAATCAATTCAGTTAATGGGCTTTAGTTAACTTTAGATGATTTTAGATTTCTGGATAAGTAACATCTTCAACCTTGACTGGTTCGTTGTTTTCATCCGTCTTGACCACAGTAACATCACACGGTGCATGCCGAATAACATATGCGGCAGTTGAACCAACAATAATCCGACCAATCACATTTAAACCTGTTGCACCAACTACGATCATGTCGACATCGTGCTTCTTTGGGTATTGATCAGTAATTGCAATTTTCGCATTTCCCACCATGACTGAAGAATCCACATCCGTCAAGCCTGCTTGCTTGGTCTCTTCAACTAATTTCTGCAAAGTCTTCTTCATTCGTTCAACCGCTGCATCGTACATATCACGGTCAATAATTCCATATCCTGCTGCGGTTGGGTAATGTTCACCATTGACAACACTCAACAGGTGTAAATGTGCATCATTCCGTTTTGACAAATCAATTGCTTTATGAAAAGCCATCATTGATTGCTTGGAACCGTCAATTCCAACTAAAATGTTTTTGTAATTTGCCATTATCTTCACTCCTTCTTAATCAGCTACTAAATCATGAATGGCCTGCATATAAATTGCCATCGACTTAATTAGGTCGTCAACTGGTTGATATTCATTTGCCTGATGCATTGTATTTGGTGTATCGGGCATTAAAGCACCAAATGCGACCCCATTCTTAATTAGTTGACCATAGGTCCGACCACCAATACATTCTGGTTTGGCATTTTGGTCCCCCGTCACATCAATATATGACTTCATTAATGTTTTAACCAATGGGTCTTCTGGATCAACAAAGTGTGGCGCATGGAATGAATCATAGTGAGCATCAATGGAGAATTCGGCAGCCACTGGTTTAACCTTCGCTAAAATGTCATCGGGCGTAATTCCCTTTGGGAAGCGGAAGTTCATATCAAGATGGCCGCCCTTTTGACCGTCAAAGTTCATAATCCCAGCATTCATCGTTAGATCACCCATTACTGGATCATTAAATGAACCTTCAAAGCCAGCCATCCGATCATCTAGATGCAAGTAGTCAGCAACATAGTCAACAAAGTGCCGTGCATTACCACCAAGATTCAACGTCTGTAAGAATTTTGCCAGATAGGTACCCGCGTTAACCCCTTTTTCTGGTTCCATGCCGTGGGCAGCTTTACCAATCATTTCAAGACGTAAGCCGTCTGCTTCCTTTTTGGCATCCCCGGTTACCGGATTATTCTTTACGAAATCATGATATTGTTCAATAACCGTATCAGGATTGGTAACTTCCAAAATTGCTTCCGCTTCACGGGGTACCATGTTAAACCGCAATCCGGACTTAAATGATTTTAGAACATCATTACCTTCGTTACCGCCAGCAATCTCTAACTGAATCGAGAACATGCCCTTTTCACCATTGTAGACTGGAAATTCAGCATCTGGTGAAAAGCCCAGATCAGGCATTGGTTCTGTTGCAAAGTACTTCGTCATCCCGGTCCAATCATTTTCTTCATCGGTCCCCGCAACAAACCGGACTTTCTTGTGGAACTTAATTCCCATGTCCTTTAAAGTTTTTAATGCATAGTAAGCTGCTAAGCCTGGTCCCTTATCATCTGAGGCGCCACGACCAATAAAGTTGCCATCCTTAATGATCGGATTAAATGGATCGCTGTCCCAGCCATTACCTGCTGGCATTACATCCAGGTGGGCTAAGATGGCGATTGTTTCATCACCTTCACCCCATTCGGCATAGCCAACCACATTATCAATATTTTTCGTCCGAAACCCATCCTTTTGAGTCATTTCAAGGAAGGTATGCAAAGCTTTGGTTGGTCCAGGACCCAGCGGTGCATCTTTAGTTGCTTGCGAATCATCACGAACACTTGGAATTTTAACCAACGTCGTCAAATCAGTTAAATAGTCGTCTTTTTGTGCGTTTGCTTTTGCCATCCAATCAGTCATGATCCTGCCTCCTATTATTCTTTCTACAATGATTATGATAACATAGGTTTGTAGTTGATTAAATCGTTTTCATTCACTAACTCGAGGAAGTGTCAATTTATATGCAAAAATTAGATAGTTCAATTTTAAGTGATGTGATTAAACCGCGCCCTCAAGAAAGTTTTAAGGGAACTTTCGGTAAAATTTTATTAATTGGCGGTAATCATCAATTTGGTGGTGCCATTATCATGGCCACTGCAGCGAGTGTCTATTGTGGTACTGGTCTCGTAACGGTCGCCACTGACCCGATCAACGCGTCACCGATTCATTCACAATTACCCGAAGCCATGGTTATCGACTTTCGTGATGCTCACGCGATCGCCAATTTGATTAGTCAGGTGAACACAGTTGTCATCGGTCCAGGGCTTGGTGAGGAGGCTGAAAGCAAAGCCATTCTCGAAAAGGTTTTCGCGCTCACTCGCGATGAACAAACGGTTGTCATTGACGGTTCAGCGATTACCTTGATGGCCCGTGACCAAATTTCCCAGCCGAAGGGGCACCTTATCTATACTCCTCACCAAATGGAGTGGCAGCGTTTGTCCGGAATTAAAATTGCCGACCAAACTAGCGACGCTAATCAAAAAGCCCGCGATGAACTCAAAGCCACGGTAATTCTTAAAAAACATCATACAGAGATTTATACTGCCCGTGAAATTTACCAACTGCCGATTGGTTCTGCTGCTCAGGCTATTGGTGGCATGGGCGACACCCTTGCCGGAATGGTTGGTGGCTTTACTGCCCAATTTAGAAATGACATTACCAAAGCTGCTTTAGCTGCTACCTATGCCCATAGTGCTATTGCTGATGAGCTTGCTGAACAGCAATACATTGTTTTACCGCACCAAATTAGTCAGGCATTGCCCACGTTTATGAAAAAAGTTTCATTAAGTGAATCCAACCGCACCATTGGTTTTCATAACTAAGGAGAAATTGATGAATCCACAATCTTATCAAGTCGTTGCCTTCGACATGGATGGTACTTTTCTCAACGACAATAAACAATATAACCATCCGCTTTTTAAACATATTTTACAAACCTTTCAAGCTCAAAAACGACATCTAGTGGTTGCCTCTGGAGACCCGCTTGAATGTCTCCGCCGCTTTTTCCCCGATGAACAGGATCAATTAACGATCATTGCGGAAAATGGCGCACAGATTTTTGCTAATGGTCAAGAGATATTAACGAAAACCCTTGATCCAGCGCTGGCTCATAAAGTAATCAACTATCTAGTTCATACTATGCAAATTGAGCCCGTCATTTCGGGACATTTGCAAGGCTATTTTCCTAAAAATGCTTCCCAATCAACGATTGATCATCTCGCTTTCTATTATCCAAACTACCAATTAGTAGATAATTTCAATCAATTACCCAATGATCAGTTCTTTCAAATCTCATTTTTAGTTGATGATGATCAAATTGAAGCCGCAGTTCAGGAATTGACAAGCCAATTCGGTAACCAACTGGTTATTACCCCAAGCGGGAATGGGTCAATGGATTTAACCATTCCTGGCATTAACAAGGGGTGGGCTCTTAAACAGCTCTTAGATCGTTGGCACCTATCTTCAAACGAACTCGCTGCGTTTGGCGACGGTGGTAATGATGTTTCAATGCTCAAACTAGCCGCGCGCAGTTTTGCCATGCCTAACGGCGGTCAAGCTGTCCACGCTGTCGCTACCACAGAAGCGGTTGCTGATAATAACCACGATGGTGTTTTGCAAACAATTCAACAATATCTCCTTTAAACAATGAAAATAAGGCTCCAGTAGCAGGATGAACATGATGTTCCCCTCCAACCGGAGCCTTATTAATATTAAAATTATTTAATATGTAAACGATCCCGTAAAGATTCCATCCTGGAACCTAGCAAATTATCCGCCAATCGATAACGCAGCGCAAGGTAGATAAAGACTACTACCCCCACCAAAACACCAGGGATTAGTGAGAAGAAAGCGGTATATCGACCATATGGACTAACCACTAAGTCAATTAAAAACATTACTGCTTTCACGCCAACAAACATTATTAGCGAAAAACCGAGAATTTGATTGGTTGATTTCGCCATATCATTAAAATGTAACCCAAATTCCATATTAAATGAATGCAGAATCAAGTAGTTGACGACCATCATTGCGAGACCAGTGGCTAATAATGGGCCAAGACCACGAACCAGCATCATGCATGGTAATTGAAGAACAAATTTCACGATGACCCCAATCCCTAGATAACTCATCATTCGCTTATTTTCTGAAATGCCTTGCATCATGGCTGCCGCAACCGAATACATCCCCATTGGAATCGACATGAAGGCCGCAAATTCTAATACAGTCACTCCGGCAGCATCATACCGATAAAAGACGGTATAAATTTGCTGGGCAACAGCGGCCATTCCCATGGAAGCAGGAATCATCACAAAATAAAATAATGTTAATGCATTTTCGATCTGTTTACGGATGCTTTCAGTATCATTTTGAGCACGAGCTTCTGAAAGCAGCGGAATCGCAGTGGCCGCCATCCCGGTCGCAAACGAAATTATAATCATGTACAACTTATTCGCGTTAAACGAAAAGAGTGCGTAGACCGCATTGATTTGATAATTGGTGTAGTGACCAAGCAACCGCATCAGTGGTGGAAAAGTATACTGATCAATTAACTGGAAAATAATAATTCCAGACTCAATCACAATAAATGGAATGGACTGGTAAATAATCTTAAAAATCAGTTCCATTGTCGAGACTTGTGTGTTTCGCTGGCCATTTCTGACTAACGCATTCATCTCATGAAGATGTTTCAAATATGATAACGCTAAGACCGCGATGGCGCCTAATGCACCAATAAAGGCCGCAAACGTGGATTGAGTGACCGCAAAAACCCAGTTACCACGTTGAATTTTCATGACTAAAAACGTTGCTGCTAAAATATAGGCCACGCGGAAGACTTGTTCCACAAACTGCGACATGGCAGACGGTGCCATCCAGTTATATCCTTGCAAGAAGCCTCGTGTAATGCTCATCGGCGGAATGACCAATACCGCCCAGGCTAATGACCGGATGACCGGGACCACGTTCGGATCACCAGCAGCTAGTGGCCCAGCAGCTAAAAACATCACAATTGAGCAGACAATCCCCATTGCAATTGAAACATACATTCCAGAATGATAAAGCCGGCGACTCACTCCATATTGATCCAGTCCGTTATAATGAGCCACCAATTTGGAAATAGCTGATGGAATTCCCGCCGTTGCTACGGTTAAGAACATGCTATAAATGTTATACCCCTTAGCAAACAATGCGTTCGCTTGGGTACTATAGGCGCCCATCCACGTTACCCATGGAATCACGTACAATGCACCAAGTAGTCGGGAAGTAATACTCCCCGCCGTCATCCAAGCTGATCCCGTCACCATCTTGGCTTGGGCATCTTGAGAATTCATTGCAGCTTGATGATCAGTTGTACTTTCTCCTGATCTCATATTTTCACCCGTTTCATTATTTTTTAAACAATCTTTATCATTCTAGCTTGATTTAGCAGGTTAAGCAATCAAATTATTAATTCTTAATATTCGTCTAAATCTGTTGTAATGGCTTGAACACGGACCCCATCAGTTTGAAATTGAGCAACAACCTCTTCCAAGTCTGTTGGCTTTGGAACTTCTTCATGGTGACTTTCTAAATCAATCACCGTTAAGGCCAGGCCGATTTCCGCACGCATTAGCGCGTTCCATTTATTCTCGTCTAAAACGTCAGCTGCTGGCAAATCCGGAAAATGAACCTTGGTTTTCCCTTCCACCTCACTGATCACGGCCGGATATGAAACAATATGATAATCCATCTGATCCTCCTATTTTGATCATGAAAAAGGCTCCTGAAACCCGCCGTCTCAAAAGCCCTTTACTAATTACTTTGCCACGATATTAACAATCTTATTCGGTACAACAATGACTTTCTTAATGTCCTTGCCTTCAATAAATTTTTGAACATTCTCATCCGCTAGTGCAGCCTTTTCTACGCTGTCCTTAGCAGTGTCCTTGGCCATCTTTAATTTTGCCCGAACTTTACCATTAACTTGAACAATCATCTCAACTTCGTCTTCAACGATCTTATTTGGATCATAGGTTGGCCACGGTTGATAAGTAATGGTGTCGCTTTCGTTAAACTGACTCCACAATTCTTCTGCCATGTGTGGCATGATTGGAGCAATCATCTTGATAAAACCTTTGATATATTCAACAGGCAAATCATCAACCTTGTATGCTTCATTTACAAAGACCATCAATTGTGAGATTGCAGTATTAAAGTGCATCCGTTCGTAATCTTCAGTTACTTTCTTGACGGTTTGGTTGTAGACTTTATCGAGTTTGCCATCATTAATCGTTGAAATACGGTCACGAAGGTGATTATTATCATCCATAATTAAACGCCAAACCCGATGAATCCACTTATTGGCTCCATGCAAGCCCTTTGGATCCCACGGAACGGATTCAGTTAACGGTCCCATAAACATTTCATAGAGACGAAGCGTGTCAGCACCGTATTGGTCAACGATTTCATCTGGATTGACCACGTTACCTTTAGACTTCGACATCTTTTCATGATTACTGCCGAGAATCATTCCTTGGTTGACTAATTTCATAAATGGTTCTGGAGTTGGCACTACTCCAAGGTCGTAAAGGAATTTGTGCCAGAACCGTGCGTAAAGCAAGTGCAGAACCGCATGTTCAGCGCCACCGACATAAAGATCAACCGGTGACCAATAATCCAATGCTTCCTTGGAAGCTAACGCTTGATCATTATGCGGATCCGTATAACGGAGCCAGTACCATGATGAACCAGCCCATTGTGGCATCGTGTTAGTTTCACGAAGCCCATGACGACCATTTTCATCATAAACATTGACCCAGTCATCAATCTTTGCCAACGGCGATTCACCAGTTCCGGACGGTTCAATATTGTCAGTATCGGGTAGCTCCAATGGTAATTCATCTTCTGGAACTAATGACGTAGTACCATCATCCCAGTGAATCACTGGAATCGGTTCTCCCCAGTATCGTTGACGGCTAAAGATCCAGTCACGCAGCTTATAGTTAACCTTCTTTTGACCAGCATGATGATCAGTTAGCCATTCAATCATCTTTTTCTTGGCTTCTTCAATGTTTAAACCATTTAAGAATTCGGAATTAATATGCTGACCATCGCCCGTGTAAGCAGCTTTTGCAAGGTTTCCCCCTTCAATCACTTCTTTAACTGGTAAGTTGAACTTGTGTGCAAATTCATAATCTCGGTCATCATGTGCCGGAACAGCCATCACCGCTCCCGTCCCATATGAAGCCAGTACATAATCAGAAATCCAGATTGGCAGTTTCTCGCCATTGACTGGATTAATTGCGTAAGCCCCAGTAAAGACCCCGGTTTTTTCTTTACTAAGGTCCGTCCGTTCTAGATCTGAACGCCGTGATGCTTCCGCTTGGTATTCTTTAACTGCTGCTTGTTGGTCCGCGGTAGTAATTTGATCTACTAATTGATGTTCTGGTGCCAAGACAACATAAGAAGCGCCAAATAAGGTGTCACAACGGGTCGTAAATACTTCAATCTTCTGATCAGCATGATTAGCCACATCAAAGAAAACTGCTGCTCCTTCCGAACGACCAATCCAGTTTCGTTGCATTTCCTTAACGCTTTCTGGCCAATCAACGAGGTCTAAGTCATCAATTAAACGGTCTGCGTAAGCCGTAATTTTCAAAACCCACTGCTTCATTGGCTTCCGATAGACTGGGTAACCGCCACGTTTAGTTTTCCCGTCTTCCACTTCTTCATTGGCCACGACAGTTCCACCCATGAAATCAGGCGCCCAATTAACCATGATTTCGTCTTCATAGGCTAAACCTTTTTTATATAGTTGTTCGAAGATCCATTGTGTCCACTTGTAATACTTTGGATCAGTGGTATTAACTTCACGATCCCAATCATATGAAAAACCAAGTGACTTAATTTGATCACGGAAGTGGTCAATATTCTTGTTAGTGAAGCCTTTAGGATTGTGCCCTGTCTTTAGAGCATATTGTTCTGCTGGCAAGCCAAATGCGTCGAACCCCATTGGGTGTAAGACATTAAATCCTTGCATTCGTTTCATCCGTGACATTACATCAGTCGCCGTGTAACCTTCTGGATGACCAACATGCAGTCCTTGACCGGATGGGTACGGGAACATATCAAGTGCGTAATATTTCTTTTTATTTTTGTCCATTGTGGACTTGAACGTTTCGTGTTGTTGCCAATAACGTTGCCATTTCTTTTCAATGGCAGAATGATCATATCCCATATTGTCGTACTCCTTTAATTGTATAGTTTCCTAATCACAAAAAAATCCCGCAGATACTTATTAGTATCTACAGGACGAACTTTTCCGCGGTACCACCCGTATTCTACACTTACGTAGCGCTTCAGTTCCTTAACGCGGAAAACGTCGCTGCTTACTAGATTCAGCATTGAACATTACTACGGTGAGTTCATTATTATTGACTCTACATTTCCACCACCATGCAGTCTCTGAAAATCTAATAATAACTACTAATCCGTTTGCGATTAGATATTGATATCGATAGTAGCAAATTCAACCAAATTTAGCAAGGCACTTAGCGAAATAGTTTGTTAGAATATTCTATGTTTGAAAGTGAGGCTTCTTAATGAAAAAAACGAAAATTTTATTTATTAGCAGTGTCATCATCTTTAGCTGCTTACTAATAATGATGTTGTTTGCTCCAGCACCGATCCTAGCAATTGATAATCAGCTTCGTCAAGTGATCAATAGTCACCATTCGACCAGTTTGAATATCTTCTTTATTAATTTTACTCAACTATTTAATGCCAAAGAAACCATCATTTGGATTTTGATTACCATCATTTTAAGTTTCATCATGTCTGGACGGCGATTTGCTTGGCAAGTGTTGCTGACAACTGGTTCAGGTATCCTTCTCAATCGTCTGGTTAAAGAACTTGTTCAACGTCCACGACCATCTGTGGATATCTTAATGCACTATAGCGGTTATAGTTTTCCGAGCGGTCATTCCAGCGCAGCCGCTCTTGTCCTTGGCTGCTTAATCTTACTGACATGTCGAGTTACTCGAAGAATCTGGATTAAATTTACCATTACTGCTATCTTAATTTTGTTAATCTTAGCCATCGGGTTTTCACGAATTTACGTCGGCGCTCATTACCCAAGTGATGTCTTGGCAGGCTGGTGTCTAGGGACAAGCATTGTTACTGGGTTTCAATTACTATTTCAAAGAATCCCTTGTGATAATTAAAAAACTCCAGCGATAACCAACATCGCTGGAGTTTCTATTAACCTAAAATCTTCTTTAATTCGTCAACCTTATCAAGGTGTTCCCATGGTAAATCAACGTCAGTCCGACCAAAGTGACCATAAGCTGCTGTCTGCTTGTAAATTGGTCGCTTCAAATCGAGCATTTTAATAATTCCTGCCGGGCGTAAATCAAACACTTTACGAACGGCTGCGATCAATTCTTCTTCAGACTTTGTCCCAGTCCCAAAGGTATCAATCGCAATCGAAACCGGTTTAGCAACCCCAATTGCGTAAGCAACTTGGATTTCAGCCTTTTTGGCGTAGCCGGCGGCCACTAAATTTTTCGCAATATAACGAGCAGCATACGAAGCGGAACGGTCAACCTTAGTGGCATCCTTTCCGGAGAACGCTCCACCACCATGGTGAGCAGCACCACCGTACGTATCCACAATAATCTTCCGTCCGGTCAAGCCAGCATCACCTTGCGGTCCGCCAATTACAAACCGGCCAGTTGGATTTATAAAGTACTTGGTCTGGTCATCCAAGAGATCAGCTGGAATGACCGCTTTAATTACCTGTTCCTTCACATCTTGCCGAATTTGATCTAGCGAAACGTCTGGATCATGTTGGGTACTGAGAACAACAGTGTCAACTCGTAATGGTTGATCATTCTCGTCGTATTCAACCGTAACTTCAGCTTTCGCATCTGGACGCAAGTATTTAATCGTTCCTTCTTTACGCAGCTTTGCAATTCGTTGCATTAACTTATGACTCAGCATTAAGGTTAATGGCATGTACTCTGGTGTTTCATCAGTTGCATAGCCAAACATTAATCCTTGATCACCAGCCCCAATTTTATCAAGGGGATCACCTTCCCCTTCACGGGTTTCTAGCGAATCATCCACCCCTTGTGCGATGTCAGGTGATTGTTCATCAATCGCGGTAATCACGGCACAATTGTCGGCATCAAAGCCATATTGGCCATCAGTATAACCAATTTCTTTAATCGTTTGCCGAACCACCTTTTGAATATTAACGTACGCGGTAGTTGAAACTTCACCAAACACAAGTACTAACCCGGTTGTCACAGATGTTTCAACCGCTACTCGTGCGTCCGGATCTTGCTCAAGCATTGCGTCTAAAATTGAATCACTAATTTGGTCGGCAATTTTATCCGGATGTCCTTCTGAAACGGATTCAGATGTAAATAAATGGCGTTCTCCCATTGTTTTAATTCCCCCATAAACTTCAAAGTGTCTTTTGCGGTTACAAGGCAGCGAAGACGGATGTCTCCTCCCATCGGGAATTTGCTTCATAACGAGAACCATCTTAGCATATTTTCTGCATCGCATTCAATCAAAAGATTGGAAACTCTGTTATACTTATTACTATTATGAGCGAAAAGAAGGACATTTGATATGTGGAGTTTAATTAAACGACAATTTCACGAAATTAACTGGAAGGACCTGCTACCCACCACTTTCATCTTATTAATTAGCTGGTCGGACGCACCATTTACATATGCCATCGGCGTTCAAGGATCGCACTTTACGACTAATATGGGCATGCTGTTAATGTACGAGGTGTGTATTGGTTTGGTGGTGCCAATGTTGATTTATCATCGGTTTGGCTCCACTTTATCAATCATCCCCCTCGCTGCGAGTGTTTTTTTCGCCCTCGCTGGTTTTAGTAACAACTTACTTTTATTAGCACTCTTATTACTATTACCTTTATTCCTGTTAATTATTCAAATGCCTTCCATGGACTTTCAAAACACTTTTGGGTTGGTTACATTCGGCTTGTTACTAATGTTCACCGTTTCTGTAGCGTGTGCTTATGCTAGTCTCCATTTTATTTCATGGGAAATTATCCGTTACTTATTACCAGTAATGGCTAGCACCTGGTTTTATTTAGCCCCCTTCTTTTTGCAGCAACTCAAGCAATATAAATTAAAAGTAACGATTCTAGCGATTGTTTTATTAATTTTCACTTTAAGTCGTCCATTACATTTATCGATCTATCTGGCCATTATCATTATTGTTGCTAGTTGGTTTGTGATGATTGCCAAAGCACAAGAACATCAATCGCTAATCCTCTATTGTTTAACCCAGATGGTTGTCATTGTCCTCACTTATTGGTCATAAAAATCGATCCTAAAAGCCAAACTGGAGAGCTCCCGTTACGGAAAGCTCTCCAGTTTTTTTATTTGTTTCAAAGTCGACAATTAACAACTCCAACTGCACACATTAGCGAAAATACTGTCGTTGGACCAACAAATTGAAAACCAGCCCGTTTAAGCTGTTGAGAGATTACCGTTGATAATGGCGTAAAACTCGGTAACTTTTCATCAGGTTGGACTTTCATGCGAATGGGCTGACCATTCACGAATGACCACAAAAAATGTTCCAATGTCTTACCAGTTTGGTGGAGCTGATTTAATACTTGAGCATTATTAATTGTTGCTAAGATTTTTCGCCGATTGCGAATAATTTGTGGATCCGCCATCAGTTGCTCAACTTTCTCTTCGTTAAACTGCGCAATCTGAGCTACATCAAACTCTGCAAAGGCCTTTATAAACCCATTTCGTCGTTGCCAAATCGTGGACCAGCTTAGTCCAGCTTGAAAAATTTCCAAAGAAAGCATCATAAACAATTCTTGCTCGTTATGAACCGGAATCCCCCAATGTTGATCATAATAATCACGCATTAATTGTGTCTTCGCCCACTTTGGATAACTATTTGTCATCATTCACCACTCCTCTTAATAGTCTGCTTACTATTAAGATACGCATTCTTTTGTGTTAATTTGTTTTTTTCTTAGTGTCGCGAAGGATTAAGGCTAAGATGAGACCAATCACTTCAATTACAATCATGGTGATAAAAACAACATGGTAGCCGTGAAGTGACGCTGTTATTTGGCTAGCGCCAGTAGCTAAGCGATTTGCTGTTGCGGTGGTTAAAATCATCGTTGCCACTGCCACTCCAACGGAGCCAAGAATTTGCCGAATCGTCGTAATCACGGCTGTTCCGTGTGACACCAACTCATTTGGTAACGAATTCGCGCCCAAAGTAACTGCCGGCATCATAACAAAGGCATTGCCACCTTCAATCACCATTGCACATAAAATCATCCCGAATAAGTTTTGTACATCCGCCATTGCTAACGTTAAGAACCACCCCGCAACGATCATCAGCATTCCAACAATCATTGTTGGCTTAAAACCAATCATATCGGCTAATTTTCCAGTAAAAGGATTCAGGAGGCTTAGAAAGACCGCACCAGGAACCAGTGACATTCCGGATACAAAGGGACTGACGTGCAATACTCCCTGGTAATATAACGGGAAGATAATGGTAACCACGATCAATGCAACGTAAGAGATTCCCGTTAAGAGGATCGCCATATCATAATTAAAGGTCTTCATAACCCGCAATTCCAATAATGGTGTGGTTAACCTGAACTGACGAACACAAAAGAGAATGACAGCCACTGCACTAAGGATAAGAACAACCCAGTTAATCGTCCAGTCAACATGTTTTTTACCAATTTGGTTAACTACGTACATAATCCCAATCAGACCGATGGAAAGAACGACTGATAACCAATCAAGCGTGGTTTCATGACGTTCCATAACATTTCGAATCAAACCACTACCAGCCATAATCATGACAGCCGTGATAATAATCATAAAGAGAATAAATAAGCTCTTCCAATCAAAAAATTTAAGAACGATTCCAGAAATAATCGGCCCACATGCCAGTGCAGAACCCATGACTAAGCCAGCGATGCCCATCGTTGTTCCGCGTTCATCTTTGGGGGTAATTTCAAGTAAAACAGTCTGGTACGATGGAAAAAGCACCCCAACCGCAAATGCTTCCATTACTCGACCAATCATCATGAACCAAAAACCATGAACACCCCATGATGACGGTGTAAAGACAATCATCAACGAGCCAACATCAAATAGTGCCAAGGCACCAATGAACATTTGACGAAAACTCAGATTGTTTAGCATCCATGGACTAATCGGCATGCTAACGCACATCACTAACATAAATCCTGTGGTCAACCATTGAACTGTATCGGCAGAAATTCCAAAATTCTGCATTAAAGTCGGATAGGCGGTTGACAGTGACGATTGACTAATGGACATGGTAAACGTGCCAAGTAATAAGGTTAGAATAAACCAAAATCTACTGTAAGATTTGCCTTTTTGATCAATACTCTCTTGCATTCTTTTCTCTCCCTGTTTAGAATGATTATTAAATAAACTATTAGTATTATAGTTAGTGCCAAGTAATTTGTAAATGGCACCAATAATTTGTAAATGAATGGAGTGATTCGGATGGCAGAAGCTGAATTTGATCGTGCATTAGCCCGTTTAAAAGAAAACCGGGTTCGGTTAACCCCGCAACGAAAAACAATTCTAAACTACTTAATCACCCACCATACTCATCCCACAGTTGAAATGATTCTTGACGACTTGCAAAAGCACGATGATAGTATTAGTCTGGCAACTGTTTACAACACGGTTAAACTATTAGTTAAATATAACTTAGTAATTGAATTAAAAAATGGTGATGGTTCAACGCACTACGATTACTTTGGTCACCCACATTACCATGTTGTGTGTGACAATTGTGGTAAGATTACTGATGTGATGGATGATGAATTCTTCGCAATCGCTAAAGAATTAGGTCAAGTCACCAGAAAAAACACCCACTACCTCGTTACCAGAAGTGATGTCGAGGTTCACGGAATTTGTCCAGATTGTCAATATAAATTAGGTTTAGATCGAAATAAAGAGGAGTTTAATCAATGATTAGTAACGAACAACGTGCCCACGAAGTTGCACTTGCCTTGTTAAGCAAGAAAGACTTTAATAGTCCAATTGATGCTTATCATGAATACATTAATGTCTTACTGCCCATTTTGAAGGAATTCGATAAAGATTTTCCAGATGGGATTGCTGAACATCCTGGACGTTAAACCATTAAACAAAGAAATCCCCGTGTGGTTCATTTACCACACGGGGATTTCTCTTTATTACCTATGAACTATTCGATGTCAATATGGGTACCGTTTTGATTTTCCAGCGTCAGCTTTGGTAATTCAAGCGCTAGTACACCATCATTATATTTAGCACTGACCTTCTCAAGATCAACATCTGGCAACCGGTATGAACGGCTCATTTGACCATAACGACGTTCACTCTGAACAATGTCACCATTCTTATTAGTATGGTCGTCAAACGTGTCCCGATGTCCGCTAACGGTTAAAATACCATCTGCATAGTTAACATGAATATCCTTCTTATCAAACCCAGGCATATCAATTTTTACTTGGTATCCATCATTAGTTTCCGAAATGTCACTCTTCATATAATCAGAGTTATTAGTTGGGAAAAATCCATCATCAAAGAAGTTCCGCATGTTCATTAAGTTGTCAAACAAACCATCACGACGTTGTAAATCATTAGCCATAATAATGCTTCCTTTCTTGATTCTTTTTTATTTCTTATTTCTCTTTACACCTATTATGCTAATCGATCGTCTTCAGGAATACAAGAGTTTTTAGCACTCTTTAGTAGAGAGTGCTAAAAATATTTAACCAACTTTGACCAATACCGTCAAATCAACGATTATCGCATTTTCAAACTTGATGAAAAATTGATGTAATTTTTCATATATGTTAATTTTTTCATATATGAACAAAAAAAGAACGGGATCGATCCCGTTCAAGCCAATTAAATTTTATTTTAGTACCAACCGTGTGATTGCCAGAATGCTTGTGCACCACTCCAGGAACCATAACGACTAGCTACGTATTGGTCAGCTACTCGTTCTTGGTTTGCAGCAGAGTAGTCACCATTTAAGTAAGATGCTGATAATTGGTACTTACCAACGTATTGACCATTCCGTGCGCCATAGTTACCACCAGATTCACGAGCAGCAATCCATGCTTTAGCTGCTGCATCATTACCGGAAACATTGGAGGAGTAGTTAGCTGAACCAGTGTTAGCACTTTGAGTGCTGCTGTTTTGAGCTTGGGTATTGTTATTTTGACTTTGTGCAGCAGTGTTGTTAGTTGAGGCATTAGCTGATGGCAATGTAGCTGCTTGCTTAGCAGTAGCTTGGCTAACTTCACCGTCATCCTTAATTAATAACTTTTGACCAACATAGATTAAGTTCTTGTTAGCAATGTTATTGTTGCTTGCTAAAGTGTCAACAAAAGTTAAGTCGTGTCCTAACTTGTAGGAAATGCCAGAAAGCGTGTCCCCTGCTTGGACAGTATAAACTGAATCAGCATTGGCAGTAGTAGCAGTAGCAACAGTCCCTAATGCAAGGGCACCAGTAACAGTAGCAGCAACTTTGATAGCTTTCTTATTGAACTTCATATAAATTAAAACATCCTTTTCTTTTAAATTCTGTAGTTACAAATCAATAACTTATCAACGGTTTATATAATACATGCTACTAGTTACGGAGCAATTACTAGCAATTATCAAAGCCGGGAAAATCTGTAAAATTTTGTAATAAAATATCTATCTGCCTCATTATTGTCTTGTCAAAAGGGTTTCTAAAAGGCTTTAAATCAGCCTTTAAGCCGATTCAACTTTTTTCTAATGAGCAATCTTGAATTTTGTAATAAAGTCAAGAAAAAATTTTGAATTTTTTGATCTTTTATTTGACTTGCCTATTTTTGTAATCAATTTGGCGAATTATTACTAACTTTTGTAACAATGTAACAAGTAAAAACGTCCTTAACTGAACCAGTTAAGGACGTTTTTTTCATTTCAGTTCCTATTAATTACGCCGTGGCATTAATAAGTTTAAAACGATGGCCGTCAATGCTGCCACCGCAATTGGCGATCCCAGCAGGTATTGCAGCATTTGTGGTGCCGCCTTCGTAATGTGTGCCGGTAAAAGAATAATGGCTAGCGTCAACACAATTGGTAATCCAATAATGTACAGGTCAGCATCCGATGTCTTAATCCCACGAATGACATTTAATCCGTTCAACATAATCGTAACGGTAATCAAGGCAAAGACCCCACCGATGACCGGATCAGGAATAGCCGTCAAAAATGCGGATAGTTTCGAGAAGAAACCTAGCAGAATAAACCAGCCACCAGCAGCCACAAACACCTTTCGTGAAGCAACTCCAGTAATGGAAACTACACCAGCATTAGTCGAATATCCAGTTACCGGCGTAGTACCACACAACCCTGCAAAAAGGCAGCTCAGTCCTTCTCCGACAATTCCCCGGTTCCATTGCCGATTGGTGATCTGGTGATTGGTAACGGCACCCATAGCAAACCACGTCCCTGTCGTTTCAGTAGTAATAATGGCGTATAAAATCAGGAACGTCAAAATCGAGGTCCAACTAAAATGAATTCCCCAATGAAAAACCGTTCGTTGGGGCAAACTAAACCATGGCGCATTCACGACCGATTGCCAATTAAACCGTCCCATTGATGCACTCAGCAGCGTGCCGCAGAGTAACGCAATCACAATGGATCCCGTTCGGAAAATCTTTTGTACTCGTGGGAAACGGATACTAATGCCCACACACACCAGCATTGCCAACGCGGTCACCGTGGCCAGCTCGATATTTTGGTAAACATTACCCTTCGCTTCGAAAATATTACTATTGAGTGCACTAGGAATTAATGATAGTCCCACACATGTGATGATCGTACCACCAACCACTGCTGGTACCAAGCGATTGATAATCTTTTGAAAAACCCCACTCAGTCCTAAGAGAACTAAAATAATGGCTCCCACAACCAGTGAACCGATCAATGTTGCCATTCCGTTGCCCTTCAGACCGCCACTAGCTAACACGATCCCCGCCGCTGCAGACAATGGCACAAATGACGGTCCTTGTGACATTGGCATTCTCATAAAAATCGAAGTTTGCAAAATGGTCCCAACACCGGCCGCCAAGAAAGTCGATTGCAGCAAACCGGATGTATCGGCCGCTCCCATTGCCAACATTCCAGCAAGAATAATCGGCGGAACGTAGACATCCATGGCCATCACATGTTGTAATCCAAGTAACGTCGCCTCACCATTGGGAATGGGGTCTTCCGGTCCGATTACGAGATTCCGTTGTACTTGTTCATCCATAATTAACTTTCTCCCTTAAACAAATTTCAAGAAAGAGTTTATCACGAACCTACAACAGTGTAAATTGCTTATTGTTCGGAAAACGCCCGAACCTCAACAGAGACCGGGCGTTATTTTTTTGAAATTTTTAGCCAACTGACCCTTCCATTTGAAAATCAATTAACCGATTTAGTTCAACTGCATATTCCATTGGCAATTGTTTGGTAAATGGTTCAATGAAACCCATGACAATCATCTTAGTTGCTGCTTCTTCAGAAAGTCCCCGACTCATTAGATAATAAAGTTCTTCTTCTGACACTTTAGAGACCTTCGCTTCATGTTCCATCGCCACATCACCAACTGCGACCTGATTTAGTGGAATGGTATCACTTGAAGAGTCATCATCCATGATGATCGTGTCACACTCGACATGTGAACTGGATCCATGAGCATTTTCATCCATCTTCACTTCACCACGATAATCACAAACCCCACCGGCACGACAAAGCGATTTGGAAACAATGGTTGAGCTGGTGTCCGGAGCCTGATGAATCATCCGTGCTCCAGTGTCCTGATCCACTACCTGACCATTAGCAAAAGCAATTGATAACATCGTCCCCTTAGCGCCCCGTCCACGAAGATAAACGCTCGGGTACTTCATGGTAACCTTAGAACCAAGGTTGCCATCAACCCACTCCATCACGGCATTTTCATCCGCCACTGCGCGCTTTGTTTCCAATGAGTACACATTGGGTGACCAGTTTTGAATGGTTGTGTAACGGCAAAAGCCACGGGGCTTTACAAAAACCTCGACCACTGCTGCATGGAGACTGTCTTCAGAATAAACTGGCGCAGTACACCCCTCAACATAGTTTACACTTGCGTCTTCATCAACGACAATCAGGGTTCGTTCAAACTGACCCGTATTTTCAGCATTGATCCGAAAAAAGCTCTGCAGTGGTTCATCAGCATGGACACCCTTTGGCACATAAATGAAGGTTCCGCCTGACCAAACCGCGGTGTTCAGAGCAGCAAAAATATTATCATCCGGGTGAACTAATTGCGAAAAATACTTTTTGACAATTTCCGGATACTTTTGGACTGCAGTATCAGTATCCATAAATAAAATGCCATGACTAGCTAAGTCTCGTTTTAAATTCGCATACACAACTTCAGATTCATACTGGGCAGTCGCTCCAGCAAGATACTGGCGTTCCGCTTCTGGAACCCCCATTTTCTCAAAGGTCGTCTTCATTTCTTCCGGCACATCAGACCACGAGCGGGCGACATGATCCGTGGGTCGTTGAAAATATCTTAATTGATTTAAATCCAATTTTGATAAATCTGGTCCAAACTCTGGAAGCTTCATTTTTAAGTACTGATGATAGGCATTTAACCGAATTTTCAGCATCCACTCCGGTTCATGTTTACGACGGGAAATTTCTCGCACTGTTTCTTCAGTCAGCCCAACACCGGTGGAAAAAATTGGCTTCACATCATCATGAAAGCCAAACTCATAATGTTCTTGAGAAAAATGTTGAATGGCCTTCTTATCGTCCTCTTGACTCATGCCTGAACCCCCAATCGTTCCATTAATTCATTGATGGTCTGGTTACGCAATTGTTGATCAGGAAACTTTTCAATCACTGGCAATAAGAAACCCTTCGTTAATAAAATTTCGGCTTCCATTAATGTTAAGCCCCGCGACTGCAAATAATAGAGTTGATCAGGATTGACTTGACCAATGCTCGCCGCATGCCCAGCGTTAACATCATTGTCTTCAATTAATAAGACTGGGTCAGCTTCACCATGACTGGTGGATGTCAGTGTTAATAAACGACTTTCTTGATTGGAAACTGATTGATGCGAACCTTTATAAATCTTACCAACCGCATGGAAATTAAGAATGGCTTGGTCTTTGACCACCCCATTTTGGAGAATTTCACCATCCGTATGAAGCCCATGATTATCTATTCGGGTATGAATTTCCTGGATTTGATCATGCGTTCCAATACCAACCATTTTAAAGTTCGCCTGGCTTCCATCACCATCAAGATTACTGTGGAAATCTCCATACAAATGGTGGCGATCAAAAAGTGCACAATACATGTTTAAAACACTATCACCAGCCTGATAAGCGCGAACGCTTTCCCAATTTTGGTCAGCCTGAAAAGTGTTGGATTGGTAATAATTGACGTTAGTACTATCACCTAATAATAATTCAGTTCCGAGATAACTCGGCTGTTGATTCGTAGCGACTTGATTTTCGACAATTGTTACTTGAGAATTAGCCCCCACAATAATTAAATTGTGATAATTACATTCTGGTGCTGGATCGTGAAGTTGGATTGGCTTGTCCACAATCGTATTGTTAGGGATATAAATAAATCGACCACCATTTAAAAACGCTAAGTGCAATGCATTCAGCTGGTCAGTCTGCCAGTTAATTGCCTTCTCCATTAGATTTTCTTGCAATAATTCAGGATATTGCTGTGCAGCCTGAAAAATGGGCAAGTCCACGTAATCAAGTTGATTCGTGGTTTCCTGCTCATTTGGCGTTTTCAGGTTTGGCCTTGCCAGCCACCCCTGTAAAATTTTCTGCTGCCAATTAGTTTGCGGTAAATTTGCGGCCATCATAATTGCTAGCTGACGTTTTTTTTGCAGCCACGCTGGTTGACCCAAAGTCGCCGCTCGAACTCGGCTAACTAATTCTGAATTCATTCGTGAACGCCATCCTTACTTAGTTGTTCAAACTTCGCATAACCACCCTTTTCCAGTTCGTCTGCTAATTTTGGGCCACCACTTTGAACAATGCGACCATCCACCATCACGTGAACCCGATCCGGTTGAACATATTCTAGCAGCCGCTCATAGTGAGTAATTAAAAGCGCACTAAATTTTGGCGTCCGCATATGATTAATTCCATTAGCCACTATACGTAGCGCATCAATATCAAGCCCTGAATCGATTTCATCTAGAATTGCCAATTTAGGCTTGAGCATCATCATTTGCAAAACTTCATTGCGCTTTTTTTCACCACCAGAGAAGCCGACATTTAGATAACGATCGGTAATATCATCAGGCATCTGTAATAATTGCTTTGCTGCATCCAGTTGCTTCAGAAATTGTAAAACCGGTACCGATTTGCCATCTGGCTGCCTTGCATTCATGGCTTGACGAATAAAGTCAATATTTTTTACCCCTGGAATTTCAGCCGGGTACTGCATTCCTAAAAAAAGTCCTAATTGTGCCCGTTCAGTCACAGATTTACTGAGTACATCTTCGCCATCAAAAGTAACCGTCCCATCAGTTACTTGGTAAGCTGGATAGCCCATAATCGTCGAGACGAGGGTGGATTTTCCATTACCATTTGGTCCCATAATCGCGTGTACTTCGCCAGTTGGAATCGTTAAGTCAACCCCTTTTAGGATCTCTTCGCCGGTTTCCTTCACAATTGCATGTAAGTTTTTTACTACTAACGTCATTTTTTCACCCTTATCTAGTGAACCAGTTTATCCCAAATAATAACCTGATTAGCTTTTAAAGATTTTTGCACATCAATAATTCGCTGGTTAGCACTACCACGGAACTGTAAGGTCAGGTCCTTCTGGTCCTCGAGAAAACGGCCATCAACCAAAATATCAATGTTCCTTAGCATTTCTAGTTTATCATAGGATTCCTGCTGTAATTCTTCCCAAGTATATCCAGACCACGACCAGATATCTTTGGTATGTCCATATTCTTTGCGGAGTCGCTTGATTAATTTTAAACAAACCTGAGTATTTAGAAACGGTTCACCACCAAGAAGAGTTAATCCTTGAACATAATCATGACCCAGGTCTTCCATAATTTGGTCTTCAAGTTCTTGGGTATATGGTTGACCGTAATGAAAGTTCTGCGCAGCTTTGTTATAACAACCTGGGCAGTTAAACAGGCAGCCGCTCACATAAATGCTACACCGAACCCCTTCACCATCAACAAAGTTGAATGGCTTATAGTCCGCAACGTATTGAAGAGAATGGTCGGCTGCGAGCCATTCCTTGGGGCGCGGATTTTTGGGCAGCCGATGTTGATGTCGTTCACCCATTAGTACTCACTCCTTAGATTTGATCACCATTAATTTTGGCACGGTGTTCCTTGGTATCCATTTGACGTTGAGTTTCAAATTGCGCCGCCGACTTAATCATCCGTGGGTCCATATGCTTGACTCGATGAATGATTTCTTCATGTCGACCATGAACCATGGGCCGTTGTTGTGGATTGCCCAGATAACCACAGGTCCGTTTAACAACGTCACATGTTGCTGGATCATGGTTTCCGCATTGTGGGCACTTGAAGCCACGCGCGGTGGCCTTAAATTCACCCTTAAAACCACATTTAAAGCATTGGTCGATTGAGGTATTGGTACCCAAATAACCAACATGATCATACGCCCAATCCCAAACGGCCTCTAATGCCTTCGGATTCTGACGGAGGTTGGGATATTCACAATAGTGAATGAAACCACCCGCCGCATATTTAGGAAAGGCTTCTTCAAATTCTAGTTTTTCAAATGGGGTCGGATGTTTCCGGACATCATAGTGGAAACTATTGGTGTAGTATTCTTTATCAGTCACATCTTCAACCCGGCCAAACTTCTTTAAGTCGTCTTGGCAGAAAGTATCCGTCAAAGACTCAGCTGGGGTTGAATAAAGACTGAAATGATAACCTTCTTCAGCTTCCCACTTGGCACAAAGATCATGCATCTGTTTAACAATTGATACCGCAAAGTCGTGAGCTTCTTGATTATGTTCCCACTTTGGACCGTAGAAAGTTGTGCAGACTTCATATAAACCAATATAGCCTAGCGAAACTGTTGCCCGACTGTTCTTAAACACTTCATCAACACTATCCGTCTTCTTCAATCGCTTACCAAAGGCACCATACATATAAAGCAGTGGCGCATTCTCTGGTTTAGCTTGCTTCGTCCGTTGAATCCGATAGTCAAGGGCAATCTTACAAATCCGCATCTTCTCTTCAAAAATTTGCCAAAAGAGCTTCTTATCACCATGCGCTTCTAAAGCAATCCGTGGCAAATTCACAGTTACAACGCCAAGGTTCATCCGACCAGAGTTAACCTCTTTGCCCGTTTCTGGATCATGCCAACCTTGCAGAAAAGAACGACAACCCATTGGTGTCTTAAATGTGCCAGTAATTTCTTTGATCTTGTCATACATTAACAGGTCAGGGTACATTCGCTTAGTGGAACATTCCAGTGCTAACTGTTTAATATCATAATTTGGATCACTTGGGTTCAAATTTAAACCACGCTTTAATGTAAAGATTAGCTTCGGAAAAATTGCGGTCCGATGTTCCTTGCCTAACCCTTTAATTCGAATCTTTAAAATCGATTTTTGAATTTCTCGTGCAATCCACGAAGTCCCTAAACCAAAATTAATCGTTGTAAATGGCGTTTGCCCTTGAGACGAGTACAGAGTATTAATTTCATATTCGAGCGCTTGCATTGCGTCGTAAATATCTTTTTTCGTCTTGGTTTTAGCATATTCTGCTCGCTTATCTGGCGCTACCCATTGTTCAGCATCCGCTAAATGTTTCTCATAGTTAATCTTAGCGTATGGTTCGAGCAATTGATCAATCCGATTAGCAGAACACCCACCATATTGCAAGGAAGCAACATTCGCAATAATTTGCGACATTTGAGCGGTCGCTGTCTGAATTGAGCGTGGCGAAGAAACCCATGCATTACCGATCTTAAAACCGTTTTTAAACATTTCGTCAAAATCAATTAAACAACAATTAGTTTCTGGCGTCACTGGTGAATAATCAAGGTCATGCCAGTGAATATCACCACGGAGATGAGCCTTGGCAACAATTTGCGGTAACATCCGTAAACCTAATGCTCGACTAACCATTCCGGCCTCTAAATCCCGCTGAGTATTAAAGACTTTGGAGTCCTTATTGGCATTTTCATGAACCACCCGCGCATTCCGATCAGATAATTGATCAAGTTTATGCATTGGATTAGTCGCATTGGCAAAGGCTTGGTCATCTTGTTTACGATAATTAATGAAGGCCATTGCATACTCATTGTGACCAGCAGCACGAAAACCATCAATCATTGCTTGAGCAATTTCAATCGTCATGATCCGGTCTTTCCCGGCCAGTGTTTTTGCTAATTCATTATAGACTTTGCTTTGGGTTGTCCAATCAGCATGGAGTTCTTGCATAATTAAGTCTAATTTATAAGAATAAAATGGTGTAATCGTCCCATCACGCTTAACGACTTTAACATCCTTGAGTGCGGTTAAAGGATGGTTAACTGTTGTTTTGATTTTCATAATCATATCCCCTTTTTCGTAACATCATCTATCTTAATTCAAAAAAGATTGAACACAATATCTAGAAACTATTGACTTTAAAAGCACAATATGTAGTGGGAATTTGAGCAACCGCCTGTATTTAGTGATGCGAGAAGCCAATATGATCACTCGCTTAATTCACTCCATAACCCGTAGTAGTAGGTATTAACTAACCTGGGTTAATTTTGAATAACGTGAATAATTCGTTAATTTGTTAATCACTTGATACATGAAAAATAAAAGTGAAAAGATTGTGTTGCATGAAAAATACATCATGTTACCAAAAAAGCCAACCATCGAAAAACCGCGCCATAATAACAATGGCGCGGTTTTAAGTAAAGGATGAAATCGTTAATTAATTACTAACGGTATATTTTTGACTCATTCGTTTCTCTAACCAGTTGAGTAATAAAGCGAGCGCTTGAGTAATAACGAAGTAAATCACTGCAGCAACGATTAGCGGTGGAATAAAGTTGTAAAGTGTACCACCAACACCAAGGGCTTCCGCGGTAACTTCTTGAACCCCAATATAGAACAAGACTGAGGATTCCTTAATCAAGGTAATAAATTCGTTCCCCATTGCTGGTAGAGTGTTCCGCAATGCTTGTGGCAACACAATCTCAAACAATGTGTCACGCCGGCTTAATCCAAGTGATAGACCTGCTTCAGTTTGCCCATCCGGAATGGAGATAATTCCAGAACGGAAAATCTCAGAAGTATAGGCACCTGAATTCAAACCCAGTGCTAATGCCCCGGGAATGATCCGATCTAATCCTGAACCTAAAATTTGAACCTGTGGGATGGGTAAAGTCTTTGACAAAATATAATAAACCAGTAAAACCTGAATCATTGACGGCGTTCCTCGAACGATGGAAACATAGATACCAGCAATCCAATTTAACACCTTAAGATTCGACATCCGCATTAAGACAAGTAGCAAACCAATTAAAAAACCGATTACCACCCCAATGATCGAAATAATTAGTGTTAATTCCGATCCTTGTAAAAACATTGGCCAATACTTGCCAAGAAAATTAAAATCCAACATTTAACATCATCCTCTACTCTCTATTATTGATTTGGTTATTTACCACTCTGCTCTTGAAGATCTTGTGCCTTTTGGAACATTTGATCCAGTTGACCGTTCTTTTGCATCTTGGTGATTTCAGCATTAACCTTCTTCTTTAGCTTTGGTTCATTCTTCGGTAATGCAATACAAATGTCTCGTTGTGACTTTGGTACTGGCATCTTTAATGTTGAAATTGCATAGTCATTCGGGTACTTCTTGACATATTCTTCAGCCACCTTTTGAGCTAAAACAACCCCATTTAACTTACCACTCTTCAATTCGGTTGTCAGACTGGTAACTAAACCTTCACTCACAATGTGGGCCTTGGTTTGGCTCTTCCCAACACTTTCTTGGATGGATCCTTGCTGAGCACCAAACGATGCACCCTTGGTACTATCCTTAGTAGTGTACTTATTCGCATCACTCTTCTTTACCAGCAGGACTTCTGATTCAGTATAGTATGGTTTGGAAAAGTCAACCGCCTTCCGCCGTTGCTTGGTTGCCGTCATTCCAGCCATTACCATTTGGACCTTATTATTTTGTAACTCACCAATTAAGGAGGAGAACTGCATATTTTGAACCTTCAGCTTGACTCCCATATCCTTAGCAATCTGGTTAGCAACCATAATGTCAAAGCCATTATAGGTTTTCTTCCCATTTTTAACGACTGGGAATTCAAATGGCGCAAAGTCAGCTGATGTCCCCATCGTCAAAGTTTTTTCACTTTTAATCTTATTATAAGCAGTGTTTTGTTTAGCACCACATCCAGCTAATCCGCCGACAACCATTAAGGCTACCGCACTGACTGCCAGGATTTTTTTACTGATTTTAAACTTCATCATTAATCCTCCTGATTTCGTAACTCTATGAATAATAATTGCATAACATTTGAATACAACCAGTATAATACATGATATATTCATATAATGCAACTATAAATGTAAAAAAATTCGATTTATCTTTTTATTTCGCCAGCAAATTGTATATATTCAATTAAATTGCATAATTACTACTAAACAATGCAGAGATGATTATTTCTATCAACATTATTCTTTAAATGGAAAAGAAGATCACTAACTTCAACTGAATGACTTAATAGTGAAACAAAAATCCCCCAGGGTTCAGTAAATCTGAACGCTGAGAGATTATTGTAGTTCTTAAAAGAAACTATCTGTCAACATAAAAGACTTCAGCAACTATCTCATGCTTGGTTTTAGTCCTGGTGTCGTTTTCGCTTAGCCAAACCGAATAATACTAACAGGGATGTCAAACCAAGTCCAACTAATGTACCACTTTGACTCTCGCCAGTCTGCGGTAGTTGAGCAACATTCGAGGTCTTATTTAGCATATTACCAGACATTCCCTGTCCGCTGGTCTTCATTTGACCACCATTATCCTGGTTAGTCTTCATGTCATAAGTAGTTAGCTTAGGGTCAGCAGTATACGTTACCGTAATATTAAGATCGTCAGAATCAGGCGTTACTGGTTGGTCAGAAACAGCTGTTACAGTTGTGTGGTATCCCGGAACCGTTGGTGATTTCACTTCAGCAAAATTACCATTTGCTGGTGTCCACGGCTTCCAAACAATCTCATGGGTAACCAGGTCTTCGATGCCAGTCCGCTTAAATTCAATTGGTGTTGCTTGGTAGTCATCAGTAACCGGAGAACCATCTGCATACTGATAGTGAATCGTTTCATGAACGACCTTCGTATCAGTTACTGCTTTAGTTCCGTGTTCAAGATGAACAACGAATGATTGGTCAACATGGTCATCATTATCAAAGTTTGGGAAAATAACTTGACTGTACTGCTTACCAGTTAAGTCTTGGGGGGGTGGTTGGGCAGTGGTATTAACCACCTTGACAAACTCGTAGCCTTTGTCTTTCAGCTGCTTAACGAGCGTATCACCCTGGTCAAACTTAATCTGACCATTAGTTACCCCATTAGCATGATCAACAACTCCTGGAATAACCCGCTTAGCAGTATCATCGTAGAAGGTTAGCTGAGCAGCTTGCTGGTCAGGTGTGTAGGTCACTTCTTCATTTATATCTTTAGTATCATGGTGAACCTTAACCTTCTCAACGGTTAACTTATCCGGAGTGTAACCCATCACTGACGGGGACGGCTGTTGATTCAAAGTTCCTTCATCTGTCGTCTTTCCGGTGGCAGTCCAATGAATGCCCTCACTTGGCTGGTCGTACGTCTTGGTAATATTACCATGGTTATCGACATCAACGACCTTTCCCGTGACTTTATCCACATGACCCGTGCCAGTAAACTTCGTTGACTGTGTTACCGGGTTGGTTGAAATTTCCGTTGAGTGAGTTGAACCATCACTGAACTTGTAAGTAATGGTCCGCTTGACGGTCTTGCTTGTCACAATGTTCCCCTTTGTCGGGTCTTGCGGATCAACCGGCGCCGGGTGCTGATTATCTATTGGTTTAACCCCATGTCTCAAGTGCACAACAAAGGTTTGGGTCGTGCTATCGTCGTTATCGTATTTGCCAAACTGGTAATGTGTAAACGCAGTTGAATCTAATGCACTCGTCTCGTTGCCCTTACTAATGCCGACATAGTCATAACGATCAGTTAAATTATTCAACGTGGTTGGGTCAAAGCTAATCGTCGTGTTGATGTTACCCTTGGCTTTTGTTGGTTCAACCCCACTAATAAATTTATGGGTAGTATCATCGTAATACCGTAACTGTGCAGTCGCATGGTTAGAAAGTTCAAACTGAACAATGTCACCATCAAAGTAGTATTTAACCACCTGACCAAATGCTGCCGTCCCATTTTTAGCATCTGTCTGCCAAGACTTAACGCCATTAATGATCTTTGGTGTTGGATTTAAGTGGTATCCTGCTGGGATTAATGCTTGATCATCAGTACTCAATGTAAAATCAGTTGATTTCATCGTATCTTGATTATCTTTGTACTGGTGAGTTAAATCATCTAAAGGAATATACTGGTCATGACCTTGGTCATCCTCATAGTGAAGCCGAGCCTTAACCGTTGATTGACCATCAACCTTAACTGATGATGCACCAGCTGTCTTTACTGCCACCCCCATTGGGAGCTGTTCATCACTCCATATCTGACTAGCTAGGTAAGCAATCTTCCCGGCATCACTCGTGACCGTTGGATCTTCACCCTGCAGTACCAGCCTAATTGCACCATTATTCTTTGATAGTTCATTAATCTTGACAGCAACTGACTTAATTTGTGACCAATCGCGTACCTGGTCGCTCGTAACATATGAACTTAAATCAGTTTTTTCATTAGAAGACTTTCCAGGCTGTGTCGAATAAAGAATTTCATAACTATCTGCCGGCACAGTTTCCCCGGTAATGGAATTAACGACTGTTGCACCGTTCTGCTTCAAATTAAAGTTAAAGGAAGTATCAGTATTGTCCTTTGGCAGATTAGCGACGACAACAATGTTATGAATGGTACTATCATGCTCAGGGTTATATATTACTCCTGTAGCAAGTGTCATTTGAGTAGTGCCCTTGTCATTTGAATGACCATTCAAGACTAAGCTACTATCCGTATTTCCCTGCGCGTTCTCCACAATACCTAAGCCGCTTGCTGATTGAACTGCAACGGTAAATTTGCCAACTTGAAAAGTATGGTTAGCCACGGCGTTCTTTAGCATTGCCATTTGATCAGTTGTAGCTAACGGATTAGTGTTTGTATTCTTCACTTGCAGATTATCAGCACTAACGAAGACATACCCGTCGGACGACATATTCGGCAAGTCGTTTCGTAAAGTGTACCAGTTAATATAATTAGTAATGGCGGCGTAGCCAGGAATAGTTAAACCAGCACCATCATACTCAATCACAGTACGTCCGTTAGACTGGTATGAACGCACTTTAAAAGGAATAGCCTTATCTTGATTATTTGAACCCTTTAGGATATAGCGGTCCTTAAAGTCATTCAAATCAAAATTGATCGTTGTTGGTAAGACATAGTAAATGTGAGGATTAACAAGGTCCGCATTATCTAAACCTTGCGGAATTTGCACCTGAAATTCTCCTGCGCTTGTCGTCCCAGCTTCATACTGATCTTGCTCAGCGTCAAGGTGAAAGACCCAGGGGGGTCGAAACTCGTTGAACGACTGTTTGCGTATTGGACCAGCCTACCGGTGATGTTTCAGTAAATTCTGGCTTAGCAGGATCTGATGCTAGATTAATTGAAGCAGTCAATTTATCACCAACTTGCATTGGTTGACCGTTCTGCTTGTTTTGAGCAACCTTTCCCGAAACGTAAAGCCAAGCTGACTTACCACTACTTAATCCATCGATCCATTCAACCTTCGCAAGGTTTTTATTGGCATTAATTTTAAAATTATAATTATTGCCAATAATGACTTCTGAACTGCCATCTTGGTAGGTCACTTTAATCCTATCCATCAGGGTAAATTTGTGACCACGATATTCCACTGACCAACTAGGATTACCACTAAAGGTCAGGTTATCCACTGAATAACCATCAGAAAATGTTGCCGTATAGTGAATCCTGTTAAAGTTATATGCTGATGGGTTATCAACCCGGATTTGGTTGATATAGTGTTCGTTCTCATATGAACCCGTTCCAATATCTACTGGTGAAGTTAACGGTACTGTATCTTTATATAAATAATCGGCATCAGTTTGTGTCGGATAGGCATTAGTAACTTGCCCTTTAAAAATATTGCCACTAGGTAGTTTTGTCTCGTTACCAAGAATCGTGTCTTCCCAGACTGGAACCGGCACTTGAAGCTGCTTGCCGCCATTCAAAACCCAAACCGCTGTGGATGGTTGAGCCTTCAATGTTTTATCCTCACTTGGCGAGTCCATCACAAACTTTCCAGTAATGATTAATTGATGAAAGTTCCCAATCTGCAATCCAGTGAAAACAACAGGTGATCCCGCTGAAGCCTGAGAGATACTGTCAACCTTATCATAGCCATCATCTTTATTAGTATTTGAAAAATGTTCCAGGGTCGCTGCAGTATTAATTTTAAAATTAGCGGGAACGTTCAACGTTAGGTTCACTTTGCCATAATGATAAACTGCATCACTGAATGGGGCAGTGATATCAGTTGAATAGGAATAATCCTGGTTAACCAAAATTTGCTTTTGATCCTCTGGTGTAGGATTTGTCCGCTTAAAAGCGGAAAAAGAGATCGTAGGGTTAACATCTTCGTAAATTGAATAAGTACCTATCTTTTCACCATTTTTAGTCACGGTGAGCATTTTGGTTATTCGCCCATTTTCAATAACTTTGCTATTGGTCTTCACGGCAATCGTGATCCCTTGAGACATTCCACCAGTCGTCGCGTTGCTCGTAAAGGTGTCAGTAATGGTATAAGACCCGTCTGCATTATGGACCAGCCGCGACGTTCCTTCCCCGGCAGGCAGCGGCGCCACACTAACCCCATTATTTTGGTATAAGTCACCTTGCGGGATAGTTAAGGTATACACATCACCATTTTTAAAGTTTGAAACTTTCCAAGTTAAACTGACCGTTGGTTGGCTGAGAGAGAGCGTATCGTGATCCGCCTGTAGTGACCAATCTTGATTTGTCTCATCACTGTCTGCTTTTGGCGTTACTGGTACTAATTGTTTATTATTAGCAGCTTGCTGATTTACTTTCTCTGCAGAAGAATTATCCTCTTGTAACGTTTCTTGATTATGCTTCAACACAACAGATTTGGCTGCCGGCTGTTGAAGGGGGCGTCTGCTGCCCCTCAACCTGCTCGACCTCGTTATGGTTATTCTCTGTTGACGTGACCGCTGCTTTAGCAACAACATCATTACTACTAAAATAAAGAGTAGTCCCCAATAAAACTGAAGCCACACCAAAAGAAAGTTTTCGTAAACCATAATGTGGATGGCGCTGAGCTATCCGCTGTTGACGATCATATTGATTATTTCTTGAAACCATGATATTCCTCCCAATTAAACAACATTGAAACATTGTATTAAATTCCTAATGACCATTATACTGCAATCGATTGTAATAGTGCATTTTTATTATTATGAGATATTAAATATCTTTAATATATTCAGCATTTTAAAGATCGCTTTTAGTGCAGTTAAAACCATCGTCATGGTTAAAATGGGTGTAAAAAGACACCGAAGTCTCATCAACTTCAGTGGTAGAAATAGTTAGTATTAATTTTTTCACAAGATTATTGATTCATTTGAACTTTTTAACAATTCATTCCCATATGTAATTTTAATTATCCATAGATTATTGAAATCATTGCTTTCTTCGTCAACCTACCACCTTATTAGAGTAAAAAACGGAAAAAGCGTCGACCGACGCCAGCACAAAAAAATAGCAATATTATTGCATCATCCGAAGAATCAACTCAATCGCCTTTTTAATTATCTTTTTTACGTGCTTGCTGGGCACTATCAAAACTATTAGCTGGAGTGCAAATAGGAGTCAGTTGGTTACTTACTCTGATCCGGCGGGGTACCTGTAAAGGTACTCCTTTTTTATTTTTATCATAATACCCCAAAAAAACATCGCCAAATGAAGTACATCTATCAGTACTGAATATCATAGAACCAAAATTATATAATAGACAAAAAAGCACCGTAACCCCCTACCTCTAAACAAGGGTCACGATGATTTTTTAGTTAAGATCTATTATTTATAAAAACCTATTAAAATGCCTCCGGTGGGGGTAAATTGCTTTTACTATGTTATATAACGTTTGTTTCTTCCTATTATACAGCGAATATCTGTATTAACTTTTATTGTCTTGTTTGAAGTTGATGTACAAATTGATGTACAAAAATAATTAACACCTTGCTTATAAGTAAAAGAATTAAACGAACAACTTAATCTTATCGTATTCAGACTTATTTTTCTGAATAGTGTTCCGCATATCAATGTCATTTTGTAAATTCAAAAAGTAACGATCTGAGACACCAAAAAGAATTCCTAATCGAACTGAAGTATCAACGGTAATCTTGCGGCGATCATGTAGAATATCTTGAATCCGTGAAGTTGGAACATTAATTAACTGTGCTAACTTGTATGCCGACAGATTTAATGGTTCCATAAATTCTTCATGGAGGATTTCACCAATTGTTGGCGTTGGAATATTGTTCATGATTCATTTCCCCTTTCTAATGGTAATCAACAATTTCAACATCATAGAATTCATTCTGACCATGTAGAGTAAAACAAATTCGATATTGAGCATTAATTTTAATACTATATTGTCCCTCACGATCACCAACTAATTGTTCTAAATGATTAGCTGGCGGTACTCGCAAATCATTAATGTTTTCTGCATTATCAATCATCATTAATTTTCTTAACGCAACCCTTTGAATAGTTTGAGGTAACTTTTTAGAAAACTTTTGGTGATATACTTTTTCCGTTTCTTTATCTGCAAAGTCTTTAATCATTCTTCCTTGTTTCCTTTTCTTTGTAAAATCATTGTACACGTTAAACGGGTATATAGCAATACAAAAAATAGTCCTAGCAGTCAATAAAGACCACTAGGACAAAATTGTTTATTTGAATGTACCGTAAGGTTCATGCGTCCAAGCATTCCGCACGGCAATGTAACCATAACCGTGTGAACGCGGTTGGCGAACATAGATGAACCCATCGTGCTTTGACCAAGCATCGTACTTGATTGTGGTACCTGGTCCAACATAGGCAATTGACGAAGAACTTGGTTTAGCTCCCCATCGTAAGTGCAACCATGTTGTAGACGTGAAGGTTCCACTTTCATGATGCCAAGTGTCGCCCATGTTATCAGTCCAGTTGGATTGGTTCGGTTGAGCAATTGGCTTCTGTACCTTATTCGATACTTGACTACCTGAGCCGTGATCAGCAACCCGTAATACTTGGTTCGGGTGGATAACGGTGTTAATGGTGGTACCATTCAACTTCGCTAGAGCGTTCATATCCATCCCGAACTTGTGGGCAATGCTCCACCAAGAATCGCCACGTTTAACGGTGTAGTTATGAGTATCTTGGTGCAATTGCTTACCAGTGTTAGTGGCTGGCGTATTGGTCTTTGGCTTTTGTGGATTACCTGCCTTGTAACCATTATCCGTAATTCCCGTTAAATCAACATCGCCATCTAATCCGCCTGCATTATATGTCGAGGTAAATTGGAAAATTCCAATGTTTTCAAATGACGGGAAAAAGTTGTAATTCGGGTGCTTGGTGACATTGTAGTCAGGATATTCAGCTAACGCCAATGGATATTTACTGGCAATCTTGTGTAGGTCAAGATGGTTGACCAAGAAGCTCTTGTAACCATACAACACTGCTGTATACCCTGAGTCCTGAACCCGTTTCAAAGCATACAATACTGAATCAGTGTCTGGGTTACCACTTTCTACGTCCAACATCACAATACTACCTTTGGGTGTTTGCACCTTTCGTAGATAATAATTGAGCATTTGGTCAGCTTGCCACCGACCGCTAAATTGAGCATAGATATATGTGTGGGCTCGCTTGCCTTGTGCAATAGTAGTCGCTACTTGCGTTGGATAAGTATATTGTTCAATGAATGAACCATTGTAATATCCCCCAACTTGACTAATGGAAAACTTATCATCATTCAAGCCCCATGCGCCATAATTACCTTGGTACTTCGACCAGTCGACCCCTTGGTCACCCTTAGCAGCATAAGCTGTAGGAATTGTCGTTGTGGTGATTCCCCCAACTGAAAAGGTTGTTGAAATTCCACAAAATAAAAATGCGGTTGCAATTACAACCGTCAGCCATCTATTTAGTTTGTGCTTCATTTGTCGTATCACCTACCTTTGCATTAGTTGGTGTCTCCACTTCGCCGTTGCCTTCAACAAAACCGCAAAGCCCTAGAATAGTTAGAACCGTGTTAATGATACCGACTAACTGGTCCCAGTGACCATAGGAAATCCCGCAAGCCATCATGACCTGTTGAACTAATACGATTAACAAGGTAATGAATGACGCAATCACAGTCTTATTTAGAGTTCCATCAGCGTTCAAAAACTTCTTTAAGAACGCCTACATTAATTTAGAATTGTTGTTGTTCACCGTTTTGAACCTCCTTTATCGAACACTTCATGTTCTAGTGACTTAATCTTTTGATTACGAACCTTAGCTTCGCCGACGTGTTCCTCAAACCGGTCTTCTAATCGTTCAATCCTTCTACTGTGTTCCTTGGTTAGATCATTAATGTTATGGATAACCTCTGTTAAACGGTCGATACTGTTTTTCAAGGGCATCAACACATATTTCATCACTAAGGCTAGTCCCGCACCAACTCCACCACCAATGGCAATCAATGACGCCCACTCATCAAGAAATAATCCAAAAAATTGATGGTGCATTTTCCTACCTCCTCTTAAAATTGTGTATAATAAAAGCGCCTGCTCGCATCCAAGCGATTAGGCGCTAAACTGTCTTCGCTAACTAGTCAAACCAGTTTTTGAAGAACCATTTAATTAATTTTTTAACGTGTTTATTAGGCACGATCAGCAAAACTATGCACAAATGGTGCATTGGAGTCACCTCCAAACACACACTTACATTGAAAGGAGCTACCTTTCAGTGTGCTTTTGTATTGTAACATGAATTTTCTATGTTATAATATATGTATCAGCAAGATTATGCCGGTGTGCAAAATAGTACTAAGGTAGCTCCTTAGGCTGAACCGGTTGGGGCGCTTAATAGGCGCTCTTTTTTATTTGGTGAATACCATTTGGTATCTGCCTTTTTTATGTTCAAAGTCAAGTTACATCAGTATTTAGCTACTGTTTTGGCTTGGCCTTTTTTGGTTTATTTATCATTATTTTTATCTCTAAGTGGGGAATTCATGAACTCTTGCCCGGCTTTTATCAAATCTCCCGCTTTCTCCACCAAATAATTACGAAGTTCCTCAGCATACTTCTTATTATTGTCCTTAACATAGTATAATTTGTCGTAAATAATACTTAAAGTTGGTGCTTTAGTAATATTAGGCAAAAACTTATTTACAAGTAGTTCATCAATTAGCCGATATATTTTTTGCTGATGATTCATAACCCAAAATGTATCATTTTGCTTTAATTCATCTACCATTTGATCTAATTCTGTAATTACTGTATAACCCCTTTGAATCTCCATTTGTTTTTGAGTTTTTATTGTTTCTTTTAATTTATCTATGTCCATTGTTTCGTCTGCTTTATTTACTTTCACTTCATCTTTTAACTCATTTATCTGACTTTCTAATTCTTTAATTTTTTTTGAGTTATCTGAAACAACTTCTTCTAACTTTGACAAATGGTGTTTTCCTTCAATTTTATCAAGAGTATCTTTCTTCATTTTTTCGATTTGCTTATTCGATAATCGCCACTGAAAAACCACAAATACAGCTAACAAAATAGAAACAATAGCAATAAATGTTTCCATGTTATGATTTATTTGTTCAATTAGTATTTCTAATGCTTGTTCTTTAGTCATAATATCTTCTCCTAATGTATTGAAAAATCATTAGAAATTATACTAATTATATAGTTTTATAACAATCCCATAACATTCATAACTAAAATTATTAAAACCAATATTAAGCCAACTAATGTGATATGCCAAAATTCCATAATTTCTACTCCTAAATCACCCGCCCATAATAAAAAGCCCGCTAACCAGCGAGCTTCTTTTTATGTATTGTTATCTTTCTTCGGCGAGGATGTTAACTTCTCCGGGGTTTTCCCCCTTTCTTAACTAAGCGGCAGGGACGTAGTCCTTACCAGTAATGTCCTTATAACCAGCTGGTGTAAGCACTGAATCTCCTAGTTTAATGTAGAAGTCAATATCAAACCCCGCCATTCCATACATTAATTTACAAAATGAATACATTGCACCCATGATTAATTACCTCCTTGAGTTGTAGCGTTTTCTTTAGCGATTAATGGAGCAACTAGCTGCCCCAGTGCTTGGGTTGCTTCGTTGCTCTTTTGTAACTGCGCTTCTAATGCTTGGTTCTTAGCAACTAGGTTCCCGACTTGCTGACCTAAGGCAAGCAATGCTGGGTCAGCTTGTGGCTGACTATTTGGCATTGGCATCATCGTTTGATGTGCCTTCACGTAAGCAGCGTCTTCTTCATCGGTTAGTTGTCGCCAACCATTGCCTTCACGCTTGACCGTTGATTTTTCAATCTTATCGGGACCAGTCGTGGTTTCGTTACTCTTGAGTACGTAGTTATCGGCTACGACGTCAGTGGTGGTTAAATAGCCATCACTGTCAAAACGATAAATCGTTTTTGCCATTGTGTTTCCCCTTTCTAATTACCACTTGTTATTGTGCTGAACATGGAAATTAATCCAGATATCTAAGTCTTTAGTGACGTTGCCGTTGAAGATCACCGTAATGGAGTTATTCTCTTCAATCTGGAAGCTAATGTCGCCCCAGTTGTACCATTGGCCGCTTCGGTAATCACCCACTACGCAGTAGTAAGGAAATTTAATTTTAAAGCGATCGGTGTTGGCTGGCACATGTAAATAACCTGATCCATAGATATCTGAATAATCCTGATGTTTAACCTGCCAAACTCGTAACGCGCTATTACCCGGATTAGTTACCCCGTTAGTTAATAGGTAGTTAGTGTTCGGCTGGTCAACCGTTGTTTCACCTCGCAAAGTGGTTGTTACTTCATAAAGTTCTTTAAACATTTGATTTACTGGGCCATCCCAGTTTGGTTGTTGATGCTTGATTTCTTGCCGTGCCATCGAAATTGCTCCCTTCTCTATTCAGCGAGCAGTTTCGAACCTGCCCGCTAATCAATGTGTAGATAGGTAGCGTGCATGTTATAAATTCCGGAGGTTGCCCATTCGGCATCCTTACTGTAATCGGTGCGTCCGATATACAGTTTATTTTTCCCGTTGTTATTCGGTTGGGTTCCCGTTAACCCATACATATTGGCCCCGTTGCCATTAATACCTAGAATATAAAAGTTAGTAAAATCAATTGATTCGGGTACCGAGAACCAGTCTAAGGTCATCCCTGTCTTGGGTGAACTCAAACTAGAAACAATATTCAAATCAACTAACTTCGCGCCAGGTAACTGCACGTAACGGTAACCAGACATATTACTGTTATCTTGAAACCCATTATAAAAAACAATGCCGCTACGCATAAATTCAGTCGGTCGGAGGCCGTCAATTACCCCCCCACCGAATTTAGCAATTCGATGGCTTGATTAACTTTTTTATCCCAGTTTGGTTCCTGGTGTGCCACTAAAGGTAATTGTTCCATTGTGGTTACTCCTTTCTTAAATACGAAACGGGCAACCGTAATGGTTACCCGTTAATTAGTGATATAGACGAAGCGTCCCCAAGTGCTACTATCGGCAGTTAATCCGTTGGTGTCACCACTGGTAACACTGACGGTGTTGCCGACTAAGTTCAGATAGTGGGCACCTTGAGCCACTTCCATTCCGCCATCGTGCATGGCGATGGTGTCCGGAATTTTTAAAACATCTTTTCCTTGCCAAGCATTAGCCGACACTCCGGTAAAGTCGACTGCCAACTCGACAATCTTAAACCCGCCACCGAGTTGCGTAATCCGATACCACGTAGCTTGTTTATTTTTCGCCCCGTTTAACCAGACTAACCCGGCAGTTTGTTTATCTGAAGGCTGGAGGTTTACCCCCCCCAATCAGAATTGAGCGCATCAAGAAACGCATTGAACTTCTTGTCCCAGTTGGGTTCTTGATGGGCCATCTTATATTGTTCGTAATTCATCGTAATCCTCCTATAATGTCACTGTTAAATCCTTGTACTCCGTAATGAAGTCCTTATCCACCGTAAAGCCGGTCGCTTTGGCGCCCTTCATGGCCACCGTCAAGGTGTAGATATTGAAACCAATGTAGACATTTGGTCCATCACATTCCACACTCGACGGCGTTTCCATGTTGACGTCCGGCATCCGGTAACGAATCGCCGCCGGCGAAATATACAGTTCAATTTGATTACCGTTGAAGATCGGTTGAATCTTAATTTCGTTGACTTCGGAACCACCAGCCATATCAACATCGATTTGGGCAACCCCTGCCCCGTACTTAGAAATGTACAAGTGCGTGTCCGGCATATAATCCGTAAAACCTGTGGCGTCCGTCACGGCATCAAACGTGACCGTCCCGAGATGGATTGGGTCCATATCCTGGACAATCCCAAAATCCCGTTCGGCAATATAGCCGGTGCCGAGTTCAATTGTCCGCTTATTATCAGCCGTTTCGTTGTCGCGTTTAACTCTAATTCGCCAGAAACCACCCCGCGCGTCATCACGGTTGTCCCAACCTTGCGTAATCGCTAAATCACCTGGAAGTGGCTGAACCGCATCTTTCATCTTTTGAACGGTTTCATATTGGAAAACACGATCATGAAATTGCGCATCTTTCAGTGTTTCTTGAATCTGCTTAGCAATCGTATTTAATGCCTGGTAGCGAACCATCAATCCATCTTTTGGATCATCAATGGTGGCAATAGCATCTTTAATTGCCTGTTTACACTTATCACGTAATTCTGATAATTCCTGAACAATTTTTGCAGTGATGTCATTAATGGACTGCTTTTTAGTATCACTAAGTGATTGTACCTCTTGTTCAAGTTCCTCTTCTTTTTGTTGCAGCTTTTGTACTGACTCAACCATGTCTTGCCAGTAGCCTTTGCTGTCTTCACCAATATGCATTAAGGCTACATCACCAATAACGTACATCTTAACGTTAACGGTGGAAATAACCTGTTGGTTGTCTCCTTCACCCTTAATAACCTTAAAATAAAATTGGTCCCAGTAGCCATCCTTCTTAAAGGTGTAGCGGTCAAAATACATCGTAAACCGACCTTGTTGAAGGTTGTCCTGCTTAGCTACCTTTTGCGGATAAGCGTAGTGCATATGAGTCTGCGCATTCGGGTCCGAACCACCATATGCAATTTTGCAACCACGCATATCAAACGGTAGACCGTCCCACAAAAAGCGCAATCTAATTGGTTCGTCTACATCCCCAACGTGACCCTTAAATTGACTCGTAATATCAACTTCTTCATTTTGCCAACGGAACAAGTCAAGATCAATGTAAGGGGTATTTAATGCATTGTTTGCCACTCTATCACTCCTTTCTAATCACTTGCGTTATCATCCCTAAATTTGTTAAGTAAGTCTAAATTTCGTTCAAGCTCCTTGAATAACGCATTGTAGTTCTTGGCATCATTAGTCAGCGGAACATCTAGTGCTTGAACAGATAGCCGATAAGGAATTGCTTTACCAGTTTCATCGTCATATTCCTGATAACTAGAATCATTCATCATCCGTTCTACATCAATTAAAAATGAACGAATAACTTTCATCTGATCTTGAATTTTAATTCGTCGCTCTCGTCCAAAATAGTTAGGGAGGGTTAAATCAATCTTTAATGACAACGAATTATATAATCCAATATCCCCATTCATCCATTCCATATAGCCATTAATTGCTTTTTCAAACTCTGCTAGGTTTCCCAACCACACTGACTTAAACGTATGAGGCTTACCATCCCACATTCGTATAGACATCTTTTGGTACCTCCTCTACCAGTTTGTGGCAGCTTCCCACTTGAACCAATTACTGTTATAGCCATTTCGGGCATAGTTTAACGGTCGCAGATTATCCAACTGTTCAACGACTTGTCGGGCAAACCTTGTGCCGTTATAACTAACTGCTTTTGTTGTCAGTAACCCTAAGTCACCAGTCTGCGCTGAACTATGGGACTGCGAGCGATCAATGCCTAGTGTAGTTAACGATTTCAGTTCATAAGAAAAGCCGTCCTCATAATCAGACGGCTTTTTGGTTGTATGTAAATCGCTAGTATCAATGTTAGCATCGCTCTGCGCCATCGTATAGGCTTGGTAAGCCATGTCACTTGCGTCGGAAATTTGGGAGTTCAGATTTTGTTGAACGCTACTAATTTCTTCCGTGTAGTAGTCTTTAGAAACATAATCATCGAACTTCTTAGTGTTAGCGTCTGCTGTTGATTGTGCCTTGTTAGCATTACTTAATGCACTTTCAGCAGTCGCCTTTACTTTATCAACCTCAACCTTGCTTGCTAAATTACTAGTGTTCGGTAATTCACTCTTTAAAGCAACGTCCGGCTTGTTAGTGATCTCGTTCCAGCTAACAGTTGTTGAAATGTTTAACTTAGCCAACCGTTGATCTAACTCAGCTTTCGTCACTAAGGTTGGTTTACCTTGAATCTGATCCCAGCTTAATGACATGACTGATTTGATTTTATCAACTAAAAGTGGCCAAAGCATATCAACATCTCGTGCACGGAATACACGACCTTTTATTGTGTTGGTCACATAGAAATGTTCACCATTGTCTGGAGAATATCCTAGTCCCACAATTCCGAGTTCTGAATCGGTTCCCCGATCTAAAATGATCATCCTTCTTACATCATCATTGTTTGAAGTATTCGTCAAGACGTTGAACCTCCTCTCCGGTCATTGTTGCAATCGTGTAGCTGATATTATTAGTATTCTCATTTGATTGTTTCAACGCTTCAATCTGTTTTCTAATATCATTAGCCTGATTCTGTCGAGAATCATACAGAGCGCTATCAAAGATTTTGTTACCGAAGGTAATTGAATCACCGTTCGATGGGTCAGCATTATCTAAGTATTTCGTATAACTTTGAATCCGCACATTTACATCAGTTCCCATTCGATCACGTAACCAACCGTTATCACCAACTTTAACTTCGTTAGTCATATCCCCAACATTTTCTTTGAAACTAATCCAATCG
Organism: uncultured Limosilactobacillus sp.; assembly: GCF_934202705.1. Classification (GTDB taxonomy): domain Bacteria; phylum Bacillota; class Bacilli; order Lactobacillales; family Lactobacillaceae; genus Limosilactobacillus. The sequence goes on from NZ_CAKPYE010000001.1 coordinate 244,303, forward strand.
ACCGTATATTGTACATCTGGATAATCGTGAAGCTGAGTCTTCATAGCTTCCTTCAATGTGTTTTCGTCAGTGATTGTATCGCTACTAAAGTCATCTGCCCAAATCTTACCAATACCTGGTTTATCAGCCCAAGGACTTAGATAATCCACTTCGCAAGTATATTGTTCCGGTTGATCAGCAGTATTACCGTTGTCATCATCAGAAGTACCTCCACTAGCATGAGCTGACAACGCTGGTACTCGGACACCAAACGATGGCGGCCAATTATCAATAGGACGGTACACTGTCCCATCATTATCATTATCAGCACCGATTCGATAACCATTACCAACAGCAATTGAAACATGCCACGAACCACCATGCGGCCCCCAAAAGAGTAAATCGCCGGGTTGATATGGCGGACCAACAGTTTGTCCCATACTTTCTAAAGCTACCGTGTTCGGGCGTGAATTGGGCCACGGAATTCCATATTGCTGTAACAACCAATCGATCATTCCAGAACAGTCCCAGCCACTCGGAGTAGTACCGCCCCAATGATAAGGCGCTTTACCAACATACGGTTTCAACAGAGCCTCAATATCTCCACCACTACTGCTACTATTATTATCCTGTTCAATCGGCTTACCGGTTCCATGAATAGCAGTTCTAAAATCAGAGTAATCTTCATTCCATGCAATATGGGAAGTATTCACACGATCTACAAATAGAAACGCATCATCTTTACCAATCCTTTTAGCAACATGAAGTGTGTAGTTATCAAACCACCATTCGCAGCCAAATGCTTCTGCTATGGAAGACAAGACATCATCCGCATGACTACCGCCAATTGTGTCATCCCCAAAATCATGATTGTCAAATTGACTATCAACTTGATAATGAAAAGGCGTGTCCTTGGTAATGAAATCAAGACACGCCTGAATTGACTGGGAACCAGTCATTGTATCTTTAAGATAATAGTCATTTAAATCATGGCCCACTTGGGTTGCAGTAATTGCATATTGGCGAAAACGACTATTAGGTGTTGGGTTTGAAGTCGTTAGGCGAAACATCTGTCCATTCTCTAATGTAAATAAAGTGCGTGGACCTAATAAGTTTTCCGCAACCTGATTATTACCAAGAGCATTAAAGTTAAAAGCTACGGTAGAAAAACTATTCAGAGTTTCAGTTAATGCTACTCCATAGGCGGTAATCACTGTTTCGTCGTTATTGTAATTTTTCATTGCAATTTTATAGAAATCAGTCATCTTATCGCCTCCTAGAAGTAAAATCGAGTGTCAAACTTTATTTCAAAATCATTGGCCCCATCAATATGCAATTTATTCTCACCGGTTACAAAGTCAAGGTACCCATGGTCGCTATCTTTGTAAGATGGCGTCCCATTAAAACTAGGAATTAATCCATTGATCACAACCGTATCATTAGGACTAACTCCCCTACTAATTTTCATAGATTTTGACGTCGTTTGGTTAGTGATTGTAAATCCACTCGGTGCATTTCCTTTAAATGTAATCTTCACCGGTCGCTCGTCAGCATTCAATGGAATAATACCTAAGTTCCAAAAACTAAAGTCATTAGTCGTGTAGGTGTACTTCAATTCTTCATCAGGAATACCTTCACCAAACCCCCATTGTCCCTTATTAAAGTCGATGGGATCTTGGGTAGTAGCAACCGTTTCAGCATAGCCGCTTGGCACATCAAGGTTAATTGCCACATCCGTTGCTCGCCAGAAATTACCGTTTTGTGTAGGCGTTACAGCCTCGGCACGACATTTCCAACGTAAATATGGAATTATATTATTCCAAACATAGAAATCTTCATCACTCTGAAAAATTCGCCGCAATTGATAAATCTGCAAATTATAGTCTGCTAGATCACGTGCTGTTACATCAAGCGTCAACTGAATTGTCAATTGCTGCTCTTGAACATCCGTTAGTAGCGCACCATATTTACCAATTTGTTGATACGACAAATTGTAGTTGTTCATGGGAATATCAAACTTCTTAACATGGAATCCTAACTTATCCAGATCATAGGTAGTTCCATTGAGACGTTTAACAATAATTGTTGACACTAGAAACCACCTCCTACTGGTAATGCACGTCCAACAGGGATTGCTCCACCGTTTCCATGGATAATCCGCTCTTGTGCCATATTCGATTTGATATGTGGGTACAGAACACGGCCAACCGTTGTCCCGTCCATTTCCATTGTCACGTTTAAGTTAGTTTCCCCACTAGTTGTATTAACTATTGATGAGTTACTGCTAATTTTGTTTTGAGTTGGATTGGCAAATGCCGGCATTAAACCGTTTATCCCATTTTTAGCGGAATTGATGATCCGTTGTAAATTGCCTGCTAAACCATTTGGATTAATATTAGATCGTGCTTCAATCGCTTCAGCAATATGTTGCTCGGCAGTTGCTCGCCGCGGATTAATGGCTAATTCTGGTTCTCCTGGTACTTCACCGAAAATATTTGGCTTATCAGTCCAGCCACCATTGGCGAAACGACGGCCACCAGTAGGGCCCCATCCACCAGTGTGCAAATCAGACCGCCACGTTGAGTCATTAAACATCGCAAGTAACTGGTCGTACGGGCTCCAGATATTGGTGTGCCCAGGCATTGCATAGCTTCTGAACGTGGGATCAATAAATTGTAGGATCCCTTTAGATGGAGTCCCTGCTTTAGCATTACTATCCCAGTTATTAATAGCGTGGGCTTGGCCGCGCGACTCGTGCATGATAACATTCATGATCTTTTGAATATCACCAGCAGAAACGTCGACTTTCATCTTATGCGCAGCTCGTCGAATCAACGAAGCACTAACTGGACCGTTTCCACCAACTTCATCCAGCTTTTCTTCTTGCTTTTTAAGTAAGTCTTTAAACCATTGTTCAGCGTAATGTGGGATTTTGTTACGAGCACCATCTTCAGCAATATCATGCCAAATTACTTTTGCATTATCCGTACCCTTGGTATAGATCTTAACCAAAGTTCCCAACGGATCTTTCATAGCGTCTTCAATTGCGTCTAGTTTATCGTCGATCATGTCCTCAAGGTTACCGATCTTAGAACTAGCATAATTGAGTGCTTTACCAAACCAATCACCAAACCCGCCTTCATACCGTGGAATTCCCAGCAATTTAGCAGTTTGTTTGGCAGGCATGACCGCATCACCCGGTTGCAGATGAGTAATAACATTTCGTCCTTCTGGAACTTCAATTTGCCCAGTATTACGGAAAATGGCTTCTCTGTAAAGTGGTCCTTCCTGATCATTTACCATTGCCAACATGTTTTCACCTTGCCGACCAGCCGTACCACCAGCAAGTTTCTTCATGTGTGGAATTTTAACTTTGGCGCCAAAGAAACCAGCGACTTTTTCAAGGCCGTCTGCACCTGTGTTCCAGAAACCACCAATGGCATTAATACCATCAGTAACAACACCTTTAATGGTGTTCCAGACACCCTTGACCTTATCAGCAATAGCATCCCAAATACCATCCCAAATTTTCTTAATACCATTCATTGCATCGTCAATGGCATCTTTCATATCGTCAAATTTATCTCTAATGAATTTCCAAATACCACCAAGTGTCTTGCTAATAGTACGCTCAATACCATCCCAAACTTTAGAGGTAAGCCGTGACACAGTATTCCATACCCGACTAATAGTTTTGGCAATTGAATTAAAAATCCTAGAAATTGGCTTAGCCATTCTTTGAACTGCCTTGGTTACAAGGCGGGTAAGTGTATTCCACACTTTAGAAGTTGTTCGACTAATGGTTTTCCAAGCAGATTGAATTAACTTACCAGTTACCTTCAAAGACCTTTGAATTGGCTTCTTAATTGCATCGAAAGCTTTCGTTACAATCTTAGTTAAGCCTTTCCACGCTTTAGAGGTTAGCTTAGTAATTGACTTCCACGAACGGCTAATTAATTTGGATACGGTTTTAAGGACATTACCAATTGGCTTTGAAATTTTCTGCCAAGTCTTAATGATGGCTGCCGTTAACAATACCCATGGAGCTAGGACGACTACACCAATTCCTTTAGCAATATTGGCTAATGTTCTTTTAAGTGAATTAAACACATTCACAATTGGTTTAGTAATTTTGGACCAAACTTTGCTAATTGGTTTCGTAATTCTACCAAATCCTTCACTAAGGGAACTACCAATATCACTCACTTTTGTAGAAATCGTCTTTTTTAGATTAGACAGTGCTTTTGTAGCCTGTGACTTCCATTTGTTGAAGTTCTTACCAACAGCACCACCGCCTTTAGCACCGAATATACCACCAACAGTAGAACCAATTAAACTACCAACTCCTGCTCCAACCGCAGTTCCGGCACCCGGCACGATAGAACCAATTGCCCCACCAATCCAAGCACCTGCGGCACCGCCGGCAGCAGTACCACCACCAGCACCTACAGCTCGTCCAATTTTTTCGTTACGGTTCCGCTTATTGATACCGATTAATTCTGTACCCGCAGCAACTAGCGATCCAACGACCGGGATTCGAGAAGCAGTTCGGCGGATAATGCCACTTTCTGCTGCGCGAACGGCTGTGTTGGCTCCAACTCTTGTTGCAGCACCTTCACCGGCCTCGGCTACTGCTTGCCGACCAGCCGAAATGCCAAATAGATGATCAAATCCACGTCCAGCTAGGCGACCAGTCTTAGTAGCTTTAGACGCTTCTAAACCACCGGCGCTAATTTCTTCTGCGCTAGTGGCTAATGACTCACCACGAGCACCAGCACCAATTCCTTTCATCACTCCACCAATACCACGAAGCCCAGCAATCGTCTTTAAAATACCGTAAAAAGCAATCAGGGCATCAACCGTATCGTAAATTTTCTTCGCAATAAAGATTGCAAGAAAGATTTCCGTAAAGGCTTTTATTACCCCTTTATGCGCCAAGATGGCCTTCAAAATGCTATCGAAGTCTTCGAGTGCACCGTGCGCACCTTTACTTTTGTCACTAGTTAAGCCAAATGCTGACGCTATACCATGGAGGATTCCAGCAAAAGTGTCCCACACGGTTTGCCCGATAATACCAATAATTTGGCCTAAATTGCCTAGCACATCAACAATCGTATCTTTATGCTTGCCGATATAATCTAAAACAGCCATAACACCTTCTAGGATTTTACCGAGGGCTTGACTTAAAAGACCAGCATATTTTTCAATCATCTTGTCAGATAAAATGTCACGCAAATCTTCTGAGAGCTTTTTGCTACCCTTGAAGCCTTGTTGAGTGACTTCTCCCCAGAGCACTTGCCAACGTGACTTAATATACATTGACATACCAGTAAAGGAGGTCATTGCTTCTTCAGTTGAATTTTTGTACTTCTTTCCGAGATAATCAAGTGCTTCTTCAAACTCTTTTGCAGTTAACTTACCCTTAGATGACATTTCATAAAGCTGCGACATAGATTTACCAGTCGCCTTTTGTAAAGCTTCACCAAACATTGGGAACCGGTTAATCATGACTGACATATCTTCAGCATTAGCTTTACCACCAGCAACAATTTTAGCGAATTGCTCACCAGATTCTGCTAATTCTTCGTTACTCATGTGTAGAGTGGAACCTAACCGAACAAAGTCATTCGTCCAGTCCTTAGTTTCTTTGACACTAGAGTGAACGTGGTAGAAAGATTGCGCCATTTTGTCAATGGTGTCTGAAGCATAGATGGAATGTTGTGAAATATCATTAATATAACTAATGAGTTCTTTACCATCTTTAGGTGCTTCGGTTGTTAAGGCTTCCCAAACCGTTTTCATACGGTCTTGTTGAATGTTATATTCCATTCCGGCCTTAGCAGCACCAATTAACCCATTTTTGACAGCGTTAATTCCATTTACTGCAAGTCCACCAACAAAAGTCCCGGCAATAATATCGTGCAACCGGCTAAATGATCCGCCTGTAGTTTTAGCTTCTTCTCGAACCTGTCTTAATGGAATCGAAGCTTTATCGTTGAGCTTAACTTGAGTTGTAATCTTAGCAGGAATTTTGCGCAGCAGTTCTTCATAATTAACCGCTTCACCTTTCCTAACTTGAGCAACTAACTCGGTTAAATAACGTTTAGGAATGTGACGGAGTAACTTACTGAAGTTAGTAATACCTTGTTCACGCGCTTCAGCAATTAATTTAGTTTTAACGTCTTTAGGGATTTTAACGTAAAGGGAACCAATTCGTTTAACTTTTTCGGTAGCTTCATCGGTATCCGCACCGATCTTAGTTTTAATCGGTTTTTTTAATTCTTCGTCCATCTTTTGATGGGCGTTTTCTGCGTCTTTGACGGCTTTATTGGTATTTTCCTTAATATTCTTTTCGGCCTGATCTCCTGCGCCCTCACCGATGTTTTTTAACAAATCATCGACTTCTTTAGCATTAGACTTAGCCTGATCGCTATTAAGGACAACGTCAATATTAACCGTACCGTCTGCCACGTCAATTCCCCCTTTCCGTTATTACTGTGCCCAATTTTTGAGAATTTCACCGAAATTGGCAAATTGTTCTTCTTTAGCAGCCTGTGACTTATTCACATCCAGCTCATAGAATTGTTGAGCTTGGATAACCTTTGAAAGTTGTTCACCTTCCAGGTCTTTTGTGTCTTTCGTTCGAATCTCAATAATTCGCTGAAAGTATGTCTGTGGGCCTAAGCCTTGAAACAACGCTTTGAACTCATCCCAGTGAAGTTTCCCCTGTTCTTGAATCAAATTCATGCCGTATTGATCATAGAAACTAGCAAAAATTGCTTCAGCATCCTGTTGAAATGAATACAACTGACGTGGATCACGAGCAACAGGTTGGTTGCTACTGTTATCTTCATCATCATTTCCATAAGGTTTCATTGAAATATACTTAGAAATTTGCTCGAATGCGTTCACTGCAAAATCAGCGTTCTTAACTGGTTGGTTAAAAAACATTTCAAATGCAGTAGCAACTTTTTCAGCATCTTCTAAGCGTTCATCGTCAAGCATTTCATAAAAACGCAGGACGGTATCAAATGCCAAATCAATGTGATAAATCTTTCCAGCGTATTCAAATTCATTTCCCAGTGATTCACTCAGCGAAAGCATTGTTACTCACGCTTCTTGCTATTTTTGGTGTAATGATCACGAACTGCTTTCTTTTTACGGTCGAAATTAGCCTCTTGATCTCCGTTAATCTTATCGTTTAACTTGATCAGTTCTTCAGCTACACGACTAAGCATGTATGTTGACTCACCATAATATTTATAAAGTCGCTTTCCTTCGCCTTTACCAAGAATCGTGTCTAATGATTCTTCAAGGCTAACCAGTGCTTTATCCAATGACTCATGCAGAAACTTTTGTCGTTCAGTGACATTCATCTTGTCGACAAATTCATCCTTGCGCTTTTCAAGTTGGTCTAACAAACTAACTTCCGCAATTTGTAAATCAGCAATCTTCTGGTACATTGCATCGTTAAATACAAGGTGATACTTCTTTTCTCCAGCAACTACTTCCCGATCTAACTTTACGTTTCCGAATTCTTTATCAAGATTTAAATTGATCACAGTCATTTACATTTCCTCCAATCGTCTCACGTTACTCGTCTCTGTTTTTGAATTAATTAGTTAGCTGAGGCTGGTACGAACTTAGGCTTGCCGTTAAATACGCAAACAACACTGAAAGTCTGCTTAGCCCCTGGTTGACCACCAGCAGGTACGATGTTAGTTAAAGTAACAACGCCATAAACTTGGGAACCATCAGCAAAAGTAACTCGTAACAGAGTTTTAAGCTTATCTCCGATTTCAAGCATCTTAGATGCAATGTAATCTTGTGCGGCATCACCGTAAACACGGTGACCGGCAATGGTGAATTGGTAACGCTTAGACGTAACGTCTGATGTACCAAAACCTTCACCGTCATAATATTCATCATTAGCAGTTGTATCGTTTTCGGCAGGCGTTAAGTTGTTAATACCTGCTGCTAAACGTGCCCACTTTGCAGAATCGGCTTTGGTAATATCAGTTTCATCATCAACAGCAATTTCAATTTTGTTTTGCCAGTTTAGTAAAAACTTACCAATTTTCGTTGGTGCTTCTTGTGGAGTTAAGCCACCGGCACCAGTTGTGATTGTGTTATCGTCAGCCATTTAAATCATCCTTCTTTCGTAAAAGTATCGACTGTAACTTTGAAATCAAATACATATGTTACTTCGCCAGTCGTATCCGCCATGATTGGGTGCGGAAACGAAGCAACACCTAATTCACTGTAAACAAAAGAGCCGTCATGACTGACGACTCGAAAGTCATTATCACATAAGTAATCAGCAATCATCGCCAGGGCTTGGTTAATCACAAGTTCCTCATCACCACGCATAATTACTTCCATCGCATACTGCTCAGTTTTATTACCAGCGTAATCACGATCAATCACCGTTGAACCCGGTAATACCTGTAACCGTAAATCAGGATTATGTTTACCATCAAGATAACCTAATCGGCAAGTAACTGGTAACTTCAACGTATTAATTGCGTCCTTCATTCGTTCTTTTAAGTCCATTACTTACCCTCCAGTAGTTTATCTTTAACCTTATTTGCCCATTCATCACCATATAATGACTTCGCCTTTAAATCCCAACGTTTAGTTGCGTTTGGATGTTCAGAGACGGTGTAATTCCTAATGGGATACTTACCACCAGCCATTCCATAAAATTGGGCTTTAGCATAAGGAATGTTGTACACGATATTGCCTTTACCATCCAGATGTGCTGAACCCGCTAGATTACCTTGCTTAAAGGGCACAAACTGGTCCATATCTGACATTGCCTGATTGGCAAGCGTATATCGTGCGCGTTGCAATGATTGACCACTTAAAATATCGCTAAGCTGCGAACCAGTAACGGTTACGTGAACGCTCATTACAACACCTCCAATTCATATGAGTAAACGTCATTACTATAAGGTTCTCGATTATCCACGATGTTTGTAATCGTATAATCGTTACCCTCAAACGTTAAATGATAACCTACCCAATTTTTATCAATTTTCGGCATTGGTGTCGTGACACCCGCAAACAAAAATACAACTGCATTGGCCGTAATAGTACGGCTATTACTTGTACCAGAATAGATTGTTTGCGGTTGTACTAAAACATGATCAAAGGTAACGTCCTCAGTTTGAACATGACCATAATCATCTTCTTTCCCATTAGCTACCTTGATCTTAATGGATTGATTACACATCTTTTTCGGAATGCGTGGCAACATACCAATCACTCCCTCTTCCTCGATACAGCAAGCCATAGTGAGCTAGTAACTGATAAGCTTCTTTGCATACACCGTTAACCATACTGTCTTGTGATACATGGTTTGTCGGTTGTAAAGACAGCCGACCGACAGAAATCGAATTGAAGTCATCGCCATTTTCATACGATGAGTTAATACCTGTGGCATTTATAAAATCAATCTGCTCACAAATAGCGGTTTTATATGCGTCCACCTTTTTCTTATCAGGATCATCGCTAATACTATGATCTTGGTAAAAGTAATCCGTAGCACTATCGACCGCTCGTTGTGCCTGACGCTCAATAGTGTCAAAGCCTTCTACCTTAACTGCTGCATATCCCAAATCGTTATATTCAGCAAACGTTAAGTGTATTTCCATCACTACTCACCACCATTAATTGTCTTTAATAAATCAGCTTTGCTCATGGCTGAAGTATAGGTTATCCCATGCTTATCCATGTATGCCTTAATCTGATCAACGGTTTGGCTATCAGTTGGCTTTACTGATCCATTTGGGTCAAACTCCCCGCTTGGTTTAACCTGCGGGGTTACGCTTTTGGGGATGCGGGTGAAGCAGCAACATAGATTGACTTCTCAGCATTATCAAATACTAGAATGTCGTAATATGAAAGCCCCTTAATTGTTGTCCGGTAACCAGAACGGTCTGTGGAAGCATCAAGCACGTCTACAGTGTCGTACTTAACGATAGGAGCAACTGCGTAGAGAGGAACTGCCATAAAGTTCACGTTATCAGTAATAGTCAAGCCTTGTAACCGTGCCTTAGGTACAGTTAGAATTGGCACACCACCATCAAGTTGACCAACACGCCGATCAATACCGTTAATTTGTTGAGTATTGGTAGAGAAGTTTTTAGTTACCCCATCCGCATTCTTCAATGCACGATAGAAATTAGACGAAGCAAAGATAACATAACCACCCGGAATTTCGTTATCAGTCATGTATTGTTCCAAATCATCATAGGCGTCCAGAGCATTCTTGCTATCGATGTTATCAGTGACCATCTTTCCACCATTCTTAGCCGTGTCATACAACTTTTGTGCAGCAAACTTGTCACGATGTGGAACCGTAATTAAGCGTTGATGTTCACGAACAACGTTAGCAACTTGGTAGGCACCATTTTCGTCCATGTCAAGTTGATCAAGGTCGTAACCGATCCAATCTTCTTGTTTCAGTTCAAATGATTCCTTTTCAACGTTTACATTGTGACGAGTGTTATCACCATTACGATGATAAGTTTCTGCCTCAACAAATCCAGACATCTTGTTTACACGTACAGTGTGAACACCAGTGAAGTCCGCAGCAGTAATTGATTTTGCCCCACCAGTTAATGGTTGCCAAATCTTAGAATCCGCAGCGAATTCTTCATCAATCGTATTTAAATCCTTTTGATCTAATGCAACTGTCATTATTTATTCCTTCTTTCTTTATTCATGAGACTGTGCAAAGCGTTGAGCGATATGAGAAGCAATGTTATCTGTCCCAGTATTAGTGTTGTCATTATTGCTGAAATTACCACCAATGTTGATACGGCTCTTTGATTCTGCTGTATCAAACAGGTAACCATCAGACTTCTTAACAGCATCAATCTGATCAGTTAATCCATCTAGCGTCCCATCTTTCTTCACGCTAACTTTATCGGTGTCGATTAAAGAAATAACAGCTTTAACATTCTTAGCCTTAGCATCACGCAAAGCACCTTCAATTTTGAAACTCTTTTCCTTTGCGGCGAGCTCATTTTGGTACTTCGTTGCATTGGCTTTGTTATCGTCTTGCAACTGTTTAATTTGAGCTTCTAGTTCTTCGTTCTTACCCGCATTCTTCCGTAAATCGTCAAGTTGCCCGTCACGATCAGAAACTTGTTGTTGCAAGCTATCACGTTCGCTAGTCAAACTATCGAGTTGTTCTTTCAACGGGTTAACTTCCTTACCATAAGCAGTCATTACCGATGCAATTTGATCATCGTTCAAGCCCATTTCTTTTAAATCTTCACGCTTCATTGCGATCTCTCCTTTACGTTGGTTGTTGACGGAGTTACGAACTCCGAGAATTGATTGCATAACAAAAGAGCAGTTTTACGACATACTCAGGTCGAATCATTTCTACTAAAAAAGCACCAGCTACTTGCTAGTGCATATCATTTACTATCAGCATAATCCCAAGCAGCTTCAAGACGTAAACCATCCCTACTTAATTCAGAATTATCCGGTGTCAACGCCTCCATGAGTTCGTCACCGCAGGCATCGAAGTAAATATCGTATTCATCCATATCGGCTAGTGGAATTTGATATTCCCCATGAATCAGTTTGGCTTTTTTGCTTAGTAATTTATAAAAGTTTGGAAACTTTTCTTTTATAAATAAGTAGTCTGACTTCTTAAAATTTAGTGGCCTCATGTTAGTTCTCTATTTCTCCAATCGGTTTACCTTCTCGGTCTGCGTAGTCCCAAGCTGCTTCTAATCGTAAACCATCCTTATTCAGATCACCTTCATCGTTAAGAGCAGCGCCTAATTCTAAACATAGATTATCAAGAAGATAATCATATGCTTCCTGATCTTTTGTATTAATCCACATTTCATCACCGTGTCGAGAAGCATTTGGAACTAGCAAACTATAATATTGGGGAAATTTATGAGAAATAAAATCATAATCCTTAATTTTAAACTTCAAAGGTCTACTCATTTTTATTTCTCCTTTCTTGGTACTAGCGTTACTATATTCCCTTTAGTATTTACAATGACACGTGCTTGATTAGTAATATACGTTTCGGTGTTACGCTGCTTACTACTAAGATGCCGTTGCGATTGTAACGCTTGTTTTAGTTGTTCAATTGAGACACCAATTCGTAGCTTGCCATGTTGATCCTTACGAACCCCAAAGATACGATCAAACGTGTGATCGGAATACGACTTAATTACTTGACCAGTTGAAGTTGTCATACCAATAACTTCTTTATCTAATCGCTTCTTAGTCCGAATGTAATCGGTGTACTTAACAACGGGTTCCACTGTATGTTGCTTCCGAGCTTGGACATAAGCATGCATCGCTTGTCCGGTACTCTTATTATACAGCAAACGTTGATATTCTTGAGGTGTTTTTGGAAAGCCATGTGAACCATACGTCTTTTTCAATCTAACCAGTTCTTTGGCGCGATGCTGATTAATGTAGTTAGTTTGTTCCTCGTGTGGGCCAAGTGCTTTTTCTCGCGAATAATCACGAGTTAAAATTACTTTCTTATGCTCATGATTAGTGTGTTTGATAAACTCACGTAAGTTCTTCTGCCTTGCATGTAACAAGGTTTTTGTTTTATTGATCATATCAACATCGCCAATCTCTTCAGCAGCTTTCAAGCGATGTTTAGCATCACAAATTGCTCGTTCTCTTGCTCGTTGCTTTTGAACTAATTTACCATTGGCAATTGCTTCTTCTGGATCATATTGATGTTGATGATTAACACTTACTCCCGGAACATACGGAAACAATCGATGGCGGCAATTAACCCCCTGAGTACCTGCTGGTTCGCCATAGCCATGATTATAAATGCTATCGTACTTATCATTGTATGCAGGGTCTTCTGGTGGAACAAGGTTAACAACATGACCTTGGATATAAGCACATGCCGGCCGACTATTAGGGTGACTACTCATTAATGCTAGTGACATCCCAAACTCTTTCATTCGCTTTAAGCGCACTGAATTATATGTCTGGTTAACAGTAGTCCTTATCACGGATCTTGTATATCCTTCCAAGCTCCAATTGTGTCCCGCTTTATCAACTAGTTTAGTGGGCAAGCCACGATCCACCGCTCGATATACTGCTGATTCTACAGCGTCCTGATGAGTAAGTAATCCTGACACGGTTGCCGCAGTTGATTCACTGAGTATTCGTCTGTAAACCTTCGTTACTGATGAAGCACCATAATTACGAGTTACTAACGCTTCGTTTACATTGTTCTGTAAATCAGTCCACGTTTGATCAACAATCCCGTTAAGCAGCATTGAAATGTCCGAACTCACTGGAGTTGGTGCATCAGATACACCCTGAATCTCATCATCGACTTCGTTCTGTACTTGTAAGCCATTGAATTTAACCATGTCTTCAACCGCTGCTTTTGATAATCCATCTGCATTAGCCATCAGCTGCATTGTCTGACGGTTTAGCTTTCCAATCTTCTGCAATTGTTTAGCTTGCCATAGAACAACATCGGCTTGATCAATATGCTTGTAGTCACCTTCTTGAAGAGTATCAATAATCACTTTAAAAATTTGGTCTTGCAACGCTGAATAGGTATCCATAATTTGCTGACTATTTTTTTCAAAGCGCTCCCGTGCTCCCATAATTAATCAGCTCCTACTTCATCGTCTCCAGTTGGATCTTCTATTTCTTCAGGACTATTAAAGCTACTCTCAGGTTGTTCACTCTGGACTTCATTCATCCATTGCTCGGCTTCCTGTTCGCTCAAACCAAAGTTACGAATTAAGTATTCTTTCTTCGGCATTACACCAGCAGATACTAAAGCTAACTCATCGCTCCGTTGCTTATCTTTATCAATAAATACGCCATCATCAAAGTGAACTGATAATTTCAAATCATCCTCAGCATTAAAACGACAACGAGCTTGATGATCAGTAAAAAACTCCGGTGTACTTGCCACTTCTAATATTGCGGTAACCAAGTGATTAAGGAATAACTCAACTTGTGTCAAATAACTAGAACGGGTTTGATAGGTCGTTGAGTTCTCACTAACCACTTCAGTCGCTGTCTTAACACCTTGACCATCAAAAGAGAATGTTCCAGCACTAAAACCGGTCTGTTCTTCAAATTCACGCAGGAAGTAGTCAATTGATGCCTTATATTGATCAGCACGAATATCACTAGTTAGGTCGGTAATTTTCATATCATCGGTGCCATAGAACTGTTCATAAACATCCATATCTGGGTCAAACATCCGTGGATGAGTTTCGGCAGTGTCATTATTACCAAATGATGTACCAGGACGTAACATTTCAGCAGGTACAGCAATTCTCCGTTTTCCCATTCTGATTTCATGGACAAACGCATCATGAGTATGATTAATGGCATCAATGATGTTCTTTGAATTATCGACAATTCCCATCCCTAACGGACTATCAAGATCTTGGTTGTTTGCTCCTGGTGTTTTGAAGTACGCAAACAATGGTTTCTTGATAATGCCATTGAACTCAACCTGTTCCTGCAGGTTTGGGTACAGGGTTGCTAATGGTACTTGTTCCCCAACCACGTTGCGTTCGGTTGAACGATACAATTCATTCGTAATGATGTATTTATTAGGTCCATCCCATTGATGAAACTCTAGCAACGTATAATAGACAGTCTGCTTATTCTCAATTCGGGTTGAACGCGATGCAAACACACACTCACTAATATTGTCGGTGTTGGTGTGTAATGGGTAGAACTGGTCAGCATTTGCCCATGCGATCCGAATATTGTTCTGATCATCAACATAAGGACGTGCCGCTAAACCGCCAAGTGCTACCGCTGTTTCAAGGTGTTGTTCAAATTGCAGGTTGAAATGATTATCATCAATAACCTGTTTCATAAATTTATCTAGTTCATTATCATCAACTGACACTTCACATTGTTCGTTAAAGATAATTGATGCTAACCGTTTCGATGCTAACTTGGTAACATTCAATGTATTCATCGACCGTTGACGTCGTTCTCCATAACTGTTCCGGAACCAGATATTCGGTAGATCATCACGGTAGTACGCCTTAGCCATTTGAATCCGTTCATATTCGTCTGGATCAATCGCTACACGATCATCATCTGTGATTTTATTAAGACTTTTCACCATACCCAGCTTGGCACCTCCTTTCCTAAAAATATTACGTAGTGTTGAGAAGAAACTCATGTCTTCACCTCCTACCACTTCAAACCTAAGAAGCGTTCATTGTCACGGACAAAATATTGAAACATATCACAAGTGTGGTCATCTTCCTTGATAACTTTGGGATCATCACTCTGTAACGTGTTCTCGTCCCATTGATACTTACGATGTTCAGCAATAAAGATGTCGTTCTCTGAACGCTTCAGGTAATAAAAACGACCCTGTGCTAGTAAATCTTGCACACGGTCAATCATGTCTACTTTTTTCAATTTGTTTACTTTATGCCAATGGATACCAAAATCATTGTAGAACTGGTTATCTAAGGCCCCTTCAGCAGAGTCAATTGTCATGTTTGTAGGCTGTTTCCCTAACCAATCGGATACTTTATCAACGAACTGTTTCAAATCCTTAGATAACTCGCTAGGCGGTTTCTTATGCGCCTTACCTTGTGGACTGTAGTAATAGGTATTTAGCAAAATCACATTGCCCTTTTTGGTCACTCCATAAGCACCACACGTTGTGGCAGATACTTCATGCCCAGTATCAACAGAATAGAAAACGTTGGTAATAACATCACCATCTGGTAATTGCTCCAGTGGTTTGAAGTTATCCATGTTGTAGATGTTAGTACCTAAGCCGACGACTTCGCCAAGGTATAGCCAGCGATAGTAATCAGGGTCGTTCTTCTTGTAGCGGTTGATTAATGCTAACTGCTGATCAGTAGTAAAACCCCATTTATCATCAAGGTAAGTTGAAGTATCAACAAAGCAATCATCATCCTGTTCCTGTTGCTCAATCCACTCATTGATCCAGTCATAGGGATTTTTAGGTGGGTTATAACTATAAAAAACAGTAACGTGATCAATAAATGAAGGCTTCTGTCGAATAAATGTAGGGTTAGCCTGATCAAAAATATCTTGGCTTTTAAAGTTAGCTGCTTCTTCATACCAAACCGCAATCACGTTATCAACAATATTGGACTTTAACTTCATGGGGTCATCGCCACCATAGAAATAAAACGTTGAACCCGTTCGTTTATGAACAATTCGTAATGGTGATTTGTAGTAGTTGTATTCGTCATTCAGATTCAGCATTGTTAACGCCCACATGATCTGGTTATAAACCGAGTCATGTAAGTAACTAGCGTTTTCACGTACTGCAATCGCATTAACTCGTTTATTAAGCTGCGTCCAATGTTTCATCATCGTAACTAACTTCATGCTGATTACTGACGACTTGAAACTACCACGTCCGCCTTTAGCGATAATGTACGGCTTATTAGTTCGCCACAACGGGTAGAAATGAGGATTAATCATTCGACTTAACTTAATGGTCGTCATCACTCATCCCTCCAATATCGTCAACCAATGTGGTACTTTCGTTGCTATCATTATCACCAGTAAGTTCATTACGTTTCCATTCGGCAGTATCAGCCTCTGCCTGTAGTTTCTTTAATTGTGCTGCTACCAACGGATCATTCAGTGGATACCGCTTCATCAATTCCTTAGCAGCCGTTAGTCGGTCTTTGAAACTTGGCTTTTTCTCAACGGTGACAACATCATCGCCTGTCGGTAAGGCAACTTCTTCAGTCTCTTCTTCACGTAACACCCGAGTATAAAACTGAAGCACCTCTTTAGCGTCTGCAATCTTATGCGATTCGATTTCAGCCATTTTAGCGTCAACATAGGATTTTATTCCCACATTTTCCAACATTTTGGAAGAACTGGACTTAGCGTACTTATCTGAATATCCAGCTTTAATGGCAGATTGCATAGCATTACCACTTTTGATATATTCATCCGCAAATAATCTTTGCTTTGCAGTTAGCTTCATGTCATCTCACCACACCTCCGTTTTTTATGTAAACTAATAGCCGACACGTTCTTGGAATATGCCGACTGCTTATCTTTCTTATGTAATTTTTCGTATGTATGTTCCGCCTTAATCAACGCTTGGTGTTCTTGCCAGCTATTGACTAAGCCGTATTGTTTCGTGCTACGCATTAATTCAACCCCACAACAAAAGCCCGCAACCACCAGTCGTGATCACGAGCTTCAATTTGATTTCGTTTTCTATAAATGTAATCAGCCCACCATAGGGCAATGAGTTTACTCCGTGTGTCCATCGTGAGCCTCCTACTATATATCTACTA
>NZ_CAKPYE010000002.1 GCF_934202705.1 uncultured Limosilactobacillus sp.
AAAAAGAAGAACCGTTCGGAATTTTGAGAATTCCGAACGGTTCATTTATTATAAAGGACTTATGTCACAGCCCCTTTAGATTTAAAACGCGTAATGTTTAGTAGTTATTACTTCAAAGACTTCCATACCCAGTTTTCAACTTCTGGAAGATCCTTACCTTCGTCACGGATGTATTGGTTGTGCTTTGCAACCATGTCATCCATCTTTTGAGCGAAGGCAGCACCCTTTTGTTCGTAACCCTTAACATTAAGAACAGCATCCTTAGCTAAGTGGTAACGATCAAGTTCGTTCAAGACACGCATGTCAAATGGTGTCGTAATGTCACCATTTTCACGGTAGCAGTGAATGTGAACGTTGTGGTTGTGACGTGGGAAGAAGAGTGATTGAATCATGTCTTCGAAACCGTGCCATGCAAAGATTACAGGAGCATCAGTGGTGAAGTAACGATCGAATTCTTCATCAGTCAAACCTTCAGGGTTCTTTTCAATTGGCATTAACTTCATAATGTCAACAATGTTGATGTAACGAATCTTCAATTCTGGGAAGTTATCATGAAGAATGCTGATAGCAGCCAATGCTTCTTCAGTTGGTTCAGTACCAGCAGAAGCAAAGACAACATCAGGATCAGCACCTTGGTCAGTTGAAGCCCAGTCAACATAGCCAAGACCATTCTTAGCAATTTCAGTAGCTTCATCAATGGAGAACCATTGTGCACGTGGGTGCTTGGAAGTTACAAAAATGTTGATGCATTCACGGTTACGGAATGCAATGTCAGATACAGCCATTAATTCGTTAGTATCTGCAGGAAGGTATTCCTTAACTAAGTCAGGACGTTCCTTTTCGTACATGTGAGTTAACAGACCTGGATCTTGGTGAGTGTAACCGTTATGGTCTTGTTGGAATACAGTAGACGTATCAACAAAGTTCAATGCTGGGTAATCATGACGCCAGTACATTTCCTTAGCCTTACGTAACCACTTCATGTGTTGAGTCAACATTGAGTCAACAACCCGACCAAATGATTCGTAAGTAGCGAAGAATCCATGACGTCCAGTCAGAGTGTATCCTTCAAGCCAACCTTCTGCTTGGTGTTCAGAAAGTTGTGAATCGATCATCCGACCTGAGTGGTTCATGTCTTCATCGTTTGGTTCATGGATGTCTTCCATCCATTGACGCTTTTGTCCGTCAAGGATTGCGTAAAGACGGTTAGACTTAGATTCATCAGGACCAAAGCCACGGAAACTGTTAGGGTTCAGTTCAGCAACCTTGTTCAGGTACTTACCCCATTCAATCATGTCTTGCTTAACAACGGAACCTGGAGTCTTAACGTCAACGGCAAAGTCACGGTAATCTGGAAGAACCAATGGCTTAGGATCAATTCCACCGTTAGTGATTGGGTTCATTGCCATCCGCTTGTCACCCTTAGGAGTAGTCATTGTAACTGCTTCTACTGGATGACCATTTTCATCAAATAATTCTTCAGGCTTGTAAGACTTCATCCAGTCAACAAGCATGTCCTTGTGTTCCATATCATCTTGAGATACCGGAATAGGAATTTGGTGAGCACGGAATGAGTTTTCGATTGGGTTACCATCAAGATCCTTCTTAGGACCAGTCCAACCCTTAGGAACACGGAAGATGATCATTGGCCATTGTGGCATTGAGTCATCGTTGTTTTCACGAGCGTTCTTTTGGATAGCCTTGATTTCTTCAACGGCCTTGTCCATAACCTTAGCCATTTCTTCGTGAACTTCCATATGTGGCTTTAAACCGTCAAATTCGCCATTAGTGTATGCTGATACGAAGTATGGCTTCCAGCCCATTCCTTCGAAGTACTTAGTAAGTTCTTCATTGGACATCCGCGAAACAATCGTTGGGTTAGAAATCTTAAAACCGTTGATTTGAAGGATTGGTAATACCGCACCATCTTTGATTGGGTTGATGAACTTGTCTGAGAACCATGAAGCAGCCAATGGGCCAGTTTCAGCTTCCCCATCACCAATTTCAACAGCGGCGATCACGTCTGGGTTATCTAAGATCGCACCAACACCGTGGGAAAGGGAGTAACCTAATTCCCCACCTTCGTGGATTGAACCTGGAGTTTCAGGGGCAGCGTGTGAAGCAGTACCACCTGGGAATGAGAAGTGCTTGAATAGCTTAGCCATACCCTTAACATCCTGAGTAAAGTCAGGGTAAATTTCAGTGTATGAACCATCCAAGTATGAGTTGTTAACCATTACTTGGCCACCGTGACCGGAACCTTCGATGTAGAACATGTTCAGGTCGTACTTATTAATGACACGGTTTAAGTGTGCATAAATGAAGTTTTGAGGAACAATCGTACCCCAGTGACCAATTGGCTTTGGCTTTACATCCTTAGCCTCTAATTCTCGACGTAACAGTGGGTTGTGCATTAAGAACAGTGTACCAACTGAAAGGTAGTTAGCAGCACGCCAGTAAGCATCAACATTTTCCAAGTATTGCTTGGAATCGTAATCTACTGTCATTGTAATATAACACTCCTTCTATAAAGAAATAACTACGTATTCAACTAAAGTAACGCATCGTAAATCTATTCAATTTACGACTATAATGATAAAGCATTTTAGTAAAAAGTCAACCTTTTTGAAAATTGATACGGTCCAATTATTCAAGATCAAAAAGACTGTTATATCAGTCTTTTAACGACTTCTTTAACATTTAAATATCAATTTAATACAAAAAGGACACGGAATTTTAATCTTTTCCATGCCCTGATTTAATTAATTTTGGCCTAGTGAAACTAATTCTGCCGGTGTAGCAATTAAATACGTTGGTTGTTCACGTTTTAGGCTTGCAACGTCAAAAGCATCCCATGTAACTCCACATGTATGAACGCCGGCTGCTTTTCCCATCTGTAAATCATAACGGGCATCGCCAATCATCAAGCTATCATCCTTTTGTAATTGGTACCTATCCAGCAATAGCAGGATTCCATCGGGTGCTGGCTTATAGTGCTCTACTTGGTCACAACCAACAACATCTTTAAAGTAATCTATAATTTTTAGATTTTTCAAATTACGTTCAACTGCATCCGTCCGTTTGCTCGACACAATAAATAGGTTTTGATGCTGCTGAGTTAATTGATCCAGCATTTCTTGAATTCCTGGATAAAGTTTAGTGGAAGCAAGCTCATAGTCACTATAAACTTCCCGAAATCGGGTCACCAATCGCGTAGCTTGTTGTGCCGTTAGTTTCTCATTCGCCATTTGGGGAAAGGAAACTTCTGCTGGAATCCCCATTGCATCAAGAATCGCATCAGTTGGCGGCACTGTTAAGCCGTTGTCCTGGAATGCCTGTTTTGTCGCCTTAACAGACGCGTCCCCAGAACTGGCTAGTGTCTTATCAAAGTCAAAAAAGTAATTTAATAACATCTATTTCTCCTTTTTTAACGCCAGTCTCAGTCAAAACTCTTTTTTGCTTCTTTATTTTAGCATGCTTAATCTAAAACTTCAGAATGCTACATTAAAAAAACGAGGCCACTCTCGCGGTCCCGTTAATCATCAAATTTGATTTCTATTTAATTTATAGGTTTGGATCCATATCAAAAGTTAGCTTGGACATTTCAACACCCTTAGTCATCAATTCAGCCATTAGAGTCTTCGTCCGCTTGTGAACTTCGTCAAGCATTTCCTTTGAACGATCATTCAGGTATGCAGTCGCATCCTTATCTGACAATCCATCAAGCTTGGCTGTGTTTTCAGCAACCCAGCTGTGGAAGTATTGCCGAATATTCTTCAAATAATCTAGATCTGGCTTTGCAAATTCTGACATGTGTGATTCAACAATCATTGAAAGTTGACGGAAGAGCCAGTAAGTACTGTTGGAATCTAGATCCATCTTCATCGGCGTGTTCCGAAGCCGTTCGTCATTATCGTCCACTTGGGCGAAGAATGGCATGTATGGTGAGAATGATGGAATCCCACCGAACGTCATCCACATAATTGCTGATGCGGATTCAGGCACGTTCGGCCGAATTTGCATGATGTGTGAGTTTTGCGTACGGTTCAATGAAATTGGCCGGTAAAGCAGCTTTTGTTGCGGTGTCCCCAAGTGACCCATTGGGTCGTATGGGGTATTGTCATAGTGAGAGCTCAAATACTTTTCAAGGTCCTCAACCGTAAACTTGTGTTCTGCCTTCATTACGAATGGTAAATCAAAGTCTTCTGGATCCATCTTCTTGTCTGGGCTGAATAAGAAGTGACCATACCATTGCCGTGGCGTATTGTAATGAAGGTCAAAGACATCCGCGGTCCCAAAAATATGACGGAAATTCCATTCGTCAATATCAGGGTTCAGATGGTTCTTTTCAACAAAGTCTTGAATACCTTCTGACCACATGAAGTTATCTGGATCATTAAAGTCAACATCCTGAATGGCTGCCCGGTTTCCAGTAACAGCATAACAGTCATCTGGAATCCGTTGGGCAACCCAGTGGTGACCGGTAGCGATTTCCATGTACCAAATATCATCTTTGTCAGAGAAAATCACACCATTGCCTTCAGCAGAACCATACTTAGCAACTAACTTGCCAAGGTATTCAACTCCTTCACGAGCACTATTAATGAATGGCAAAACCATTGCCATCATTGCATCTTCATTAATCCCGGTTTCGGTGTTCATTGGGTCAGCCGCTAAAACACGTTCATTGGCGTAGAAGCTTTCCGTTGCTGACATTGCAATGTTCTTTTCATTGAAGCCATTTTCGTCGAAAGTTCCTTCCTTCTTCAAATCAACGTTTGGCACCCCTTGGTAGCGATAACCATCTGCTGGCCGATCGCCAACAAATTTATTCAAGTAGGCATGAACTTGGTTCGGATTGTTATGATAAGCAGGATAAACAACAAAACGTTGTGGCGTGATCGCAGCCGGTGTATCGTCGTTACGACCAGCCAACGTTGAACCATCAACCGTCGCATTCTTACCAACTAAAATTGTTGTACATGCAGTAAGTTTTTTTCTCATGGATAAATCCCTTCTTTTTAAAAAACTAGCGACTTGTTATTTTAATTTTAGTCCTGAACAAGAAAACGGTCAATTATTCATTAATGACGTTTTAAGTTAACAATTAGTCGCAATACCAACCAAAGAGTGATGTTGACCACAATTGAAAATCCCAACGCTCCCATTAGTGGATGGACAAAACGAACTAATTGATCACCCAACCTTTGCGGGGTTTCAACTAAACTTAAGCCCAATGAAATAATTACCAAGAAAACAACCAGTGTTACCAATCCTTGCCGACTATTCTGCAAATCAGCGGTACTGAGGTCAAAGCCACCGATGCTAATGTTGGTCATTAGGATGATCCATAACAAAAATCGCCACCATGATACCGAAAAATCCGTTAACTGGCCACCATTAATTGGACCAAATAAATGACAGTAAATTGATGGCACTAGCCAACGTGTGCTCAGAAGCATCACAAACGCGCAACCAATCACCGGGGCAATTCCAATAAAAAAGTTACCAATTTTCTGATAGTAGCTTTTATCATTCCAAACATGACTGACGTAGCCCAGTCCGCGATCGTTCGAAACATTAGCATTCGGAATATGTAATAGGCTTACCCGTTTGATCCGATGACCAAACAGCAACGCTGTGATTAAGTGGCTTAATTCATGAATAATGATTCCTAAGCCACCCAAGATAATCTGACCATAGAAGCCACCCAGTGAAATTGATAAGCGTTTGTTAGCGCGACTAATTACCACCACAACACTGCCACTAACCATCGGGATAATCATTGTCCAGCCAATGATCATTCCTAGAATATGAATAAACTGATTCCACATTATTTTTGTTGTAAATCGGCAAATTCGGCGTGCACAAGCTTTGCTAAATCGTTGGCATTCACTTCGACTGAACGTCCAATCTGGCCAGAAGAAACGTAAATCGTTGTCTCCTTTTTAGCATCGGAGTCAATAAATATCGGAAAATGATTCTTCTCATAAATTCCCACCGGAGTATTGGCACCATGAACATAACCAGTCGTCTTGACTAATTTTTTCAGCGGAACCATCGCTACTTTTTTATTGCCAGACACACGGGCCAACGCTTTTTCGTCTAAATGCGCATCAATTGGTACTACACCAACTAACGGTCCCGTTGTTGGCCCCTCTAATACTAACGTTTTATAGATCCGGTGTTCATTAATTCCCAGATGGTCCACGCTCATTGATCGCACATCACCATCCTGGTGAGTTGGAAATTCCAATTGCCGATATGCAACTTTATTTTTATCTAAAATTTGTTCAACTTGGGTCTTCTTCAACTGACCCTTTTTCTTCTTTTTACTCATAAAGAATTGGGCTCCTTTTTTGAAAAAATACCGTTTATGGAACGGTCCAATTTTGGAAAAGTGATTACCACTTCATAAAAGTTTGGTATACTAATTATAGATCATAACAAACACAATTAACTTTCCCAACCTTGGGAGTTTGGAGCAATTAATTATGTCAGATTTAGTATACCGCTCAGTAATGAGAGATATAAAAGGGAAAATTCTAGAAAATGAATATCCAGGAATGAAGCTTCCCGATGAACGAAGCCTTAGTGAAATGTACCAGGTTAGTCGAAGTTCGATCAAGCGAGCCCTGGATGTACTTGTTCAACAGGGTATTATCTTCAAAAAGCGCGGTTCTGGAACCTTTATCAACCCCCTATACCTGAAAAACCGCGCAATGTTTCGCTATGAAGGTAGTAATCTAGGCATCACTGATAGTTTCAAGTTTGATGGTAAAAAACAAAGCATCAAGTTATTAAACTACCGCGCAATCCCTGCTCCAGAAGAAATTCAACAGGATTTGTTTCTAAAGGGCAATGAGTATGTCTACAAAATCGAAAGGCTGCGTCTAATTGATGACCAGCCATTTATGATTGAAACGGGATATATTCCAATTAAAATTTTACCTACACTCTCACCAGAGATTTTAGAAAACTCCATTTTTAATTATCTTGAAACAGAGAAAGGTAAAACCGTTACCCGTTCATATTTGACATTAACGGTATCCCCGTCTAGCGCCGTCGATCAAAAACTCCTGAAGCTTACAGCGACCGAGCCAGTCGGAATTATGGAAGGGGTCTTCTTTTTGGATGACGGAACCCCCTTTGAAGTTTCGAATATGCGGATCCACCATCAATACATGCGTTTCAACACCTTTGTCAGTTTAGGAAAGGACTAATCATGATTAAAGCAATCGCCGTTGATATGGATGGCACCTTTTTAAATTCACAAAGTACATACGATCACGAAAGATTTGCCAAAGTTTTTCAGCAATTACAAGCTCACCACATTCAGTTTATCGTTGCCAGTGGCAATCCGATCTATCAACTAAAAATGGCCTTCCCAGACTACGTTAATGACCTCTGCTTTGTTGCCGAAAATGGTGTAGAATGTTTTGACCACAACCAATTAGTATACTGCGGTGAAATTACCTCGGAGGCCATTCAGGGAATTCTCCAATTACATCTCAGTATTCCTGGCAGTACCTTTCTCCTTTCAGGGCTCCACCACGCATTCGTATTTAAAGATGAAAACCCAGACTTCATCCAACGGATTCGCCACCATTACCCACGCATGGTAATGATTGATTCTTTAACTAACATTGATGATCAAATCGTTAAACTGCAAATGGATGTCCCTGGTGAAATGACGCAACAAATGCAGGACCAGATTAACCATGACTTTGCCAGCCAATTAACTGCTGTCTCCAGTGGTTATGGCAACCTGGATTTAATTGTCAGCGGGCTTGATAAAGCAACTGGGTTGAAAGCGTTAATGAAACGTCACGGTTGGCAGAATCAAGAAATCATGGCTTTCGGCGATGGGCAAAACGATATGACAATGCTCCAACTAGCCGGCGAAAGTTATGCCATGCAAAACGGTGATCCGCGAGTGATTCAGCTCGCTAAACACACTGCCCCTACTAACGACCAAAATGGCGTTCTCGTCACAATTGAAAATTACTTACAACAATTAGCTTAAGACTGGGCACTCTCAGTCTTTTTTTAGAAAGGATGATTGTAATGCTTCCGCAACTAGGGTTAAAGGGTAGTTCTGATCTGCGACAAATTAACGATCGCCTCCAGTATCAGCCAACGACGTACGAATTTTATACCGATCAAAATGACTTCACTGACGACGGCTACCGGCGATTAATCGATGCTGTTCAATACGTTCAAAGCCGCGGGGTCCAAAATATTGTGATTCATCATCCGATGGTTTTTGACAATTTGCATACTGACCTCGTTGCCCCAGAAAGCAAATTTCCGCAATTATATCGATTTATCGAAACGTCAACTGAACAATTAATTCGCCTGGCCACTGATCAACATGTCCAATGCTTAGTCCACGGCGCCTACGCCAAAGAAACCCCACTATTTATTCAGGAGTATCCATCCCTGAAAGCTGCTCAACAAGCAGTGTTTAAGCGCTTAGATCGTTTTAAAATAATGGGTGGTTGCCAAATTATGTTTGAAAATTCCATCTCACCGATTTTTAGTTATGGAGATCCAACCCTAGAAGATGAAATCCTTAGTCACCACTACCGACTGGCTTTTGATACCTCCCATTGTTTCATTTTCAGCCACGGCAGCAATCAACAACTGCAAGCATCCTTGCACCACCTGGCCACATCCATTGTGCACTATCATCTGGTTGACTCACTGGGTAAGACGCATGACAGTTTACCACTTGGTAAAGGAAAAATTGACTGGCGTGGTGTCCTACCACTTCTCAACCAGAATGCTACTAGTATTTATGAAATCAACTTAAAAAATAACGATGACTGTCAAGAACAACTTGCCAGCCACCGTTACCTGGTTTCACTGAATCATTAATTATTTTTTCCGTGGTGTCACGGGAGTCGCCATTTGTTTCATTTCTTGCAATAGCTGAACCGTTAAAATACGTTGAAACGCTGTGTTAACAACCAGTTGCAACATTTTTTCGTTGGTAGCGGTTAAGACATGATTATCTGGAATGACCGTATCCTGCAAATGATGATTAAATAACTCCACAAAACGGTTATAAATGACTTTTGGATAATTATTAATCGTTAACTGATCAATGCCCGCTTTAATCTGATCAAGCGAGTAGATGTTTTTGAGGAGTGCAATGGCAAATAATGAAGCAATTTGATATGCAGAATATTTTTTCTTGACGGGTGCCATAATGGCACCCTTTTTTACGTAGTTGTTCACCATCGACTTCGTCAGCGGTTCAATATGCAAACCGATCAAATGATCATTCACATACGATACTACTTGATCCACGTATAAATTCATTTCTGGCAGCTCATCCCAGCTTGCTAAATGAATTTTTTGTAAACTTCGCCGCCAGGTTTGAAATGTTTCATCACCCATTTTGTTTCCTCCTCTGTCGAAGCATCTAGTAATTAATATACTATAACTTGGTATTAAAAACTAGATTCCAATGGACTGGTTTCGATAATCATCCGTCACAATTGCTTGGAAAATAACGCGGCTGACCGCATCAAGATTACTTTGATCACCGCTAAACGGTTGTCCTTCTGGAATGATTGAACGATTGATTTGATGTTCCGTCAACGGTAAAGTCCGGACAATTGTATACGGATATTCCAGTTCATCAATCATTTTAATCGCGTAGAGATGATCAAGCACTAACGTTTGCGCCTTTTCGCCATACCAGCGTTTCACCTGTTCATCAGTGGCATCGTCAGCGGTGCCCACAATCGATTTCATCACAATTTTAGCGGGCGTCACAGGACTCTGATCCAGTAAATGAACTAGCTGCTCTACTGATAAATCCACTCGTGAATGATCGGCCGGCAGCCAGCAAAGCGTGGCTAAGTTATCAATTGAATCGGGAAACTCCTCTAACACCTTACAATGATCAAGCTGCTGGCTGAGTGCCTGGCAAAGGCCATCTTGTCCCTGATTAATGATTATTATTGGTCCCATTTTTTCGTCTCCTGTAAGCGGCTTATTTTTTGTTATTACCAACGTTTTACCTATTTCGTCCTTAGTGTACCATGGTATAATAATAGCCGTTGTGCAATATTAACTTAATTATTACTTTGTAACACGTCTTAAATACTTTAAAATGAGGAGTCTTTAACTTTGGATCAGAGTCAGATAATGATCAATATTTTGATCATCATCGTCACCTTTATCTTCGCTGCCTTTTTTGTCGCAGCTGAGTTTGCCCTAGTTCAGGTTCGAATAACTGCACTGCAAGAAAAACAAGCTGCTCGCCAAAAACCATCGATTAAGATTAAACGAGCAATTAAGATGGTTTCCAACCTGACCGAATATCTTTCTACGACCCAAGTTGGTACTTCAGTGTGTGGAATCATTCTTGGTTGGATTGGTGAACAAACACTCGAAGAATTGCTCACAGATGCCCTTCAACTCCCGCACTGGTCACTGAATTCAAGCCTCGTGCATGTTATTAGTGCTGTCGTTGGGGTATTATTACTAACTTATCTAGAAGTGGTATTGACCGAAATTGTTCCGAAAAACATCGCCATCGACATTCCCGTTAAAATGATGATGGCAACCGTCACGCCACTTCACTATTTCCACATCATTTTCTATCCGTTTGTGTGGTTACTAAATTCATCCGCCAATGGAATTGTTCGATTATTAGGAATGAAACCTGCTGACGAGAATGATGAAGTGCTTTCACAGGGCGAAATTATTAGTTTAACCCGTAATTCCGTGAAGGGCGGCGAACTTGAACGCGGCGACCTGCTTTATATGGAACGCGCCTTCGAATTTAACGACAAAGTCGCTAAGGATATCATGATCGACCGAACTCAATTAACTGTGATTGATATTCGTAAAACCGTGAATGAGGCTTTAACCGAGTATATTCAAACCAAATATAGTCGCTTACCGGTGGTTGCAGATAACGACAAGGATAAAATTGTCGGTTATGTATTTAATTACGATTTAATTAAGCAGTCACGGGTTAATGGTGACTTAGCAGTTTCTAAGGTCTTACGACACTTACCAACGACTTCTGAAAATACGGCCATTACCGAAGTCCTCGGTCAAATGATTCGGACACGGGTCCCAATGGTCGTTGTCGTTGATGAATATGGTGGAACATCAGGCATTATCACGGATAAAGATATCTATGAAGAACTGTTTGGAACTGTCCGCGACGAAATCGATAACGTAGCTGATAACATGATTAGCAAATTACCTAACGGGAATTTTAAAGTTGATGGTAAAACGACCACCTATGACTTTGAACGTTTCTTCCATGAAGACATCAAAGAATTCGATACTGATGATGCCGTCACCCTGTCTGGATACGTTATTGATAATTTTCCCCACGTCAAATCAAATACAACAGTCACCATTGGTAATTTACAATTAACCATTCGTGATTATGAAAATTCATATATTGATTGGTTTGAAGTCCGCAAATTGACTTCCGCTAATCCGACCCCCAGCACTCAAAATAATTTTTAGGATTGGAGAAATTGAAACATGGAAAAAATGAACATCTTATATATTTCAATTGAAGGTAATACACGTTCATTTCTAAAACGTCTGCAGGCATTTGCCAAACAGCAGCACAATATTAATAGTCAAAATTTGGAAATTAATCTTAAGGAAATTTCTGACCAAACGATCCCTGAAGCAGAACCAGCAGACTTTTTTGCATTCGTTCCAACTTATCTTGATGGTGGCAATGGTTTTGACTCTGGCTTTCATGAATTAATGACCAACGCGCTCGGTGAGTACATTGCTGCTAATCATAACGCTGAAAAGTGCATTGGAATTGTCGGCAGTGGTAATAAGAACTTCAATGAACAGTATTGCTTAACTGCGCGCCAGTACAGTGACATGTTCAAAACCCCATTTTTAGCTGATTATGAACTGCGGGGAACGGATGAAGATATCGATAATATTTACGCTATCTTGCAAAAACGTTGGAAAGCGGTTAAAAACTAAATTGATCAATTAATATTATTAAGTCAGTAGTGAGTTCACTCTCACTGCTGACTTTTTTAATTTAAGAAAACGTTTTATTTGTAGTTACCATCCGCCCACCATAGAATAAAAGTGAAAACAATCTTAGGAGGTAATAATTATGGTTGATTATGCAAAACGTCAATTGAAAGCATTGGATCGGATCGCAAAGAAAATTGCTGATGCTGAAGGTCACCTAACCAAAATTGAAGACAGTATTGATAACAAAAAGCACCGAACAGCTCAACATGAAGTCATCAAGGATATTAAGTCTATCTTGAAGCACTCACGCAAGGTCAGCAAAGATGAAGAAAAAATCATCGAACACTCTGGTGAAGGTCACAAAGACTCTACCCGCAACCACTACATTTACGTTGAAGACGAAGAACCGGTTATTAAGGATCTTGTTAAGCACTATGAAGAACTAGAAAAGAACCTTGATGAACTACCTGATAATGAAGGCGGTAAAATTAAAGCCTTTCGCGCTGAACACAACTACCTTGAAAAGGCTAAATATATTTTACAAAAAGCCGGTAAATATGCAGAATAGCTAGCAACATTTAAATGTGGAGGTGTTGGTTATGACTAACTATCCGAAACGTGAGTTAAAGGACCTCAATAATGTCCTCAATAAGGTCGCCAATATTGAAGGCTGTATCGCTAAATTAGAAACTGAAATTAAAGCTCAGCAAGATCACGCAACTCAAAGACAGATCAATAAAAATATCAATGGGATTCGGCGCGGCGTACGGACAATTATTAAAGATGAAGAGCGCATCGCCGAAGGGACTTGCTTAGCTAACCATGATAATCTAAAAACCAAAATCTATCTAAATCAAACTCAAGCCAAA
The DNA here is from genome assembly GCF_934202705.1 of uncultured Limosilactobacillus sp. Taxonomy (GTDB): domain Bacteria; phylum Bacillota; class Bacilli; order Lactobacillales; family Lactobacillaceae; genus Limosilactobacillus. The sequence continues at coordinate 12,861 of NZ_CAKPYE010000002.1, forward strand.
CTCACTCATTTAGAAAATGCTTTAACTAAACTATGTCAGGACTTTGCAAAACTTCCCGCTACTAAAGTTTCCAACTCAAAACATCATTCGCCAAAACTCACAATGGCCAAGTTGGTAATTAATAAAGCAAATGCATCACGTAAATATGCACCAGCATCTTGAATCGCTAATCCAAAATGAAATAATGAGAAAATAAAAGACAGCTTTGAAACCGGCAACACCGCTCTCAAAGCTGCTTTTTTATTGTTTAAATTCTGCTGAGTATTAATTAAACCGGATTTTTGTCACCACCGGAAATGTACCAAGTGACTCCATATTTATCAACAATTTGGCCCAATTGGCGACCCACTAAATGGTCCGCAAACGGTAACGTCACCCGTTGTTGGTCAGAGGCCGCTAACCGATCAAAAAGCTCTTTTGCCGCTGCAACATCACCACCAAAGTCAAGAAATAATGAAACAAGTGATGAAGCCTGTGGCATTGTCATTGTGGCGTCACCACAAAGAATCCGATGACCAGCTACTTCAAATTGCCCGCGTGCTGTTGTCGTAGATAAATCCGCTACATTTAACCCTAGCGTTTGAACTTGTTCTTCTGTAAAAGGCGTTCTTTCGATAATTTCAGCACCAAATTCATGAACGTAATAATCCATGGCTTCCTTACTATTTTCGAAAGTTAAAAAGGGATATATGTCTGCCGCCATCGTTTTCCTCCGTAAAAAATCTTCTTATAGTATAGTTTTTTCATTCTTCTTAGTCAAATCAGCTTCCATTAATATGCTACTATAAGGATAGTTATTCAAGATTGGAGAAAAGTCATGCAACAATCAAGATCATCTTCCAAAGCACTGCTGATTACTGGCATTATCCTGCTTGGTGCTTGTATGCGAGCGCCCTTTACTGCATTACCATCGGTCATTACCGAAATTAGTGCCAGCTTTCACGTGCCAGTAACTAACCTTGGTATTTTGACAACCATTCCGTTACTGTGCTTTGGTATTTTCTCGTCAGTTGTTCCCATCATTTGTCGTCGGCTAGGCAATGAAATTGCAATTCTACTAGCACTCATTGTCTTAATTATCGGTGCTTACTTACGGGTAATTACCTATCAAACCCTTTTAGCCGGAACATTATTGTGTGGGTTAGCCATTACTTTCATCAATGTTCTGTTGCCAGCAATCATTACAGAACAGCTCCCCAACCAGGTTGGTTTAATGACTAGTCTCTACGGTGTTTCCTTGGACATGTTCAGTGCCTTATTTGCATATATAATTATCCCATTAACCCTGCTTTGGAATTGGCGGATTGCCGTAATGCTCATTTCCAGCTTAGCAGTCGTGACTTTTGGCATCTGGTTGCCAAATACCAAAATAAAACGCGGCGGTGTTCGCCCAACTAATACTCACCGTCACCACAAATCCATTTGGCAAAGCTGGCAAGCCTGGTGTTTGCTGTTCTACATGGCCGGCTCTTCAATGTCGTTTTACATTACGGTGACTTGGTTACCAACGATCGCACGAAATTACGGTATGGCTAGTAACGCCACTGGGATTATCGCTGGCTTTCTCCAGCTATTTTCCATGCCGGCAGCCTTTATTATTCCACTTTGGGCCAGTCGTCTAGCCCATCGTCAATCATTGATTATTGGCTCGTCATTGCTAACTGTCATCGGCTTCCTCGGGTTATTGATTCCGACCGCCAATTTTGCCTATTTCACAATTATCACCCTTTGCTTAGGATTAGGAACCGCCGCGAGTTATTCATTGATTATGACGCTCTTTGGGTTAAAGACTACTAATGCCAACACTACTCGTGACCTATCTGGAATGGTTCAATCACTCGGCTACATCATCGCTGCCGCCGGACCGGTGACCACCGGTTGGTTAAAAGCAGCCACCGATAACTGGGATTGGAGTTTAATCGTTTCGGCTTTAGTCGTGATTATTTGCACCATCTTTGGCCTGTTATCAGAAAAAGAAGCACTAATTGAAATTTAACAAAAAATTTTGAGCTAGACCAATTTTTGCTAAACGTTTGACAAATCCCTCAGTGACGATTAATCAGTCCTTTAAGCCATTTTGTTACAATTTTAACAAGTCAAGAAAACGCTCCCTTTTTTAATGCAATCGGTTGTTTGAAAGTATATAATCATACTCGATGAGCGAATATAACGAGTATTCAAGAGGAGTGAATATTTTGGCTAAGGAAAATAAAGCTGTTATCACATTATTTGGAGCTGCCGGTGATTTAGCACAGCGCAAGCTCTATCCGTCACTATTCAAGTTATATCAAAAGGGTTACATTGGTGAACATTTTGCCCTCTTAGGAACTTCACGTCGGCAAAAGAGCGACGAAGAATTCCAAGAAATGGTTGCTAAATCAATTAGCGGTCTGCAGGAAACAACTAAGGACCAAGCTAAAAACTTTGTTAAGCACTTCTTCTTCCAATCACACGACGTCACCAAACCGGAACACTACGTTGCGTTAAAAGAACGAATCATTGAGCTGGATCAAAAGTTCGAAACTGATGGTAACCGCCTCTTCTACATGTCCATGGCACCACAATTCTTTGGGACCATTGCGCTAAACCTTAAGAAGCAAGGCTTGCTTTCTGACGATGGCTACAACCGACTCGTCATTGAAAAGCCATTCGGTCGTGACTTTGATTCTGCAAAGAAACTCAATGATGAACTTTCTGAAACATTTAACGAAAACCAAATTTTCCGAATTGATCACTATCTCGGTAAGGAAATGATTCAAAATATCGAAGCCCTGCGCTTTGGTAACACCATCATCGAATCACTTTGGAACAACCGTTACATTGACAACATTCAAGTAACATTAAGTGAAAAACTTGGTGTCGAAGAACGGGCCGGTTACTATGACAAATCTGGTGCTCTGCGTGACATGATGCAAAACCACATCATGCAAGTCGTTGCACAATTAGCAATGGAACAACCTGTTTCATTTACTGACAGTGATGTTCGGGTTGAAAAGATCAAGGCATTACGGTCACTTCGCGTTTACACCCCTGCTGAAGCTGCATCCAACTTTGTTCGTGGTCAATATGATGCTGGTCAAGACACGGATGCCTACCGGAATGAAGACGGGGTTGATCCGCACTCTAACACCGAAACATTCGTTGCCGCTAAGTTATTGTTTGACAACTATCGTTGGTCAGGAGTTCCATTCTATGTCCGGACAGGTAAGAAGTTAGCTGATAAGTTTACCCGGATCGATGTGGTCTTCAAGAAGCCATTGATTGATATTTTCGCTAACCCCCGGATGAAGTCCGAACAATCACTCAAGAGCAATGTCTTGACGATTTTCGTCGAACCAGATGCTGGGTTCTCACTCCGTGTGAACGCCAAGAGTGCTGGTCAAGGGTTCAACACTGAACCAGTCGACTTGAAGTTCATGCAAGATGATTCAACAAAGGCCGAATCACCAGAACCATATGAACGACTTTTCCATGACGCTCTAGAAGGCAACCACACCAACTTTGCTTCATGGTCTGAAATTGCTTACGCATGGAAGTTCGTGGATGTTGCACGGAAGCTTTGGGACATTGAAGAACCACAATTCCCGAACTACGTTCCTGGATCCATGGGTCCTGTTGCTGCCGATGAATTACTAGAACGCGATGGCCGGCAATGGGTTTACCGTTTGAATAAATAATCAAATTTACAAAATTTACGGGACCAAGCATTAATTTGCTTGGTCCTTTTGCTTTGATGAAAACAATTACATAATTGCGATCACAAGAAATTTTAAGGCAATTTAAGACGTTTGCCTTATTAATGAATATAATTTCAGTCCTAATTTGCGGTTGTTCGGATAAAATGTGATAATAAGATTGTAGTTAGATTCTCCAAATTTTGAGAGGTGACATAATATGAGTGTAAAAAGTAGCTCTGTCGAAAGACAAATGGGCTTTTGGAGTATCGTACTCTTTGGGGTCAACGGGATCCTGGGATCAGGAATCTTCTTACTCCCTGGGCAAGGATATAACTTGTTTGGGCCAGCAAGTATTCTCGCGTTACTGGCTGATGCCGTATTAGTCTTCATGATTGGACTTTGTTTTGCGGAATGTGCCGGGCGGTTTAAAGAAACCGGTGGTGCTTATTTGTACGCCAAAAGGGCATTTGGACCGTTCATTGGTTACGAAGTCGGGGTCGTTACATGGGCCATCCGGATTATTGCTGAAGGAACCTTGTATGTGGCGATTGCCACTGCGATCGGTGGTGTTTATAAGCCATGGGCGACAACCACGGCCAAAAACATCATTGTAACAATCATTGGTATTATTTTAATTTGTATTAACATGACCGGTGTTAAGACTTCAGCGATCTTTAATAACGTGGTCACGGTGGCTAAGTTAGTCCCAATTCTTTTAGTTGCAATTGTTGGATTATTCTTCTTACATCCGACTAACTTTACCCCATTCTTCCTCCCTGGAAGTTCGGCAAATGGCTTTGCGAATGCCACCATTACCTTGTTCATGGTCTTCACTGGGATTGAATCATTAGTAATTACTGCCGGAAATATGAAGGATGCTTCGAAAAACCTTCCACGGGCGTTACTGCTGGTAATTATTGTGGTCGCTTTAATCTACATCTTAGTAGTTGTTTCCTGTGTCGGAATCTTAGGGAGCGGACTTGCTAAAAGCTCAGTTCCCCTCCAAGATGCAGCTCAAGCCGTCGCTGGACGAGCCGGAGAAGCAGTCATCATTGTCGGGACGTTCCTATCAATGGGTGGTTTAGCACTGAACTCCTCGTTCATTTCACCACGGTTAGCCGCTTCCTTAGCTGATAATCATCAAATGCCAAAGAAGCTCGGTGCAGAAAATAGTAAAGGGGCACCATACGTTGCCATTGTTATTCATACCCTTCTTGCCATGGCGATTGCCTGGTCAGGCTCATATCTAACACTAGTTAACATTTCAGTAGTATCACGATTTGCTCAATACATTCCAACCTGTATCGCAGTCCTCGTCTTTAGAAAGACGATGCACGATAAGAAGTCTTCATTCACCATTCCTGGTGGTTGGATTATCCCAATCTTAGCGGTAATTGTATCTGTTTGGCTATTAGCTCATGCCAAACCATTCCAACTCATTGCTGGTTTCGGTGCATTAGTAATTATCCTGCCGTTCTACTTTATCACCGGTCAAAACAAGCGTGATAAGGCAATGAAGGAACAGGGAAAATAGTTGACATTTTAATAAAAATCAAAAATCCTCCAGAGTCTGGAGGATTTTTTTTGCCAATTTTAGCTTAGTCACTGAACAGGCTCGGGTTCGCCTTTGTTGACTTTAGTAATTCAACAAATACAGTCGCATCATCGTCATCGCTGATGCCACAAGTTTAATTTCCGACGACGCCCCAATGACATTCGCCACTAAGGATAACTGTGATTGGAAAGTACTGACGCAAATCTGGTAATGCGGTAGTTGCCGAAAACCGCCAGATAAGACCACACCCTGCGTCGTTGTCCCAGCAAAATGCAATCGACGATCATCAACAACTGCCAGATTGGTGTAGGCAATTTCCCTAACATGGTAATTTTGCTCAACATCCGCCTGCAATTGTTGCACTGTTGCCCCATTTGCTAAATTTTTCAGCATGGGACGAAATGATTCTAAGAATGAATAATGCTCTTTTTCACGGCTCATCGCTTGATGGACCTTTTTGGTTGTCTCAAACAAGCTCTCATTCAATGGTGCTGAAACACTAATATTATACCGGCCCGTTAAATTTTGAACCCGGAGTTGACGTTGCTCTTCAATCGGTAAATACTGGCGCATATCAGTGGGACATGCTAAGTTGATTTCGTCCACGCCACAATACTGTTGGATCGTTTTGCCAAAAGCTGCCATCAAAACATCGTTTAGTGTGACCCCTGCCTGTTTCGTTTTGCTATGAAGCCTTGTTAATTCTTGCGTTGTCAATTTTTGCTTAACAACGCGATATTGTATTTGACTCTTTTGCTGGTTAGCTAATTCTGGCATAAATAACGCCTGAGCAGGGTGATCATTATTCGAAGCACTCGGCCTTACACATTGAATTAACTGTTGAATCCCATTAATATCCTGATGATTAACAATCTTGATTTCGTCAGTGCTGTTATATTCCTGGCAAAGAAGATAGAGCAACTCTTTAAAACCAGCCCCATCAAATAAAATGTGGCTACCGTAGATCACTAGTTTCTTTGGTGTCACATAAATTGCCCATTGTGGCTGTCGTTCCCAATCAAGTTTTGCTGCCGCTTTCTCTTGGTGAGTGTTTTCAAAATGAAGAACATCATTCAACACAAAGTTACCGCCCAGAAACTGGTTATTAGACAAGTTATACTTCTGCATTAATTCTGGAATAATGTGATGCACCCGATCAACCGCGTTAATTAGTCGGTCATGATCTAATGGGGCGCTAATCTCAATTTCAGCGCGCACGATCGGATAAAGATGATCAAAACCGATTGTATGTAAAATGTTTAATGGATCTGCCATCTCTTCACCTTCACTTTATTTTGCTCAAAAAAGAGACTGGGTCTGCATAACCCAGTCTCCTAATCTTAAATTTCATTCAACATTTTAAAGTTGACTAGTTAATTCACGAACCAATGGTTTACCAGAAACAAGGTTCTTGACATCAGAAACACACTTTTCACCCATCCCGTGAAGACATTCGTAAGTGTAAGCAGAAGTGTGTGGCGTAATCAAGAAATGATCATCATGCAAGAATGGATGATCACCTGGAACCGGTTCAACTTCCATAGCGTCGGCAGCATACCCAGCCACTTGACCAGCCTTAACAGCGTCCATCATTGCTTGTTCATCAATCAGCGCACCACGGGCATGGTTAACGAAGTAAACGCCTTTCTTCGTCTTCTTCAGCGCATCAGCATTGATCATGTGGTAATCGTCATCATCCAATGAAGCATTCAGTGAAATGTAATCACACTTAGCAAGTAGTTCATCCAAAGGAACCCGCTTTGCCCAGGTGTTCTTAGCCCACCATTCATCTGAAGTTGCTGGATGTGGATCAGTAATCAAGACGTCACCGCCGAAGAAGTGGAATAATTCAGCGACCCGACTACCAATGTTACCACAGCCAATGACCCCAAATTGTTTACCAGTAAATTCATTTCCCATAAAGTGGGCACGATCAGCATAGTGACCTTCACGTTCCCGTTCTGCAGCCGCTGGTGCTTGACGAGCTAATGCCATCAAGTTAGTTAAGGCAGCTTCAGCGACGGCATTCCGTTCAACTAACGGTGGCACAATGGTAACCTTAACCCCATGCTTCTTGGCTGCTGCAATGTCTACACTGTTGAAGCCAATTCCGTGACGGGAAATCAATTGCAGGCCATCCATGTTGTCAAAGAATTCTTCGGTAAAGTTAGGGGTGACACTGGCAATAATAATATTGTAACCATTTAACTTAGCAGCCAAATCCTTACCAGAGATGTCTGGGTCAACCATAAACCGATCAACTTGACCAATCTTTTCAAGTTCTGCCCAGTGTTCTTTAAAAATTTGTCCGAAACTACTTGAGTTAACAACAGCAATCTTATATTCAGTCATAATCAAATTATTCCTCTCTTTTTGATTTGGTTAGTCAAAATCTTTACTTTCTTCAGCTAAATGCTTTTGTAAAGTGGCACGAATCGTCCCTTTACCAGCCAACATATCCTTGAAGTCACTTTCAATCTTATCACCTAATCCAACTTCGTAAAGGTCATTACCGAAAATGGCCTTGTTGGAAAGGATCCCCTTAACCGCATCATGAACGTCTTGGTCAGGGTCACCAAATTTAATACCGGCAACTTGACCGTGTAAGTCATCCCACAGCGGATCCGGACTTGGCTGGAACTTCTCGCCTTCATCATTAATTCCCATCAGGTAACGTAACCAAGTTGCAATGACTAATGGGATGAAGTTTAGATCAGCTGGTTGGCGGTTTGGATCATCAACATAGTGTTGAATTGTGACTCCATAACGAATTCCCACCTTTTGTGAAGTATCAGCAGCAATTCGTTGTGGTGTATCTGGAATGTAGGGATTTGGCAACCGCTTGTTAACTAGTTCATCGATAAAGTCACGTGGGCTCAGTACTTTTGGATCCTTTACAACTGGTAAGTCTTCACCATAACCAATTTGAAGAATCAACCGCTTCATATCAGGATCTTGTACTTCGGATGAAATGGACTTGAAGTCTAAAATTGTTCCATAAATGGCTAAAGCAGTGTGCAAGGGGTTTAAGCAAGCCGTAACTTTCATTTGATCGGCTAAGTTAACCGTGTCACGATCAGTCATAATGACACCATCATCTTCAAAGGCCGGACGACCGTTTGGAAACTTATCTTCAACAACCAGGTAATGGGCTTCTTCAGTGTTAGTAAATGAAGCAATTGTGGTGTGTGATTCAGTGTGAATAAGGTCAGCGTCTTCAAAGCCATCCTTCTTCAAAGTTTCAGAAACTGTGGCAGAAGGATTTGGTGTGATCCGATCAATCATTGATAACGGGAATGAGACCTTAGTATCATCTGACAGATAATCAATGAATTCTTGATCAACGAAGCCATTATCTTGCCATGCCTTTGCAATCGTTAAGACACTATCCTTTAATTTATCCCCATTTTCGGAGAAATTATCCGTACTCAAAAGCGCGATTGGTGCAGCACCGTTCTTAAACCGTGACAACAACAGCGTAGCCATTAATGACATGTTATTTTCTGGCTTAGCTGGGCCATTCTGAATATCACGAGCAACCGGTGCAAAGAAGTTGCCCTCTGCATCCTTTAAAGCATAACCCTTTTCAGTAATGGAAAAAGTGGCTAATTGTAAGCTGTCTTGATTAAAAATCTTCTTGAGTTTTGTCAAGCTTGAATCGTCTTCGGTTGCCGGACCAGCGTAAATTGCATCCGCCACCGGAGCAAATAATTCGCGTTCTTGTGAACCATCAGCTTTGGTAATTACCCGCAGCATCCGATTGTTGAACTTCTGATAAACATTTTTAATAATACTGTCATCGTGGGTATCAACTACAATAATGCCTGAATCTAACTTGCCGGCATCAATTAAATGACTCGCAATGGCAGCGTGGAATGCGCGGAAAAGATTACCGCCACCGAAGTGGACCCAACGAGGAGCCTTTAACGTTTTTTCAGTAATTTCTGTTTGGCTATAAGTTGGAACCTTGATGCCAGCCTTCGCAAAGGCCTGTTGATCCTGCTTGTAGTCATCCGTAATTTTAACCATAAGATCCCTCCATAAATGATAATGGATAACTGATATATTAGTATTACCTGAACACGCTTTCATTATATCATGAGGGAACTTATTGTCAATTTATTTTCCATTTTTCATCAATTTTTTGAAGTTTAAATTTTAATTTAAGAAAGCGTTTTATTTATTGATACATAAATATTCGCATGAATGTTGACGGTGTCAAAAAAACATTTTACACTGTAACTATGGATTATCTGATATATCACTTTTCATAACAACCAATTCACATCTATATATTAAGGAAGGTATTAAAATGAATTACATCGTTGGTATTGATATTGGGACAACCAGTACTAAAGCCTTACTCTATGACATTAACGGTAAAATCTTAGCAAAGGCGAACAAGGGCTATACCCTATATCAAAATAAGCCTGATATGGCTGAAGAAGACCCGGACGACATTTTCAATGCAACGTTACAAGCCATTCAAGAGGTCGTAACTAAAGCGCAATTAACTGATGGACAAGTCGTTGCCATTTCCTGGTCAGCACAACAGCATAGTCTCATTGCCCTGGATGAAAACTATAAACCATTGACCAGAACCATTACGTGGGCAGATAACCGGGCTGAAAAATACGCTCGTGAATATAAAGAAAACGGCAAAGGATTAGAAGTTTATAAGCGCACCGGTTTACCAATTCATCCAATGGGACCATTTTATAAACTGCTCTGGTTAAAGAATGACCATCCTGAACTTTGCACGCGAACTGCGTTCTGGGTTGGGATTAAGGAGTACGTCATTTGGCGCTACACTAACGTCCTCGCCGAGGAAACTTCGATGGCAGCCGCAACTGGACTGTTAAACATGAAAACCCTTGAATGGGATGACGAAATCCTGAAGATGGTAAACGTCAAGAAAACCCAATTACCAACGCTCGTCCCGACTACTCATTCCATTGTTGGAATCCGTTCTGAATATGCCAAAGTCATGGGCGTACCCGATGATGTCCATATTGTGATGGGGGCAACCGATGGTGCATTATCAACCATTGGTGTAGGTGCCTTGGAAACTGGTACCCTCGCAATTAATATTGGGACTTCGGCTGCGGTTCGTTCCTTTATGGACAAACCATTAATTGATCCCAAGGCGCGGCTATATTGTTACCCAATTATGGAAGGTAAGTACTTAGTTGGGGGTCCAATTAACAATGGTGGAATTGTCTTTAACTGGGCGCATGATGCGCTCTTCGGCGGTGAACAAGAAACTGCCAAACTTCTTCAGCAAGATTCATACGACATTCTCACAAAGATTGCGGAAACTGTGCCGGCTGGTTCCGCTGGTTTGTTATTCCACCCTTACCTTGGCGGTGAACGGGCTCCATTATGGGACGCCAATGCCCGCGCATCATTCTTTGGTCTGAATCGGAACCACACTCGGGCTCACATGATTAGAGCCGTTCTGGAAGGAATTGTTTTCAATCTTTACATGACCACCTTGGCATTGACTGAAGTCACCGGTGATCCTAAAGACATCCTCGTTGCTGGTGGATTTGTTCGTTCTTCACTTGGTCGCCAAATCATGGCTGATATCTATGAACACGAAATCACCATCCCTGATTCATACGAAAGTGGTTGTTTGGCTGCTATGTACCTTGCAAAAATGAGTCTCGGGCTTGAAAGTGATCTGCAAGGAATTACCAAGTACATCGGTAAAGAAAAGAAGTACCAGCCAGACGAACACAATTACCCAATCTACCGAAAGCTCATTCCAATCTACATTCGGCTAAGTCGGGAATTAGCGAGTGAATATGACGACATTGCCGAATTCCAACGCGAATTTCCGAAACTATACAATAAATAAGATCGCCACAAGCTGCAAGAGAGTGAAACAGAAGACGTCACTGACTTCTGTCTTGAATCTCCGAGAGCACAAATAGGGCTTCAGAGTTCGGTTATACCGGACACTGGAGCCCTATTTACGTACCACGGCGTTGATATTTGCACTTGGTAAAATAACTAAACGTCGCTTTTTCTTTTACTACAGTTAGTCTTTCTTAAAGTTTAGCCACCGGTCACGCAAGTAGCCAACAATCTCCTTTGGTCGCCGATCACGGGTGAAGACTCCCTTCATATTCTCCGCACCAATCCGAATCATTCCAGAATCAGTCGTGAAGTCCGCAAAGTTCCATAACTGCTCGCCCTGCACAAAATCAAATTTATCAAAAATTGCAAAATTAGCTTTGTAATAATCAATTTGATATTCTTCTGAATATGGCGCGTGCAATAGTGAATGTAGTCCAGCCACCGTATCAGCCCCAAATTCAGTAAACAAGATTGGCTTTTGGGGAAATTTTTCGTGCCACTTAACTAATTCAGCTTCGAGGTCATGTTTGGCACCTATTAGATCATCTAAATTAAGGTACCAACCATAGTAACGATTAAGACAAATAACATCTAGTAAATCACCAACTAAATCCTTATCAGCGTTAGCTACGCCGATATTTACCATCGTAATCGGTCGTTTTTGCGGATCTAATTTTCTCGTGTAATCAATAATTTTCTTAAAGTATTCGTGAGCACCTTGTTCATGACTCGCTGGCTCATTGGCCACCGACCACATTACCACGGATGGATGATCATGATCCCGTTCAACCATTTCACGAAAAGCGCGCTTATGATTATCCATCGTATTCAGATGATCCCACGTGTTCCCTGGCGGGAATTCATCACTGCCACCTAACGAAACTTTAAAAGTTTCATAGATGCCAACTGCTGGGCATTCATCAATCACGACAAAGCCTTCACGATCTGCCTGGCGCATCGCTTCTTCAGAATATGGATAATGGGAAGTTCGAAATGAGTTCGCACCCATCCACTTCATAATTTGGTAGTCCATATTTACCAACGGCATATTTTCGCCTTTCCCATGGGCGAGGGAATCTTCATGACGACCAAAGCCCTTAAAGTAAAATGGCTCACCATTAATCAGAAAGTGATCATCCTTTACTTCAATGGTCCGCACTCCAAATTCTTGCGTATAAGTGTCTAATAACTCATCAGCTTGATTGTAAAGGCTAATGACCAATTGGTACAGATATGCATTGAGTGGCTTCCACCGGTGCGTATGACTAATTTCTAGCGCACCCGTTAGTGACGAACTCTTAGCGACAATTTGGTGATCTTCATCGACAATTGCAATCATGGCGTGGTCATAGTTACCACTAACGTTAATCACTGGGTGAACCATTGTCTTAGCACCTTCAGTATCATAGTTCACCTCAATGTGTTCGAGATGCGTCTTATTGGTCGTGTAGAGTTTGACCCGCCGATGAATACCACAATAGTTATAAAAATCAAACCGCGTTTGCATTTTGTAACTACCATCATCTTTTTGTTTAAGGTCGGCCGTTGGAATCGTCGAATTATCCAATAGATTAGAAACCCGAACTTTCAAATCATTGGCACCCGCTTTGAGATGACGAGTGACATCAATCTCAAAGGGGGTAAAGCCACCGACATGAGTCGTCACTTGTGCTCCATTCACGTAAACTTCACAGCTTTGACTCACCGCCCCAAAGCGCAAAACATTTCGCTTTTTCAATTGATCTTGCGGAACATTAAACGTCGTTTCATACCAAAAATAACCTAGATGGTTACGTAGCTGTTTATCCATCGTCTGGTCGTTAAATGACGCTGGGACGGACATCCAAACCGTATCTTTTAATGGTACTTGCGGGTCAATTGACGTGGTTTCCGCCTTAAATTTCCACATGCCTGATAAATCTTCGACGGTTCGGGTAGCGGTTTGTTCTGGATATAACATCTGATTTCCTCCTCTTTACTATCTAACTAGTGCTGGTTTTTTCGGATCATACTGCCAGTGGGGGATTAAATACTGCATCGCTTTGGCATCATCACGAGCACCCAAGTGTTGGTCAACATACAACTGGTGCGCCGCTTGAACGGCTGACAAGTCAACTTCGACCCCGAGCCCTTCATTATGAGCATCAACATGAACTTGTCCATCATGAATTTGATATGGCTGCTTAGTCAGCGCCTGCCCATCTTGCCAAATCCAGTGCGTATCAATTGCATTGATATGACCTGGGGCGGCAGCGGCAGCATTAACTGCCATGGCTAGTGAAATATCAAAGTGATTATTCGAGTGAATTCCCCAATTCAATCCAAAGGCTTGACAAACCTTAGCAACTTCAACGGATCCTTGCATCGTCCAAAAGTGTGGATCAGCTAATGGAATGGAAACCGCATTAAGAATTAGCGAACTAGCCATTTGGCGCCAGTCAGTATCTACCATGTTAGTTGCGGTTGGAATATGCGTTCGTCGCTGAAATTCAGCTAAAATTTCGCGCCCTGAAAAGCCATTTTCTGCACCACATGGGTCTTCAATGTAATGAAGCAAGCCCTTCATTTCGGTTGCATAATGGACCGCCTCAGCTAATGACCAAGCACCATTCGGATCAATATCGAGTTTGGCCGCGGGAAAGGCCCGATGCAGAGCCTTCATCACTTGAACTTCCTTCTCCCCAGCTAGTACGCCGCCTTTCAATTTGAAAGTGGTAAACCCGTAACGATCATAAGCAGCTTGAGCTTCATGTACAATTTGCTCCGGAGTTAGTGCTGGCTCTCGGCGAACCCTTCCCCATTCACCATGTTGGTGATCATCACCAACATATGGTAAATCGGTTTGATGACGGTCACCAATAAAGAAAAGGTAACCCAAGACTGGGACATCTTCTCGTTGTTGACCATTACCAAGCAATGCCGCAACTGGTTCATGTAGATACTTACCTAGCAAATCCAAGAAAGCAGTCTCCACAGCTGTTTGGGCATGGATAGTCGTTCGTAGATCAAACGTCTGATTTCCGCGACCACCCTGATCTAAATTACCGTATTGGTGACCAATTTTCTGAAGAACGCGCTTGTAATCACCAATCTTAGTGCCCACCACTAACTGGCGACTAGCTTCAAGCACGCGAGTAATCTTTTCTCCGCCAGGGACTTCACTTACCCCAATATCACCGTTTGAAGCGTGCATAATCACCACGTTTCGTGTAAAGAATGGTCCATGCGCGCCGCTTAAATTCAGTAACATACTATCATAACCGGCAACGGGATAGACTTCCATTGCTTCAATCACTGGTACTGCCATTTACTTCATCTCCTAATCAAAACGACAGTTATTTATCGAATATTGACTAGCCGAAAGATCATTAATTACCTTGAGTGGCCGCATGATTTTGCCGTTATGGTCATCTGGTCGTAAGTCATACTCCACCATTTCACCAAGCGGCCGTTGTAATGCTAATGTGACTTGTTCAAAACGAATATCCCTAATCACACCAGCTTGGTAACCAGCAAGCAAGATCCCATTTTCTGCTCGACACTTAACATTTTTAAAGGTAACATTGCTAATTGTCGATCCGGCTAGTTGAGTCTTCGGCTCACGCGGTAACAGCGTAATGTAAATCGGCTCCCCAGATCCCCACCATTCTTTACTGTAATGTTTAGTGGCAATGTCAATATCTTCAAAAATAATGTTACGAGCACTGCCGGGATCACGTAACTGAAAGGCGAGTCCACGATTCGTATCCCGAACGACCAGGTGACGAAAAACACAATTACTAAAATTGCCAAAGCTGGAACTACCAAATTTTACCGCTGAGCTTTGCGTGATAATCCGGCAGTTGATAACAGTTAAATTCTCAACATCGCCATATTGACTAGTTTCTTCAGTACATTTCGGACAAATGGCATCGTCACCGGTATGAATTTGACAATCATGGATATAAGTGTTCTTACTCCGGTCGACATCAACACCATCCGTATTTGGCATCCGCACTTCATTTTCAATCGTCACATGATCAATTTCCGTGTTCAAATCGCCAACTAAATGAACCGTCCAGAACGGCGAATTCTGGATTGTAATTCCTTGAATCAGAACATCACGACAATTTTCAAAATAAATCATCATTGGACGTGGATACTTATAAAATTTTAAGTGCACTTCATCTTCCTGGTTCGGCAGAATAAATTGTTGGTAATTACCATCAATCGTTCCCTGCCCAGTAATTGCAATGTTTTCTTGTCCATCAGCATAAATCAAACCGCTAATCGGCGTCTCATTTTTCAAGAGTTCAAATGGCCCTGGTCGGTGATGATAATGCTCTTCATTCCCGCTGCCGAGTAATTTAGCACCCGCGGCTAAATGCAGATCAACGTTACTCTTTAAAAGTAAGCTATCAATTACATAACATCCTGCAGGAATGACGACTTGGCCACCGCCATGCTGGCTACATTGATCAATTGCCGCTTGAATTACGCTAGTAGCATTCGTTGTCGTGGAGAGGCCTGGATTATTTTCTAAAACATTAATTTGCATATCTCCTGACTCCTTAGTCCAAAAATGGAGAGTAGTAATTGTGCTACCCTCCATTTTTTCATCCACTTTACTTCAAAGTAATCGTGTATTCGAATGGTTTCGTTTCGCCAGCTGCCAATTTTAAGTTGCCTTCTTTATCCATAATGTCAACTTCATGACCGGCAATATCTGGTAGGCCAGCAAATGGTTCAAGGCAGACGAACGGTGCGTTGGCGCCTTCCTTCGTCCACGTACAGAAGTAACGGAAGTCATCCAGATTCAAGTGGATGGAATGCTTCGTCTGCGGTGAACTTAACGTAACCCCTTCGATCCCGTCATTTTCAATAATGATCAGTCCATCTTCATACATATCATGATTCAAGTCGATATGACTACCATTAGCTGCGGCTAACTTAATAATCTTGCCGTCGCGGTATGGATTCGGCGTCTTCACAATTTCATATTGTTTCAAATCCAGACCCGCTGGTTCAAAGTCTAATTGATAATCATCAAACTTACCTTCGCCATTAATTGGAATATTGAAGGCTGGGTGGGAACCAAGGGCAAAACTCATTGTCTTGTCACCTGTATTTTGAACATCAAAGTGGAAGGTTAAACCATTTTCCGTCAACGTCCAAGTAATAGTAAGCTTAAAGCTAAATGGGTAATATTGTCGAGTTTGTTCATTGTCCGTTAAGCTCAAAACTAACTTGGTCCCGTCATTAACATCGACATTGAAGTCTTGATCAGCCGCAAACCCATGTTGAGGCATTTCATATTCTTGACCGTTATAGAAATACTTATCCTTTTCCGAACGGCCAATCGCCGGAAAGAGGACAGGACAATGCTTAGGCCACACCGGATCATTGTTCCAAATATAGTCAAAATCATCGGTCTTGTTATATAAGTGCGTTAATTGGGCACCATGCTCATCAACAGCAACTTTAAATTTATCGTTTTCAATTACTTGCATGTTAAAATCCGCTTTCTTTAACTTACTGGGGAGAAACGAAATTAATTACTGAATGTCGCCGAATTGGAAGTAATCATGAGCATTGTTGTAAGCAATGTCCTTGGCCATTTGTCCCATGAATTCTTCATCCGCAGGAGCTTCACCATTTTCAATTAGACCGCCAAGGTAGTTGCACAATACCCGACGGAAGTATTCGTGACGAGAGTATGAAAGGAAGCTTCGTGAGTCGGTCAACATACCAACAAAGTTACCTAACAGACTGTTTTCCGCCATCATGTGCAGTTGCAAGTCCATTCCACGACGAGTGTCGTTAAACCACCAAGCACAACCCAATTGCAGCTTTTGCTTAGTTGCATCTGCATCAACGCCGTTACCGTAGAAGTCACCCATTCCGGAGGCTAATTGCATCCAGTCATTTGGATTCAAAGAGTAGAGAATCAGCTTTGGAATGTTGTCTTCTTCTTGCATGTTTTCCAGCAACTTCATGATTTCTTGGGCAAAGTCAGCTTGCGTCCCCATGGAGTCACCTCCACAGTCAGCGCCAATCTTAGAGAATAACTTAGAGTTACCGTTTCGGACAACGTTACCGTGGAACTGCATCGTCCAGTCATACTTCTTGTTCAACCGCATCAATTCTTGGATAAGAGCGGTTAAGTAAACATCAACTTCATGATCAGTTAAGGCGTCATTGTTAAGACCCTTTTGGAAGACCGCGTTGACTTCACTAGCTGAAGCAGGAACAAAGTGGAACGTGTTAATTCCGTGGTCAGACAGCTTACCACCTAATGAGCTGAAGTATTCATACCGTTGGTCAAAGGCCTTTGCTAAGTCAGCAAAATCGCTAATGTTAACCCCGGCAACATTACCTAATTCTTTGATATAGTCACCATAGCCATTGTCCTTAATATTAAAGGCTTTGTCAGGACGCATTGCTGGTAAGACTTTAAAACCGTTGTCCTTTTCTTCCTTCTTCAATAGCTTATGGTACTTCAAGTCAGAAGCTGGGTCATCAGTGGTGCAAACAACCTTAACGTTCATCCGTTGCAACAATTGC
The DNA here is from genome assembly GCF_934202705.1 of uncultured Limosilactobacillus sp. Classification (GTDB taxonomy): domain Bacteria; phylum Bacillota; class Bacilli; order Lactobacillales; family Lactobacillaceae; genus Limosilactobacillus. The sequence goes on from NZ_CAKPYE010000002.1 coordinate 30,498, forward strand.
CGTGGACGGAATTCAGGTTTAGCTAATTGTTCATTAGCTTTGTCCCAAATGTCCTTGGCATTCTTTTCATTAATCGTATCAGTAATGCCAAAGTAACGGCGAAGTTCCAACGCAGACCATTCATATAATGGGTTACCAACTGCTTTTTCCATCGTCTTGCAGTATGCCTTAACTTTTTCGAAGTCATCGCCGTCACCAGTAATCAAGCTTTCTGGAACCCCATTGGCCCGCATTAAACGCCACTTGTAGTGGTCACCAGCATTCCCTTCGTTAATCCAAACCCGAGCTAAGTTCTTGTAGTTCTTATTTTCATACATTTCTTGTGGGCTTAAATGACAGTGGTAGTCAATAATCGGCATGTCTTTGCTGTCGTTAAATAGTTTTTTAGCCCAGTCATTTGTTAATAAAAAGTTATCATCAATTAATCCCATGATTATTGCCTCCATTATTATTGAATCGAAATCAAATCTTTCATCGTAAATTCTAAGTTAACGTGATAATCCGCATGCTGAGGATTCCGATAATGAACCTTTGCTTGACGAGTTTCACCATCAAACCACCAGCCTTCATCAGCTGCTTCATAATCATCTTTCTTCAAGAACCGGTGAAGTTGGGTCCCATCAACCGTGACATTAATCGGCGCCATTTGCGGACAGTAGACTGAAAGGTTCATCGTTTTAACCTTTGTTTGGTAATCGCCCTCACGATGGAAAGTGATGTTAACACCATCTTGATGAGCCTGTGCCATAATATGCGTCAGCAACCGTTTACCACGCTGGTAGTCCATTGTCTCGCCATCATCTTCATAGATGGTGAAACTAGCATCCTGTGTTGGTTCAATCAACACGTCTAAATCTGTAATGGCTTGTTTGTGAATATTGGTTAGTCCCAACGCCCGCGGAATAACCGCGCCACTCCGCATAAACATTGGGATGGATCCCATATCAACAGGAATTGTAATCGTTTGTCCACCGGCATACCGTTGATTAGTGTGCAAATCAATCCAGTAAGCACCTTGTGGAAGGTAAACTGATTTCTCGGTTTGACCCTTTTCAACCACGTTCGCCACTAGCAAAGAGCTACCAAGCATAAATTCGAAACTCTCTTCACTGACGTTTGGATCATCCTGGAATTCATATACCAGCGGTCGCATAATTGGTGCTCCTGTAGTATGGGCTTCATAAAGCAGTGAATAGAAATAAGGTACTAATTGGTACCGCAACTGGATTGCCTGAGCAATGTACTTTGTATAATTTGGATACATGTATGGCTCAGTAACCGTATTATCAGTATTAGCGGAATGGATTGAGAACCGTGGTTGGAAAATTCCATTTTGAACCCACCGGACCAGCAATTCAGGTTCAGGTAGCGGGCCAAAGAATCCACCAATATCACAACCTTGGTTGGCAACACCAGATAAGCCCATCCCCAGGATCGTTGGAATATTGTACTTCAAGCTATCCCAACTCGTGTTGTTATCGCCGGCCCACGTTTGTGCATACCGTTGAATGCCAGCAAAGCCAGCTCGGTTAATCACATACGGCCGCGCATTCGCATCATATTCATGAACAGCATTTTGGGCCACCTTTGCCATGATTGTTGACATTAAAGGTCGGACATCATCCATTTTATGGTCCTGATGGCCTTCCATATTGATTTGAGCATTGCCATCGACCGTTTCGTATTCATTATTATCATTCCAAATCGAAGTAATCCCATATTTTAATAACGACTTGGTTAAGTAATAAGTCCAGGCTTTTCGACCCGCTGGATTAGTAAAGTCAATAAAGTTGGCTGGACCGCCCCAATATTGATTAACCTGATCCTTTTGTCCATCATGATCTTTGATAAATGCGTCCCGCTTAGAGAAATCTTCATTATCGGGATGTTTCTGCAGGATTCCGGGCTTAACGTTTGGTGCCAACAACGCACCGCGCTCCTTCAAATCATCAACAAACCCTTGCGGATTAGGGAACCGTCGTTTATTCCAGCGGAAGAAGAACCGCTTTTGGGTTTCTTCATCCACCACGTATCCGGACGATAGGAAGAAACCATCGCAAGGAATTTGATTTTGCTGACAAGTATCAACAAAATCCAGAATGGCTTGATCATCGCCCTCTTCAAGTTCCGAATAAAACATTGTGGAACCCATGTAACCAAGCGACGACATTGGCATCATTGCACTCTTCCCGGTTAAGTCCGTGTAATGTTCAACGACGTCCTTAATTGTTGGCCCACCGATGAAGAAGGCATCTAATTCACCACCATCAGTTTCAAAATAGCTGTACCGTAACCAGTAATTGCTGTGTTCACAGTCCATATCAAAAACTGAATCGTTAGAATTGTTGTAGAACATGCCGCTTGCAATCTGATCATCAGTATTGAAATCAATATAGAACGGAATCATCTTGTACAACGGATCTGATCGTTTAGCATCCCAGCCAAGCGAGTCAGTATTGTGCATCCGCATCCGCCGTTTATATTTATTTAAAACCCCTGACTTTTCACCAAAGCCATAGAACTTTTCGTGATCACCCATTTGCGAATAGTGAATTCGTCGACCATTGTCGTCTTCTACATACGGGCGTTTTGGTAAATCCTTATGAACTACATGGCCATCTTGATCCACGATTTCTAAGTAGAATGGATCATCATAAATATGAAGAGTGTATTTACCATTCGTCACTGTGTAGTGACCATCATCCGCCGTCTGCAAGTCGATTGAAATCGGCTGCACCCGTTGCCGTTCATCCTTCATAAATTCGTCGGTCCGGTCTGGCCAGGCCGTCTTAATCAATGCATATGATTCTTCAGGACTAAATTCATCATCAAAAGTTGCGCGAATTCGAATAATATTTTCATCAAGTAAGTAAATCCGAAAGTTCGCACCATTTGTTTCAAGATCCAAATAATCGTGATGATTATCTACTGCAAGTAACTTAGTACTATTTTTCATTTTTAGCCCCCTAAATAATGAAAGTTAAAGCCCTCCAACCATATGCCATGATGGTTCTAAGTAAAACTAATACATCAGATTGAAAGCTGATATAAATTAGTATTTGACACATAGTTTACCGATAGCTTCAGTTGAAGAATACGCTTTCATTTGTTATCTGTCAAGCTCCATTACTTTCATATATTTACCCTATAGAATTGATTTCTACTATTCTATGGGGTGATTTTATGAACATAATAATTCGTTAGATTAAAATTAATTTCTAAAAATAGTATTGAAAGCGCTATCTTTTTGTGTTAGAGTTCAAGGTGTCAAAAGGGATTATAGATTTTCACATAATCTGATATGTCAGTTTTGTGAGTAATATAGTTTTGCAATTATTTTCAAACTTTCTATAAAACCTTGATATTCTATTTCTCTTATTTCTTTTTGGAGGTTTTATTACTATGGATAATAATGGTCAACGCACCGTTACCATCAAAGCCCATCCATTCGACTGGCGCGATAAGATTGGGTACATGTTTGGTGATATCGGAAATAACTTCTCATTTAACGTTGTTAACTCATTCTTAATGATCTTCTACACCAACGTTTACGGTTTAACTGGTTCACAAACTGCGATTGTGTTCCTGCTTGCTCGAATCGTTGACGCGATTTCTGACGTTGTTGTTGGACGACTTGTTGATAACAGTAAGCTACATAAACGTGGCCGGTTCATCCCATGGATGCAACGGATGCAATATCCATTGTTAATTGCCTTAGTATTGCTCTTCGTTCCAATGGTTAAAGATTGGCCAATGGCAGCTAAGATGGCTTGGGTATGGGTTACTTATATTGCATGGGGTGTTCTTTACTCAACAGTTAACATTCCTTATGGTTCACTTGCTTCTGCCATTAGTAACAACCCAGATGACAAGACTTCCCTTTCCACTTGGCGTTCAATTGGTTCTGCTTTAGGTGGTTCAATTACTTCTTACGTTATCCCACTGTTCATCTACATTGGAGCAACCAAGAAGATTTCTGGAATTCGTTTCTTCCAAGTTGTAATTGTTTGTGCCATCCTCGGTTGGATTTGTTATGAATTAACCATTCACATGACGACTGAACGTGTTCAAACTCACAAATCTGCTAAGATTGCTCTTTCACGCATTATGAAGTCAATGCTTGAAGACCGGGCTTTACTTGGCTTGGTATTAACAGACCTTGTCTTGGTTGTTAACCAAAACTTAGCCGGAACCATGATCACCTATGTTTACAATGACTACTTTAAGAACACCGCAGTTATGGGCTTGGCATTAGTTGTTAACACCGCAACGGTCATCCTACTTTCACCATTTAGTCATTACATTGCCACCCGATTTGGTCGGCGGAATTCTTCAATTGTTGGTCTAATCGTTAGTTTCGTAGTTTACTTAGTATTATTTATTGTTCGGACCCACAATGCTTATGTTTACTTAGCATTTATCTTTGTTGGTTCACTTGGTTTTGCCGTATTCAACCTACAAGTTTGGGCATTTATCACTGATGTTATTGATAACATTGAAGTACGAACTGGTGACCGTGAAGACGGAATTGTTTATGGTGTGAACTCCTTTGCTCGTAAAGTTGCTCAAGCCATCGGTGGTGGTTTCGGTGGATTTATCCTGAGTTACATCGGCTACAAGTCATCAACTTCCGGTGGGGCTGATCAAACGATGCACACCATCAACGGTTTATACAGTGTGGCAACATTAGTTCCGGTTGTTTGTTCCTTACTAGCAATTCTCCTACTATTCTTCGTTTACCCACTTACTCGGGATAAAGTTCACGAAAATGGTCGCATTCTTGCGGAACGGCACGGTGCTGATGCAGCGGAAGAGACATCAACTAAATAAGTTGCTATCCACTCAATTGATGGATGGTTAATCCGTTAGCGACTGGGATACAACCCAGTCGTTTTTTTAACCAACTACTTGAGGAGTGAGGTTCACAAATAATGAATAATGATACGCTAGACCTTACAACCGGCAAACCGTTGATTAGAATTTTGCAATTTTCAACTCCGCTAATTTTTGGAACTCTCTTCCAACAACTGTATAGTTTTGTTGATTCAATTATTGTCGGCCATTTTATTAGTGCCAATGCGCTTGGCGCGGTTGGTGCTACTTACTCATTAAATTTCTTAATCATCGGCTTTGTTCAAAGTTTTTGTGTTGGATTAGGAATTCCAATTGCACAAAGTTTCGGTGCCCATCAAAAACGGGATTTACAAAATTATTTTTGGAACGGATTCTACCTTAGCATTCTGATTAGTATTTTCTTTAGCGTATTGATGACTATCTTTACACAACCAATGCTAACAATGATGAAAACACCACAGCCATTACTACACGATGCCGTAGTGTTTATCAAACCACAGTTTTTATTTATCTGGGTAACCGTCTTATACAATTTTTCCGCTAGTGTACTTCGTTCACTGGGCGATTCAAAAACGCCTTTTTATACATTAGTCTTAGCTAGTCTTTTAAACATTGTGATTGATATATTGCTCATCGGTGAGTTCCATTGGGGAGTAATTGGTGCGGCGGTTGCTACCATCGTTGCACAAACCATTAGTGGCCTGATGAATGTGATTTGGTTAGTCAAGACTTCTAGCATTATTAATTTTACTCATCCGCAACTTAAATTTTCCGTTAAACACACTTGTCGACTCGCTTACATTGCCTTTCCAATGGGCATTGAATATTCAATTTCAGCGATTGGCGCCATCATCATGCAATTTGCAATCAATAGCCTTGGCACAATCTATGTAGTCTCGCAAACTGCTGGTGAAAAAATTCGTCAAATGTTTACCTTACCAATTGAAAGCGTTGGGATGGGGATGTCAACATTCATTGGCCAAAATTTTGGTGCCCATAGTATGAAACGGATTCGTCAAGGACTTAAGGACGGGATGAAAATTCAGATCGTCTACTATGGTTGCTGTTTGGTGATCATTATGCTCTTTGCTAACCAGCTTTCCAGGTTAGTTATCGGTAATCACCCAGAATTAATCTATCTATCCAGCCTTTATTTGCGACTAATGAGTTGCACATTTTTCTTACATGGTACATTAATGATTTACCGTTACACATTACAGGGACTCGGCTTTAGCTTGCAAGCAATTTGGGCGGGCGTTAACGAACTTATCGGCCGTTCCGTGGTTAGTATCATTGCAATCAGCCTAAATAGCTTTATTGCTGTCTGTTTTATTAACCCAGTAGCTTGGGGATTGGCTGGCGGCTATTGTTGCTGGATGGTTTATCACCAACTGAAAAAAATTTCTTTTCCTTTTACAAGGCAGACAGATCTAGGGTAAAATTCAAATAAATAATTTTTATAATAATCAAAGGAAGCATTCAGCATGGACACTAATATTCGCAGAGATGCCTATGATCAAATTAAATATAAAATCATCCATTTTCACTACCTCCCTGGGCAAAAAATATCTGAAAAAATGATTTCAGAATCACTAAATCTGGGACGAACGCCAGTCCGCGAAGCCCTTATTCGGATCGAGCGTGAAGGGTTAATTGAAGTCATTCCCCAAAGCGGGACTTACGTGACGATCATTAACCTTGCCACTGCAGAAAATGGCCGTTTCGTTCGCGAATGCATCGAACCAAAAATCATGCTAGAAGCCATGACCAAACTTAACCAAAAGGGTTTAATGCACTTCTTGGTCAATATGCAAAAAGAGCGTGAGGCTGCCCAAGCAGAAGAGCCCGATCACTTTTTTGATCTCGACCAGGATTTCCATCATGAATTCTATAAAATTGCTAGCAAGAACGATGTTTGGGATTGGCTCCAATTAAACAATACCCAATTAAATCGTTTTCGTCGCCTGCGTTTAAAAGCAACAGACTTAAATTGGCGCAAGTTAGTTGACCAACATCAACAACTATTAAAAGCCGTCCAGGAACAAAACGTAGATAATTTGGATTATTTGATTCATGCACATTTACACTTGATGCTCGAAGAGAAGGCTTTAGTAACCAACCAATTCCCGGCTTATTTTGGGATTGAACATCATTAAAGAAGGTGGTAATTATAATCCTTTTCAGAAAAATTGTAATCGTCCCCATTGAATTTAATCAATAAAAGGAGAACATTATGTCAAACGAATTTAAAAATGAATATTGGACTGTCACTGCCGGTGATCTTTCAAAAAAGCGCACACCATTGAACGCACCACAAACTACTGACCACCCGACTGACGATGCCGCAAAAATTGTTGTCGACCCTTCGCAGAAATTTCAAGATTGGTTAGGCGCGGGAGCTGCAATTACCGACTCCACCGCTAAGTTGATCTGGAACCAAAGCACTGAGCAACGAAACCAGTTGCTTCATGAACTATTCGATCCAGAGCAAGGGGCGTTCTCCATGATTCGCGTACCTATGGCCTCATGTGACTTCCAAAGCCAAGATAAATACTATTCCTACGATGATGTCCCATTTGGTGAACATGATCATGACTTAGCGCACTTCTCAATTGGTACGGGAACCCCTGGTGCACCAGACGCGACTAAGGATCTTAAGTACATCGTGCCAGTTCTTCAAGAAATTGTGAAAATCAATCCAGCCATTAAAATCATTAGTTCACCTTGGTCTGGACCAGCTTGGTTAAAAAATACCGGTCACTTAAGCCAAGGTGGTCGGCTACGCTTCGGTGAATACACTGGTAATGGATTTGCTCATAAAGATCACTTTGAAGCAGTCTATGCTAATTACTTTGTGAAGTATATTGATGCTTATGCTAGCTATGGTATTCCAATTTACGGCTTAACCATTCAAAATGAGCCCTCAAATGCTGCTAAATGGCCGGCCATGATTTGGACATTTAAGCAATTAGCTGAATTTGGTTACAAGTACCTGCGACCGCTCTTAGATGAGACCCATCCTGACGTTAAACTTTACTACTGGGATGGTTCACTCAACGTCCTTGACAAACCACTGTCTGAATACATTACACCACAGGAAGCGAGTGCCTTTGATGGATTTGCTTTCCATACTTACGACGGTCCCTACACTAGTCTCTTCAAAGTGAGCCGCGAATATCCAAACTGGAAGCTAGCAATGACTGAACGGCGTTGCCTGTACTCCGATACCGTTGAAGATGCTTCACACATCATGTTTGGTTTAATCGGTAACTGGTTAGTTCGCAATGGCTTGAACTTTATTACCCTCTGGAATCTTGCGTTAGATGAACGCGGGTTACCGAACGCCGCCGGTTCCACTGGTCGGCGTGGGGTCATCACAATTGATCATACAACTGGTAAAGTACAACGGAATCTCGAATACTATATGCTGCGCAACTTATCACAAGACATTCCGGTTGGCGCAGTGCGGATCGGTTCATCTAGCTACTCACCAGATGGTTACACCGGTGGCATTTCCTCCACTGCCTTCTTAAGCGATGACGGATCAATTGCAGTGCAGCTTTATAACCCAACTGGTCAAGAATTACCGGCAAGTTTATACATTAACGGCCATTCAACCAAGTGGCAAAACGTAATGGTCCCAGCTTGGGGAACCGTTACTGTTCATAAATCTAACGGGTCAATGAACGAAAGTAACCCTCGGCCAGATGAAGAATTTGAATTAAACCCAACCAAGCTGGGCCTTTCTGATGATAAGGCTCCTGGTAAGGGCATTAACGCCAAGAAAAATAATTTAGTATAGTTATAAAAAGAGGTTGAGCATTTTATTGCTCAACCCCTTTTTCATGTCCCGATAATTATCGCAGATTTCGCCAAAGCGAACCTCGACTCTGTTGCCTCAACACGATGATCATCACTCTAAAGTGCATAAAAAAAGCGATATTAACCGGTTGATCGATGACCAACGAACAACATCTTGTTCAGCGATGAAATCAAATTCCACTGGAATGGTCGTCAATATCGTGTCAAGTTGCTTCCCGGGCAATTGGCCACCATGTAACTTAATTATTGCCATTTTTCTCCAAAAAAGAGGCCTCGCTACGCAAGAACCCCCCTTCTTCAAATGGTAATTATTTGACATCTAATTGCTTGTTGTCAGTCGCTGTCCGAACTACCAGTACATCACAAGGTGCATTTCGTTTCACAAATGAGGTCACAGAACCAACCATTGCGCGTTGTAAACGTGACATTCCACTGGCCCCCATGATCAATAAATCATTTTTGTGGTCTTTTGGAAAATCAAACGCAATCACCGTTTTCGGATTGCCAAGCCGAATGTGAATATCAATGTTATCGAAATCATTATTTTGCTTAACCTTTTTAAGCAAATCCTTTAGATAATCAGTGGCCTTATCTACCAACTGGTAAGCAATACTACCATCTGACATTCCGGCAAAATTATACGCCATCGCACGTGTATCAACAACATTCAGCACGTCAATATGGGCATCATTACGCTTAGCGGAAATAACTGCCTTTGCTAACGCTTCTTCTGCTTGCTTAGAGCCATCTACCGGCACCAAAATATTCTCGTATCCTTGATCCATAATCAACTGCCTCCAATCAATCAACTATTGCTACTATTTTACCACATTTATTTTATTTCAATGTATTAATAACCTGGCGGATTAACGCATCGCAAACGAAAATTGACTTCACTTATAAAGTAGCATACAATCAATACTAATTAAGAACTTAATTATATTAAGTTTGCGTCGGCTAACACTTTCTTTATTGTGAGGACTACTTAATGGATCAAATCGATAAAAAAATTCTCAACATGCTCCAGGCAAACGCACGTGTTTCACTAAAGGAGCTTTCTAAGGCCTGTTTTATTTCATCACCGGCGATCGCCGCACGTATTACTAAAATGGAAGAATCCGGTATTATCACTGGGTACCACACCAGTATCGACCGCGAACAGCTTAACTACCATGTCAAAGCCTTCATCATGGTTCAATTAGAGCCCAATCAAAAGGATGAATTTTATCCCTATATTCAATCAATCCCTAACGTGATCGAATGCAATTGCATTACCGGTGATTACTCAGAAGTGATGGAAGTCGTCTTCCCATCAACCAAAGATTTAGATGACTTCATCAATGAGATTCAAAAGCGCTTTGGAAAAACCAGTACGCAAATTGTGTTTTCCACCAGTGTGGAGCACCGGGGCGTCAAATTAGATGATCATTAATTAAACAGTGCTTGCTAACCTGCCATTTGAAAATGGTCGGCTAACAAGCACTGTTTTATTCATCACTTAACAATGCTTCAATCTGATCAAGACGTTGGGCAAAAACATGAAGGGCATCTTCAAGGTACTGTCCATTAGTAACATCTACACCAGCGTTCTTTAAAATCGTGATTGGATCGGCCGAACCACCGGCCTTTAAGAAGGCTAAATAACGCTCTAACGCTCCCGATTGCTTCGTCCAAACTTGTTCCGATAAGGTCGTTGCAATCGCCCACGATGTTGCATATTGGTAAACGTAATAATTCATGTAGAAATGCGGAACATATGCCCAGGCTTGAGTATCAGTCCCCACTAGCTTAACCGCTGGACCATAATATTTTTCAACTAGTTGGCGATTCATCTGATCTAAGTAATCTGCAGTTAACGTCCGTCCAGCCTGCTGTTCACGATAAGCGGTGTTTTCAAATTCAGCAAATTGCGTTTGGCGATAAATGGAACCAATAAACCCGTTGATTGATTGCTCCAAAATGAATATTTGAAGTTGCCGATCATCCTGATACTTATCTAGTAAATACTCAGTCAAAATGTTTTCGTTAAACGTAGAGGCCACTTCTGCTAAAAAGATTGGTGCATCCGCATATTCCGATGGTTGAACATGCTGGCTAAACCAACTATGCATTGCATGACCAGATTCATGTGCCAAAACAAAGGTGCTATATAGTTTATCAGTCCAATTTAATAATATAAACGGATTAGCTTGATAAACACTCACTTGATAACCACCAGACCGTTTACCACGATTTTCTGCAGCATCAATCCATCGGTGATCAAACTCTTCGTGGAGCCCCTTTAAGTAATCCGGGCCCATTATTTGCATTGCCTGCAGAACCATCTGCTTACCTTGTTGGAAGGTAGTCCGCAATCGATCACGACCTGCTAATGGCACTCCAATATCGTATTGATAGAAGGGATCTAAATGAAGGGCGCGTTTCTTAATTGAGTACCACCGATGCGCTAGATCTAGATGCTGATTAACTTTGTTAACTAACGTGTCATAAACCTGCTCATCAATCTGGTTAACAGATAAAGCAGCCTGCCGGGCACTTTGATAGTGCCGCAGCTCCGCAAGTGAATTACGACTATCAATAAAATTATTCAGTGTTGCCGCAAACGTATTACGTAATTCATGGTATGGCTTTTGGTATGCCATCGTCGCTGCTTTCCGCACTTCACGGTCTAAGGACTCCGTAAATTGACTCCGGTTGCCATGCGTTAGTTCCACCCAGTTGCCATGCTCATCTTTAATCTTGCCAAAGTGCAAATCAGCATCATTTAAAGTGTTGTAAATCGTTTCGGCACTGTCCAGTGAACGACTCAGTTGACTAACCAGCTGTTCCTCGTTGGCGGTAAGAACATGACCTTTTTGGAGCCGGATTTGTTGCAAAGCAAACTTAAATTCTGCTAATTGAGGAATTTTGGTTAACCATCGATCCAGTTTTTCCTTTGGAATCGCGACAATTTCTGGATCCATGAATGACAAAGCGGTCTCAATCTTAGTGGCCGCAGTTGCTGCCTCACCGTATAATTCGGTTGCTTGAGCATTCGTCGTATCACTGTCGCGGCGTAAGAAAGCATAAACGTACTCACGCTCCAACTCTTCATTAATTTGTTTAATCATTTGGAGAGCCTTAAGCAAAGTCTGACCATTATTCCTGGCTAGTGCTCCTGCTAGCTCATGGACAGTTTGAGCACGCTTCACAGTCGCACTTAACTGTGCTTGCATGGTTTGATCATTCGGGTACAAAAGGGTCAAATCCCACTTCAATTCACTTGGAACCTGATCCCGTGTCGGTAATTGGTGCTGTTCATTCATTACAATACCTTCTTTTTATCAAATGAATCTAAGTATTCTACATATTTGTTGCGATCTAGTTCCTTTTCTGATTCGCCAATCACTAATGTGGCAATCGAGTTACCAACCACATTGACAACCGTCCGGCCCATGTCAACGAAGCGATCAATTCCTGCAATGAAGGTTAAACCAGCGACTGGAACGCCAATCGTCGAAACCGAGGCCAGCAAAACCACGAACGACGCGCCAGGAACCCCAGCCATCCCCTTCGAGGTAATCATCAAAACAATCAAAAGAGTAAATTGATGTTCCCACGTTAGATGAATGCCATAAGCCTGTGCTAAAAAGATTGCCGCTAACGACTGGTAGATCGCCGAACCATCAAGATTAAAGGTATACCCAGTTGGAATAACAAACGATGCAATTCCCTTTTCTACACCCATTTTCTGGGACTTTTCAATTAAGCGTGGTAATGTAACTTCTGAACTAGCCGTTGAAAAGGCCAGGACAATTTCTTCCCAAATTGCCCGCATGGTTTTCCAATAGTGCAGATGGAAAATTTTTGCAACTAGCCCCAAGACCACAACACAGAAGAAAATCATGGTTAAGTAGGCAAGTAACACAAAGTAGCCAAGGGGAACGAGGGCCTTCAGCCCCATTTCGGCAATTGTCATCCCGATTAAGCCAAACACCCCAATTGGTGCATACTTCATTACCCAGTTAGTAACCTTAAACATCACTTCTGAAACGCTGTTTAAGAAATCAACTACGATTTTCCCCTGTTCACCGATCGCTGCTAAGCCTAGTCCGAAGAAAACACTGAAAAAGATTACGGGCATCATGTCGCCATCACTAATTGACTTAAAAATGTTAGTCGGAATAATGGCTAAAATCTGATCCCAGAAACCAGTGTGCCCTTTGGCAGCTTTCGCAGTCGCCATGTACTTAGAAATATCGGTTGCATGGAGACTCTGAATGTCAATCAATGAACCTGGATGGGCTAAATTAGCCACTACCAGACCGACGATAATTGCAATCGTCGTCAAAACTTCAAAGTAGATAATGGTTTTGCCACCAATTCGGCCCAGTTTGTGAAAATCTCCAATATTGGCAATGCCAACCGTTAAACAAGAAATCACAATCGGCATCACAATCATTTGAATTAGGCGTAAAAAAATTGTTCCTAAACTCTGCATCACAACAATTGCGGAACGATTCTGATAAAAAATAACCCCACAAATGACTCCGGCAATTAAACCAATGAAAATTTGCCAGCCTAAACTGAGGCGGCTGATTCGGTAGTGTTTCATAAACTACCCCTCCGATCAAAATTACTAAAACATTATTTTATCATAGTTTCACTTTGGGATTAGTTCCCCACAACACGAAAATTATAGTATCATGGCAATTAGATTTTGACTTTAGGAGGGGCACATGATTTCTAAAACGACGGCAAATAGTATTAATGGACGGATTGGTTTTTTAATCATTTCAATTATTATTAATTCCTTTTTTAACGCACTCACCGTTTCAACTCAAATGGGTAGTGCCATTTGGACTGCTTCAGCAGTAAGTCTCAGTCACTGGACCCAGATCTCGTTGGGAAACATCCTTTTTTTAGAAGGAGTAATTGTTGCTTTTACTAATCTTGCCCTTCTCGGTCGCTTTGATTGGTTTCGGCTCGTCCGTAACTTACTCTTCATTACGCCATTTAGTTACTTATTAGCGGGTTTTGAAACAATGTTTGTTAAACTCGGCGTCCCGGATTTCAGTCTGAGTTGGCGCATTATCTTAGATATTGGTGGCCTCTTTGGTGTAGCAGCTGCCGTTTCTCTTTACCAACGGGCCAATATTATCATGCATCCTAACGACGACTTCCCTTATATTTTACGTTTCCGCTTCATGCACGGCTCACCTGTATATTCACAGTGGATGAGTAACGTGCCCCCATTGATCATTGTGATCTTGGTATTTGTCATTAAGGGGCATTGGTACTCGTTCGGCTTTGGGACAATCTATAATATCTTAACGCAAGGCTATTTAATTGGGTGGTCTGACCGCCACTTCCTGCCAATTCTCCATCACCATTTAGAATTTAAAAACTAATTTGTAGATGCTATGTATAAATAGGAAAAAAGGATTCCATTTTCGGTTAAGCCGAACTGGAATCCTTTTTTAACTGATCATTATCCTAACTAATTTTTCAATTAATTTAACATCCACAACCAAATTAACTTTGCTTATTTAATCGAATACTAAACTGATAATCTTGGTTTGCAGGAACTGTGTATTTTGGTTCAACATTTGCTCCCCAGCTGTCAATTCCACCAACTCCGCGTACTGCACCAGCCAGCACTAATACCGCACGGCGCACCACCGGTAATTCTTCCAAATGGGTAGCCGCTTCCAGCTCTTGGGCGGTATATGGAAGGAGACTAAAATTAAACGGCTGTCCTTGTTGGTCAATTCTAAGTTGAAATGGACTTTTCGTCTGGTCTGCATTATTAAGGGTTGTTTCACGTGTAACAATTAATTGTTCCGTTTTCATATGCATTCCCATTTCTTGAGGAACTAAATATGGCGTTAACGGCATCCCAGCAATGTTATAGGTTCCCTGTTGTCCACCAGCTAATCGATCGGGATAAGTTTCATTTGACAAGCCCGTGTACTGATATCTGGTAGCTGCTGTCGGCATGACCATGCGCAAGCCAAAAATTGGTAAGCTAGGCAATCCTTCACAACCATGATAATGGGCAGTCACCATGATTTCTCCATTGGCTTCCACCACATATTTCACCGTAACCTGAGTTGCTGGTCTGGTGGCAGTAGTGTAAGTGAAGCAAACGACGACCCGTTGAGCCTGTTCATTGTCAGAAAATTGATTATTCATTGGGGCGATTGGCAAATCAGCAAAGTGTCGACCATCAACGGTTAAATCAATCCCTGTACATTTTGGAAAAACATCCGCACCCATCCACTGAGCACTCTGATATGAGAAACCATTACCGAGATCATTGCTCGTGCTTGCTCGCCAATAAGTGGGATAAATTGGTCGGTATAACCACTCTCGTCCATCAATTTTCATCGATTCCAAACTACCACGTTCATAACTAAACAGGTATTCAAAATGGTCGTGATGCAATCCGAGCACCCCATCACCATAAACAACGTGCATTCTATTTGAGTTGACCATAGTAATACTTCACCTCCTGCATTGCGGGTTTTGGTACCCGGTTGGCAAACATCAGTCCATCACCAGAGAAATCAGCATCGGTATGACGATCATCAAAATCACCACCATACCGCATCACCAATTGGCCGGTTAATGGGTCTCGAACTTGAATCGCCTGGTCGATAAAGTCCCAAATAAAGCCGCCACAGTAAGTTGGATACTTTTTGATTAAATCAACGTATGTCTTCATTCCACCAACCGAATTACCCATTGAATGCATGTACTCGCATTCCATAAACGGCTTATCTGGGTGATTTTTCAAATATTCTTCAACATCTTCTGGCGGTAAGTACATTCGACTTTCAAAATCAGAAATTTGATCCCGATACTGTGGTGCTTGACAAACTCCCTCGTAATGAACCAAGCGGGTCTGATCATGTTCCTTGTAAAACTTTTGCATTGCTGCAATGTTATCGCCGGCATATGACTCGTTACCGAGCGACCAGAAAAGGATACTTGGATGATTTTTAAAGGTCTCATAATTAGTTCTGGCCCGATCCAGCACTACATCACACCATTCTGGCACAGAACCCGGAACATTATCTGAAGGTTCCACTGCCCCCATTTTTTGCCACGTCCCATGCGATTCCAAATTATTCTCCGCCATCATATAAATACCATTCTGATCGCAGAGATAATACCACGGAATTTGATCAGAATAGTGGCAGGTCCGGACCGCATTAATATTATTTTCGTGGAAGATGGCGAGGTCTCGTTTCATATCTGTCAACGTAATACACCGGCCGGTACGACAGTTCCATTCATGACGATTAACACCATTGATAATCAGGCGGTGACCGTTCAGCTGTAAAACCTGATCTCCATTAATTTCGACCCGCCGGAAGCCAAATTGATATGGAACCACTTCGAGCAGTTGTCCATGGCGATCAAACACCGTTACTTCAAGTTGATATAGATATGGATTTTGATAATCCCATAAGTGAATCGGTGCAATCTCACCAGACTCTACGATTAGATCAGGTGCAACATCGTGATCTGTCCGTAAAATGGTTCCCCCCGCTTGATCTTTAGCAGTGATCGTAACCGATCCAGTCAAGCTGCCAACCAGTTTTAAATGCACCGCGAGTTTACCTGATGCATAATCATCATTAACTGTCGGTAAGATCAATAAATCTTCAACATGCGTTTCTGGTATCGCCTGTAAGGTCACATCACGAAAAATCCCAGAAAAGCGGAACATGTCCTGATCTTCTAAGTAGGACGCTGTGCTATGTTTAAAAACTTCTACCGCCAAGATATTATCAGCTTCACGCAAATATGGTGTTAAATCGAATTCACTCGGGGTAAAGCTATCTTCCGCGTATCCAACAAATTGACCATTTAGCCAAACATACATTGCTCGCTCAACTCCAGCGAATTGAATCCGGACATGATGGCCACGTAAGCCAGGCTGTAAGGTGAAATGCGTGCGATAGCAGCCAACCGTGTTATCAGTAGCCGCGGAGAACTGTCCCGGAACCAATCCTTGCCCATTTGTAAAAGCGGGCCGCCGGAAATGATGCCCTTCCCACGGATATAAAGTGTTGATGTACTGGTTTTGTGCATAACCATTTAGTTCAATCATACTGGGTACCGTAATTTGATCCCAATTATGGTCATCAAAGTCTGGTTGCATGAAATCTTGTGGACGGTCTTCTGGCGTTTTAGCAAATTGAAACCGCCATTGGCCATTTAACGATTGATCAAACCCACTTTGGTGCAGCGTTAATTGACGGTAATCTTGGTACCATTGATGATCACTGTGCGCCGCTATTTGGTTAACCCGAAAAACTCGTGGATCATCTAACCATG
Organism: uncultured Limosilactobacillus sp.; assembly: GCF_934202705.1. Lineage (GTDB taxonomy): Bacteria > Bacillota > Bacilli > Lactobacillales > Lactobacillaceae > Limosilactobacillus. The sequence continues at coordinate 47,502 of NZ_CAKPYE010000002.1, forward strand.
CGATTGTTGCTTGCATCTAAATTCCTCCTTACTATGTTATCGCTTTCATTTTACTATTAAATAAAAGGGCTGGGGTCTTACTCAGCCGATTTTTTTGTGGACGCGCGTTCTACTAACTTGGTTCCAACTACGACCCGCGTCGGCGTAAAGTCTTGACTTCCCCGTCGCATTTTGACTTGTTGAACGGCCATGGTTGCCATTTCATCAATTGACACCCGAATGGCGGTTAACGGTGGATATGTGTAGTGGGTGAGTGTCGTATCACCAAAACTCATAATCGCTAATTCTTCAGGGACACGAACGTTTGCTTCATGCAGATAACGGAGGGCCCCCACCGCCATAGCGTCATTAGCGACGAAGACCGCGTCTGGCTGCGGCTTAGCGGTCAGCAGTTGCTTCATTAACTCATAACCGCTTTGTTCTGAATAGTCACCGGTCACGAAAAGTTTATTATTATAACACTGTCGACTCCGTAACGCTAATTCAAAAACCTGTTGACGGTCGTCAAAAACTAACTCACCATCCTGCGTTTTTTCTTGACCAGCAATCATCGCAATATGCTGATAGTGTGTCGTTAAATAGTCAGCAGCTTGACGAATGCCACCATGAAAATCCGGAATTACCGAATCATAACCGTTTGCCAACTCGTCATGATCAAGAACGACAACATTATACGTGATCGAGCGTAACTGTTGGAGCTGCTGTTGACTAAACTTACCGATCGCAATAATTCCTGCTAAAGTGTCTGGAATTTGGTCAAGCTGGTCCGCAAAGATAGTGACAGTTTTCAATCCCACCGCTCGAGCAGCCCGCTCAACATTAAGCCGACTACTGAGATAATAAAGATCGCGAAGCTCCGTTTCTTGTGGGTACCATTCAACAATCCCAATTTGTGCAGATTGTTGGGCATCCTGCTGATGATGTTTTTTAGTGTAAGAAAGTTCATCCGCAATCGTTAGAACACGGCGTCGGGTTTTTTCACTTACCGATAATTTCGGGTCATGGTTTAAAACACGAGAAACCGTTGCCAGCGAAACTTCAGCCCGGTCTGCAATATCCTTTAATGTTACTGCCACAAAATCCCTCCTGCTCCGCTAAAGTTGATTAATAAACCGTTGCCAGCCGGCACGTCCCACAGCATCATTCTTAAATACCCCCGCATCAGCCAATACATCAGCAAAAACCTGGGCCACTTCTTCTTTAAGCACCTCATTAACATTATTAGGATTAATTGATCGCTTTGCTTGTACTGCCTTGGCCCACGGCAAATGACTGTCAGCAATGTGATTATCTTGACCTAACCAAAACCTCTTAACTTCGGCTAATTCACCCTTGAGACGGGCCGGTAAAATTGCCCGTCCCATCACTTCGATTAACCCGATGTTTTCCTTTTTGATATGCCAGAGCTCTTTGTGCGGATGGAAAATTCCTAGCGGATATTGATCACTTGTATTATTGTCCCGTAACACGAGATCTAAGACAAACTGATCGCCTTCCCGATGCATAATTGGCGTTACCGTATGGTGACGAGTTGCACCGTCAAACGCTTTAATTTGCAATGTTTCGTCACTGTAATGGTCCCAGCTATTAATAATGTGTGTACCTAGATTAATTAATTCTAGATCATTACTGCTGCTCAGACGCAGGTCACTCATTGGCCAGTCTACAATTCCGGCTTTAACGTCTGGATAATCGGCAAAATCAACCGATTGGCGAAGCTTGGCCTTCATCATTGGAAAGACGTGTTTACCACCTTGATAATGTTCATGAGCCAGCATTGATCCACCAACAATCGGCAAATCGGCATTACTACCAACAAAATAATGTGGCAGCTGTTTTTCAATTTCCATCAAGTTAATTAACGTTTGTTGATTAATTTGCATTGGTTCATGCTTGGCATCGAGAAAAATACAATGTTCATTAAAGTAGGCATATGGGGAATACTGGAACCCCCATGGATGGCCACCGATCATCATTCGAATAATGCGGTGGTTACTCCGTGCTGCGTGATCCAGTCGACCAAGGTACCCTTCATTTTCCATACAAAGTGCACATTGCGGATACTTTTTTCCGGTCGCATGTGCAGCCGCCGCAATCGCCTTTGGGTCCTTTTCGGGTTTAGAAAGATTAATGGTAATCTCTAACTGGTTACCGTCTTGCACCTGCTTGGTAAACTCAATATTTCGTTTAATTGCCGAAGCTTTAACGTAATTATTGTTGATGCAAAGTTGATAAAACCAATCCGTTGCCATCGTTGGCGATTCAACATACCGATTCCAAAAAGCGGCATTCACCGCTGCTGGCGTTGGGGTTAACAAATCATACAATTGATCACTCAAAATTTCGCGAGCTGTCACTCCGTCATCAATTTTCCCCCGTTGAACAGCTAAGGCAACCAGATGATCGACGACTGGTCGATCATCTGCGGTCACATCTTCATCACCAACCAAGGCGCGAACCTTATTCATAACATAAATTTGGTCCAACGGGGCAAATCGCCCACTATCCACTGCCTGTTTAGCAAATTGTTCAAATAACATCATTTGATTCGCGCTCCTTAATCTAATTGTCGAGGTCCATCAACAATTTCAACGTCAAAGAAACTGGCATCATAGCCGACTTTACTACGATATTCTTCACCAACTTGCTGTTTTAAGTTAGCAACTTGATCTTTTTTAACTAGGGCAATCGCACTACCAGCAAAACCGCCACCGATCATTCGGGCTCCTGCAACCCCTGGCAATTGCCAAGCAGTATTTACTAGTGTATCTAGTTCAAAGCTGGAGACTTCGTAGTCATAGGCTAATGAAACATGTGAAGCATTAATTAGGCAACCAAGTCGTTCCATATCACCAACCTGCATTGCCTTGGTTGCTTCACGGGTCCGTTCATTTTCGGTTACCACATGGCGAACTCGACGCAGTAGTACCGCATCGTTAATGAGGTAGTCATAAGCTTCGAAAGTTTTAAAGTCGAGGTCACTCAAGGAAGTGATCCCGAGTTTTTGTTGGAGCAAGCGTAGTGCTTCATGGCTTTGTTTAACCCGTTCGTTGTACGCTGAGTTGGCAAGCGAGTGCTTCTTATTAGTACTCATAATTACTAACGTGTAGTTCGGGTCATCCATGGACTTATACTGATAACTTAATGTCGCACTATTAAGTAAAACAGCATGATCTTTCTTTCCCATCCGAACAGCAAACTGGTCCATAATTCCCGAACGGAGGCCAAGAAAGTCATTTTCCGTTCGTTGACCTAACTTTGCTAGGTCAATGTTACTAACTGGTAAATTAAACTCATCTTTTAGCACTTCACCCATCAGCATTTCAATTGACGCTGAAGATGATAATCCAGAACCATATGGTAAATTACCATAAATATAGAGACTGAACCCCTTGTCAATCAAGTAACCTTCGTGGCGTAGGTATGCCAACATGCCCTTTGGGTAGTTCGCCCACTGCTCTGAGTCTTTGACAATTGGAAAACGGTCAGTAACCGGGAACGAAACAATGTCTCCCTTAATGTTTTCCGAATACAGTTCAACCTTTTCATCATCCCGTGGTGCAAAAACACCATAAGTTCCTAAACTGATCGCACATGGCATTGACAGACCATCATTATAGTCAGTATGTTCACCAATTAAATTAATTCTTCCTGGTGAGAAAAAAATGTCCTGTCCTGGGCGCTGAAATACTTTTTGGAATCCATCCAGTAATGCTTGCTTTTCCATGAGCATCCTCCGTTGTAATCGTCGTAAAGTTCTTTAGTAAAATTTTACTAAATTCATAGTAAACCCTTTTTGAGTGTTGGTCAACGTCCGTTTTTGGTTTCACGTGAAACAGTCATGTTCCCAATGCGGTACAATAATAAAAAGCATTCGTAAGGAGTGATCGAATGAAACTATCTCCCCAAGAAATTCTCACAGCAGTTCAGCCCACTGGTCGATGGTTCGTCCATAAACAATCATTAATGACCCCATTACTAGGGGCATCCCTAAACTTCACCATTGAAAATTGTCAAAATTTAATGATTCATACCGTCAACAATGCCAATCCGCTTTCACCCAGCCAGATTTTTACCTGTCGAGTCGATAACGGACCCTGGCAACGCTGGCCAGCCACTAACCATAAGTTTCAACTATCACTTTCCCCTGCTAATCATCAGGTTTCGATTATGACTGGTGGCAATTGTGATCTCGATAATGTCTGGACGCAAAATCAATGTTTCACAATTACGGGAATCATCGTTAATGATCAGGCAATTATTAAACCATTAACTAAAAATCAGCAAATTTTGGTACTTGGTGACTCCATTACCGCTGGCTGTTGGGTGAATGGGAAACACGCTAGCGTTGATTATCGTCCAGAAAGTAATTACCTCGCCGTTGCCCAAGACCAGTTACCAAAGATTGAAATTCACCGAATTGCTTATTCTGCAGCTGGTGTGTTACGACCCGGAACTGGTAGCGTACCAGCTGCATTGAGCTGGTTAAACCACACGAATCACAAATTAATTGCTCCAGCAAAACATTTCGATTGGGTTTTAATTGCTCTCGGTGTTAATGATCGGCGCTTTTCTGCTCAGCGGTTTTACAAAGCATATCTCAATTATGTCCGTGCCGTTCAGAACCGTTATCAGTGTCCAGTGGCACTGATGATACCATTTTTGCAAAGTTTCTCCTCTGAAATTACGCAAATTGGCAAAACAATGAACATCCCAGTCATTACTACCAAGCACTGGTGCCCATCAACAATTGATGGTCTTCATCCAGATTCATTTGGTTCACTGGCTGCCGGTCAGCATTTTGCACAGGCAATTCGACAACTGGTACAATAGACGAAAGAAAGGAAGTGATCTGGTGGCTCATCAACGAATGATTCCACTGTTGAATACCCATAACTTTCGCGACCTTGGTGGTTATCCAACCACAAATGGCAAAACAGTCAAATGGGGTAAAATTTTCCGGTCCGACAAACTTAGTCAGCTTTCCGACACAGATCAAAATCAATTATTGACGTTAAACATTGCCACTGATATTGACCTCCGTTCAAAAGAAGAAACCACTGCCGCACCAGATCAGCTTCCCCACCAAATTCAATACTTGGCCAATCCGGTCTTTCAACGCGACGTTACTGATTCCTCCAAAAGTGTAAATAAGTTAGATGAGGAACTTCAGCAAACTCCACAAGCTGGTCGAAAACATATGCAGAAAGTTTATCATGACATGATGGGAAGTTCTCATGCTGCAAACGCTTTTCGCGTTATTTTTGAGCATTTACTTTCAGCCCCTAACGATCAAGGGATCCTCTTCCACTGCACTGCTGGTAAGGACCGCACTGGAATGAGTGCTTGCCTGATTCTCCGCGCATTAGAAGTAAGCCCGGCAATCGCCAAAAAAGATTACTTACTAACTAATACCGCACTAAAAAACTTTCTGAACGGTCGTCAAGCAATGCTCCGTGCTGCCCAGCATTCTACCATCCTAATTGACAACTATACTGCCCTCTGGACTGCTGATCCGAGTTACTTATCAGCAGCCCGCCACGTCATTGAAGAGCAGTACGGTGGAATGAACAATTATTTACATCAAGCATTGCAGCTTACGGATGGTGACTTAAAAGATCTACGACAACAATATCTTCAGTAATTAGGGGGATTTTTAAATGGAAATCAATGTTCAATTAGTCAATGGGCTGTTACCTGATCAGTATGGTAAGTTTGCCCCGTCAGAAAATAAAATCGGTCGTCAACCAGTAACTTCATTTCCAATTACCATTAGTGATCCACCGGCAGGAACAAAAGCTTTCGCGCTCACGCTAGTCGACCATGATTCGATTCCCGTGTGTGGGTTTACATGGATTCACTGGATTGCAACCAATATTCCTGGTGATTGGCAGGACATCCCAGAAAATGCAAGTTTGGCATTTAAAGACCGCTTTATCCAAGGAAAAAATAGTAATGCTAGTCAGTTTGTAAACGGACAACCACAAACTGGTTATATTGGTCCCACACCACCTGACAAAACCCATGACTACCAGTTAACTGTCTTCGCTTTAGATCAAATTCTGCCACTTAAAAACGGCTACTGGTTAAATGAATTTCTGTCTGCTGCTAAGGACCACATTCTGGATCAAGCAACCGTTACACTACCATCAAGAGCTAACTAACAAAGGAAGTGAGAACTAATGGAAACAAGAATTTTCTTTAACCCCGGTGATTCAATTGCTAACATTCATGACTATAATGAAGCCATCCGGAAAGGCCAAATCTTCAAAAAGGAACGCAAAGTCGATGACTTAGTAATTGCCAAAGACAAGGATAATGAAGAATACGCAATTTTCTACGCCCATGATGCAAAGCAAGAACCACATGGAACCACCAAAACTTATGAAATTAAGAAACGGATGTAAATTAATTAATAACGGGGGTCGATGATTATATCGACCCCCGTTATTAATTAAAATTTCATTGCTTCCAAAAATTCTTGAATACGCGGTGTTGGGTGATTAAAAAATTCATCACTCGTCCCGGAAAATTCAATTTGACCATTTTCAACAAAGACGATCTGATCTGCAACCTTACGCGCAAATTCCATGTTGTGGGTGACCACAATCATCGAATGTCCTTGCTGAGATAAATCCTGTAATACCCGTAAGACCTGCGCTTCTAACTCTGGATCCAGAGCACTGGTCGGCTCATCAAAGAGAATAAATGACGTGGCTAACGCTAAGGCTCGGCAAATTGAGACCCGCTGTTGTTGCCCACCCGACAACTGATTTGGGTAGCGGTTAGCAACCCCATCTAAGCCAACCTGTTGAAGTAGTTGATGAGCTTTTTGCTCAGCTTCCTTTTGACTCAATCCTTGAACATAAATTGGTCCCTCGGTAATGTTTTCCAGAATCGTTAAATTCGGGAATAAATTCCAGCTTTGGAATACCATTGAAGTCTGTCGACGCATTCGGAGAATTTCCCGGTTCGATAAATCAGCCGCATAATTTAATTTCAAATTCCCAATTTGCAACGTGCCAGATTGCGGTCGTTCCAAAAGGTTGATCGCACGTAACAGCGTGGACTTGCCGGCTCCAGATGGTCCTAAAATAACCGTTGTTTGATGGTCAGGGAATTCGACACTCACGTCATTCAATGCGTGATGTTCCTGATACTGCTTATCAACATGACTAAGTTTTATCATTAATTATTCCCCCTCCGACGTAATGTATCGTGACAGCCGTTTTTCCATGTAGTACTGCAAAATAGTGAGTAATGAACAGAAAACTGCATAGACCACCGCCACAATTGAATACATCAAAAGCGGTTGATAATTATGCGAAGCAATCTGCTGACTAACTAAAAACATGTCCGCAATGGTAATGGTACTAGCCAATGAGGTATCTTTAACTAAGCCAATAAAGGAATTTGACAACGGCGGGATTGCTACCCGAAACGCCTGCGGAAAGATGATTTTAAACAATACTTGCCGGTAGGTCATCCCAATCGAATAAGCTGCTTCCCACTGGCTTTGGGGAATCGAACTAATCGCCGCCCGAATTGTTTCCGAAGCATAGGCCCCCGTATTAAGCGAGAAAGTCCAGATTCCAGCAGTCCAAGCATTCAGCTGGATGCCAACGTTGGGTAACCCATAAAACACAATAAATAATTGAACAATCAACGGTGTGGAGCGGAATAACCAGACATAGAATGAAAAAACTGCTTTAAGGAGTTGCCAGAGCCCCTTAATTGCCACATTACCTCGTGGATGGGAGGTTTTGACTAAAGCGGTCACGACCGCGATCACCAAACCAATGATGAATGAAATTACAGCAATCGGAATTGTATATTTAATGCCGGCCCATAAAATCTCCGGCGTAGTTGATTTGATAATGTCCCACATTTTAATTCTCCCTTTACAAAAGGCCAAGCTCGTTTGATTTGCGATCTTGGCCTCTTTCATTTATTTTTCAGTGGTATTTTCTTGGAAGTACTTATCAGATAGGCGTTTCAAAGTTCCATCTTTGCGTAATTCACTGAGTGCCCGATCTGTCTTCTTCTTTAATCCCTTATTATTCTTGGCCATTAAAATGCCGATTTTTTGACTAGGAATCTTGCTAGTTGGCACTGTCATTTCCTTCAAGTCCTCAGCATTATTTGTTCGTTGATAGTAAAGGAACGCTTCTTTAGAATTCATCGCCGCTTGAACCCGGCCTTGACGAATGAGGGCCATCGCAGTTGCAAAATCTGGCGATGAAACATTGTCACCGCCGAACTTCTTAACGTTATCTGCGTTCGCGGTTCCAGTTGCGGCCGCAATTTTCTTCCCTTTAATGTCGTTAATGTTCTTAATATCGTTATTATCCTTCTTCATGATCAATGAAGTCTTAGAATAAATATATGGTGTGGAGAACAGGTAAGCCTTTTGCCGTTCAGGCGTCATTGCAATATTATTAATTGCCATATCAAACTTGTGTGAACCAACGCCCGCAATTAATGAATCCCACTTGGTTGGCACAAATTTAACTTTGTAACCCATCTTCTTTGCTAACGCGCGGGCCATATCAACTTCGAATCCAGTTAACTTACCATTTTTCCGGTAAGAATATGGTGCATAAGTTCCTTCTAGCCCAACGGTCAATGTTCCCTTCTTAACTAACTCGGGATGATTACTCGAAGAGGTGCGGCCACAGGCTGCCAGTGCCACCATTGCAAGTAAACTAGCACCGATCACACTGATTCTTTTAAGCCATTGTTTCATTACCGTTTCCTCCTTTAAAACTACACTTACTTTCAATAAGTAAAAGTGTACAGATTTCGTTGACGATTGTCAACTGTCCGCAACATTTTTTAACGGTGACCTACAATTTTTTGGGCTTCATCTGCAAAACGTTCATCGAGCGCATCCGCGTTTTGTTCAAAATCATTGACCCAACTACCATTTAGCGGCTTAATTCGACCAGCTTCACTCCCCATGACGTCAGTAACAACCAACGTACCATTGTCGAGCATTTTGACATCGTCATAGTGTCCCTCAAGTGCCTCATCCAGATAGGCTTGGAGAATATCACGAACAGCGGTCATAATCACCGCTTCTTTCGTTAATTTTTGACCATGAACACTCGCCTGAGCAATTTTCATTGCTACTTCTTCCATATTTTCCGGAACATCTAAACTCATTTCCATCACCCTTCCTAGAATTGAAATCTTAGATTTATCATATCATAATAGTGTTAGCAAACGAACGAGGAGATTGATACCATGGAAAAAATTGTTTTAATTCCCAGCGATTTTCGTCAAGCTGGTCGAAAAGTTTTTCAAGATGCAAACATCAAAACGATTCCCGTAGACAATGTTAATAACGAAGCATTAATCAAATACGGCGACCAAGTTCAAGGGGCCGTGATAATGCTCGACCAAATTAGTAACACCACCTATCGTCAAACTCCCCATCTAAAGGTTCTTTCGCGAGTTGGCGTTGGCTATAACAATATTGATCCAGCTGGCGCTGCTGAACATGGTGTTTGGGTGACTATCACTCCGCACGCTAATTACAATTCTGTAGCGGAAGCAATTCTTGGTGCGATCTTGATGGCTGCACGCGACACCAATCAACGGCAACGTCTGTTACTGGCAGGAAAATGGGATGAAGGGCACGCTACTGTCGGCCATGATATTAGCGGTCAAACATTGGGAATCATTGGCTATGGTCGAATTGGTCATGCCCTCGCCAAAAAAGCTGCTGCGCTTGGTATGAACATCATTATTAATAACGGTGCTCACCACAAGGCGCTTGAAGTGGGGACTGAAGTTTCCTTAGATCAACTTTTCGCCACTGCTGACTACGTCTCGCTGAGTGCGCCGGTTACCGATGAAACCACTGAAATGATGAATCAACAAGCCTTTCAGAAAATGAAAAAGACTGCCACTTTAATTAATTTCGGTCGTGGCCAGCTAGTCAATCATGACGATTTAGTTGCTGCATTAAAAAACCATGAAATTCACAGTGCATTTTTAGACGCATTTCAGCAAGAACCGTTACCAGCCAATGATGAACTCACGAAACTTGAGAACGTCTTTTTAACTCCGCATATTGGCGGTGGGACTATTGATGCCATGGACCGTGGCTGTCATGACGCCGCTAGTGAGGTTGTCCGGGTGCTGCAGGGACAAAAACCGCAATGGCCAGTGAACCAACTGTAAAGGAAGCATAAAATGGCAGAAATTTACTTTCAAAAGATGACCCCCGCGGGCTACCACGAAATCGAATTACAAATTGCCGCCCTTCAAAAGGAACGACCTACGAAAATTGCCCGTTTAAAAGCTGCTCGCGCCCTCGGTGACCTCTCAGAAAATACCGAATATAGCACCGCTAAACGCGACCTCCGCCACTTAGAAAGCCGGCTTCGTTACCTCAACAAGCAGTTAACCTATGCTCAAATTATCCATCATCAAAATGATGGTACTATTGATTTGGGAAGTACTGTGACCATTGAATTCATGGATGATCATTCACAAATCGACTACCAAATTGTTGGTACTCACGAAGCTGACTTGGCCAATCATAAGCTAGCTTTTGATTCACCACTTGGGCAAGCCATGATGGGTAAAAAGGCCAATTTGATTGTGGAAGTGGCAGCACCCGATTGCACCTATCATGTCAAAATTATTAGCATTAATTAATTAAATTACTTAAGAGAATGTGACTTTTATCAATTAGATTAGCCACATTCTTTTTTTCTTTAAAAATTACCATTGCGCTTTATTAACGCATATGCTAACTTAAAAGCACGAATTATAATTCGCTTTAAAGATTAATTATTCGTATTTATAAGGAGAAATCATAGTGGAATCATTTAAACGTTACGGAATTGCCATAGCTGGGGTCATTTTTCATCTAATGATTGGCGGAGTCTATGCATGGAGTGTGTTCACAAAACCAATTGTTCAGCAAACCGGTTGGCGTGAAGCCAGTGTTTCATTTGCATTTAGTCTAGCCATCTTTTTCTTAGGAATGTCAGCCGCATTTATGGGACGATTAGTTGAAAAATTTGGTCCATCAACAGTCGGTACTATTTCAAGTTTCTTTTACGGTTCAGGAATTGCCCTGACCGGTGTTGCCATTCAAATACATCAATTATGGTTATTGTATTTAGCATATGGTGTCATTGGCGGTCTGGGCCTCGGTTCCGGGTATGTGACCCCTGTTTCAACCATCGTTCGTTGGTTCCCTGATAAACGAGGACTAGCTACAGGACTCGCGATTATGGGCTTTGGCTTTGCCGCTTTACTAACGGGGCCCTTTGCATTACGACTCATTATGACAATTGGTTTGGTTAATACCTTTTATGTTTTAGGACTGTTCTACTTTGTGGTAATGATTATCACGGCACAATTCATCCGCAAACCGCGGCCACATGAACTACCTCAAGTCATTGCCGAACATGCTGATCAAATCAGCCTCACCAACCAAGCAATGACTGCTAACGAAGCAGTTAAAACCCGCTGGTTTGCTTGCCTGTGGTTCATGTTCTTCATCAACATCACTACTGGAATTGGTTTAGTTTCAGCGGCTTCACCGATGGCCCAGAGTATGACGTCGATGACTGCAGCTGCCGCTGCTGTCATGGTCGGTATCATTGGTTTGTTTAATGGCTTTGGTCGCTTAGCTTGGGCTACCCTTTCTGATTATATCGGTCGTCCCATCACATACAGCTTAATTTTCATTCTTGATATTATCATGTTGGTAATTTTAATCTTCTTCAAACAGCCCTTCATTTTTGCCGTCGCCCTTTGTCTACTGATGTCATGCTATGGTGCTGGATTCTCTGTGATACCCGCTTACCTCAGCGATGTTTTTAGTACTAAAGAACTCGGTGCTATTCATGGGTATGTGCTAACGGCTTGGGCAGCCGCTGGTATGGTAGGACCCGTTCTCCTCTCCTGGACCCATCAAGTCCTCCACAATTACTATGTTACATTGATCGCTTTCATTATCATCGACCTGTTAGCAATGATTGTTTCCGTGCGAATTCAAAAAGACTTTGTAACGAAATCTTCAGTGCAATCAGCGCACTAATTGACGTTTCATCTAAAATGCCGTTCAGTGAAAATCCACTGAACGGCATTTTTAATTTACTATCCGTTATTATGCAGTTCTTTTTTATAAACTTCAGTAGTCTGATCATCAAAACAGATCATTGTGACAACCTGGAGATGGTGCGCGGTTGGTAAAAAATGAAGAATCGTTGTAATCGCAATTTTGGCTGCTTGATCAATGGGATATGAATACACCCCGGTACTAATGGAAGGAAAAGCGATTGTTTGACAACCATATCGATCCGCCAACACCAAGCTATTGTGATATGAGCTTGCTAATAATTGTGGTTCGCCATCATTGCCCCCATGCCACACCGGACCGGGAGTATGAATGATATACTTTGCCGGTAACTCAAAACCACCGGTAAGGCGCGCCTCACCAGTCGGACATCCATGAAATTTCTCACAAGCCGCATAGAGGGCAGGACCAGCGGCACGATGAATGGCACCATCAACACCACCGCCTCCCATTAATGTGGTATTAGCCGCGTTCACGATGGCGTCACCATGAAACTGAGTAATGTCGCCTTGAATAACTTGAATCTTTTTCACTTTCCGTCATCTCTACTCTTGCGGGCGCTATTACCAGATGTTCACACGCTCATCCCGTGCTTTCCACATTGGGTCACCTTCATGAATATGAAAAATCTTAAAGAATTCATCTTGGTTTTGCGCCTGAACATTAGCCCGGAGTTTGTTTGGCGCATGAACATCAATCGACAACAATAATTGCATGTATTGAGTTGTTGCCTTCATCCGCCAAATTCGTGCCCAATTAATAAAGAACTCACGGCCTGAATAATCTAATTCCTCTTGAGCTGCAGCTAAAGCACAGCTTAAGCCACCACCATCAGCAATGTTTTCAGAAACGGTTAGTTTGCCATTCACTGTCTGCCCAGCAAACGGTAAGCCATTAAATTCATCGATCATCTTCTGCGCTAGCTGTTGAAAATGCTCAGTATCCGCCTTCGTCCACCAATTGTGAAGGTTCCCATATTCATCAAACAGTGCGCCGTTATTATCAAATGCGTGAGAAATTTCATGGGCAATCACTGCACCAATTCCACCATAATTCTCACTACTGGTTTGCTCGAGACTATAGAATGGCGCCTGGAGAATTGCTGCTGGGAACACAATAATATTCTTAAATGGATGATAATATGCGTTCACAGTAGCCGCACTCATCTCCCAGCGCATCCGATCAACCGGCTGATTCCACCGGCTGAACAATTCTCGATTAGCAACTAAACCAAGTTGGATCACATTGTCTAATAAGCTCATTTGGGGATCGACCTTAAGATGATCATACAAGTCTGGAATTCGGTCGGGGTATCCCACCTGGATCCCAAGTTTAGTTAATTTAGTAATTGCCTTTTGTTTAGTGGCTTCCCCGAGCCAATCGTTATTAGCTAGCCGTTGTTTATATACGCCAACCATCTGCTTAACCATGTGGGTAACATCAGCTTTAGCCGTCGCACCAAAATACTTGCGACCATAATAATCACCAACCACCTGACTATAAATACCACGAGTTAGATAAAAAGCAAATTTACGGTGGTTCACTGGCTTCTTGCTTCCTGACAATGCTCGACCATATTCTCCGCTAATCGTTCGCAACTCATCTGTCAACAATCCGGCTTGGCCTAACACCTCGTTAACGATCAACCAGCTCTTAAAAATCGTAAAGTGGTCCTTTAAAATCTGGTTGAGCGCTAACATGTACTTGGGCTCAGTGACAATGACTTTTGCTGGCGCTGTCCCTAGTAATTCAGTCACCACTTTGCGGATGTCCAACTGATCAGTATGGGCAGCAAATTCTTCCAAGCTCTGTGGGTTATACATCTTGCTGTAGTCAGCACTCTCTTCTGCACTTTTCACATGTGGGACTAACAACGAGTCGAACTGGATTGTTTCATCAATTAAAACTTCAGCCTGTTCCTCTTCATAACCCAGCCTTTGTAATAATTTATTCGTCATCATTGACCACTGTTTAAGCAGAACCGGCCCTTGTGGATTATCTTTGGCATAGTAGTTCTTTTCTGGCAGAATCAACCCTGGAGCAGCAGCAAAAAGTGCATACACAGTCGCGTTCTTCATATCTGCATCAATATCAAACGAAACTGGAGAAGCTGATCCTTCTAGGATAAACTGTGCCCAGTGGCTTTGATAGTCCGTATAATCAGTCAGACGATTAAACTGATCCAGTCGATGAAGCAGTGGTTGAACCCCTTCTTGTTCACGACGGTCAAAATCCTTCGCTAATTGGTAAAGCTTTGTTGCCTCTTGAAGGCGTTGATCTTGAGGTGCTTGCTTACTAAACTGATCAAAGTCGGCCATTAATTGTTTATCGACTTGATCAACCAAATCATTAAAGCCACCGGTCGCAGGCTTGTCCTCTGGAATTTGTGCTGTCTTCAGCCACTCACCATTAACAGCTTCATACAAATCATCTTTTATTTGTGCTTTATTAATTGAACTCATTTTTTTGCTCCTTTAGTTTTTTTAATTATACCGAATCGTCATTCAAATCGCTTAAGTAATTCATGGCGTGCCTCTAGTGAAAACCACCGATCATGCATTCCCACCAGTTGACTTACTGCCTGATAATCTCCCAAATCAATTCGCCCACGGATGAGTTTACTTTCTTGCAGTGCTCGAGCAAACTTAACTATCGCCGGTGTTACTTGATTGTGGAAGAGCTGATTAGGATCTTCAGGCCAATCTAAGTAGAGCAATTTCTTTGCCATTTGATACTCTGACGTATTCTCCATCGCTAATTGTAAGTAATTTGGTGCTAGTAATTTCATTTACTTCTCCTTCAGATAACTAACCATTGTTGGTACATTGGTCACTGACAATGGCGAATCACTAGTTAATAACCACAAAACGTTTTGATAACCATAATTCTTAATTACCGTCTCACCCCAGCCATCAGTCACAATAATAACTGGATTTTGCCGATTCACTCGCTGCTTTTCTAAATAGTCAAAAACTGCCTGGTAGCGTGTTCCACCACCTCCGTGGCGTTTCATGGGTAGCCAACAACCCGGCTTCACCAGCCGAGGTTGGCTTTGTACTTTAGCATCAAAGTCACCAACCAGTAGCTCCAGATTATTTTTAATCGCCATTGCATTTAATGTGGTAATAATCTGACTGATCGTTTCATCTCTCATTGAGCCAGACTGATCAATAAAAACAGTTAACTTAGTCACATAGCGGATAATCGTTCCCATTAGTTCAAGACGTTGTGGTTGACGACGATTAAACCGTGCTCTTGTCGACTGCTGACCACGTGGAACCTGCCGAACTAACTGCCAAAATGCCTGGCAAAATGGTAACTGATATTGATTGGCATGTTCATTAAGGTTGACATTCATCGCCTGTGGTATTAATCCCCGCTGGTGAGCAGTTAAATGGTTTCGGCTTTGTTGCAGCAGGCGCCTCAACCGCCCCTCGCGGATTAACTGGTTACCAGCTACAAACCAGCCTCCATGATTTTTTTGCGGATCTTTGAAATGGCGCCGACGTAACTCTCCTTGAAGCTTCTTTTGTTGAGCAATTGGTAAATGACGCAATATTTTTAAGTAATAGCCTGAATCTTGCCGAGGAGTCAAACGTTGATGGAGAATTTGGCTCATCACTTCCAAGGTCATCGTACCAACCGGAGCTTTGGTCAGATACTGATTAACTGCAATATCGCAAGCCAGCCCCACTAATTCCTGATCTGAACAATTTGCATACCGCACCGGATGCTGCCACACAATGTGAAGTGCTTGATGTTTCAGTAGCTGAACTAACTCATCCATTCTTAATGATATAACCTTATTACTAACGCTTTGGAGGATCATTTCATCTTGATGCCAGACTAACGAAATTGGTTCATTCTCCTGGTCATTTGTTTCCCGGGAAATATTAACTAAGATTTCGCCCATGAGCGGATCTTGCTGCAAAATCTCAGTAATTGCTTGTGAAATTCGTTGTTGCGCGTTCAACTCCCTCATGCTACTTCACCACAACCTTTTGCAACAATTGATAAAAATTTTTTGCTACATTTTGTCCAGCATTGGCTTGTCGATAAAGTTGTGATAATATTTCCGGGTTTTGATGAGTGAGCTGGGCAAATTGACGGATAACTGCGTATTGTCCATCCGCACTAACCGTTACTAAATATTGCATCAACCGTCGGAGATACTTTTCATCCACCATTTGAGACGGGTACTTTTTAATCATCCTGATCAGTAATGTGACCTTATCGGCCTCACTCAACTGATTAAACTCCTCCAGGTGATCATCTGAAACTAAATCTTGAACTGTTAACCGCCTTTCTTGGTGCAGAACATAATCAGCAAAAGCCGTTCCAACCTCAATTCCCAAATCACCACTAAATAGGTCTGCTATGATTGCCGATCGATCTCGTTGGTCCAAGGAAGTTAATTTCACTAAGTTCTTTGATACTCTAGTCCATGAACGTGGAGTTGGATAGAGATCATCATTTTGCGGTCCATTCAGATAAGCTGAGTGTTCCTGTAAATACTGTTGGACCAGTGGATGAATATGTGGTTGGCCATTTAAATCTTGTTGTTGTGCCCACTGGAGCCAATCAGCTAAGGAAGCCTTCATTTCTAATCGGACTGTCCGATCTTTAATCGCATCATCCGCAGGCGTGACCGAATAATTATCCCCAGTAAAATGAGTCATCGTTGGATCTGGATTTTCTGCAATTACAATCTGTACTTGTTGCGGCAATCGAAGGCTATTCACTTGACGCTGTAAAACTAAATTCATTAATTCTGCTTGAACTGCAGCCGTCCCCCGATTGAATTCATCTAAAAACCAGATGATTCGCTGATTGGGATGACTTTCTGCCTGTTGAATAATTTGAATGAGCGTTTCTGAATAACCATACTGAACATTTGCTAGTATTCCATAATGAGTAGTTTTAATAAACGCTTCATCATGAAGCGGCGGCACTGGGATAGCTAAATCTCCCTTTTCGCTCAAACTAACGACCGTCGTAAACAACTTCGCTTTTAATTCGGTTGCAACTTCCCGAACCAAAGCGGATTTACCAATTCCTGCTTCACCGACAACATTAGGAACGTTCCCGGCAGCTAACACAACTTTAACTGCTTGCTTCATTAATTGATAACTTAGTGCCAAGATTAATTCCTCCAACCATAGTTTTCTAAATCAGCATCGCGCTTGCGCATCTTGGAAACATATGGATTATCGGCTACCCAAAACCGTAACTGTTCATTCGCATTGGCACCATAGGGATTAATCCCCACCCGCGGTCCGCTTGCAACTTTAATCGGTTGCCGCTTTGTCTTTAACGAAATCGTTAACGGAGCATTCGTCATTGATTGACCATCCAGTTGACGATCATGGATTCCTAATGCCTGCACTAATTTTCCTGGTCCATTGGTGACGTCCACTCCGTGTTTCCCCCGGTTCCGACTCATTCGTTCAACATTAATCGTTGGCTCTATTGCTCGAATTAAGATTCCTTGAGGCTCTTCCACGTTTTGCACTACCACATCAAAACAATAATGTGAACGAATTTGATAGATATAGATATCTCCAGGATTTCCATACAGCGATTCAGTATAATTCGTTCGACGTCCGCCATAAGCATGGGATGCCGAATCCTGCTCACCAAGATAAGCTTCCGTTTCAACAATTAATCCGCCAATTAACCCAGCCGGACCATCATAAAGCACTTGATAACCCAAAAGATCTTTAGCAATTTCCGTGGTTGGTCGATTTGTAAAAAATCGTTGATAATTATTCATTCGCCTTTACTCCTTCTTGTATGTATCCTATCATTGATTTTAGGGGGATTAAACATGAAAATTAAACTAGAACGTATTTATACAAAGCCGGTTGATTTAGATGGTTATCGAATTTTGGTGGACCGATTATGGCCACGTGGCATTTCAAAAGTAAATGCGCGCCTTGATGAATGGATTAAAGAAGTCGGACCAAGTACTGAGCTCCGAAAATGGTTTAATCACGATGTCAAAAAGTTTGATGAGTTTAAATCCCGTTACTTAGAAGAACTAAAAACCAATCCTGCTTATGATCAATTATTAACGACCGTTCGTGAGCAATTAAAACAACAAGACGTCATTTTGTTGTTTGGTGCAAAGGATCCGGAACATAATCAAGCAGTGATTTTACAAGAACAATTATTAAAAGACCTGTAAAGAATTATAATTGGATCAAAGTTCTGTCACTGTACTATTCAATATAAATAAGATCCTGCGGCGTCAAGAATTTGTAAAAAGGCTCCAGTGTTCGGTACAGCCGAACTCTGGAGCCTTGTTTCATGAATAATATTGGAAAGCTTTGGTTAATCTCCAGGAATATCAACATGGTTGCAGGTGAACTGGTCACCAGCCAGCCACTTATTAGCACCTTTGATTAATTCTTCATTATCTGCAGTACTATAAAGCGTCAATGATCCCTTGTCTTTCGAGTCAGTTAAAAGATCTTGATCTGCTAGTAATTTCTTGGCAGTTCGTACAGTTTCCAGTGCCGGGTCCACCAGAACCACTTGTTCACCTAAAAAGTTAGTAATTTCTTTAGAAAGAAATGGAAAATGCGTGCAACCTAGGATTAAAGCCTGAACTGGTTTTTCCTTGAAAATTGCTAATTGTTCATCAACCACTTTTTGCGCCTTTGGTGTGCCCACTTCATTATGTTGAACCACTGCAACCATTGGTTGAGCAGCTTTACTAATTACTTCAACATCTGGGTCCAAAGCATGAATGGTAGCCGGATATGCACCAGCTTTAGTTGTCGATTCAGTCGCAATGACACCAATTCGATCATGATGAGGTTGAGCGAGCGCTGCCTCTGCTCCTGGCTTAATAACCCCAATTACTGGAATTGGTAGTTCCTTTTGCAAGGTTGGTAACGAAGCAGCGGTTGCTGTATTACATGCAATTACCATTAACTTAATATCATGGGTTAACAAATATTTGCCGATATTTAATGCTAAATGACACACATCAGCTTGCGTTCGCAATCCATATGGAAAGTGTCCTTGATCGCCCACAAAAACGATCGATTCATTCGGTAGATGTTCCCGCATAACACGAACCACAGAAAGTCCACCAATTCCTGAATCCATAACACCGATTGGTCTCCGATCCATATTAAAACCTCCTTCATTCAACATTGATCCACAGACGATAATAAAATATCGCCTTTATCATCGCCTCATCTTTATTTTAGCATTCCGTTTCTAGGTTGAAAAATAATCAGTTGTGGTTAACGATCTGATTGTTGCTGGAGAATTTTTCGTCCCGCTTTAAGAAGTTCTGAAGTTGCTTCTACTGATAAAAATCGCTGACATGGCACTTCACGATGGCGATCCTTAAATGCCATTGGTTCAGCATCAACAATCATCACCATTAAGTTGTTTTCAGTTAATAATAATTGTCCTGGATGGTGGTATTGACCCTTGGTATGCTTCCCAGTACGCCAGGTATGGATTTTAATTTTACCGGTGGCACCGACCTTAAATTGATACCCGCCAGACCCATTATTTTCTACTGGAAGACCATAAAATTTTTGCACTGGATATTGGTTTTTCTTGCTCATCCTGCAATTGCCGTTGCTGGGCATAACGCACTTACTAACTGAAAGAAATAACCTTCCGTTAACGCATTGGCCCAGGTTCCCTTCCGTTTATTTTCGCCATCAATAATCATTGATAGCATTGCTTTTACTAAATGATCATCATTTGACAACATCACTTGACCAACCGTTTCATGATCAATCCGCGGTTTAATTTCCGCAGCACGTAACGTTTGCAAATATTGCGGGTTATAATCCAAAGAGCGTTCAAAAAAGTCCGCAAACGACCGCATTAGTTGATCATAAACTGGTTGTTTCGTTCCTTCAACAACCTGCCATTCAATCCGCTGACTTATCATTTGACGAAAATAAGTTAAATATTCAGCATAATTCATCCTATCACCTTCACCTCTATTATAACCGGTCTAGATCAATCTAGAAGAAATAATCTCGCTTAATTCAAGATCATGTTATGATCAACATAGTATTGATCAAAGAAGGTTTAACCAATGGAAAAATTAGTAACTGCTCAAGAAATGAAACGCCTCGATACCAGAACCATTAACGAAATTGGTATTCCGTCACTCGTCCTCATGGAACGAGCTGCCCTTGCCGCTCGTGATGAAATTCTTACAGCATTCCCTTTAAACCAATCGAATGTCGTTATCGTGGCTGGCAGTGGCAATAATGGCGGTGATGGTTTAGCGGTTGCCCGTCTGCTTAAAATTGCCGGTAGTAACGTCAGCATTTTAAATGTTGGTAATCCGAACCATGCTTCGGCTGAACACCAGACACAAGAAAAAATTTGCCAACATTATGCTATCTCTGAAACAAGCGATCTAAAAATTCTCGAAAAGGCTTCCCTAATTGTTGATGCAATTTTCGGGATTGGCATTGATCGTAACATTCAAGGACATTACACTGATGTAATTAAGGCGATTAACAATTCAGCGGCCCCAGTAATTGCAATCGACATGCCATCTGGCATTAATACCGACACGGGAGAAGTAATGGGTACCGCCGTCAAGGCAACGGTCACTGTCACCTTTGCTTACAATAAGGTAGGCCTAACAAAAAAAGCCGGCAAAGAAAATGCCGGGCGCATTGTCGTAGCTAACGATATGGGAACTTATTAAGCTGTTTTTATTGCCACCATAACTTGATCAACGCTTGGGTACCGTCGTTTCCCAAGCTTTTTTTATCAACCAAAATCTCGTATAAATGTTTAGCTTCTTTGGTTCCTGGTAAGTCAATTTGTAATTGAGTGGCCGTATCTAATGCAATTCGCAAATCTTTTAAGAAATGTTTGGCAAAAAAGCCCGGCGTGTAATCATCGCTAAGAATCCGTGGTCCATAACTTCCTAAGCTAAAGTTCTCGGCCGCTCCACCCTGGAGTGTTCGAATAACCTTTGACAAATTCAACCCAGCAGCCTGCGCATAAACCAGGGCCTCAGTCATCCCGGTCATTGTTCCGGCAATCATGATTTGGTTCGCCATTTTAGCATTCTGGCCGCTTCCCGCAAGTCCAAAGTACGTGACTTCATTGCTAAATTCTGCAAACAATGATTTTAATTTTGCCAACTCTCCCTGATCACCACCAACCATGACGGTTAACGTTCCCTGTTTGGCACCAATATCACCACCTGACACTGGCGCATCCAAAGCAACAATGTCGCGAGAAAGACAGTCTTTAGCGATTCGTTGATCAAGATCCGGACGACTGGTGGTTAAATCAATTAAGACCTGCCCGCGATGTGCCGTCTCCATGATGCCATGTTCTCCATAATAAACCGCTTCAACGTCCCGAGGAAAACCAACCATCGTCATAACAATTTCAGCTTATTCAGTTAAGTCAGCTGGACTATCTGACCACTTTGCCCCATTCTCGAGGACTGACTTGGCATGGGCTTTTGTCCGGTTAAAAACTATGACCTCTTCGCCATGTTTTAATAAGTTATTAATAATCCCGGTTCCCATAACCCCGGTCCCAATAAATCCAATCTTCATTTGAAACCCTCATTTCATCACTACAAAAAAGCATCAGGCTAAACTAGGTAGATTGATGGATGCTGACCTATCAGCATTCCAATTGCCAACCAGCTACTACATGACCTCATTATGATCCTAATAAAACAATAAAGAGGCTGAGTTACTTCTCAGCCTCTCGGTATTTATAACGTTTATGCACGTGATTTGTATGCACCATCGGCGGTGTTAACAATGATCTTATCACCATTCTTAATGAATGCAGGAACCGTGACTACTAACCCAGTATTAAGAGTGGCTGGCTTACCACCACCATCAATGGTTGCACCCTTGATTTCTGGTTGTGTATCAGTAACTTCGAGAGTAACAGTTGCTGGCAATTCAACCCCAACAATTTCACCATTAACGAAGTCCATTTGTACTTCCATGTTTTCTTGTAAGTACTTCTTTTCTTCTGTAATGTTGGCATTTGGCACTTCATATTGTTCATAGTTTTCCAAATCCATAAATACGGAACTGTCGCCTTCTTCGTAAAGGTATTGGGTATTCCGCTTATCAACATTAACTTGTTCAACCTTTTCAGAAGGACGCATCGTGGTGTGCACGATTGATCCTGAACGAACATCCTGAATGTCCATTTGCATCAAAGTATTACCTTTACCTGGCTTATGGTGGTTAATCGTTAGTACCCGTAATAACTTGTCGCCACGCTTGAAAACCATTCCCTTTTTCAAATCAATTGTTTGAATCATTATAAATGCTCCTTCGTTACGAAAATTTCTGTAATCAATTCCATTGATTACAACATACAAAACTATTATAACATAGTTTAATTGTAGTTTTTAAGTGTCGTGATGGTGTTTATCTTTGGTAAATCAGATTCGACGCCGGAACGCGAATCAAGGTATATTGTTCAGCAACATGATTGACTCGACAGCCTAATCCATTCAAAAGATTATTCTTATAACGAATCGTCATTACCGCTGCAAAGGCGTGATTAGTTCGTGAATCCTCCTTCGCCAGTGCCTGCTGATTCCATGGGTAGGCAGCGGCTTCTGTGCTCAAATAATGATTACTGTCCGCAATGGAACCAAACCGCGAGTTTGTCATGTTTTTATTCCCGGTTGTCCAATAAGTATATGAAACGACTGGATGCTTGCCAGAACGACTGCGGTTAACTTTAACATAGTAATAGTCGTTTTTGACTTGACCAAGCTGAAGAGTTTGATACTTTGTCTTAATCGTCACTTCTTGTCCATTGTGATAATTAACTGGCCGGAAAAATGATAAGTAACTCATCCCCCAAAGCCAGGCTATCGCAATTGCAAGCAGTACAACATAGCGAATTACTAAGTTACCGGCATAGCGTTTCCCAGTCTTGGCAATTAACATTAATTGATGGACCCGAATATCGTGGATTACATAACATATAAATACAACTGCACCAAGCCACAGTAGCCATCCTAACCAATTCCAAGTCATTGCTTCTCTCCATTCTTTGCTCGCTATTTAAGCAATCATGATTAATTAGTATGCCCTTAATTGTACCACATTCGATTTCTTCTTCGCCTTTTTTCATAATAACGGGTATAATAAATTGTATTAATACACAATGACGTGTGCAATTAAGGAGGATCACCAGTAATGGATGAAGGAAACAATCTTTCAATGGACATTATTAACTACGAAAAGGATCATGATTTAACTGATAATGAAATGGCCTTTGGCAGCCAGCTATCAGTAGAACGGGTCCACGATATTAAATCTCAAGCAAGTGATGCAACTCCCGAAGAAGAAGGGCTATTGCGTCGCTTCATGGATTCTCATCAATAAATAATCCAAAAATGGCAGAGCATTGTTGCTCTGCCATTTTTAATTATTCGGGTTCATGAAAACTGATCGGTAATTGCTGTGGTTGAACTTCCACTTGCGGATTTTTGATCTTGGCCATCAACGTTTTAATTAGTTCGTCCGCAATTTGTTCGATTGGTTGGACAACCGTTGGCAAAGATGGTTCAATCGTGCGAATCATCTTTGACCCATCATACCCAGTTACCAAGAAATCATCATTAATCTTTTTGCCAGCCTTCACTGCAACGTTACGAATTTCCAGCGCCTGAAGATCATTAGTTGCAATTACTGCATCATATTTCCCGGGAAATGTTTTTGCAAAATTCGTTTTCTTTAAATCTAATGGCGTGTAATTAGCATGATGGGCTGTTAAATAATCAACCGTCCCTTGTACCCGGTTCAAAGTGGGGGAAACCGAAGTATCTTCATCAATCATTACAGCAATTCGTTTAGCACCGTGTTCAATCATGTATTTAGCTGATAACTCACCACCATGATAATTATCACAAGCCACAATTGGGATGTTGCCAGCTAGATAGCGATCAAAAGAGACCACCGTCGAAGTGATTTGTTGATACTCTCGGATTCCTAAATTATGGGAACTAGATATTATCCCATCGACCTGGTTGGCCATCAACATTCCTAAATAATCATGCTCGATCTGCTCATTTTCGGCTGACGAAGCAATAATTGTCTTGTAACCCAGCCCAAATAATCGATATTCCAAATCGTTAATTAATTCAGCAAAAAAAGGATTGGTAATATTGGGAAAAATTAAGCCAATAAATTTAGAAGGTTTCCCTTGCATTGCCCGAGCTAATGCGTTGGGCTGGTAATTCAATTCACGCATTGCTGCGTGAACCTTAGCAATGGTTTTTTTACTTAACGAACCATAGTTATTAATTACTCGTGAAACAGTTGTTACTGAAACACCTGCTAGATTTGCGACATCTTTTAACTTTGCTACCATGTTTTTTTCTCCCCATAAATTGTCAATTTATTATAACCTAAATTTCTAGTAAGAGAAAAGAAACTGAGAGTTAATTTAACTCTCCATTTTCTTTTTAACACTAGCGGGGTTCTTTTATCA
Source organism: uncultured Limosilactobacillus sp. (assembly GCF_934202705.1). GTDB lineage: Bacteria > Bacillota > Bacilli > Lactobacillales > Lactobacillaceae > Limosilactobacillus. Next base: position 72,097 of record NZ_CAKPYE010000002.1, read on the forward strand.
CTTTAAAACAACAGTTTGCTCATGATGATCATAAAAATCAATAAACATACTGAACTAATGGCTGCAGCTCCAAACACGGCTCCTCCACGTTTGAAAATCACGCGAAAGTTAACCGAAATTCCAAGAGCTGCCATTGCCATACCCAAGAAGATATACGCTGCTTGAACCAATGCATCAAGCACTTCAGCAGAAAACGGTAAAAAGGTACCCAAAATACTAGTCAAGATAAAACCAGCTAAGAACCAAGGAATGGGTAGTTTCTTTGGTGCCTGCTCATGTTCTTCAAGACTTTCTTGCACTAAGCGATGCTGGTACCAATAGCCGACAATCAGTGCAACTGGTGCTAATAGCAAAACTCTAGAAAGTTTCATAATTAAAGCATTATCTAAACTCGCTTCACCAAAAGCTCCGCCGGCAGCAACCGCATGGGCAATTTCGTGCAACGAGCCACCAGCAACGATCCCAAACTGTGCTGCTGTAAGACCTAAGATTGGCTTTAGCCCAATTTCCAAAAGTGTAAACACCGTTCCCATTACACAAACTACCGCAACGGCCAACACTTCATTTTCTCGTTTGCGCTCTTCATCAGTAGTTTCAATTTGTGGAGAAACACCCATGACGGCAGCCGCCCCACAAATTCCGCAACCACAAGCAGACAAAATTGCTAGTTCATCTTCTGCACCAAATTTTTTACTTAACCAGTAGGTGAGGGTAATTGTCCCACCAACACCAACCATGGCAACCAGAATCGTTTTAATTCCAGCTTGCGCTAAGGCTTCTAGATTTAGTCGAAAACCTAGTAAGATAATCCCTAACCGAAGAAATTTGTTAGAGATAAAACCCATGCCAGCTTGCGCATCACTTTGCATCCGGCGTGGCGTTAACTGCATCGCAATTCCTAAAAGTAACGCAATTACCAGTGCACCAATCAAATTAACATAGGGAAGTTTGGCTAATAGCACACCCGCCACCGCACAAACTAGGGTCATAGCCGCAGCTAACCAAAAGCTCCGGGTCTTCATAATTGTCATTCTTGAATCAATCCTCCTCAATAATATCCTGTTTAACTTTAGCAGATTTTTGCATATTAACAAGATTATTCACAGAAAAAGCCTCCCAATCTGGAAGGCCTTTTATCTATGTGGTTAGAATCCTTCATCAAGACAGAAAGGGTTCCCCACTAGGAGATCATCATATTATGTTTTAAGGTTGAGCGTTATTTTTGACTCATAATCTCTTGACCGTTAGCGGTTACAGTAAAGGTCTTGTTAGCTGCATCTGCATCAAGGACAGCCACATTTTTACCATCTTTGTCCCGACGAGTAATTTTAATGGTAGTTTCCGTTGGTGTTTCAACGTCAATTGAACCGTCGAGATCAAAAGCAGCGAATTTGTTCCGCCATGAAAGCAACTCTAAGAGATTCTTAACGACTGGACGTTGAACTTCTTGAGCAACTTCCTCTTTCGTGTAATAGTGACGGTTAATGTTTCGTCCTTCCTTAGTCTTTTCAAGCAAATCAAGGTCGTTTGAACCAGCTAGTAAACCAACGTAGTAAACCATTGGAATCCCTGGTGCAAAGATTTGGAATGCCCGTGAAAGCAGGTAAGCTTTATCGTCATCACCAAGTGCTGAATAGTAAGTTGAGTTAATCTGGTAAATATCAAGGTTATGGTATTCAGCACTGGAGTACTTCCGTTTAACGTTAGCCCCAACCTTATATAATTCATTGGAAGCATAGTCAATTTCATCATCAGTCAAAATGTCCTTAGCATCTACAACCCCAATTCCATCATGGGTATCAAGGGTCGTAAATTGTTTCATTGGTGACATCTTCAACCACTTAGCAAGCCGATTCGTCTTACCAGAGTATAACGTGTACAGGGTGGTCATTGGCAACGTAAAGTCATAGATAAAGAAATTATGTGCCGAAATCTTTTGTGGAATCGTGTAATGTTCGTGGATTTCTGGCAAGATAATGGCCTTGTAAGGTGCCAAAATATCTTGAACTTCATTCAAAAGATCCCAAATTTCGGGTTCAACAAAGAAATCATTCGTACCAACCTTCTTGACAGCATAGGCAAAGGCGTCCAAACGGATCATATCTGCACCATGCTTAACCATGTCAATCAAGGTTTCCTTAAAGAATTCGTTAGCCACCTTACTCTTGACGTTGATATCGATTTGTTCTTCGCCAAAGGTGTTCCAAAGGTGTTCCTTAGTACCGTCATCAAAATCGATTTCTTGTTCAGGGGCCTTATCTTTCCGCTTATAAATCAAATCAATATCTTCTTGCGTTGGGCGGTTTTGTCCTGCCTTAGCCCAGAATTTTTCCCAACGGATAAAGAAGTCCTTGTACTTAGAATCATCATGGTTCTTCTTGAAATCTTGGTACATTTCGGACTTCTTAGAAATGTGATTAATCATGAAGTCAAACATTAAGTAGTAGTCTTCACCTAATGATTCAACATCACTCCAGTCACCAAAGGCTGGATCAACCACATCATAACGGTAGGGGGCGAACCCACGGTCACCAGTAGATGGGAAGAATGGTAACAAGTGAACACCACCAATGGCATCACCAATGTATTTATTTAATACTTCATGAGTTTCCTTAATGTTCTTACCCATTGAGTCAGAGTAAGTAATTAACATCGCTTTATTTTGAATTGGCATTTTTTATTCCTCCATAAAATTATTTGGTAGCTTGACGACGAGTAGCAAAGAAAATGATCAGGGCAATCACGATTAAACCAATCCCATAAATCAAGAATGGTGCTGCAAGGCCATAGCCACTTGTTGGTTGACCCATCAAATGATTGGTCCATTCAGCAATTGATGGTGAGAAGAATGCCCCAAAGTTAAAACCAATTAAAACCATCGACGTTACCAATGGTTGCCGTTTGGCTGGTGCCAGGTTTGGTAACAGGTTAAAAATTAGTGGCGAAACAAGTTGCAATGGGAACCCAATTAATAGAAGCCCAATCACCAAAACAACGAAATTTGAACCAGCAAAGTAGAACAAGAAGTTCGATACTGCCATCAGTCCAAGCCCGAGATACACAGTTCCAAAGCCAAGCCGCTTTTGAATTGCACCGTAAAATAATCCACCAAGCGTTGCACCAATTAACATTAATGATAAGAAATTGGATGCTCCAGTGTAGTGGGCACCATTAATGTTAACTGCGAGGCCTGGGAACCGATTTTCCATTCCAACATAGTCAACAACTAATAGGAATGCAAATAAAACTAACAGGTAGACTGTTGGGCTCGTCTTTTCGATATCGTCTTCATTAAAATCGTCAACGGTTGCTTCAACTTCTTCTTTAACTTTTTCTGCAACCTTCTGAGCTTTCGCATCATCAGGAACACGTAGTCCAAAAAAGATCAAAACAACAAAAGCTAACGCATAGATTAAGAATGAAGCGTGCCAGCCGCTCATTGTTAACAAGAGCCCTGCTAAAAACAGAGTACATGCTTGTCCTATTTGTTCAGCAGCTGCTCGCCAACCGAGCATTTGGGAACGAGTCTCACCGTCGTACCAGACAGAAATCATTGAAATTGCTTGCGAGTTATACAACCCGTATCCTGCTCCCAATAGCAATCGCGAACCAAGAATAATCGGGTAACTATGAATGTTAAAGAATGGTACCAATCCCATCACTCCGACAATCGTAACCCCAATCATAATCATTTTCTTGTCTGAAATCTTAAACCATTGTTGTAACAGTGGTGATAAGACAACAAAGATCATTACGGCAAACGACGGTGTCGTTGCTAAGTACTCAGATTGAGTCTGAGTAACATTCAAAGAAGCTTTCAATTGGGGAAGCGCACTTTGAACAGCATAGGCACTCGTCAACATGAACGAAACTGACAAGAACGCCAATTTCGTCACCATCGAATTCTTATTCTGCATGTTAAAACCTCATAACTCCTTAATATTAATGACAAAGCTCATTAATTCACATAAGAATATAGCAAGCTTCTCATTAAATGTCAAACGTTTATCAAAGATGTTTTTTACAAATTTGATTAGCTTTCCGTCCTTGAATCAACCGATAAATAAAAATGCCACTTTCTGAAGCTTTTAGACATTTAAATCGTTCAATCTGTGGTAATTAATTTAATCTCAAATTTTCATCCAAAAGCTGATAAAATTCTTTGACCCTTTCTTAAGATAATGCTAAATTTTAATTGTTTAGAATCTTACGAATTTATTAAGATTCTTAAATTTCTTAATTATTAATCACATCATTATTCAAAGGAGACTTTATTATGACCAATCGGAACGGTGCGGAACAGCCACACTACAATAAAATTTACCAAAGCGGTCGTAATTGGATGTTCGCAAGTGTTGCTGCATTAACGATGTTGACAGCTGGTGCAACCACTGTGCATGCTGACAACAACTCGAATGATAGTAACAACCAGAACCCAAACACGAATTCTGCGGCCAATAATCAACAACAAACTAATCAAGTCGCAATTAATGGACAAACCACTAATAACCAACAAGCTGACCAGGCTGCTACAATGGCTGCTAACGTTAACTTCAAGAGTAGTCAAAACAACGCTACTAATAATTCACAAAATAACTCAAACACGACGACAACTACTCAAACATTTAACGTTCAAAAAAACGTTACCCCAGTTGCAGCACAACAAGCTGTGGTTAGTCTCGTGCAAACCCCTCCTGCTAACAACCAGGCAGACATTAGCGCTATTCACTTCAGCAGTAATGCCCAATCGCAACAGTTCATCGAAAGTGTTGCTCCTGGTGCAATCGAAGGATGGCGGAAATACGGTGTTCTCCCTTCAGTAACGGTTGCCCAAGCTGTTATCGAAAGTGGCTGGGGACGCTCTGGTTTGTCAACCCAAGCACATAATTTATTTGGTATAAAAGGATCATATAATGGTCAATCAATTGTGATGCAGACTCGTGAAGTTTATGGTGGACGGAGCGTTTATGTTAACGCCAACTTCCGTGCTTACCCAAATAATTCCGCCTCTGTTGAAGATCACGGGAACTTCCTCTATTCCAATAGTCGTTACCGCAACTTGTTAGGTGACCGTGACTACGCCAGCGTTGCACGAAAGTTAAAGGCTGACGGCTACGCTACTGATCCTAACTATGCTTATGCCATCATCAACATGGTGCAAACGTATGGATTAAATCGGCTTGATACCATCGCCTTTTCTGGTGCCCAACCAGTAATTACTAATAAAGGTAATAGCGGTAATAATTCATCCGCTGCTTCTGGTTACTACACTGTACAAAGTGGCGATACCCTTTCTGGAATTGCAAATCAATTTGCTACGACGGTGCAAAGCATTGCTCAATTAAATGACATCGCTAATCCAAATCGAATTTACGTTGGCCAGCGACTATTAATTAAGCAACCATCAACGGCAGCCAGTTCTTCTACTACTAATAATGCTAATAGTGCAGTTGCATCAAGCTATACTGTCCAAAGTGGTGAAAACCTTTCAGAAATTGCCGCCAAGTTTGGGACTAATTGGCAAGCTCTTGCCCAATTAAACAATCTTTCTAATCCAAACCGCATCTATGTGGGACAAGTCTTACGGCTATCAGCCAGTTCGTCAACCAGTAACGGTTCAACCCAAACTAATAATCAATCATCTAATAGCGGAACGTACACCGTTAAGAGTGGTGACAATCTTTCTTCAATCGCCAGTCAATTTGGTACCAATTATGAAACATTAGCGCGAATCAACAACCTCACTAATCCAAATCGGATTTACGTTGGTCAGGTTCTCCGCGTTTCTGGAAATACAAATGTTTCAACGCCAACCACATCGAACTCTGTTAGCTCATACACCGTTAAGAGTGGCGACACCCTTTCTGGAATTGCCGCTAGGTTTGGCACGACTTATGAAGCGCTAGCGCAACGCAATAATATTGCTAATCCAAACGCAATTTACGTTGGTCAAGTGATTCGTCTCAATGGTTCCGTAACAAACAATCGTTACCAAACTAATTCAGCTCGTGGTACTTACACCGTGCAAAGCGGCGATACCCTTTCTGGAATTGCCGCGGCCCACGGAATAAGCTGGACTAGTCTTGCTAACAAGAACGGGATCCACGCTCCTTACACAATTTATGTTGGTCAGCAAATTTACTTATAATTAATTAATAGTCAAAATGTCCGAGAAAGTTTATTTTCTCGGACATTTTTCGCAATTACTTTTGAATTTCCAGAAAAGAGGAATTATAATTTATTCATAGATTCCAAGTTTGGTGACTTAGTAAAGGAGTTGGCAACGAATGATTAATTATCAGCTTTCGAACCTAGATGACTTACAACGAGCCAGTTCACTTTTTAAATTATTAGGTCATCCCAAACGGCTCCAATTACTTTATTTACTAATTCAACGTTCAATGACGGTTTCAGAAATTAGCACAGCGCTAAGTTGGGAACAATCAGCAGTTTCACACCAGCTTCAACTGCTGAAACGTTATAATTGTGTGAGTTATGAACGGAATGGAAAACAAATCATCTATAAACTAGATAATCCAATTGTGATAACATTAATTGCAGATGCAATGGGCGGAATGATTTCTAAATAGAGAAGATCACATTCAAAAGAACACGATAATTAAAAAAGACTGTAGGTATCGGTAAATCCGAATCCTACAGTCTTTTTTGATACTTTCAGATGTTAACTACACATTACACATTGGTGGTCACCAGTGTCTGTACCCGTTTATCGTTCTGCCATGTGATCATGAACTAATCGACTAATCGCTAGTGCACTTTCATTAGTCTTACTAATGGTAATTAACGTATCATTCCCCGCTAGAGTCCCCACAATTTCTGTTAAATCACTTTCGTCTAACATCCCTGCTAACACTGTGGCATAACTAGAGTTTGGGGTAGTCTTAATAACATTCATAAATTGAACAGCAGTACATGATTCAACACTATCGTGAATTGCATCATAGAGGCGTTGGTGTTTATCCTCTGTATCAACATGTAATTGAGCATAGTAGGTTTTACCATGCTGATCACTAACTTTGACGATGTTCAATGCATGAATATCACGTGAAACGGTGGCCTGGGTAGCAATTACCCCTTCTTGTTCCAAAAGGGTTAGTAATTGCTCCTGCGTGCTAACATGGTGGTTATTAATAATTGCTAGTAGTAACTTACGCCGATCACGATGGTTCATAATATTCGTTCTCCTTTGAATAATAATTCAGATTATTTTTATATTAACGCATTTTATCCAAAAAAAGAAGAGGTGATCAATTCGATCAGCCCCTTCTTTGACATTAGTTAATAACTATTTCTTTTGCTTGCTTAAAGTTGAGTGGCTCATTCCATAAACAAAGTAAATCACTAATCCGGCAAGGAACCAAAATCCAGCATAAATCTTGGCATCACCACTTAAACCAAGAAATACCAGCAAAGCGGCAACAAAACCAAGAAATGGCATAACTGGGTAGAATGGCATCTTAAAGTCAGGATCTTTAATGTCTTTACCTTCCCGTTGACGAAGTGCATAAATTCCCAAACATACAAACATAAAGGAGATTAATGTTCCTGCAGAAATTAACTGTGAAAGGAATGCGAATGGGAAGAAGGCACCAATTAACACTGCCCCACATGTAAGAACAAACAAGGCATGGTTTGGTCGGTTCTTCGCGTCAAGCTTGCCCAACCACTTTGGCAGCATTCCATCTCGACCAAAAGAATAGATTAAACGGGAACCAGCTAACGTCATTCCAATCAACGCCGTAAACATTCCGACAACTGCAATGGTTTGGACTACCACCGCGACCATTGGATGATGAATCGCTCGTAAAGCCATCCCAACCGGTTCTGCAGAGTTCGCATATTTGGTATATGGCATTACACCGATTAAAACAACACTGACGGCCACAAAGAGCACCACCGCAATTAACAATGAACCGAGGATCCCACGAGGCATGGTTTTTTGTGGATTAACCGCTTCAGCAGAGTTGGCAGCAATCGAGTCAAACCCAATGTATGATAGAAAAATCATCGATACCCCAGCGTAAATTCCTTGCCAGCCACCAAAGGCACCATTAGCAGTCATATGATATTTGGGAACGAATGGCACAAAGTTGGCCTTTTGAACTGCAAATGCACCAACAACGACAAACAATAGGATTGCAAATACCTTTAGAATCACCAAAAGGTTTTCCACGCGGGCAGCTCCTGAAACCCCTTGAGCAATCAATAGCGCCACTGCAATGATTACGATCACGGAAACAAGGTCAACAATTCCTCCATTGTTACCAAACGTGTTTGATAAACTATTTGGAAACCGCACACCAAACTGAGCGATTAATGCGCGAAAGTTAGCGGATAACCCCGAACCAACAAACGCCAATGCAATAAAATATTCCGCTAAGAGTGCCCAACCGGCAATCCACCCAAAAAACTCACCAAAAATAACGTTAATCCATGAGTAAGCGGAACCAGCAAATGGCATCGCTGCAGACATTTCGGCATAGGCAAACGCCACTAATCCAGCGACTACCGCTGCTAAAATAAATGAAATGATCACCGCCGGGCCAGCGTGTTGAGCAGCCACTTCACCAGGTAATGTGAAAATTGACGCTGAAACAATGGTTCCGACACCTAATCCTAGAAAATCGCGAACCCGCAATGTTCTTGCCAAATGCGCATCCTTAATTTCATAGGTGCTCGGATCTTCCTTCATCGTCATCCTTTTCCAAATATTCATACACATCTCTCCCCTAGATATTTCACGGAAGCCTTAACTTCCAAGCGTAATTATGATAGAAATCTTATTTAATTCTCATAATTTTACCATTGTTTGATGAGCCCCGCAATTATAAAAAGCCTTGAAATCGCTTCATTTCAAGACTTTTTTCATTATTCTGCTGCGAGTGCTTCAATTGGATTCAGTTTTGCTGCCCGTCTTGCCGGTAGCAACGCCGCTAAGAAGGAAATAATCAACGCTGCAACAAAAGCAAACATTACATTGTCAATTGTCAATTGAACAATATTGTATTTGATCAAACCGTAAAACGCGGCATTAATTCCCCAGGTTGCTAACAAGGTAATGGCCAAAGCTATAACCGCTGCAAAGAGGCCAATCAAAATGGACTCTGAGGTAAACAGACGTCGAATATCCACTTTTCGTTCACCAAGAGCTCGTAAAATACCGATTTCCTTTGTTCGCTCTGAGACTGACATATACATCGTGACAATGATCATTAGGGCTGAGACTAACAGTGAAATCCCTGCTACCCCCGCTAAAATGTTTGAAGCCAGCTTAACGTAACTATTTACCCGCTTTAACATTGAACCAACCGTGATAGTGCCAAAAACCCGTCGATGGTCGGATTGCATATTATCGATATGATTAGCAATCTTTTGCACCTGCGATAAATTAGCAACTTGGACTGCTAAAAAGTTAGGGCGGACATCCGCATTCTTATCCTTCAATGCTTGATAAACTGTTGCATAGTTCACAGATGAGCTACCGCTGGTTGTACTATCTACCAGACCAACTACTTTCACTGGAATACTAATTGCTACTGGCTGCCCGTGCCGATCAACCCAGTTAAATGCTAATGTCATCTTTTTTCCGACAATCTGCCGATAATGCTTAGCTCCCATCATTTGGGTAGCTTCTTGTTTACCAATAACAATTTCACCACGTTGCGGAACGTGACCGTTTTTAATCGAAGCGGTTTTATTATTCGAATTCCAAGTACTTAACGCAGTACCGCTTTGGGTCTTTGCATTTTTAGCCAATTCCAATCGATAGGTCGGTAGCGTATACCCCTTTTCAAATTGCCGAACACCATTAAGGTTTTTAATCCGCTTAATTTGGTTGGAATCAATCATCCCCGCTTGTGGATCACCTGCCATGTTCTGGAAGGTTTCCATTAACTCTTGCTGATTCATTTTCTTGCCAGTTGTATTTTTTAAAACTTGGATGGTCCGCGGATTAGCTACGGAATTAATCTGGTCTTGAATATAATGATTAACCCCATTACCCAAACCACTAAAAATCATGACCGCAAATAAACCAATGGCCACCCCGATCATAATTAACGAGTTGCGCCAAAAGTTATACATTAGGTGTTTAAACGAAAATGTATAACTGGCGTGTGCTGGAAGTTGCTGCGTTTGAATTTGCGTTGGATCTGTCGGAATTTCATAGGCTGGCTTTAAGCGCTGATCTTGATCGATCTGCCCATCTGCCATATGAACTACTCGGGTTCCATGATTCGCCACCGCAGTCGAGTGAGTTACCGCAATGACTAGTTTTCCATCCTTGGCAATTTCATCCATTAAAGCAAGCACTTCTTGTGTGTTTTTTGAATCTAGTGCACCAGTCGGTTCATCTGCAATAATAATCTGTGGATCACTAGCTAATGCGCGCGCGATTGCAACCCGCTGCTTTTGACCACCAGACAAGTGTTTAGGATACTTGTGAATCTGGTCTGCAAGTCCCACTTTCTTTAACAGCTCTTCTGCTCGCTGTTTCTTTGCCGTTGCCGAAAGAGTTGTCATATCAAGCGACACTAAGACATTGTCAAGAACTGTTAAATGTGGAATCAGATTATACGATTGGTAAATATGACCAATTGTTGAGCGGCGGTATTCATCTAATTGTTTTTCGTTCCGATGGTCTAATAGTTGACCATCAATCTTCACCTGACCCTTAAATTCACGGTCCAGACCACCAACAATGTTCATTAATGTTGATTTCCCACCACCAGATTCACCTAGAATCGAAACAAACTCGCCTTTTTCAAAGGAAAGATTGATCCCTTTCAAAACCGGAAATTCATTATTTCCCAGGAAATATGATTTAAAAATCTGGTTTAATTCTAAAAACGCCATCTTAGTACCGTTACCTTTCTTGATTTATTTTGTTTGTGTCATTTTACCATCATCAATTTCAAAAATCCGGTCTGCATAGACTCGCAGTCGTAGATCATGCGTTACCACTATGACCGTCTTATTTTTTTGATGGGCTAATCTTTGAAATTCTTGGCCAACTACTGCTCCGCGTTGACTATCTAACGCCGCAGTTGGTTCATCCGCTAATATAAACACGGGATTGGTGTACAGGGCTCGTGCAATTGCTACCCGTTGATTTTGACCACCAGATAGCTGATCTGGATATTGTTGCCGTAAATCAGCAATGTCTAATTCCTTCAGTAACTGATCTAATTCTGATGGAGTGAGGTTACCATGTGGCTTGACACGATCAACCAACTGAAATTGTTCTGTCACCGTCAAATACGGTAAAAGATTATATGATTGTAAAACAAAGCCAACTTTATTTAATCGTAGCTGCTCTAATTGATGTCGATTAAAATGCTGTACATCTTGACCGTCAATCAAAACCTGCCCAGAGCTCGGCTGTCGTAATCCCCCAGCGATCGTTAAAAAGGTACTCTTTCCAGAACCCGATGGTCCTAAGATCAAAGTCAATTCTCCCGCTGATGCACGAAAATTAATGTCAGTTAATGCTTGCACCTCGCCAATTCCAGCTCCGAAACTTCGGTTAACATTTTTTAATTCAATCGTTGCCATAATTAATCTCCTAGATTGCGTCAAGTGGATCGATTTTGGAAATGATCCGTACTGGAAGTAATGCACCCACCGTTCCTAAAATGATTAAACTAATTCCAATTAGGATTGTTAATGGCCAGTTAATCAGCATTGGAACGTTAGTTGGCATTACTAGGGACGTCACTAAAGTGATTATTAAACTAACCATCACTCCTGATGTCATTAGGATAATCGCTTCAGAAATGGTTGCCCAAACAAGCGTCGCAGCCGGGATTCCCTGAGCCCGTAAAACTGCGTATTCTGGGAGTTTTTGCATCGTCAAAATATAGAGAAAAACCGCAATCACAATCAAAGAAATCACCATCAAAAAGCCAATCATAAACAAGAACGTTGTATTTTGGGCAGCATAGCCAGGAAGCTTTTGAATAAACTCTTTTGCAGTATACCGACCTAATTGTGAATGAAGACTGGCGGCTAAATTCTGGTCCGAAAAGACACCGCTTGCTATAAATTGATCGTTAGTACCTTTCAAGTGTCGCCAGGCAGCTAATGAACCAATTGCCAGAGGAGCAATATTTAGTTTGGCATTCTTTACAAAGCCAACGACCTGATATGTTTGCTGTTGATCTGCAAATTTAACCTGATTACCAATCCGGTATCCCTTTTCGTGTAATGAACGATCAAGCACAATTTCATTAACCTGCTGTGGCCGATGTCCCTCAGTAATTTGAAGCTTATGTCGATAAAGAAACTGTTGCCGGTCAATCCCCATAAACTGGATTGATTGTTTATTCGCATGGTTAGAATGCGCCCTTTTCATTACAACAGGAACTGTCCCCACCAGTGCCTCATGTGCGTTTAGCTTACCAACTTGTTTGCTAGTAATTAATGATTGACCAAGGTTATCGTCAGCATCTCGATTTAGATAGACCGTTTTGATATCCCAGTCACGAATTACGGCAGTGTTTTCATTCGCCAACCCTAACATTAATCCGGTGAGGATAATCATCAAATAGCCAATCAAGGTGACTATTCCGATAATCAAACCGTAATGGAGTTTATTATGCATGATTTCGCGGATTGCTAAAAACATTTCAACCTCCAATTAGCCTCTTTAAGACCGTTCCGAGCCGTTTGATAATTTCTTTTTGAAGTGCTGGATTCATTAGACATTCTTTAATTGCTTGATGACAAAGCGTGGCAATCGCCCACTGTTTAGCATCCATTTTTTCCGCAACAGAATGATGATTAATTCCACGAGCAGCTAAATAGCCCTCATTCGCTTGATAGTAGTTCTTTAAAAAACTAGCATAGCTACTTTGTCGAACCCGGTTCAACATTTCACAAATCGCTTTCTCATATTCTCCTGCGGTTTTCCGTTGCTGCATTAGGTCGTCGGGATGGAGTCCCAAATCACTAATGGTGACTTTCATCAACCACTGATGGGCATCAATCAAGTCTGAAAAGTACTTATAAAATGTTCCTCGAGCAACTCCGGCTGTTTTAACGATGCGCGCAACCTGCGCAGTCGCTAGCGGATGCTCACTAAATTCCTTTAACAGGGCCGATTGCATGTTCAGTTGCTTTTTTTCAGAAAGGTTGATAAAGGTTTTCGATGGCATAAACTCGTCTCCATTTTCAAGTGACATTGTGTCACTTGGTGTTATAACTATTATATTGATCTAGTGACACCGTGTCAATCGAAGACAAAAAATAAGACCGAGCTATCACCTCGATCTTATCTACTAATGGGATTTAAGGAATTAACTTATGCTTCTTCGCCGCCGACCTTAACAATGGCTTTGGAAACTTTACCAAGCTTGCCGCTAACAAAGTCTTCAACACCGTTTAAGTCTAATTCGTGAGAGAAGAGCGGTAACGGATCAACCGTACCAGATGCTAATAAAGCAATTGAATCTTCAAAAGTGTAAGGATTAATAAATGCCCCTTGAATTGTTAATTGCTTCTTGAAAACATCGTATGTGTTAACTGAGAACTTGTCATCTGGGTTTCCCACACCAAACATCAATACTTGTGCCCCCTTGGCAGCTGCATCCAATGCTTGTTCTTGAGTTGCTGGTAAACCAACGGCTTCAACAACAATATCAAAACTATCTGCTGGAATTTCTTCCTTAGTAGTGTTGATTGTCTTAACGCCAAAGTGTTCACGGTTATTAGCCAACTTATCATCAGAACGACCCGCCAAAGTTACTTCATGAATACCACGAGCCTTTAAAATTTGGGCAAAGAGTTGCCCTTCAAAACCATCACCTAAGACTAATGCTTTTTGGTATGGGTGTGTTTCTAATAAGTCAACACCGTGCATTGCACAAGAAATTGGTTCAACAACGGCAGCTGCCTTTAAGGAAACATCATCAGGAATTGGGTAAACAACCTTAGCTGGAGCAGTGAAGTATTCTTCAAAGCCACCGTCACGGGTAACACCTACCGCATCCAAGTGTTCACATAATTCAGGACGTTGGGTTCGGCAATATTCACATTGACCACAGTAGATATTAGGGTCAACAGTTACCCGGTCACCAGGTTTAACATTGGTAACCGCTGAACCAACTTTCGTAACTACTCCTGAATTTTCATGACCTAAAACGATTGGTGGAACCGCTGATGCAGATCCTGGCAAACCAGCATAAAGCGCCTTATCAGTTCCGCAAATTCCTGCGTAGGCCGTGTGAACGAGGACTTCATCTGGCTTAATTTCAGGAACTTCGTAGTCTTCAACCTTTAGTTCTTTTTTGCCTTCTAAAACTAATGCCTTCATTAGCAGATACCTCTCTTGTGAATAGTTTAATTTACTCCGTCAGTATACGAAAAGCTGTACTCATTGTCAAACGATTATCATTAAGAATTTCGCAATGATTATAGCTCTCTATTTATTATAAAAGATCTTTCATTATTAATCCTCATTTAAAAAACGAAAAAGTCTGTATAACCGCTGAAAAATGGATATTTCCCATTGCGTTACCTAATTTTTTATGCTAACCTAACAAAGGTGTTCAAATAGATTAATATTTAATGTGAACATTACCTTATTAGCATACGAAAGAAAGGGAGGATTTGGCGTGGCAGACACAAAAAATCAACACCGTAAACATAAGCTGATTGAATATGCGAACGGTAAATCTCTTGAGGAAATCAACGGTACCGTTGAGGTTCCCCATGGTAAAGGCTTTTGGCGGACTTTATTCGCTTACTCTGGACCTGGCGCTTTAGTCGCTGTGGGTTACATGGACCCAGGTAATTGGTCAACTTCAATTACTGGTGGTCAAAGCTTCCAATATACATTAATGACGACCATCCTGATTTCAAGTTTGATTGCGATGTTACTTCAATACATGGCAGCTAAACTTGGTATCGTAAGCCAAATGGACCTTGCGCAGGCCATTCGGGCTCGTACAGGGAAGGCTCTTGGAATTATTCTATGGATCATGACAGAATTTGCCATCATGGCCACTGATATTGCGGAAGTTATCGGGGCAGCGATTGCTTTAAACCTGCTGTTTCATATTCCATTAGTACCATCCGTTTTCATCACTGTTCTTGATGTCTTAGTGCTTCTTCTGTTAACGAAGATCGGTTTTCGTAAAATCGAAGCTATTGTTGCTTGTTTAATCTTGGTCATTTTATTGGTCTTCGCTTACGAAGTTGCTTTATCCAAACCAGTTTGGGGCAGTGTCTTTATGGGATTAATTCCATCTCAAAAAGCAATTGCTAAGGGTCCTGTGGTAGGTGGAATTTCACCATTAACTGGGACATTAGGGATTATTGGAGCAACGGTTATGCCTCATAACCTATATCTTCACTCTGCTATTTCTCAAACACGAAAGTTAGATCACTCTAACATTGACGAAATGCGACAAACTGTGCGCTTTACAACGTGGGATTCTAACATTCAATTAAGTTTAGCTTTCTTCGTTAATTCATTATTGCTGATCATGGGTGTGGCTGTCTTTAAGTACGGCGCAGTACAAGATAGCTCCTTCTTCGGCTTATATGATGCTTTGAATAATACTTCAATGTTAAGCAATGGGATCTTAATTGCCGTTGCCAAATCTGGAATTCTTTCAACTCTTTTTGCGGTAGCCCTATTGGCTTCTGGTCAAAATTCAACTATTACTGGAACTTTAACTGGTCAAGTTATTATGGAAGGTTTTATCCATATGAAGATGCCCCTTTGGGCTCGTCGGTTGGTAACACGTTTAATTTCTGTGATTCCAGTTTTAATTTGTGTTGCCATGACTGGTCATGATAGTGTTACTCAACAACACGCAGCATTAAACCTTCTAATGGAAAACTCTCAAGTGTTCTTAGCATTTGCGCTCCCATTCTCCATGTTGCCATTATTATTAATGACTAACAGTACTGCTGAAATGGGCGAATTCCGTAACTCTGGTTGGGTTCGTGTTTGCGGTTGGATTTCCGTGCTAGCTTTAACTTTCTTAAACCTGTACAACCTACCACAAACATATGAAGGGTTTGGTCTTTGGAAGAAATCAACCTCTGACGTGCTTGCCTGGATTACCATTGTGATCATTCTGGCCTTGTTAATCTGGACATGTACAGAAATGATTATTGGGGATCGCAACTTTGCAGCTGAAAATAAGAAACACCCTTGGGAAAAAACTGAATCAAGTAATTAGCCATTAAAAAGCACGACACCAAGTCGTGTTTTTTTATTAGAAACATTCTGAAAAAAATAATCCCCGCTTCCTTAACTAAATTAGTTGATTATTAAAGAAAAAGCATTATACTTATAGTTGTAGTTAAGAATTATTCTAATTTAAGGAGCGGATATTAATGAATTTAATCGGACAGGAAATTGAAGATTTTAAAGTTAATGCTTATCAAACTGGTGAGTTAAAATCAGTTACTAAGCAAGATCTTCTCGGCAAGTGGAGCATTCTATTCTTCTATCCAGCAGACTTCTCATTTGTTTGTCCAACTGAACTGGAAGCCTTACAAGCTCGTTATAATGACTTTAAAAAAGCTGATGCTGAAATTTACTCCGTTTCTGAAGATACCGAATTCGTGCACAAAGCTTGGGCAGATGCTTCACCAAAAATTGCGCAAATCAAATACCACATGTTAGCTGATCCGGCCGGTAAGTTAGCTAAGATGTTTGATGTTTTGGATGAAAACAGCGGGCAAGCCTACCGTGGTGTCTTCATTATTGATCCAGATGGTAAGGTTCAATCGGCCACCATTAATAACATGGGAATCGGTCGGAACGCTGACGAAATTCTCCGGACCCTTCAAGCGGCTCAATTTGTTCGTCAAAATGGCGACCAAGTTTGCCCAGTTAACTGGCACCCAGGTGATGATACGTTGAAACCGGGATTGGATTTAGTTGGTAAACTTTAATCCAAACCTTTTTAAGTGCTGGCCCGTCTAATGACGGCCGGCTTTTTTGTTTTACCAATTAAACGATTTGCCCTTAATTTAGTAAGCTCCTGTAGAGAATGGTATAATGTCAGAAAGAATTCTTGGCAATGGCCATAGTGCCGATCCAAATTGAGGTGAAAGAATGAATAATAATAACAATCACGACCAGGAAAAACATTTAAGCCGGGTCGAATTATATGACACGCCAAAGAGCCGTAAAAAGTCAAAACGCTCGTTATTTAATCGAAAAACTAAAACCAGTCCTACCGAACAGGTGAATAATTCATCCTCATCTGCTCAACCCGCTCGTACCCGTCGCTCGGGAATAAAAACTGGTCAACAGCCAAAGCAGCCACGCGGAAAAAAGAATGGACGTCTTTATAAGATAATTTTAGGAGTGCTGTTAGGGATCCTAGCGATTATGATTGTGATCTTTGCAATCAAGCAGCAGAATCCAGTCAACACTGATAACGATACTTCGGTTTCATCATCCAAGTCCTCCAGTTCCTCTCATAAACGTCATCACCGTCGTCATCGTTCTTCTTCATTCGATGATGATAACCAAGCCACTTATGAGATTGAAACTCCCCGCTCCAATACCACGACAACGAATGGTAATACCCAAACCCACCAAAATAATCCTGCGCAAAACCAATCCTCAACGACTGATAACAATGCTCAACAAAATAATAATCAACAACAAAACAATCAACAAAATCATAATCAACCAACTGGCAATCAGCCAACTGGTGGTCAACCAAATACCAATCAGCAAAACCAGCATCAATAATAATTAGAAAATTTTCATTTTAGTCTTGACACTAAAATTTGTCCCGCATATAATCAGCATTAATTAAAGGACAAGCCTTATTACCTCCCTATCCAGAGAGTGATTCAATAGTGGAAGAATCATTAGCGAAGGTAACAACGGTACCACCTTTATGTTTTTCCCTCCGAAGCAAGGAGGAGCGGGTCGTGTCCGTTACCACACTTTTGAGAGAATATCATGTGATATTCTGAAGATGGGTGGAACCACGCTGATTATGTTAACCAACGTCCCTAGGATCGTTTATTCGGTCCTAGGGATGTTTTTTTTATTTTATAAAGGAGCGATTTTTATGGCACAAGTTGCAGTTATGTCACCAAATGGTGAAGTAAAAAAGATTGATAAGGGCTCAGCAGAAAGTGCTGCTGCCCTTCGGCAAATGGTTGCTTTAATGCTAAAGGCTGCCTTAAAAGCTAAATATGATGGTATCCGTCTTGGTGACGCTGTTGCTGAAGATGACCAATTCTGGGTTGACTCTGATAAGGACAACCAACAAGTTTCTGCGGATGAGTTGGAAGGTTTAGAAGCTGATATTAAGAAGCTTGCTAAGAATGATGCCAAAGTTGAATTTGTTGAACGTGATCTCAGCGAAGCTTTAGATGAAGTTAAAGCTGATAAGTTCTCCACTGAATTAATCAATGATCATGCTCAAGACGGTAAGGTTGCTATGTATAAGCTTGGTGACGCTTACGCAGTTGCTGAAGCACCAGTCCTCGTTTATGGCGACGTTGTTAAAAACTTCAAGCTGCTTTCTGTTGCCGGTGCATACTGGAAGGGAATGTCATCTAACCCAATGCTTCAACGGATTTACGGGACTGCTTTCTACAAGAAAGATGACCTTGCCGAAGATCTCAAGAAGCGTCAAGAAGCCAAAGAACGCGATCACCGGGTTATTGGTAACCAACTCGACCTCTTCTTTGTTGATCCAAAAGTTGGTGCTGGTTTGCCTTACTGGATGCCAAAGGGTGCTGCGATTCGGCGGACAATCGAACGTTACATTATCGATCGTGAAGTGGCTGACGGTTATGAACACGTCTATACTCCAGTCCTGATGAACCTCGATGCCTACAAGACCTCTGGTCACTGGGAACACTACCGCGATGACATGTTCCCACCAATGGACATGGGTGACGGTGAAATGCTGGAATTGCGGCCAATGAATTGTCCTAGCCACATTCAAATTTACAAGCATCACCTTCGTTCATACCGTGACCTCCCATTACGAATTGCCGAACTCGGAATGATGCACCGTTACGAAAAATCTGGTGCCCTTTCTGGATTACAACGGGTTCGTGAAATGACGTTAAATGATGGTCACACGTTTGTTGCCCTAGATCAAATCCGATCTGAATTTGCTAAGATCTTGAAGTTAATCATGAGTGTCTACAAAGACTTTGACATTACTGATTACAGCTTCCGGCTTTCCCTTCGTGATCCAAAGAACGTTAAGAAATACTACGCTAACGACGAAATGTGGGAAAAATCACAATCCATGCTAAAACAAGCAATGGATGACTTGAACCTCGACTACTATGAAGCCGAAGGTGAAGCAGCCTTCTATGGTCCAAAGTTGGATATCCAAACTAAGACGGCCCTGGGCAATGATGAAACGATGTCCACAATCCAATTAGACTTCATGCTTCCTGAACGGTTTGGTCTTTCATACGTGGGTAAAGATGGTCAAGAACATATGCCAGTTATGATTCACCGTGGCGTTGTTGGCACGATGGAACGGTTTGTCGCTTACCTAACTGAAATTTACAAGGGTGCCTTCCCTACCTGGTTAGCTCCTGAACAAGTTCACATTATTCCGGTTTCAGATGATAAGCATGGCGACTACGCCGACAAGCTCGGCGCTGAATTACGCGCAGCTAAAATTCGGGTTAATGTTGACCACCGGAACGAAAAGATGGGCTACAAGATTCGTGAAGCCCAAACTCAAAAAGTTCCATACACGCTGGTTGTTGGTGATGACGAAATGGCTAATGACTCCGTTTCTGTACGTAAATACGGTGAAAAAGATCAAAACAGCATGAGTAAGCAAGCCTTTATGGACGAACTTCTGGCTGATATTGCTTCCTATTCTCGGAAAAAATAATTAAATTAACTACTTGATAACAGCAAAACCGGTCTCATGATGAGACCGGTTTTTGTTTCACGTGAAACATTCTTAGATTATTTGTTGAATACCGTTAACGATTAAAAAGCCACCATAACCAAGGACAATCACGCCACTAATGAGGTTAATCCAAACGAGTAGTTTCGCCGGCATTCGATAACGCAGCAAGTTGAAAGCGCTGGTCATCCCCAGATCCCAAACAAATGATGAGGTAATCACACCAATGATAAAGAAGATACTTTCCGCAGTGGTCAGTGTTCCCCGACTAGCCCCCAGCATCATCGTGCCATCAATTAATGCCTGGGGGTTCGCCCAACTCACCACAATCGCCGTCATTATTGCTTGCTTAATTGTAATGTGGTGATTGTCACTAGTTAGTGCTCGCTGATTAGCTGAACGAATAATATTCCAGCCAATATATACAGTAAGGCCACCACCAATGACCATGATGATAATTTTTACAATCTGGTTGCGATTAACAATTGCACCAATTCCATAAAAGGCGGCAAAACAGAAGAGCGCATCAAATAGCCAGACCAAAAATGTATATAATAATGCCCGCGAGAGCCGATATGATAGGCCATTATTGAATACGTAAATATTTTGCATTCCAATTGGCGCCACAAACGCTAATCCAATTAGCAATCCTTGAAAGTAGGCCATGGTATCGCTCCTTTCCCTTCCATTTTATTATATTTAACTTTTTTAAGCATTTATTTATCAAAACCGTATCTAAACAGGCTATACTGTCATTAAGGAGAGTGATATTATGCGTAATTCAGCATGTACGTCCATCATGGTTGGTAAAAAGGCCTCGATTGATGGATCAACATTTATTGCCAGAAACGAGGATCGGGTCAAAGCCGTCGAACCCAAACGATTTTTAATTCGTCCAGCAGTCTCTGAACGCCACGAGACCTATGTATCCCCATATAACCAATTAACCGTGCCATTACCGGAAACCGCCATGCGTTATAGTTCCACCCCACATTTAGACCAAACCACCGGTCCCAATGAAGAAGATGGATTTAACGAAGCAAATGTGGGTGAAAGTGCAACAGAAAGTGTCTATGCCAATGGTCGTGTACTGGCATACGATCCTTACATTAAAAACGGTCTTGCCGAAGATTCCATGACGACATTGGTCCTTCCCTACATTCACTCTGCGCGTGAGGGAGTTGAATACCTCGGTAAATTAGTGGCTACTTACGGATCTGCTGAAGGAAACGGCGTTCAATTTATTGATCAAAACGAGGTCTGGTATATGGAAATCGTGACCGGTCACCAATGGGTAGCAGTCCGGATCCCCGATGATTGTTACGCGGTCGCCCCTAATCAAGTGATGATTGAAAAAATTGATTTTAATGATCCAGATAACTATCTGTGGTCCAACGGCATTCGAGAATTTGTCACTGAACATGACTTAAATCCGGACACTGATCAATGGAACTTCCGACATATTTTTGGAACTCGGACCCGGAAAGATCGGCATTATAATACACCTCGCCTCTGGTATGCTCAACGCTACCTCAGCCCAAATGCTACCGCTAATCAACAACCCGAAGACATGGAGATGCCTTTTATCCGTAAAGCTGAACGGAAAATCGCTGTTGAAGACATTGAACACGTTCTCGGCTCACACTTCAATGAAACAAAATATGATCCAATTGGTGAAGGTGCCCCTGTTGATAAACGTCGCTACCGGTCAATTTCACTATCACGAACTGCACAATCCCATATTCTGCAGGTTCGTCCGCACGCAACTGGCACTCAGGCAATTCAGTGGATCGCATTTGGCATTCCAACTTTCTCTGCTTATGTCCCATTCTTTGCAAATGCCAATGATACAGATGCCAGCTATCGTGACGTGCCAACCACGATGGACTTTGAACATGCTTTCTGGTTAGATGAAGCCTTAGCAGAAGTTGTTGAAGCACACCTTACCGAGTTTGCTGAAGATGATTTAGCCTTTATTAAAGAAATGCACTCCTGGACACGAGAAAAGATTCACCAAGTCGACCTGTCCAGCACCCAAAAATCTGGTCCTGAACTAACTACCTTCTTAACCGAACAGAACCATGAAATCGCTCAATACTGTAACCAAAAGACTCGGGAACTGATTTTCAAGCTACTCACGAAAGGAACAGAATTATCAAAATTAACGTTCAAAATGGATCCTAACCTATAGTTATATGGAATAAACTATAATCATTGATTCAGTTTGCAATCTTATTTTTTATCATTGCAAACTGATTTTTTCTTGCAATTTTTCGAAGTTAGTTATATAGTTAATTACACAAGTAATGAACCAAGGAGGCGAATCAGTAATGCATTTTGAATTTGATCAATCTTCACCAATTTATCAGCAACTTGCTGACCAACTTGAAGAAATGATCTTTTCCGGACTCTTCCCTGAAGGTGAACAAGTACCATCAACTACCCAACTCTCGCAAGAACTCCATATCAATCCAGCAACGGTTCTCAAGGGTATGAATATTTTAGTAAATCAACAACTATTGGAAAAACGACGCGGCCGTGGAATGTTTGTCACTAACGGTGCCCAGGAGAAGATTATGGAAAAACGTAAAGAAGGTTTTTATCAAAACTATGTCGCCAGTTTAATTCAAGAAGCGACCAAATTAGGAATTACTGAAGATCACTTATTAAATTTGATTCAACGGGGGTATCAAAATGACCACACTCAAGATTAACCAACTAACAAAACGTTTTGGGCGAAAAACAATTCTCGATAACTTAACTTTTCAAATTAAAGAAAATAAAATTTATGGTTTATTAGGTCGGAACGGTGTAGGTAAAAGTACCTTACTCAATATTATCAACAACCGTAATTTTCCAACGACTGGGGAAGTTCTGCTCGACCACGATTCAATCAACAACAATTCAGTAGCACTCCAACAGATGTACTTGATGAGCGAGACGAATATGTATGCCAAACGGACACGAGTATGTGATATGTTCCGCCTCGCTGATGATGGCTATGGTAAATTTAATTTTGCTCTCGCCCACCGCTTAACCAAAGATTTTGGAGTAAATGAAAAAGCTCGCCTTAGTAATCTTTCGACCGGATTAACTACGATTGCAAAGCTCATTACCGCGTTATGTGTCAATGCGAACTTTATCTTCCTTGATGAACCCACACTTGGTCTGGACGCAGGTCACCGAGAATTATTCTATCGCGAACTAATGAAGACCTATGAAGAACGACCACGGACCTTCATCCTCTCAACTCACCTCATTAGCGAAATCCAACCGCTAGTAGAACATGTTTGGATTCTAGATCACCATCGCTTGATTCGTAACGAAAGCGTCGACGACTTATTAGCAAATGCCTATGCTATCAGTGGACCAGCCGAATTGGTCGATGAATTTACAGATGGTCTTACGGTTTTGGACCATCAAACTATCAGTAACATCAAAACTGCCTACGTTGTTCAACCGCTTGACGAAACCAAGGTCATTCCTGATCGCGTTAAAATTGAACACATTGACTTACAAAAAGCCTTTATGGCATTAACCAATGGGGAGGAAAACTAAAATGAAAAAATTACCGATGATCTATCGAGATTCAATGCGTGCTTACTTGCTTGGCTTTGGCGTTGCTTTGGCATCCGTATTTGGATTTCAAATTCTTGGTTTAATCTTTTCTGCAGGTCACATGAGCTTAATGGATTTTTGGGATAGTTTCTTCGGCGGCTTTGTAGCTGTGGCTTTTGGCCTCTACGGAATTTTCTACCTCATTGTTCCTTATGGTGAATTCAAGCTCGGGATTCAGAATGGCCAAACTCGTTGGCAAATTTGGTTAAGTGATCTGCTCGGTATTATCACAATTACCATTATTACCTTCGTTATCTGGCTCTTTAATGCTGGCTTCCAACATCAGGATTGGTTAACCATTACCGGAACCCTGCTCGCAATGTTAGATGGCATTACGACATCTTATGCCATCGGTAGCGGCTTTGGATTACTACCACGTAAATGGAAAATCATCGTCGCAATTGCTTTGCCAACCATTTTTGTGATTATC
Organism: uncultured Limosilactobacillus sp.; assembly: GCF_934202705.1. GTDB lineage: Bacteria > Bacillota > Bacilli > Lactobacillales > Lactobacillaceae > Limosilactobacillus. The sequence goes on from NZ_CAKPYE010000002.1 coordinate 96,040, forward strand.
ATGGTACAAGTCATCCGTCTCATGGCAAACTTATGGCATCCAAGTGTCGCCACCCTCAATACTTTAGCCAACATCTTTAACTGGCAAGGATCGTGGGCCCTGTTTGGCCTGCTCTGGTTAGCAATCATGCTGGGCATCAGCTACCTATTCACAATGCACCAACAGTTACGTCGCGACTAAGGAACATTTAATATCCTTAACTAAACTCGCCTAATTTAGGCGAGTTTTTTAGTGCAGTTCCCCAAATATCTGCTAAAATAGAAGTCGAATCGGGCCATTAGTTCAGTTGGGAGAATGTCTGCTTCGCATGCAGGAGGTCGCGAGTTCGAATCTCGCATGGTCCATTGAAAAAGGCCAACGTTTCTAAATTAATCAGGATCGTTGGCCTTTAGTTTCTTTGTCAAAGGAGTTGAACTGTAATGACCGATTCACTAAATAATCCTCCCCAAGTAGGATCAAAATTACGTCACCAGATTTTGCAAATGCCAAAAGCAATTCAAGCTGCATCGGGAATTGCCATTTATGGACGGGTAATTCGTAGTTTAATCTTTTCAACTGACCTCGCCATTATCAAAAATTGTGACGCTGATGCAGTTTTTGCCGTATATCCGTTTACCCCGCAACAAGCAATCAGTAAAGCAATTATTGAAGCATCTAGTGTACCAGTGTTTTGTGGTTGCGGCGGTGGAACGACTAAGGGCGTCCGAACTGTTTCATTAGCGAAGGATGTTGAAAGCCAAGGAGCGTTAGCAGTTGTCTTAAATGCACCGATTACTAATCTCAACTTACGGACGGTGACTCAAAACATCGATATTCCAACAGTGATTACTGTCGTCAATCCTGATACGGATATTGACGCTCGGATACGTAACGGTGCTGCAATGATTAATGTTGCCGGTGGTAAGAATACCGCCCAGATTGTTGCTAAGATTCGTCATTCTTACCCAGAATTACCAATTATCGCAAGTGGTGGAAAGAGCGAAGAAAATATCCAAAAAACGATTCAAGCTGGCGCTAACGCCATTGTTTATACGCCACCAACCAGCGCTGAACTGTTCTCTTCTATGATGGATACTTATCGTGAACCAGCTGTAAAGCGACCCATTGGCGTTGCAATTCACCACCGCATTAAAACTAATTTAAAAAAACATTTACGAAAATAATTAAAACCCGTGAATCAAACTAAAATTGATTCACGGGTTTTATAATTTAGTTCAATTCACCACGATGAATTTGCCGAAAACGTGCCGGTGTCATCCCCACCTGGTTTTGAAACAGACGAAATAATGATGATGTATTTTGATAGCCGAGTTGCTCGGCAATTTTAGCCGTTGTCCAATCCGTATCTAATAATAAACTTTCGGCCGTTAAAAGCCGTTTGCGATCCAAAAGTTCGCCAAAGGACATCCCGGTGTTTTGTTTAAGTTTATTACCAAGATAGTTCTTATTGTAATTAAAATGCTGACTGACTTCAGCTAGTGAAACAGTCGCAAAATGCTGATTAATATATCTCATAACATCATTAATGGTTCGATCTGTCGGATTAGAAACATTCATGTGAGTCACCTGCGGATCGGGAAGGCAGCTTAGCGCCGTTTCCATCAATAATTGTCGCGTTTCATAAGGGCGAACGTTGCTTAACGCATAATACATTAGTTCTTCCCAAATAGCAATTGTTTCTGGATAATCAGTTAAGTCATAGATTAAGTAATCATTATGATCCGCATGCTGATCTAATGAATTATATAAAAACCGAATTAGTCCATTAGCCGGACGAATATCACTAATGAAATTAGCCGGTAGCTGTTCAATATCTAATAAAACATTCACTAATAAATCATCCGTCCCCATGTAACCATAACGCTGAATTAACGATTGATCCATTACTAATAACTCACCAGCTTGAAGAATGTATTCTCGACCATTTAATTGTTGAATTGATTGCCCAGAAAATTGGTAATTAAATTCAATAAAACTGTGCGTATGTGCTGGCATGTATGAATAACGATGCTGCTTGGTGGCTGCGACCCAAGAATGTTGGAAAAAGTTGCTCCGCGGAATTCGCGGAATGATCCCCGGTCCATAGCCGAGACCCATATAATTAATATTCTGTCCATGATTTAACCGCTGTTGCTTTTCAATCGGATCTTCTTGCAACAGAAGCTTACGTAATTTTTCCATACCAATTTCAACTTCTTTATTTAAAAATCTGCTAATTGTCGCCATATCAACAATTATAATTTGTGAACCTGTGATCTTGCAACTAAACCACTCACTTTTTAATATTGTAAGCGCTACCAGTAAAGCTTAAATTAAATACTGAAATTATACTTAATCTTTTTCAAATTGAGAGGTAACCATATGAATAATCAAGAATTAGTTGCAAAATATCGGCCCCTTGCGGCAGCGGCCGGGATCGGTTCTATCCTGGGCTCAGGAATTATTGTCGGTTTATCTGCCACTATCACAGTATGGCAAAAGGGACTTGCATTAACCAATGGTCAGGTCGGGGTCATTTCTGCCGCTTTAACATTCGCCATTGCAATTGGTGGTTTTTTATCAGGAACCGTTAGCAAAGCCTTTGGTTTAATTCGTTCCTTCAACTGGACGAACTTCTTTTATGCTCTAGGTACTTTAATCTGCGTTTTAACTCCCAATTACCTAATTCTCTTACTAGGTGTCATTATTACGGGATTAGCTTCTGGGATTGATTTACCGCTAAGTTTAACGGTTATTTCTCACGATGCTCCAAATGAAAAGGTTTCATCAAGTCTCGTTTCGTCGACACAAATTTATTGGCAAATTGGGATCTTTATTTCGTATATTTGTTCCTTCATTGTTTCTAAAATGGCGGGGGCCACTGGAGCAAGAGTCGTTTTTGGTATTTTAACCCTGATTGCTACCGTGACTTGGCTCTGGCGTTCTCGTTCGACAAAATTTAAAGCTTTTCATCAAGCAGGAACGGAATTTCGATTGAAAGAAGAACACCAGTCTAACCAGACCATCAGTAATACTTCAGTCCTGAAGACTTTATTTCATGGCAATAATCGACACCGCTATCTAGGATTATTCCTGGGCATCTTTATTTTCTATATTTTTTGGAATCTCTTAGCTAACACCTTTGGACAGTTTCAAACCTTTACCCTCGTTCAAGCTCACGCCTCACAAACGTTTGCTACGGGTGCCGGAATTGTCCTCAATTTTGTTGGGCTTGCTGCCGTTACCGCATTCTCATCCGTCGCATCCAGTCCCAAGCGAAATACTTTCTTTGTGATCGGGATGATTATTCAGGCAGCTGCCATGTTTGGCTTGGCAATTTCCAGTCATGCACTATGGCCAATTGTGATCGCCATTGGTTGTTACAACATCGGCAATAATATTGCTGGGGAAGCAATCTATAAAGTTTGGACCCAAGAGTCATTTCCGGTTGAAACTCGCGCTGCGCTTCAAGGATTTATGAATGGCTTTTCTCGTTTGGCGTGTGGATTATTCGCATTTGTAACCCCAACGCTCGTCATGCCAAATGTAATTCGTTATACCATGTTTGGTTTTACTGTTCTCATCATCATCGGCTTTTTCGCTGGACTTTTCGTTATCACTCTGGAAAAGAAATACGGAATTATTCAAACCACTAAGAAAGAGGATTAGATATCAATGGCGTTTACATTTCAAATTAATAATGAAGTCGAGTTTAATCATAACCAGACTCTTTTAAAGAAGGCAAAAGCATTAACCCCCACGGTCTATCAGACAAAAGTGTCGCCAATCGCGCTGGTCAAACCAGTTAATGATGAGCATAAATTAAATTCAACTGGAATCAAAAAAATCGATAACATTGAAAATCTACCTAAGCATTTAATGAAACGTGATGATCATGTTATCCTCGATTTTGGCAATCATTATGTTGGCTACTTTAAAATCAACATTCATCATGTTGGGTCACCCCAAGATGCCCCGCTAACTTTAAAGCTTAAATTTGCTGAAGTCCCTGCTGAATTAGTTTACAATTCTGCAGATTATGATGGTTGGTTAAGTAAATCATGGATCCAAGAAGAAACTATTCATCTTGATCACCTTCCAGCTGAGCTTAAATTACCGCGCCGGTATGCTTTTCGTTACGTTGACCTTAAAATCATTGATACTTCACCAAAGTGGTCTGTCTCGTTCGATCAGGCAGAACTAACTGCTGTAAGCTCTGCCCATTCAATTTCTTTGCCAAAATTGGTAGATTCTCAACTACAGTCAATTTATAACGTTAGCGTCAAAACCTTACAAGACTGTATGCAAACAGTCTTTGAAGATGGCCCTAAACGTGATCGTCGGCTTTGGCTAGGTGATCTGCGTCTTCAAGCATTAGCCAACTACGCTACTTTTAATAATAATGATCTGGTTAAGCGCTGCTTGTACCTTTTCGCAGGAATGACTGCCAAAGATGGGCGAATTCCTGCAAACGTCTTTACCAACGGTGAACCACAACCTGACGACACATTCTTACTAGATTATGGACTCTTTTTCATTTCCACTCTCCACGATTACGTGGTAAAAACCCATGATATTTCAACATTACAGGAACTCTATCCAATTGCAAAACAACAAGTCCACGTTGCTCTCCAATCAATTCAAAATGGGCTTTATCAATTTAATGACCATTATCCAGTTTTTGTTGATTGGTCAAACGACTTCGACAAGACCACAGCAGGCCAAGCAATTATCATTTATACCTTCAAGCAATTTGTAGTACTCGCCCAACAACTCAATAAATCGAAAGATGCCGATTATATTAACAATGTTATTAAGCAGTTATCTCAATCCGCAATGCAAGATCTTTTTGATTCTCAAAAACAGCTCTTTATTTCTGGCCCTGACAAAGAGATTAACATTGCTAGTCAGGTTTGGATGGTGCTTGCCAAAGTCGTTACCGGGTCACAAGCCACAACAATTATGCAAACTGCTAAACAAAAATTATTCCCCATTACCGGAATTGCTACGCCATACATGTATCACCATATTACAGAAGCATTCTTCTGTGCTGGATTAAATAATGACGGAATTGAACTCCTAAAAAGTTATTGGGGAAAAATGATTCAACTTGGTGCAGATACGTATTGGGAAGCCTTTGAACCAGAAAGCCCTAATTATTCACCATATGGCAGTCCAATCGTTTCAAGCTATTGTCTCGCCTGGGGATGTACTCCCGCCTATTTAATCAAAAAATATTTAGTTAATTAAGGAGTCAATCATGGATAATTCAAATCAACCAAAAATGGATAAAAAAACGTTTTCACTAGTTGCGGTTGCCGGAACGGCCTCCTATCTTGACTCAAGTCTATTAGTTAGTCTCGGGGTCGCACTTCCCATTTGGACCAAGCTCATGCATCTCACTCCATTAGTGACGGGCTTTATTTCCACCCTCTTAACGCTGATGGTGGCCCTTGGGTCCGTAACTGGTGGTTGGCTTTCTGACCGTTTGGGTCGGGTTCGGGTCTTTAACTTAGACATTCTCTTTGTTGCCATTGGGGCACTAGTAATCGCCTTTGCACCTAACCTGGCTATTTTATTAATCGGTATCATTATTGCTGGGCTAGCTTCCGGTGCCGATCTCCCAACTTCACTCGCAGTCATTTCTGAACGGACTTCTGATAAAATGTACGGTCGGAGCATTACTATTACCCAGGTCTTTTGGACGGTGGGGATCTTGCTTTCCCAATTTATCGGCTTTCTCACTTCTGGAATGACCGTTGGTTCTGTTCGGTGGATTTTTGGTGTCATTTCATTCGTTGCCTTTTCTAACTGGTGGATTCGCGCTTTCTCTACTAAATTCAAACACATTGAAGAGTCGCTCCAGCATGCAGAAGTACAAAATACTGATGATCAAAGAGAACACCAGAAGGTTAAATTAAGCGATATTTTAAAAAACAAGCAGTACTTGAGTGTCTTAATCGCCCTCACCCTCTTCTATCTCTTCTGGAACTTACCTGCTAATACATGGGGGTCCTTTGTTAACTACTTCTTAGTCACTGTTTCTCACCGCACCCAAGCCTATGCAACGTTGATTGCGCTGGTTGCAAACTTGTTTAACTTAGCTTCTAATTCAATGTATGTTAAAGTTTCAGATACTAAATATCGGTATCCAGTAATGTATGGTGCCATTATTATCGGTTCATTAGCATTCCTTTGTGCTGGTATTTGGAGCTCAATCTGGTGGGCATTTTCCGTTGCCTATGTTTTATATTCCGCAACCAACACCTTGTGTGGTGAACCAATTTATAAAATTTGGACGCAAACTTTTTATCCAGTGAACGTCCGGGCATCCATCACCGGTTTTTCATACGGATTTGTTCGTTTCTTTACTGCCATTTTCTCATTATTCACGCCAACTTTAATGGCTTGGTCAGTCCAAAACTTTCTTTGGATCATTTTTGGATGTGCATTGTTATCAGGAGGTTTTGCCGTCTTAATTGTCAGAATGCTTCATCAGCGTGGTCTAGAATAATTATTTGTTGTAAAGGAGTTTTATTATGAAAAACTATTGGATCTGGTTCCCTGGTGACTTTGAAATTCACGAAGGGATGCGACAAAATTTCACAAGGGAAGAACGGGGCATGCGGTGGCCAGCCTATTGGGCCATCGACGACTGCTTTAAAAATGTCAAATTTGAAAACAGTTATCACCTTACCGCGCCCACTACTTTTACCGTCTATACCCACCAACAAGGCTATATCACTATTAATGACGTGAAATATCAAATTAATGAACCGATAACTTTAGATCAAGGAATGTATAACATTGTTATTTACGTTTTTAGCCCAAATGAATTACCCACTGTCTGGATTGAGGGAGCAGTCATTCATTCTGACCCAAGCTGGTTAGCAAATAATTATATTACTCAACGTCCTGTTGGTTATAGTGAATTATTTACCCATAAAACTGATAACCCCGCAAAGATTCCCTATGCCCACCATCAATTACAACCAGCTAGTTTTCAACCAAAGAACGGTGGCTTACTAATCGACTTTGGTAAAGAAATCAATGCCTCACTAAAATTTTACGATTTAGTGACACCAATTACTGTCTGCTATGGCGAATCCGCAACTGAAGCATTAGATACTGAAATGTGCTATTACCAACAGTCTGGGATTACCGAACAAACCCTGATTCCGAAACGTGCATTTCGTTATTTATTCATCCCCAATTTTACAGAGAAATCAATTCAAGTGAGTGCTGATTGTATTTCCTTACCAATGACCAACCACGCCACCTTTAAATCAGATCGCCAACTGATCAACCAAATTTGGAATGCCTCAATTCGCACCTTTAAATTGTGTAGTGATTTATTTTATATCGATGGTATCAAGCGTGATCGCTGGATCTGGGGTGGCGATGCTTACCAAGATAGTTTTATTAATCAATACTCGTTCTTTAACGAAGACGTTGATAAGCGGACCATTATTGCCTTGCGTGGTCACGATGAAGTTCACCAACACATTAACACCATCGTTGATTATTCAATGCTCTGGATTATCAGCATTTATAACCACTATCAAATGACTGCTGATCAAGAATTTCTTAAAATGATTATGCCCAGAATGGAAAAGATGATGGACTATCTATTAGCGCAAACCAACTCGCTAGGTTTTATTTATGGTCGTGATGGCGATTGGATTTTCGTAGATTGGTCTGAAATGGATAAAAAAGGGACTGTCGCCGCTGAGCAAATGTTCCTGCTACAATCATTAAAAGCCATTATTACGACTAAAAATGTCTTGGGGCAACCATCCGCAAAATACCAAGAGTATTACCATGTTTTGCAAGAAAATACGATTAAGTACTTTTGGGATTCCTCAAAAGGGGCCTTCATCGATTCATATGAATCTGGTAAGAGACACGTTACCCGTCATGCTAATATTCTAGCAATCCTCTTTGAAGTTGTTGACCCAACCAAGCAACACCAAATTTTTAAAAATGTCCTGCTGAATAACCAAATTACCAAATTGACAACCCCTTACTTTAAATTCTTTGAGCAAGATGCCCTTTGTAAACTTGGCCAATTATCACAGGTTTATCAAACAATCCAAAAATACTGGGGTTCAATGATTAAACAAGGCGCCACTACAATTTGGGAAGAATACGATCCACAAGTGAGCGGTAAAGCACGGTACGCTATGTATGGTGACCCGTTTGGCAAAAGTCTCTGTCATGCTTGGGGTGGCAGTCCTGTCTATTTATTAGGTCGTTATTTCATGGGACTCCGTCCTACTGCTCCGGGGTATGCATCTTTTGTAATTCACCCACATTTATCAATGTTTGATGAACTGAAATGTACATTACCAATCAAAGGCGGAACCGTTAGTTATCATGTTTACAACGGAAAAATTGATTTGCAAGCTGACCGCCCTGGCGGAATAGTAATTTCTGGAACAGAAAAAATTACATTGCCTCCACATCACACCGTCACGATTCCTCGAGATTAACAATTGAAGAAACTGTGACAAATATACTTTTACCAAGCGTAAAAACAACTAGCGTAGTCCGTAAATTGGGCTCCAGAGTTCGGTTATTCTGAACACTGGAGCCCGATTGATTTTAAATGTTTATTGTAATGAATCCCAAGCAGTTAATTCAATTGGCGTTTGTTTAGCAATTTGTTTAATTTCAGCCGTTAAGTACTTTTTATTAATTACGGCTTCATAGGTATATTGTTCAAACCAATTCTGACTCATAACAAAGTACCCTTGATCACCATTTTTATCACCCCAACTATTTTCAATTTTCCATCGATTAGGCTGGCCATCAACCAGATTATAACCTGTCAGCGTCATTGCATGGGTAACTTCTGCTTGATGCGTTGCTAGCCGCGCTTTCTTACTCATAGTGAAATCAATGCCCAATAGTTCTTCACGATGATAAAGTTGTGCATCCATCAGGCCACGCTTTCGATCCATTTGTTGAAGAATATCATTGCCTACCCAAATGGTCTCATTGTGATCTAATTGCTTCATTACTACCTCTTGCAACTTTTCAAATGGTACATTCACAAATTGAATTGGGATGCCTCCAATCACGTTGTCTTGTGCTGGCAATGAATACAGTTTGTAATACTCATGGTCTGGCGCATTCGTCACTACCACATAGTTATGAAGATCCGTCTTGAAATATTGATGATAAAATTCTAACGGTGTTAAAGCAGCTGCCCGATGATATTGCTGATCATCATCACGAAATTCTAAATCAAATTTAACTGGTGGTTCACCAAAGGCATACGCACATGCTCGGTAAACATCACTCAGCATTCGTTGTCGGGTTGCCTGAATTTCTTCTTCACTGGCCCGTTGATGCGCCAATTTGCGGAGAATGAGGGCATCCTTTTTCATCATATAAGTCAGTACTTCTGCAATATCAGTTGTATCTTCGGTATTAAAAGTGTCCGGCATCACATAGTGCGGCACCACACCATATTTTTCAATAATGGAAGCCGCATTGGCCCATTGGCCACCATCACTTTCCGCAGATTTTAAGTAATAATCAACTAGCCGATCAGTTAAATCACGATCCGCCGTCGCTAAGATATTAGTGAAGAATTTATTAGCCCGTTCAATTCGGTCCCAGAAAAAGAGATAGTTTTGTGACAATTCAAAGTCTTTAAAGTTATTAGCTAACGCAAACTGATGCCGTAATGTATTAAGGGTTGCAAAGGACCAGCAACGACCACTGTGTTTTTGGTTGCTAACTTTTCCCGTTTTAATTTCGTGATTAAAAACCCGATGAAGACGTTGGTTAATTTCTGGGTCCTCGCTTGTGGCTTTAATACCATTTTTTCGAACGGCCCGCTCAATCACTTTAGCTGTTCCACGTGAAACATAATTATCATGAAATTTATTCACCATTTCATTTGTAATGATCGTGTCTTTACTCATTTGCTGTACCTCTCCTTTAATTAACTTAGTTCAATTATACAACTCTAACAAAAGAGACTTATCACCAGCTCTTACTGATCATAAGTCTCATCTACAGTTATAAAATCGGTGACAATAATCGTGACGCCGTCTGCTTAAAGCGTAACCATCTTGGTTGTGCGGCAAACATTGCTGGTGTCACTACATGACTATGACGAACATCATCCATAAAAATTTGTTCCAGTCGATCAGTAATCTGCTGATCATAGATAAAACTATTAATTTCGAAGTTAAGTTTAAAGCTTCGATAATCAAGGTTAGCAGATCCAACGGAAGACATCTTGCCATCAATCATGACGGTTTTAGCGTGCAAAAATCCATTATCGTAGTAGTAAATTGTGATTCCTTCATTAGCAAGCATCCGCGCATAATACTGGGTTGCTCGATAAACAAATGGGTGATCTGGTTTACACGGAATCATGATTCGTACATCGATTCCCGAGTGCGCAGCCACTTTTAAAGCATCGATCATACTATCATCCGGGATCAAATATGGCGTCTGGATCCAAATATGGTCTTGCGCAGCGTTGATCAAACGCAAATAACCTAGTTTAATTGTTTCCATCTGGGTATCTGGACCACTAGAAACAATTTGCATGGACGTTGTTGCATTCTTTGCCTGAATCGGTGGAAAAAACCGTCGATAATGTAAAATTTGCTTGTCTGTTCCTTGCATGGTGGCGTTCCAATCACGAATGAACCGTTGTTGTAATGAATAAACACTGCCGCCCATTAATCGAAGATGAGTATCACGCCAGTAACCAAACTTCGGAAAGCGACTGAGGTATTGATCGCCGACATTAAACCCACCAACATAGCCGATCCGGCCATCAATCGTGACAATTTTACGGTGATCACGATAGTTAATCCGGAAATCAAAAAGGTTACTACGTGTCATTAAGAATTGCGCTGCTTCACCGCCATTCTCACGAAGGTGGTTGTAGAAGCTTGGCTTCACCCCACGCGATCCCCAAGAATCGTACAACACACGGACTTCGACTCCTTCAGCAGCTTTTTGCTCTAAAATGGTTCGTAACTGGTTCCCGATTTGATCGTTGTAAATTGTATAAAATTCGATATTAATACTCTTCTGCGCTGCTTCAATATCACATAACATCTGATCGAAGAGCTGATGACCATCGTTAAAAATCGTTACTTGATTATGTCGAGTAAAAAAAGCATCATCTAAGTTTTGAAATAACATTACCGTCCGCCAATACGTCCGCCGTGTTTGTTTCTTTGGCTTCATCATATTAGCAAATTGTTTCTTTTGCTCTTCAATTGCTTCCGTTAATTCTAGTTGTGTTGCCGTCTGGATTCTCTCCATCCGATGACGAGTTGGCTTCCGCCCCAAAAAAGCATACGCAATAAAACCGATAACCGGAATTAAGGTTAACACCAATAACCACGCCCAAGTTGCGGCAATATCTCGCTTTTCACGAAAGACCGTTATCAAGGCCGCAATTTCATTCACGAGGACAATCATAATTAAGATGGTTCGAATAATATTCCAAGTTAAGCCCATCATCTTGTCCTCCTTCGCCGTGATCTAATCCTAAATTTAATTTTAACGCATTCTAATCCCTGAACCAAACCGCTAATATCAGGTATAATAATGCAAAATACAATGAGGTGATGAACAATGACTCCAGAATTAGCGGTTGGCCAAATTCGGGCTTTCCACATGTTATTCAATCAAAATCCACTTTTAGCAATTATTGTTCTGGTAGCCTTAATTGCTTTGGCTTTCTACTTTAAAAATCGTTAATAAAAGGATAAAAGGGATTATAACCGATAGTCACAATAAAGACTTCTGTTATGATCCCTTTTGCTAAGCAAAAAAATGCTGCCAATTTTGTTCAATCTGTTGTTCTAATTCGATTGCGGTTCCCCTTCTCAAACAAGCAACCTCTTTATATAAGAGCTGCATCGTCTGCCAATAATTAATCTCATTAATCGACTTATGCTGTGCCCACGAGATTCCTTCCAGACCATCACTTTCAATAAACAATTGTGTAGAAGGAACCTGCTGAGCAACATTTTTGACCGCCAAATTATTAAACACATCGGGACCCACGGAAAACCAAATATTGGGTACCGCTAGATATTGTTTTAACCAGTAATTTGCGGAGTACCAATGAACCAACTTATGCACTGTTGGAAACTCCTGAATATGCTCTAAAAGTTCCCGCTCACATCCCTTAACATGTAAAACAACTGGTTTATGATAAGCAGCCGCAAATTCCAATTGTTTTTTCAAGACGGATCGTTGAATATCCAATGGCACTGCTGTCCACGTCGTATCAAGCCCGATTTCACCAACAACTGAAACCTGTGCTAGTAAGTTCATGTTAACCGTTTCCTGGATTGTTTGCCATGGGTGAACACCATAACTTAATTTTTGCTGAGCATTAACAACTTGACGATTTCTTTCATACTCTGTGTTACTTGTCGAACTGATCATACTCCGCATCTGGTGTCGTTGCTGCACCTGAATAATTTGCTGATTCTCATCATTATGACAGTGAATATCAATTAACATCACCGTACCTCAGGGGACAATGCACGATCCAGTAAATTCATAATCAGTTTAACCAGTATCCCGTCGAACACTAGCGACGACAATGCTCCACTAATAAACATCGCGATTTGTAAACTCACGCTGAAGTGGTTCCACCCATAAATGAAGTACGAAGGGATAAAACCTCCCAAGTGGGCGCCAAAAGACCCTAACAGAACGCTTCCCCAGCTGCATCGGACATACCGTGATTGCTTTGGAAAGAAACCAAGTTCATTACCAGCCCCTTGAATCAACCCTTCAACAATGGTTAGCGCACCCCATTGGCCACCGAAAAACATTTCAATCGTGGACGCGATGGTTTCACCAACAACCGAAGAACCAATCGTCGGTACCAAATAAATTGAAATCGGTCCGGCCATATACCACAACCCAGATAGAATCGTATCAACCAATGGTCCAATCCCCAGTGGGGTTAGGGCCATTTTTACCAAGTTATAAACTGTGTTAACCAGTAACATGTAGATGGCACCAAAGAGGATCCCAACTAAGGCGACCCGAATAATTGACGTCAAATTCCAATGTGTATAACGTTTAAACATTATTTTCTCCTTACTATTCTTGCCAACAGTCCAATCAATTAAAAAGGCTTCCCCGTCAGTGGAGAAGCCATTATTGGATTATTTACACATCGAAATAATTGCTGTCTCCCTCCGCTAGTGTTAACTAGATCAGGTTCTATGGGTATCTCTCAGCTAAATAAATAGCACCCCAGACAGGTTCACTTTTTTACAAAAGCAATCATAGCATACTGCTGAATAATTGCAACCAGTTGTTACTTTGCTTAAATCAATGATAACCGGCGACTAACTTAAGTAATTAATGGCAAATCCGGCAAAAAAGACCGAGATCAGGGTTACCGTTACTAGTCCGGCCGTTAACATTTTCGGCATGAAATATCTTTCCAAGGCTTGCTGTTCCTGAATTGTCCGTCCAGCACTTGCAGCGATTTCTTGTGACATAATCATTGTTGTCGGAAAGCCAAATGTACAAGTCATCCCTAAGGCAATGGCCATTGGTAATGAAATGTCACTAACCCGACTTATTAGCGTCGCCGTCAATACCGATCCAATTGTCCCTACTACCAGGCAAAGCATTAGCGGACCTAATACTACCAGCACCTGGTGCGGGCTTGTATCAGCCAGACTATCAAGAATCACCACAGTCACTAAAAAGGTAATGAGGGCGCTCGACCCGGTTTTCCCTAATATTTCCTGATCTAAAAACCCTAATTGATAGAAGAGGATTCCTAAAACAAAGCAAATCACTAGGTAATTAACTACGCCATGAACCAGCAAGCTAATTCCATAGCTCAATGATGCTACCAAACCAAGTTTCGTGAGACACATAATCGGGGTATTCATCGTATGGGTTAATGCCAACGGCTTTTTAACAGCTTGCTCGGCCGAATCGTTGATGACCTCTACCGGGAAATCACCATCTAATAACCGCTGCGACTCTTTCTTTAAAGCATATGTCGCAATTGGAATCCCAATAAAATTCTGAAACGTTAAGACCGCTAATGCATACGTGGTCAGTGTCTGTAAGTGATTAACCTTTAAAGCATTTAACAGGACTAAAGTGGCCGCATTACCTCCTGCGTAAATCGGGGCGCCAACAATTCCATAATTCTGTCTGTTCAGCAAAATCGCAACGATAATAATTAAACAACTCGCCCCAGCGGCACATAAAATTGCGATCATCACCACTTTAGACTGCCGTTTAAGTTCCGCTAAATTAATCGTTGTTCCCAATGAAACTAACATAAGACCGACAATTGCCATCCCAAAAGAATCTATTCCGCTGACCTTAAACATGTTTTGCGGAAAAATTCCTGCCCAGAACCCGAACAGGGCCAGTACTGAAATCGTGAGGACTGTATCTACTACTGCGTGAGTCTTGCGGGCAACAAATTCGCTCACCGCATATAGAACTAAAATGGTTGTTAAATCTAAGACTACGGACATTCTAAAACCTCCAAACATGTTGTGCCGTTTGTGTATACCGGTTTCTCAACTTCAAATGTGTAGTCTAGATAATGAATGCAAAAAAGACCACACAGCGTGACTGAAACTGTGCGGTCTTTATCTTTTGAGCCAGCACAGGTACGCATTGAGAAACCTCAAAATTGATCGTACCTGTGAGAAAACACGCGATGCGATCAAATAACGAACCAGACTTGCCAACTAAGTTGTTCAAAACGTGTTTTCATCATTCAAGCTCCCTTCGTCAATAAGTTGTCTTGAACAATACTGGAACCCTCCTGAAAAGTCAAGATTCAGTTTTTAAATTTGCGACATAAAATCGTGAGATATAGAAAGAAGAAAAATTTTTTATTAACCATTACTAATGTTGAATTCCCTTAATGAAGTAAAAAAGGTGCTATGGTCGCCGTTCGACCATAACACCTTATTTAGCTTGTTAACGCTTAGTCTTTCTTCTCATCCTCCGTTGAGTATTCTTGCTGATCATCCTTTTCAGCATCCTTCGCGTCAACGATTTCTAATTTACCATCCTTCATTTCAGCCACTAAGTGCTTAGCATCAAGGTGGTCAAGGTAGTAATCAGTTACCTTGTCACGAATTTGCTGTTCAATCACTCGCCGCAACGGCCGTGCACCCATCGCTTCATCATAGCCTTGGTCAATCAAGAATTGCTTAGCCGTTGGTGTGACTTTTACATCCATCTCCTTCTTAGCTAACGTCTTGTTAACATCACTGATCATCAAATCAACAATCTTTTGCAGATCATCTTTGGTTAAGCTATGGAATTCAACAATCGCATTGAACCGGTTAAGGAATTCTGGACGGAAGTAAGTGGTCAACTTCTTGATCAAGTCTTCTTCGTCTTTTTCGTCACCAAGCTTAACTGGCGCATCATTGGAGTACCCAGCGTTGGATGTGGCAATGATCACTGTGTTCTTAAAGTCAACGGTGTTACCTTGACCATCAGTCAAACGACCATCATCTAAGACTTGGAGAAGCAATGTAATCACTTGTGGATTTGCCTTTTCAATTTCATCTAAGAGAATGATGGAATATGGATGACGACGAACTTTTTCAGTCAAGGTATTCGAGTTGTCATCGTAGCCAACGTAACCAGCAGTGGTCCCAATTAGCTTGGAAACCGCAGTCCGGTCAGAGTATTCCGACATATCCAAACGGATAATGTCATTCTTCGAACCAAACATATCAAGGGCTAATTGCTTAGCCAGTTCAGTCTTACCAACCCCAGTTGGTCCAACGAAGAGGAAGCTCCCAATTGGACGGTTGCCTTCGTCAAAGCCAGCTCGGTTCCGCCGAATGGCCCGCGCAACTGCTTCAACCGCTTCATCTTGGCCAATAACTTTACCTTCAAGTCGCTTGTCCATTTCCTTTAACCGTTGAACGTCACTAGCACCAATCTTGGAAACTGGAATGCCTGTCATTTGTTCAACAGCGGCAGCAACATCTTCGGGGGTTGCCGTAACTTCTTCTTGCTTGGAATGATCCTTGATTTGTTTCTTCAAATCATCGATCTTATCCTTTGCTTCTTGCGCAGCTTTGTAATCTTCCTTTTTAGCTGCGTCCTTTTGCTTCTTTTCTTCTTGTTCAATTTCCTTTTCGATTTCTTTGACATCCTTTACCGGGTGTTTAGCAGCTAAGTGCGCCGCTGTCATATCAATCAGGTCAATTGCCTTATCTGGTAAGGACCGTTGTGGAATGTATTGAACAGAATAATCAACTGCCGCTTGCAGAACATCATCCGGCAATTTGACATTGTGATGTCGTTCGTAAAGACTCCGAATTCCCTTCAAAATTGCCAACGTATCAGCCTTGCTTGGCGCATTAACCGTTACTGGGTTAAACCGCCGTGCTAAGGCTGCGTCTTTCATAATGGTATTGCGGTACTCATCTTGAGTAGTAGCCCCAATCACCGTAATTTCACCACGTGATAAGGCTGGCTTAATAATATCAGCCATCCCCTTCGAACCACTATCGGATCCAGTCGAACCAGCGCCGATAATTTGGTGAATTTCGTCAAAGAAGAGAATGATATTTCCTGCCTTTTTGACTTCATCAATTAACTTCTGAATATTCTCTTCAAAACTACCACGGTATTGGGTACCAGCTTCCAATCCAGAAATATCAATACTGATAATTTCCTTATCCTTAATTGGCGCTGGAACATCACCGGACACAATTGCTTGTGCTAGTCCTTCAACAACCGCTGTCTTACCAACACCGGCATCACCAACTAGGACTGGATTATTCTTCGTTCGCCGACTCAAAATTTCTGCCGTTTCTTGGATTTCTTTATTTCGACCAATCACTGGGTCAAGCTTGCCTTGACGAGCTTCTTCAGTTAAATTCCGTCCTAATTTTTGGAGAACTGTTTCTTTGCCATTATTTGGTTGACCATTCGTTTGGCCCGGTTGCTGTGGCGCAGCCCCGCCAGGTAAATGTCCAGTTTGCCGATATTGAGCAAATTCTTCAGGAGTGACTTCACGACCGTTAATTAAATAACGTCGGTTATCTGAATTAAAGCCATTCATCCCTCCCATTAATTGGTTAAAAATGTCATTCATGTCGTTGTCAAATGGGTCTCTTGGATTTTGTGCCATAATACGTTCCTCCCTATTGGTTTAATTATTTTCTTATTAACATCTCAATCAAATTCATCATACAGCTAATCAGAATTAGTCGTCCAATAAATAGTGTTCTTCTAAATCGCGTAAGACTTGCCACATCTGTTGATGGCGGGCCTGTGCGATCGCATCTAGGTCACGTAAGTTTAATGACGTTGCCATTGATTGTTGTTTATTAAACGACTTATGCAAAGTGGTGTAGCCGTATCCGGAAACTTTAGCAACCTGATAAATCGTCAGGTGATTTTCATTAAGATAGCTCTTAACATCAATCCGCATTACTGCTCACTCCCTTCACATTTTGTAATTCTATTATACCATATTTGTGGTATACCACAAGTGTAATATATCAAAAAAGTGAAATAATTTTGATATTAATTATCACTTATCTTTATAATAATCGTTGACATTGATTAAATTTCGATTAGAATATAATTAATCAAATTAAAAGAGGTAACACAAATGTCAGCATTATCTTCATATCAACCAAATAATGCCTTTAGTTACTGGTTTTGGAACTCCATCTCCTAGAGCCAGTAATCTTTTGTGATGGCTTCTAGGATTAATTCATCCGGAAGCCGACCAACCTTAATTTGGCATACTACCATTTAAGAAACGAGCGCTCCCGGGTGTTGCAGGCCTCTGCAATCCCCGGGTTTTTTATTTAAAGGAGGACATTTCCATGCCAAAAATGAAAGCTAGTTTAAGCAAACAATTCAATCCTAATCTTACCCGAGTTCAACCAACTCCCATCCGCGTTTTCGATAACCAAGCAAGTCAGATCCCTGGGATTGTTAAATTAACCCTTGGTGAACCGGACTTTAACGTCCCGACAGTTGCTAAGCAAGCGGCAATTAACAGTATTAATGATAATGATTCACACTATTCTGCTGGATCAGGAACACCAGCACTCCGTAAAGCAATTGCTCATTATCTCCAGAAACACTACCGACTTAATTATGATGCCGACACTGAGATTGCCGTGACGATTGGGGCCACCGAAGCCATTTACGCATCACTCTTTGCCATTATTAGTCAGGGTGACCAAGTGTTAATCCCGACACCAACTTTCCCGCTTTATGAAGCAGTTGTTAACCTTCTCGGCGGTGAAGCTATTAATATTGATACCAGTAATCATAATTTTGTTCTTACCCCAGGCATTTTAAAGGACGCCCTTCAACATCACCAAAACGTCAAAGCCATTGTCCTGAACTATCCGTCAAACCCAACGGGTGTCACTTATTCTGCTGATCAACTAAAAGCGCTGGCGGATGTCTTAGCTGATACTAACCTTGTGGTAATCGCTGATGAGATTTACTCAGAATTGATCTACGGTGGTCACCATACCTCAATTGCTCAATTCATCCCTGACCAAACAATTGTCCTGAATGGGGCTTCTAAATCTGGTGCAATGACCGGCTATCGAATTGGTTTTATGGCAGCGCCTGCTGAACTAATGAAGCGCCTTGGAATGGTCCACTCCATTATGATTACCTCTCCTTCTGACCCCGCAATGGCTGCGGCCGTACCAATTTTTGATAGCGATGAAGGTTACCAAGCAACCCTCAAAATGAAGGACGCTTATGAAAAGCGTCGTGACTTCCTGGTAAATGCCTTAAAAAAGCTTGGTTTTTCAGTGGCAACACCAAATGGTGCATTTTATGTTTTTGCTAAATTGCCTGCTGATCAAGGTACTGATGACGTTGCATTTGCCACAAAATTAGCAAAAGATGGTAAAGTCGCTGTCATTCCTGGTTCATATTTTGGTGCTGGCGGCGCTGGTTATCTCCGGATGAGTTACGCAACCAGTATGGACAATTTGCAACTTGCAGTTGAACGCATTCAAACAATGTTAAAGAAATAGGAGGATTTTAATAATGACCAAGATCTTAATGACTAGCGTTCGTCCAGACGAACAAAAAGCAATTAATGAGTTTGCTGAAAAACATCAGGTAGAAATAGTCACAACCGCGAAACCTTTCATTGACGACGAAGTAATTGCCATGACGAAGGGAATCGATGGACTCGTTATCCAGCAGCACGCGAACGTTCCTGATAACGCATACGCCATTCTTCAGGCCAATGGGTTGAAGCAAATCAGTACCCGAACCGCCGGCGTGGATACTATTAACGTACCACTGGCTCATCAACATGGTTTGAAGGTTACTAACGTCCCTGCTTATTCTCCAAGAAGTGTTGCTGAACATGCTTTAATGCAAACCTTCCGTCTCCTCCGTAAATCGTATGCTTTTGATCACCGAGTCGCAGAAAATGACTATCGTTGGGCTGGCCTCCAGGCAATGGAAATTCATTCCGCTACCATTGGGATCATCGGTGTCGGGCGCATTGGCGGGACCCTTGCGAAACTATTAAAGGCACTTGATGCCCGTGTGCTTGGCTATGATATCAACCCCCGAGAAGAAATGAACGGGATTGTCGAATACGTCTCCAAAGAAGAATTATTGAAGCAATCAGACGTGATCTCTCTCCATGTTGATCTGAATGACAGTTCTAAAGGATTAATGACCAGCGATGACTTTAAATTAATGAAACCGACCGCAGGATTAGTAAATGCTAGTCGCGGGCCAGTAGTCGTCACGGCTGATTTAGTAACGGCCCTCCAGAATCATGAAATTGCCGCAGCCGCTTTAGACACCGTTGAAGGTGAAGAACATCTCTTCAATCAGGATCATCGCCAAGATGGTCTGGATGCATTACCACTCGTCAAACAATTACATGCGATGGACAACGTGATCCTAACTCCCCACATTGCTTTCTTTACCAATATCGCCGTTAAAAACATGGTTGATATCTCGCTGACCGATGTTTTAACCATTCTTGCTGGTCAACCTTCACCACACGAATTTAATTAATTTTAAGGAGAGTTTTTAAATGAAAGCCAAGCTCAAAGAATTAACGATGGCAACCTTAAATGGAAACGCCATTGCCATCGTCATTGCGCTAATTCCGAGTGCGCTCTTATCACAATTACTTCAGTTCTGTCCAATTAATTCCGTCACTACTGGCATCACTCATATGATTAACCTCGCCCAGGCTGCTTTTCCATTTATTGCCGCCTTTGCGGTTGGAATGATTTTAAAGTTCTCAACATTACAAGTTGGGTCAATGGCATTAGCTACGTTCGTTGCCGCAGGAAACGCGACCCCACAAAAAGCCGCCTTTTTGCTTAATGGTTCTGGAGTCATTCTTAATATCATGCTTACCACCTTCGTTGCCTCAATCGTGGTTATTCTGCTCGATCAATATCTAGGGCAATTCAAGATGATTTTAGAATCATTATTGGTGCTACTAATCGCTGGTGGAATTAGTTTACTCACCATGCCAATAATGGTGGTAATTCAAAATGCCATTGGCCAAGTCGTCCAAGCTGCAACAAGCATGTCACCACTACTAATGGGTGCTGTTCTCGGTATTATTTTTGGTGTCCTAATCGTTTCACCAATTTCATCCGTTGCAATTGCGATGGCAATCTCCCTTTCTGGCGTTGGTTCAGGAGCGGCCAATGCCGGGATCGTTGCCTGCTCATTCACACTTGCCTGGATGGGCGCTTCAGTCAACCCAATCGGGGGCACCCTTGCCCATTTCTTGGGCTCACCAAAAATTCAAATGGCTAATATGTTAGAAAAGCCTAAGCTTTTTATCCCGGTCATTATCGCTTCAGGAATCTCTGGACTTTTTGCAACCATCTTCAAAATGAACGGGACACCGTTCTCTGCAGGTTTTGGCTTTTCAGGATTGATTGGCCCCCTGACCGCTTATCAGCATTCTAGCGGTTCATTCCTGCTCTTAAGGATTATCCTCGTCTTTGTAGTAATTCCGGTCATTTGTGCTGGATTAATGAATTTCATCTTTGTGAAACGAACTTCATTCGTTCATCCAACTGATCTAAAATTAAATCTTTAATGTTTCACATGAAACAAAAAACGGGACCGCTTTTAGCGATCCCATTTTTTGTGTTATCAAGTAATTTTGTTTAGTCTTTAGTAAATACCATCATATGCCTTTTGGAAAAGCTTAACAACTTCTTCAACCGTTCCCTTCCGTGGGTTCGAGAAGGCGTTGCCGTCCTTCAAAGCATTCTTTGCCATTAATTCAAAGTCTTCCGGTTTGGCGCCAATTGCCTTAATGGAGTCAGGAATACCAATTGACTTAGCTAATTCACGCATCCCATCAATAGATTTGTGGGCTGCTTCCATTGTTGTCATTCCAGTCGTATCATACCCCATGATTTCTGCAAGCTTTGCAAAGCGGTCTGGGCATGCAATGATGTTCCATTCTTCAACTACTGGTAGCATTAAAGCACAGCAAACACCATGCGGAGCATCATATTGACCACCAAGTTGGTGAGCCATTGCATGAACGTAACCTAAGTTAGCGTTGTTGAAGGCCATTCCGGCAAGCATTTCACCTTCAACCATCTTCGTCCGTGCTTCAACATTATGACCATTGGCAACTGCTTCTGGTAAGTATTGTTGAATGATCTGAATTGCCTTTTCACATTGACTATCGGTAATGTCATTATGATCGACTGAAACAAAAGGCTCAACCGCTTGAACATATGCATCTAAACCAGTAGCCGCAGTGGTTGCTTGTGGAATATCAAGCATTAGCATTGGATCATTGAATGATACTAATGGAATATTACGCCATGAAACAACTACAAACTTCAGATGAGTATCTTCATTAGTAATTACCGCATGCCGGGTTAATTCAGAACCGGTTCCCGCAGTCGTGTTAACAGCCATCAATGGTGGTAATGGCTTGTCGAGCGTCTCAATTCCAGCAAGTTTTGTAATATCATCACCGTTGGTTAGGATAATCCCAATCCCCTTACCACAATCATGAGCAGAACCACCACCAACTGTGATAATACTGTCACATCCTTCATCCAGGTAAATTTGCTTACCCTTTTTAATATCACGAATCTTAGGGTTTTCTTCCGCCCCATCAAAGATGACGTAATCAACGCCCGCCTTTTGAAGGGAAGTAACAGTCTGATCTACTGGTCCATTTTCAATCTTGCCAATGTGACCACCAGTAACCACTAGTACCTTGTGCATTCCAAGCATCTTTGCCCGATCACCAATTTTAGCTATTACCCCTGGTCCAAAGAAGTTAACACTTGGCATTAAGAAATCAAATTGTCTTTCCATGCTGATTGCCTCCAAATAAATTCATTACAATATTGATTGTAGTACCAACTTTGTGAAAATCAACACAAATCAGTCAAGATAAAACACTTTACTTAATTTGTACCAGACAAAAAGCTCCCCAAATTGCCTTCATAATCAATTTGAGGAATTTACTAAGAGTTTGTTCACTTTTGATTTAAGGGAGAATAATAACCTGAACCTAGCTCTTTACTTTTCGTTTTTTGAACCAAAGACCAAGTAATGATAAGTCAGCAAGTCCCAGCAGCGAAGCTACTGTTGCGGATTCGCTGCTAGTTTGCGATAAGATGCCGTTACCTTTCTTGTCATCAGCCGATTACTACCTATTTATGATAAGGAAGCCCATTAATAATCGTAAAAGCACGGTATATCTGTTCAGTAAGCACCAGTCGCATTAACTTGTGCGGTAACGTAAATCTGCCAAACGAAATTTCAGCATTCGCGCGTTGTAAAACCGCTGGACTTAAACCAAGTGACCCGCCAATTACAAACGTAATGTCACTGTGGCCATACGTCGCAAGTTGATTAATTTCTTTCGCAAACGCTTCAGAAGTTCGCTCTTTTCCTTGTATTGCTAATGCAAAAACATACTCACGATCCTTAATTTTGTTTAAAATCCGCTCGCCTTCCTTCGCCATGACTTCATCCATTTCATTTTGGCTCAAAGATTCCGGAGCCGGTTTATCTGAGACTTCAACAATTTTAAATTTACAAAATCGACCTAGTCGCTTTTGATATTCTGCAATCCCATCTTTAAAATACTTTTCCTTGACCTTACCAACACCGATAATCTTAATATTCATCTTGCACCAATTCCTCATTTTTTTATTTTATTGTAACATCATGTGAATAACTGCCACTTTTCAACAATTTTTCCACAAGTTATCAACAAGTAGACGTGGATAACTTATGACGTTCGGTCTTTTTATTTTGGTCTACGCGTTATGAGCAAGCTTATTTATCCACATTGTTAACAAAAACAATCGTTCGCTATAACATCCGTCATCCCTTATCTAACATAGGTTTTCGCCACATTCATTAATATTTAATCCACTTATTAACAGTTGTGGACAAAATCTGTGGATAACTTTTTACACAACCATAAATGCCATTAAACCAACTATCAACAGGCTGTGGATAATTATGTGGATAACTTTTCCACCGTTACCAAGTTTCCACCAATTTATCAAAAATAGTTCGTAAATATTTTGGTTTTACAATTAATCAGCTTTTTTAATGTCAAGGATTCTTTCAATAACGAACAATTTTCTATTAGCACGCGTCAAGGTTCTTGCCTTGACAGCCTTTATTAACAACATAAAAAAAAGCGTGACAGTCGTCGTTAATGACTTCTGCCGCGCTCGTTTGTGAATCTCTACTAAAATCCATTATCATCATTGTCAGCTTGACCCTGTTGACCTTGTTGGTCCTGACTATCACTTTGCTGAGATGAGTCCGAATCAGAGCTATTACTTGAAGAACTATCACTTTCAGTCAGCTTGACGGTAACTGTGTGCGCTTTACCGTTCCGATAGAACGTCACTTTTGCAGACTGGCCGACCTTATACTTATACAATGCTGTTCGAAGTGAACTAACATCTGTGACGGCTTTATTACCAATCTTGGTGATAACATCATACTTCTTGATACCAGCTGCTTTAGCAGCTCCGTCATCTGTCGTGGTCATCACAACTGCACCCTTCGTCACCTTACTTGGTAGTTTGAGCACTGAAGATTGTTGATCTTGTGAAACACTGCTGAGATCGATCAAACCAATCCCTAACGATGGTCGGGTAATCTTACCATTTTTTACTAGTTGGTTGATAACCCGCACAACTTCATTACTTGGAATTGAGAAGCCCATTCCTTCAACATTGCTACCGTTAGTATCAGAAGCTAGCTTCATCGAATTAATTCCGATAACCTGGCCAGCCATATTAATCAGAGGACCACCAGAATTACCAGAGTTAATTGCCGCATCAGTTTGGATAACGCTGGTTG
The DNA here is from genome assembly GCF_934202705.1 of uncultured Limosilactobacillus sp. Taxonomy (GTDB): domain Bacteria; phylum Bacillota; class Bacilli; order Lactobacillales; family Lactobacillaceae; genus Limosilactobacillus. Next base: position 120,391 of record NZ_CAKPYE010000002.1, read on the forward strand.
CTGCCGCTCCTGATTTTGCCTTGATCGTCCGGTTCTTCGCTGAAATAATTCCTTTGGTAACCGTATTAGCATATTCGCTCCCCATTGGTGATCCGATTGCTAACACGTCTTGTCCAGCCGCAATATCATTAGAATTTCCAAATGAAGCAACTGATTTAACATTAGCAGAACTAATCCGTAGAACAGCTAAATCAGTAGTCGAATCAGTTCCAACAATCTTAGCGGAAACTTCTTTTCCGTTACTCATGATAACCTTTAAGGCATTAGAACCTGAAACCACGTGGTTATTAGTTACAATATACGCGGATCCGCCATCTTTTTTATAAATAACCCCTGAACCTTCACTAACCGTCTGTAGTTTACCAGAGTTCCCTTGATTGCCGCTTTGACCAAAGAGACTGTAGATGCTTCCTGACCCTTGACGATTCTGCTGGTTAATTACCGAAACAACCGAGTCCTTAACCGATTTATAGGCCTTCGTAGATTCGTTGTTCAGATTGGCTTTGTTTTTAGTGACAGATGTCCCACCAGCTTTATTTGAACCCGCTGGCGTTCTCATTGCAATTCGTTCACGAATTCCATTAACTAGGTTGCCAATTCCAAGTGAAAGTCCACCACCGATCAAACCGGCAATTAAACCAACTAGCGCAACTTTCACCCAAAATTTGTTATTTTTGTGTTGCATAGTGCATCCTCCTATTCAGTTTTTTATTATAGAAACTAAATATGAAATAATTTTGAAATATCTATTGCCTTTTTATAACGTCATTAATTTGCTAGCTTGATCTTGGTTGGCATCATCTAAATGAAAATCATGATCAACGCCAAAATCCCGTTGTTCCAAGAAGGTTGCTACCGTTAAGTGAGCTAATGAACGGGTATTATTTTCTTGGCTCCGGTGACCAATCATTACTTCTTTAGTATGCTGACCGATCACACTAGTTAAAGCTTCTGCACCGTCCTCATTCGAGAGGTGTCCTTCATCACCAAGGATTCGTTGCTTCAACGGCCAGGAATACTTTGTACCATTAATCAACATTTCGGTATCGTGGTTACATTCCATCAGATAGGCATCCGCATCGCGGATTGTCCCAGCCACTCGTTCAGAAACATACCCAGTATCAGTCAAAATACAAAATGCTTTATTATCATGGTGGACCTGATAAAATTGTGGTTCTGCTGCATCATGGGAAACAGCGAAACTTTCGACCTGCAAATCGCCAAAGTCCTTGACAGCTCCCGGAGCAATTAAATGCTTCTGTGCCAATGGGATCTTACCAACCTTATTGGCCATTGCGTGCCAGGTCCCACGATTAGCATAAATATCTAGTCCATACCGTCGAGCCAGAACACCGACCCCATGACTATGGTCACTATGCTCATGAGTTACAAAGATTGCTTCGACATCTTTCAGTGAACGATTAATTTGCGCCATCCGCTGTTCAATTTGCTTTCCACTTAATCCTGCATCAATTAAAATGCGGTGATGAGCCGTTTCAATGTAGGTGGAATTACCCTTACTTCCACTTGCTAAAATACTATAGTGTAAATTATCCGTTGCTGCCACTGTTTGTCCTTTCCTTAATTATTACCATTCATTTTAAAAAGTGTGCCACTAAACGCATTCACTCGTAAATTTTGATTGTTATCGCCAACCTTGCTTTTTACATTCACTTTCCAAATTGGCACATAGACCACTTGATCATCATCTTTTTTTATCTTGTCATAGCCAAAAATCACATGGCGAATCCGCGAATTATTAGCAATCTGATTATGTCGATATAACCATGTCACTGCCTGTTGTTGAGAAACGGTTAATGTTCGTGGTCGTAGTGTTGTAAGGTGACTTAAATAGTTTTGCGTGTAGCCGACAACTTCATGATGACTATTTACCCGGAGTCGCAACTGTCCCGCATTATCTAAGACTGGTTGTCCGTGAATCATTTGTGCGTAAACAATTTGTCGACCTGTTGATAACTTAGCACTGTAGGTATATTCTTCACCATGAATAATCCGTTTTGAGTGGACTAGTTGATCTAATTGTTGTTGTGGATCTACCCGATTACGGATTTTAACTGGTTTTTGAAATGTGCTGGTGACCGTTCCGTTATTAAAATGCGAAGTTTGATTCTTCAGCGAGGTCACCTGTGAATCACTGGTCCATTGGTTATTCTCCTGGGCAGCCATGTAATAACCGTCGCGACGATGACTCGAAAGGTCACCAAAACTAATCATGTCACTTCTCATTTCTTTCATTGTTACTTGTGACTGGCTTTGCGAACGCTTACTACTATGAAATTGCGTTCCCATCAGTAGTGAAACACAAAGACCAATATCAAGAAGGACAAAGGCAATGATAAAAATCCACTGAATTCGTTTAAAATTCATTTCTGTCCCTCCTAATTATTAACTAAGTTTTGATAGTTTTCCCAAGTATTGCGATAACGAATGTAATAAGTAGGGGTTAAAGTGACCGTCCTAGAATTTTGATTAGTATCCCATTGATAACCAATCCGAATTCCGGTCACCTCTTTAAGCTTATTCACCGATCTTAAATTATTGAAAACTACCGCCGAAGAAGGTAATGTCGTTTTTCTCTTCTTCACAGCAATTGGCACCTGCAGACTATAAATGGAAAAGTGATAACGTTCGGCGCCATCATGATTATTTTGAATTTGGACAGTCCCATAACCATCACCGTTAAAAATCGGAAAACCTTCGACAAAACTACGGTAAGTAATTGACTCGCTTTTACTATTATAAAAATCGTAACGCAGCGAATCCAGCGGAACACTCGTCCCCGCTAATTGATTATAAATATGACCAAAAATTTGTTGATAGTTGAAGTGATCAGCACGCCCAATGTAATTCTCATAGTCAAGAGAACCCTTGGTTGGATCATAAACCAATCTGCGACTGGTCCCAGCCTGATAGATAATATGACTATTTTCGCGTTGCGAAGTGACTGTTGACTTCCTTGAAGAACTATTCATTAGTGTCTGACTAACACTATCTGGATTAATTTTACTAATTTGATAACCAAAATTAGGTAATTTAGCTCCGTGCGGATATGTAACCATTGGTCGACCATTATAGATCTTATGATCAACACTAATTGATGCCCCGCCAGTTAATGACTGCCGAATCGATTTCACATTTGCATTTGTTACCTTTACTCGAAAAACCCGGTAATTATGATCACTGAGTAAATAAATTCGATTAATTTGGTTAGTTTCATTTAAAGGAATCACAATATGATTAATCATGCCCAAGCTATTGTAATTCACGTTCTGGTTAAAACTATCATTAAAAATCGTCATCGGAACGCTGGATGGGTAGGATAACATCACTGAATTATTTAACCGCAGATAATTCAGATAATTATTTTGTCGCCCTGATTCAACCCTCGTTAATCGGTGAAGCTGCCACTTTTCAATACTTTGACGTGCCGTTAAAACTGTGTTTTGCGGTTGACCATATAAGAGGTGCTGTCCTTGATCATTATTAGTTTTGATAACTTGGGTTGGTAAGTAAATATCACGCATTGACTGAGTGGTTACTTGCCGTTCTGAATTACTAGCTGTATCACCAAAAAATCGATGGTCTGATCGGTATGGATTGACCCAAACGATTCCCGAAAGAATGAGACTTACTATGACGACGATCGTTAAAATAATTGCCAACCAGTTATCTTTAAGCTTAGCTAGCATCCCATTCATCTCCTTCATCGTATGGCACATATGGTAGGGAAATGTAAAAGGTTGATCCTTTTCCTTCGATACTATCAACCCAAATTTGACCGCCTAATAAATTAACCACTTCTTTGGAAATTGCCAAACCTAAACCAGTTCCGCCTTGTTTCCGTGATCGCGCTTTATCAACTCTAAAGAAACGATCAAAGATATGGCTAATATCTTTTCGCGGAATTCCCAATCCTTGGTCCGCAATACTCATAATGACATGATTTTTCGTCTCCATTAACCGCGCGGTAATGACTCCCCCATCTGGTGAATACTTAACTGCGTTATTCATAATGTTATCGATTACTTGAGTAAATTTATCTGTGTCGATTTCAACCCAAAGATCCTTTTTGGTAATCTTCCTTTGAATCGTATATTTCTTTTGTTTTGGATCAGTTTCTTTTTTCAAAATCATATCAAAACGGTCAAGAATATAGTTAAATAATTCGTTGATATTAACATATTCTAGATTTAATTTAACCGTCCCGGAGTCCATCCTTGAGAGACTCAAAAGATCATTGATCATCCGGATCATGCGGTCCGTCTCATCCTGAACCACTTTTAAAAATCGTGGAGCAATTTCAGCATCTTTCCACGCCCCATCACTGAGCGCCTCAACATAACTTTTTACACTGGTTAATGGCGTCCGTAACTCATGAGAAACATTTGAAACGAACTGTTTCCGCTCTTGATCTTCTTTTTGTTGACTAGTAACGTCATGAAGAACGCAGACAAAGCCACTCACAAACCCGGATTCTCTTTGAACCGTTGAAAAGTAGGCTGAAAGAATCATTCCGCTGGTATCACTATTGTCGATTAAAATTTGCTGAACATCATCATCAACCAGTTCACGCATTGTGTAATCTTTTTTGATCCCTAAAATCTCTAATAACGATTTACCAATAATTTTGTCATCTTTTTGCACATCTAATAATTGCTGCGCAGTTTCATTAATAATCGTAATATTTCCTTGACGATCAGTTGCCAGAACACCATCTGACATGTGCGATAGAACACTATTTAGCCGTCGCTGTTCAGCTTCGGAAACTTCCTGGCTTTCCTCAACGCGAACAGACAAGTTATTAATAGCACCGGCCAGTTGACCTAACTCGTCATTTCCCATGACTTCAACTCGTCCAGAATAATCACCACGCGCAATCCGCAATGTTTGTTTACGCATTTCTTCAATTGGTCGAGTTATTTCCCGGGAAATGATAATCGTAATGCCCAGGCCAATAATAATGGTCACTAGGGCTGCAAAAACGTAAATTAATGAAATATTATTAATGGTTGAATAAACGCTCTCTAAACTCGCCCGCATATACACGGCACCAACAACATTATTCGCGTTATTACTGCTAAGTAATGGGACGACGTTGACGTAGTATCGATTATGATTATCGTTATCGTAAACGTTCTTGTTGTGAGACCGGTTAGTTGCTAGCACATTTTTGACTGTACTATCAGTCGTTCGTTGTCCAATCATATTACGATTGCCAGGGTTACTACTCCCACGAATAATCCCTTTACTGTCGACTACGCGAATCTCAGAAATATTATTATTGTTAACCTCAGTTAGAATTTCGCGAATTTGCCGATTGGCTTTTTTGGTATTCTTTCGGCCGAGTTGTGTTGCTAATGAGTTATCAATATAGGAAGGCAGTTCAATTTGTTGACGAAAATTAGAAAGATTTTGTCGCTCTAATTGACGCACAAAAACCGCCCCAACGATCTCAAGCGTTAACATTAGCATTAACGCAAACACCAGGGCGATTTTAAAATGAATAGATTGATAAAATTTTAGTTTGCTGTTCACAACTTATTTACCCCTACTCTTGATTAGGATTAGCCAAATAGTAACCAACTCCTCGTCGCGTCACTAACCATTGCGGGTGACTAGGATTATCTTCAATTTTTTCACGTAGTCGACGAACTGTAACATCAACCGTTCGAACATCCCCAAAGTAATCATAACCCCAAACCGTCTGCAAAAGTTGTTCACGTTTGATAACTTGACCGATATGTTGGGCTAGATAATATAATAATTCAAATTCACGATGGGTTAAATTAATATTGTCTCCGCGCTTCGTAACAGTATAAGCATCTGGATGAATCGTTAAATCTCCGATCTTGATATCATTGGTTTCCGTATCAGAATTTGGAGTATTAACTGCATCTTGTCGACGTAAATTAGCTTTGACCCGCGCAACTAATTCACGATTAGAAAACGGCTTGGTGACATAGTCATCTGCACCTAACTCCAAACCTAAAACTTTATCAAGTTCCGAATCCTTAGCAGTCACCATAATAATTGGAGTACTATGTTTTGCTCGCACTCGTTTAGCAACTTCCAACCCATCAATCTTTGGTAACATCAGGTCTAAAATGATCAAATCAGGCTGATCACTTTCCACTTTTTCAAGGCCTTCTTCACCGTCAAAAGCAGTTACAACCTCGTAACCCTCTTTTTCTAAGTTAAATTTGATGATATCTGAAATTGGTTTTTCATCATCAACCACTAAGACTTTGTTGGCCATTTGAATTCCTCCAATTAATCATGAAATTAATAAGTTTTATCAATCTAAACTTTACTAATTTCTAATTTGTCCGTTTAATTACGTTCTCATTATACCACTTCCATAATAATTAAAAAAAATATCAAAAAAGGCTTGTCAAATCTGCCGATAACTGATAACATATCTATTGTTCTGATAATTATGGGCAGTTAGCTCAGCTGGCAGAGCAACGGACTCTTAATCCGTGGGTCCAGGGTTCGATCCCCTGACTGCCCATCAGAGGTTTACAGAGGTTGAAGTAATAACTTCATCCTCTTTTTTTATATTATTTTTGATGATTAAAATGCTAGGCATCAATGCACTAGCCAAGTTTCAAACCTTAAATGAGCGTCAATTACCTGTATCAAGCTACGTGAACCAGAAGTTGCCTATGTTCTTGCCATCGCTAGTCGTCCTTCTCAATTGGTTGATACCATCAAGGCTTTAATTTTCTACCAATGAATTAGCTAAAATTGATCGAATGTCATCTAAATAAATTAAAAGCTAGGAATTTTCCTAGTTTTTTTTTTAAAATTACTTGCTGATGACCCAACGTCATCATTTAGAATGTTTACAATTACAGAAAGGAGTAAGAAAATGTTAACTAGTGGTCAATTAGCCAAAAAGTGTCATGTCTCTCTTCGAACCGTCCAGTATTATGATCGAAAAGGACTGTTACACGCTCACAGAACTGAAAATAATCGACGAGAATATCGTCCACAAGATCTTTTTAAACTTCAGCAAATTATTATCTATCGTGATCTTGGTTTTCAATTGAACGATATTCAAAAACTGCTTGATAATCAGCAAAACTATCAAGCATTGTCATCAATGATCGATAATCAATCAGCAAAGTTACAACAACAGCTTCATCTAACTGAAGCACAAATTGAAGGATTAAACGCATTGCAAAAACAGCTTAAATCAGATAATGGACTCTCAACTACTCTTCAAAAGCAAATTAAATTTAAAATGACATTAACTGGTCAACTTTACCAGCTCCGCTTAAAGATAATTCTTTGGGGATTAATTATTGATTTTCTTCTATGGGGATCTCTATTTTGGGTTATTTATCAAGGGGCTTCCCAATGGTATTTTGTTTTAGGATTGATCGGTTCAATCCTAATTTGTTGGAAAATCATCTCTTATTATTACCATCATGCTATCTATCTGTGTCCTCATTGTCAGTTCGAGTTCGTTCCACAATTCAAGGAATGGTTGTTTTCTTCACACACACCAAACACAAGAAAGCTGACTTGTCCTCACTGTCATAAAAAAGGCTTTTGTATTGAAGAATACCGTTAACTTTTCTTTGAATTAAGCTAGAGTTGTAATATTAGTCGACTGTCAAAATTTGCTCGCCACTATTCTAAATAAAATTAGTTTTCTTCGAAAAAGTCCTTGTAAATTCAGATAAAGATTGATATTATAATATCTGTTGTCAATGATATGGGCAGTTAGCTCAGCTGGCAGAGCAACGGACTCTTAATCCGTGGGTCCAGGGTTCGATCCCCTGACTGCCCATCTAAAAAAGGACGATCATCATTTGGATGGTCGTCCTTTTTTTAACAATTTCCCAGGAAATAATTAATATTCTGTTACCCGTTTCTTGGTGCGCTCCAAAATAAGGCTGGAGATAATTACTACTAAGACCAGTGCCCCGGCACATGCAATAAATAATGGTTGATACGATAATTTTTCAATTACCATTCCACCAATTGCCGGACCAACTGCTTTACCAAATGAAATTAGTGCATTGAGTAAGCCCTGATAGCGACCCTTTTCGTTAGCTGGTGATAATTGATCAACAACTGCTGGAACAGTTGGGAACACTGTAATTTCTCCCAAGGTTAGAACTACCATTCCAATGACAAACCACCAATATTGCTTAGCAAAAACTAAGACGATAAATGAAAGCGTGATTCCACAAATACCAACATAAATCTTGAGATAGTCATTCTTAACATACTGGTTGACAATATTCATCAGCGGTTGCAACAAGACAACCATTAAACCATTGATCGTCCAGAGAAGACTGTAAAGAGTCATTGAAATCCCATGGTTCGTTACATATACAGACATATTACTTGACCATTGCGAGTAAGCAATCCAAATAATTACCATGGCAATAAACATTGTCCAGATTGTAATTAAATTGGGCCCTGGTAGCTTGGTAGTTTTGGGATGCTTAATTTCTTGTTCTTCGACAGCTGCTTCCCGCTTTCGATCAATTTTAACCCGATAATATTTATACACGATTAGAGTAAAGAACAGGTATAAGATCCCAGTTAATAAGAAAAGTGGACCAACCTGATTACGCGCTAGTTGATACAGTGGTCCGACCACACTAGTGGCAAATACCATCCCAAGATTATTGGAAAAGTAAATCATATTAAAAACAAAGCGCCCATCATGCCCATGAACCATCGTGCCATATGAGTTATGGAGTGTTACCAGCCACCCGTTAAAAAATCCCACTAGAGTTAACATTACTGGATAAATCGGCCAGCCACTTTTCCAAACCAGGACAAACATCGTGATTACCGCTCCCAGGATTCCTTCAATCATTAAGGTTCGTGGATTATACCGGTCAAATAGGATTCCTGCGATATAACTGCCAACCACATTTGCTCCCGAATAATAAAGAATAACTAGCCCAGCAATGGTTAATGATTGATGAAGTTGGTCATGAATATAAACTGTCGTTAGTGGCCAAACAAAGCTGTTTCCAAAGTTAACTAGAAATACTCCAATCAGCAGCCAATGGAGTTTGATTCCTTTATTCATCGTCTGTTTCTCTCTTTCTATAATTAAAAAGGCTGGGATTTTCCCAGCCGATTTTATTGATCGTCATGCTGATAATCAATTGAAGCAAATTTATTATATGTTTTATTAAATAACAATTTAACTGTCCCTCGTGGACCACTCCGGTTCTTATCAATAATCACTTCAACTTCACTCAGACTTGGAACGTCTGCGTCTTGCTGATTAGACTGTTGATTACTATCCTGATTATCATTGCCCGCTTCACGCTGATAGTAGTCCTCACGATATAAGAAACTAACAATATCAGCATCCTGTTCAATTGAACCAGATTCACGAATATCAGATAATACCGGTCGCTTATCTTGCCGTTGCTCAACTCCCCGCGAAAGCTGAGAAAGGGCAATGACCGGGCACTGTAATTCCTTTGCTAATTTCTTCAGTTGCCGCGAAATTTCTGAAACTTCTTGTTGACGGTTTTCAGAGTTTCCACCTTCAATTAATTGCAAATAATCGATCACAATTAACCCAAGGTTTCCGGTTCGTTTAGCTAACCGCCGACACTTCGCCCGAATTTCGGGAACCCGAATTCCAGGGGTATCGTCAATATAAATATCAGCAGAATCTAATGTGCTAGCAGCAACCCATAGACTCTGCCACTCATCTTGAGTCAGTTCACCAGTCCGTAAATGGTTTGCGTTGATACTTCCTTCTGCACAAAGCATCCGGTTAACTAATGACTCTGCCCCCATTTCAAGGCTAAAAATCGCGACTGACGTATTATTCTTAATGGCTACGTTTTGCGCAATATTTAATGCAAAGGCCGTTTTCCCCATTGCAGGACGAGCTGCAAGAATCACCAGCTCATCTGGGTGCAATCCAGTCGTCATCTTATCTAGTTGCGGATATCCGGTTGCAATTCCGGTCACATCAGATTTCTGCCGGGATAATTCAAAAATTTTATCAACTGATGAATTTAATAAATCACCGATTTTTTGTAAATCTGTATTATTATTGCTTTCCGCAACCCCTAAAATTGAACGCTCAGCATCGTCCAACAAATCAGTCAGGTCTTCTGTATCATCATACGTTTTGCTAACAATCTTTGTTGCCGTATCAATCAGCTTACGCGAAGTCGATTTTTCCTTAACGATCTTAGCATAGTATACAACGTCTGCTGCCGTTGGCACGGCACCGGCCAATTTTGCTAGATATTCAACTCCACCAACGTTTTCAGTTTGGTTCTCACGATCTAATTCGTTTTTTAACGAAACTACGTCAATTGGCACATCCTGGTCATTCAACTTAATCATCGTGGCAAACAGAATCTGGTGAGCACGAGTATAGAAGTCTTCAGGTTGAACGTACTCCATGGCTTCTACAATCGCATCTTTCGCCAAAAACGCTGCCCCTAGAACCGCTTGTTCAGCTTCAAGATTCCGTGGCGGTGTTCGATTAATCTCTGGCGCGTTATCCATGGATCGTCCTCCTTACCTCAATAATTGATGCTAATCATTTATTTTTCCGCAATATGGACCCGCATCTTCGCTTCAACATCGTGGTGTAACTTAACCTTCACGGTTACATATCCAAGGGCCTTAATTGGGGCCGCTAATTCTAACTTCCGCTTATCTAATTTAATATTGTATTGGTCTTGAAGAGCCTTAGCAATTTGCTTACTGGAAATGGAACCAAACATCCGACCATCGGTTCCAGCTTTCCCTTTCATTTCAAGAACCATATCATCGCTTTCCAACATTTGTTTTAATTTCTTTGCTTCCGCTAATTCTTCAGCCTCTTGTTTTTCTTTGGAACGTTCTTGGCCTTGAACTTCACTTAAAGCTGATTTAGTTGCTAATTTTGCCTTCCCACGTGGAATTAAAAAGTTTTGGGCATAACCATCTGGTACGTTCTTAACTTCGCCACGCTTGCCACGTCCTTTAACATCTTCTACAAAAATAACTTTCATTCTAATCACTCCTCAGCATTCACAGGATCATCCTTTGAATTGATGATCTCCATTAATTGGTGTTTAACATCTGAAATTGATTGGTCTTTAACCTGAGTTGCTGCATTAGCTAAGTGGCCTCCGCCACCCATTTTTTCCATAATTAATTGGACATTGTAATCACCCATTGATCGAGCAGAAATTCCAACCACATCATTCGATCTTCTTGTAATCACAAATGAAGCGTCAACGCCCTCGACCTGGAGCAACATATCAGCAGCCTGTGCAGCTGTCACTGGATCATAAATCTTATCATCCGCACCAACACACAATGCTATTTTATCATTTAAAAATTCGGTATTGGAGATTAAATGGTTCCGTTCCATAAAATCATCAACATTTTCCTTCATAAAGTATTGGATCATTAATCCATCAGCACCAGCAGATCGAAGGTAGCTAGCTGCATCAAAAGTTCTGGTCCCGGCATTTTGAGTAAAGTTCTTTGTATCTACTTCAATCCCGGTCAACATTGCAGTTGCCTCTAGCTTATTCAAAGCCTTCCCTTCACGTGGCTGATATTCAAACATTTCTGTAATCAATTCACAAGTTGAGGAAGCATATGGTTCAATGTAAACCAGTAATGGATTCTCTGGAAATTCTTCACCCCGGCGGTGATGATCAAAAATTACCGTTCGATTTTCAAGACGTGAATAGAGTTTTGGTGCCATTGATAAACTAACCTTCGAATGATCAACCATTACCAAGAGACTCTTGTCAGTCGCTTTATCCATTGCCTGTTCAGGGGTCACTAAGCAGTCATTAATGCTCTGATAATCCTGAAACTGAAAAATCAATCTTGCAATGTCTGAGTGTAGTCGTTCTTGATCCAGAACAATCCAGCATTTCTGACCATTCATTTCTGCAATTCGACGGACTCCTAGGCAAGCCCCCATAGAATCCATATCAGGACTATTATGTCCAACGACAAAGATTTGATCAGCCTGGTTCATCAATTCTTGGAAAGCATGACTGATGACTCGTGCACGGACCCGCGTCCGTTTTTCCATCGGATTAGTTTTTCCACCGAAGAATCGTGCTTGCTCATCATCTGCACGAACAACAACTTGATCACCACCACGACCAAGGGCTAAATCAAGATTACGTTGTGCAGTATCTGCTAACTTAATAAAATCTGTTTGCCCATATGAAATTCCAACACTTAACGTGACTGGTGAATTCATCTTCGAGGTATTTTCCCGAATGGTATCAAGAATTTTAAACTTCCGTTCTTCAAGTTTATGAAGATCAATCTCATGTCCCATCAGAAGATAATTATCATCATCAATTACCTTTAGCAATAAATTAAACTTGTCAGCCCAATCACTTAATTCTGAAGTCACGTAATTGTGCAGATTAGAAACGTCTGAGTCACTCATCCCTTGGGTTAGTTCCACATAGTTGTCTAAGTAGATATTTCCCAGAAAAAGCCGCTCATTTAAATACCGCTTATTAATTCGTTCGTATTTCGTAATATCCATCAAATAGATGTTGTTAAAACGCTTTTGATAAAAGAATTCAAATTGATGATTCTGCCAGCTAATCACCGTTGGTGCGTGGTCATCCTGATGCTGATCAACAATTTCTGCTAACTCCGGCATGCTATTCTCTAGCTTTTCGCCAACAACAATCTGTTTGCCAAAGTATTTAACCATATACGGATTTGCCCAACGAACCACTCCGCGGTCATTCATAATGATAATTCCCAATGGCATTTCGAGAAGTGCTTCTTGCTGACTGTTTTGAACTTCATAAGTTAAATCACTTAAGTACTGTTCGGTTTCCCCGGCAAGATGTTGGAGTTGGGACAGGCTTAAAATTAAACCAGTAATCCCTAATAATAAAAGAATTATTCCCGCAACCCAGCTGTACAGAAAGGCCATCACAATTGCAATTGTCGTGGTTAACAACAAAAAAAGCGTATTTAAACGTAACCGACGATTCTTAAAAACTTTCGCAATTGTATTTTGACCAAACCAAAATCGCATCTCCCTCACCTCCCAGTAGAATAGTTTAACATTCTTATCTTATCACAAACGAAAAATCAATTTAGTATAAAAAAATAAGATATGAACTAAAAGTTCATATCTCATTTTATAATTAGTCTTCCGCAACAAATGGAAGAAGACCCATGATCCGTGCACGCTTAATTGCAATTGTTAAGCGACGTTGGTTCTTAGCACTAGTCCCAGTTACTCGACGTGGTAAAATCTTACCACGTTCAGAAATGAACCGGCGTAATAAATCAGTGTCTTTGTAATCGATGTATTCAATGTGGTTTGCGGCGATAAAGTCTACCTTACGGCGACGACGGCCACCACGACGTTGTTGTGCCATGAAATTTACCTCCCCGTTAATTATTTAAAACGGTACATCATCAATCGATGGTTCACCACCATCGTTCTTGTCTGATGAACTGTTGTTGTCTTTGTTCGTGCCCATTGCACTATTATCATCAATATTGATGTTGTTGTCATTAGATGAATCATTTGAATCATCATTGTTAAATGGCAACGTACTCAAATCAACCTGATTATCTTGGTTAAAGACCGGTTGATTGTTAGCGGCTGGTTGAGTTGGGTTACTATTGCTAAAATTACCACCATTGTTATTGAACGCATTGTTTTGGTTAAGGTTTTGATTATTATTAAACCCACCATTATTTCCACGATTGTAACCACCTTGGTTATTTGTTCCTTGGTTATTCGACCGTGGTTCCAATAACGCAAAGTTTTCAACGGTAACTTCGGTAACGTAAACACGTTGACCTTGGTTATTTTCGTAATTTCGGGTAGAAAGTCGACCATCAATGCCCACTAATGAACCCTTATGAGTGAAATTAGCGAAATTTTCAGCTGACTTCCGCCAAATAACGCAGTTAATAAAGTCTGCGTCGCGATCACCATTCTGATTTCTGAACTGACGATCGACAGCGACAGAAAAACTGCAGACTGCTGTTCCGCTACCGGTATACCGCAATTCCGGATCTCTTGTTAACCGTCCAGTTAATACTACACGATTTAACATCAGACATCACTCCTCTCAATTTATTTCGTTAAGACTAACCGCGCTTAACGATCATGTGACGTAAAATGTCGTCGCTGAACTTAGATAAACGATCAAATTCGTTTAATGGTTGGTCGTTATCAGTCGTTACGTTAATAACGTGGTAAGTACCTTCTGTGTACTTATCAATTGGGTACGCGAAACGACGAGTTGACCAATCCTTTGAATCAACAACAGTTGCACCATTGTCTGACAGAACCTTATCAAAGCGTTCTACTAAAGCGCTCTTTGCTGATTCATCAATGTCAGGACGAATGATGTAAGTAATTTCATATTTGCGTGTTTCCATGAATGTTACACCTCCTTATGGACTCTGGCCCTTTCTCCACATGAGAAAGAACAAGGAGAGTAGACGTCCTCTAACGTATACTCACAGACTAGAATAATAGCATAATTCTTCTTAAATAACAAGGATTAAGCAAAAAGATCTGAAATTGCGGTCTATTATTTAAAGACGAAATTTCAGATCTTTTTTATTAATTAATTTTCAGTTTTTGATGCTGATTCATCATCTTCAGTAACTTCTTCTTGCTCTTCGGATTCTGAATCGTCCTCTTTTGCAACTCTCGCCATCGTTGCCACCTTTGAACCATCAGCTAATTTAATTAAGTGAACACCAATTGTGGCCCGTCCCGTTTCGGAAACAGTTTCAACACCAAACCGGATAATTACTCCTTCGGTCGTTACTAACATGATATCTTCATCGCCCTTAACCGTTGTTAAACCGGCCAACGGACCATTCTTTTCAGTCACATTAACGGTCTTAATACCTTTACCGCCACGACCCTTAATTGGATATTCTGTCGCAGGGGTCTGTTTACCAAATCCCTTTTCACTAATTACCAGAACTTTGCTATCAGGATCCAATTGGCCTGCACCAATGACAAAGTCACCCTCACGAAGGCGGACACCACGAACTCCGGCAGCTGCCCGTCCCATTGACCGAACTGCACTGGCACTAAAGCTGACCGCATATCCTGCATGAGTACCGATAATCATATTCTGATCATGGTCAATAATTTCCACAGCAATTAATTCATCACCATCATGTAAATTAATCGCCTTCAGCCCATTGCTTCGAATATTCTTAAATTCTTCAACAGAGGTTCGCTTAACAATTCCTTGCTTAGTAACAAAGAATAGATCTCGATTGGCATCTTCATCAGCAGTATTTGAAACGTTAATCACCGCATTAATCTTTTCCTTAGCATCAATTCCGAGAAGATTAATAATCGGAATTCCTTGTGCTGAACGGCCATATTCAGGAATTTCATACCCCTTCATCGAGAAGACCTTTCCTGAATTAGTAAAGAATAACAGCACATCGTGAGTTGAGCTAGAAATTAGATGCTCAATAAAGTCATCGCTGTGAACGCCCATTCCCTTAACACCACGGCCTCCACGATTCTGTGACTTAAATTCATCAACTGGTAATCGTTTAATGTAGCCATTGTGGGTCAAGGTAACGACAATATCTTGCTCTTCAATTAGATCTTCATCTTCAAGATTAGTAATATCGCCAACCTGTAACTCAGTCCGTCGAGCATCACCAAACCGTCGTTGGATTTCCTTCAATTCATCATAGATGATCTGTTGAATTCGTTCTCGGTGAGCAAGAATATCTTTGTAATCAGCAATTGCTTCCATCAGCTTCTTGTATTCAGCTTCAATCTTCTCCCGTTCCAATCCGGTTAACCGAACCAGCCGCATATCAAGAATAGCTTGTGCCTGGCGATCTGATAGGCCATAATTGCTCATCAATTCGCTCTTGGCTACTTCACTCGTTTGTGATTGACGAATGATTTTAATAATTTCGTCAATATGATCAAGGGCAATGCGCAACCCTTCAACAATATGTGCACGACTTTGGGCCTTCTTAAGTTCAAATTCTGTCCGTCGTCGAACAACTTCTTCTTGGTGTTCCAGGTAGTAAGTCAGAATTTCTTTTAAACTTAAAATCTTTGGCGCGCCTTTAACAATTGCTAACATGTTGAAATTAAAAGTCGTTTGCATCAAAGTCATCTTGTATAAATTGTTCAAAATGACTTCTGCACTAGCGTCGCGGCGCACATCAATGACAATCCGCATTCCTTCACGGTCAGTTTCATCATTAACATCGGTAATCCCGTCGATTTCTTTTTCACGTGCTAGCTCCGCAATCCGTTCGATTAATTTGGCCTTGTTAACCATGTATGGAATTTCGTGAACAATAATTTGTTGTCGACCCGTCTTGGTTTCTTCAATATCAACCTTAGCACGAACAATAATTGTTCCCTTACCTGTTTCGTAGGCTTTGCGAATTCCAGATTTACCGAGGACCACTCCACCAGTCGGGAAGTCCGGACCAGGTAAGACTTTCATTAAATCTTCAGTCGTAGCGTCTGGATTATCCATTAACACGTGAATAGCACTAATAACTTCACCCAAATTATGAGTTGGAATATTGGTTGCCATTCCAACGGCAATCCCAGATGCTCCATTAACTAACAGGTTGGGAAAGCGTGCTGGTAAAACGGTTGGTTCCTTTTCCGTCCCGTCATAGTTATCTTGAAAATCAACCGTATCTTTATTAATGTCACGTAACATCTCAACGGCAATTTTGCTCATTCGGGCTTCTGTATAACGCATGGCAGCGGCACCATCACCATCGACTGACCCGAAGTTACCATGACCGTCAACTAACATGTAACGGTAACTAAAATCTTGCGCCATCCGTACCAAGCCTTCGTAAATTGAAGAGTCTCCATGAGGGTGGAACTTCCCCATAACGTCTCCAACAATTCTGGCAGACTTTTTATAAGGTTTATCAGGAGTTACCCCTAGTTCATTCATTCCATATAAAATCCGTCTTTGAACTGGTTTTAACCCATCACGAACGTCAGGTAATGCCCGTGACACGATGACACTCATCGCATAATCCAAAAACGAGTTCCGCATCTGACTAGTTAATTTGACATCAGTAATGCGGTTTGACATTTCTTCTTCAGCCACTCGTCTCGTTCCTCCTCAAATTAAAGGTCTAAGTTCTTAACAAATGTCGCATTCTTTTCGATAAATTCACGCCGTGGACCAACTTTAGTTCCCATTAACATTGGGAAAATTTTATCTGCTGCTGCAGCGTCATCAAGGTCAACCCGCAAAAGATGTCGGTTCTCCGGATCCATCGTTGTTTCCCAAAGTTGTTCAGCATCCATTTCACCAAGCCCCTTGTAACGTTGAATCACTGGTTTTGGACTCGGTTGAAGGGAATTAACAACCCGTTCTAATTCCTCATCCGTTTCAATATATTTAACGAACTTGCCTTGGCGCACTTGATACAGTGGCGGTTGTGCAATATAGACATAGCCTTTTTCAATCATTGGTCGCATGAACCGATAGAAGAGTGTTAATAACAGTGTCCGAATGTGTGCACCATCAACATCGGCATCAGTCATAATAATTAACTTGTGATAATTAGCCTTTGAAACATCAAAGTCTTCACCAAATCCAGTCCCAAGGGCCGTAAATAATGATCGAATTTCATCATTGGCTAAGACCCGGTTAAGACTTGCCTTTTCAACATTTAAAATTTTCCCTCGAATTGGCAAAATGGCTTGAGTTAACCGTGAACGACCTTGCTTAGCAGAGCCACCAGCGGAATCCCCTTCGACGATAAATAACTCAGAGATATTTGGGTCTTTACTCGTGTTATCCGCTAATTTACCTGGCAAGTTACTGATTTCTAACCCGCTCTTTTTCCGGGTAACTTCACGAGCCCGCTTAGCTGCAACCCGCGCTTTAGAAGCTAGCATCCCTTTTTCAACAATCTTCTTTGCGGTGTCAGGATGTTCCATCATAAACCGGTTCATGGTTTCGCTAAAGATATGATCTGTAGCTGTCCGCGCGTCGGAGTTACTTAGTTTGGTCTTGGTTTGACCTTCAAATTGTGGGTTTGGATGCTTGATTGATACAACCGCAGTCAGGCCCTCACGAACATCATCACCGGATAACGTATTGTTGTTACCCTTGAGCTGACCACTCTTCCGCCCGTAATCGTTAATTACCCGTGTGAGCGCAGTCTTAAAACCAGTTTCGTGACTTCCACCTTCATAAGTATGGATATTATTGGTAAACGTTAATAGATTGCAACGATAACCACTCGTGTATTGTAACGAAACTTCGACAGTGATGCCGTTGTACTCACCCTCAACATAAATTGGCGGATCAAAGAGTAACTCATGTCCATGGTTTAAAAATTCAACATAGTGACGAATTCCGCCTTCATAATGAAACTCTTGACGATGATCCTCATCATTTCGTTTATCCTCAATCGTGATCTTGAGTCCCTTGTTTAGAAAGGCAAGTTCACGAATTCGGTCTGTTAACGTTTTAATGTTATAAACCGTTGTTTCACGGAAAATATCGGGATCTGGTTTGAAGTGAACAATTGTCCCGTGTTGGGTTTCTGGAAGTCCTTCTTTAATTACCTTCATCGGCGTCTTAACATGTCCGCCCTGAAAGTCCATATAGTATTCTTTGCCTTGTCGGGCAACTCGCACATCAAGTTCCGTTGAAAGAGCATTAACAACCGAGGCACCAACCCCATGAAGTCCACCGGAAACTTTGTAACCACCATTACCAAACTTCCCACCAGCATGCAGCACTGTAAAAACAGTTTCAAGCGCTGGCTTCCCAGTTTCTTTTTGAATATCGACCGGGATTCCCCGACCGTTATCAGTAACAGTAATACTATTGTCTGCTTCAACAACAACGTTAATTTCATCCGCGAATCCAGCTAATGCTTCATCGATTCCGTTATCAACAATTTCCCAAACTAAGTGGTGCAACCCCTGTGCAGTTGTTGAACCAATGTACATTCCTGGCCGTTTTCGAACTGCTTCCAAGCCCTTTAAAACTTGAATTTGGCTCGCATCATATTTACTACCAAGTTCGGCTTTCTTTTCAGCCTTTTCTTCCTGTAGTTCGCGTTCTTTATTGCTCACGTTGTTTCCTCCTTCGTCAGTGTCCCACCATCAATTTTAAAAATTGTCGGTCGCTTAATTAATTGCCGCGCAACACCGCTCAAACTAGTGGTTGTTAAAAAGGTTTGCACCTTATCCTGAATTGCCGTTAGCAAATGGGTCTGTCGATCATCATCTAATTCAGATAGGACATCGTCCAACAACAGTAACGGGTATTCTCCGGTTTGGTCTTTCATTAGGTCAATTTCGGCTAATTTTACTGCCAAGGCCGTCGTTCTTTGCTGGCCCTGCGAACCAAAATGCTGCACATTTTGACCATTCACAATGAAATGAATGTCATCTCGCTGTGGACCAGCGAGCGTTGTTCCAAGACTAATTTCACGTTCTAAATTATTACTTAACAGCTTACGGAGCTGTGTTTGTAAATCATCAGCTGTTGTTTGCCCATCAATCGTTAACTGCGTTACATATTTAAGCTGGAGTCGTTCTGTCTGTAGCGAAATATGCTCATGCAACTGTTGCGCCCATTTTTCTAATTGTTTCAACAGCTTATAACGGGATAACACAATGGCCGCGCCGTCTTCAGCAAGCTGATCAGAGAGTACCTCAAGCAAAACCCGATCTGTCTGTTCACCTGATCGTAATTGTTTAAGGTACTGATTTCGTTGCTGAAGTAGTGAGTGGTAGTGGCTAACGTTGTATAAATAAGCACTGCTCATCTGTCCAAATTCCATATTCATAAATTGACGACGAACTTGAGGTGCTCCTTTAACCAAAGCTAAATCCTCTGGAGCAAATAGCACGACGTTCAAATTACCAACGTATGCTGATAAACGATTTTGGTATAGATGATTGACTTTAACCCGTTTGCCCCCCTGGGCTATCTGAATTTCTAGCGGAACGCGTTCCACTTGTTTTTGAACTTTTCCAGACAAAAAAGCCTGCTTCTGCTTCCATTGGATCAGTTCACGATCTTTAGAAGTACGGTGGCTTTTGGTTAATGCTAAAACATGGATGGCCTCAAGTAGATTTGTTTTGCCTTGGGCATTTTCACCAATAAAAACATTAATCCCTGGTGAAAAATTCACTGCTAATTCACCATAATTACGGAAATGTTTCAGCTGCAGCTCCTGCAAAATCATCGACCATCACTGCTTACTTTCAATTTTGACAGATTCAATCCCTACAATTTCAACTTGATCATTAGGGTACAGCTTTTTCCCCCGTCGATCATCAAGTTCGCCATTGATTTTGACCTGATGTTCCTTTAAAAACCACTTAGCCGCGCCGCCAGTTGGAATGATTCCTTCTTCTTTAAGTAGCTGGCCGAGAGTAATAAAGTCACGATCAATTTGGAAAACTTTACTATTATTCACCATATTCACCTGCTTTACTAAGGTTTTATTATAGTCTTTTTTTTAGTCAAAAACAAATTTAGACAACCTCTCACGCGATTTTAGCCAATTTAATGGTCATGAGTGTTTTTCATCAAAATTGCCCTAAATTCGTCGAGAATCGCTATATTTATCTTTAAGCATTTTAACCGAACAAAAAAACATGAAGTCTAAATCAGGCTTCATGTTTTTTAATTACTGCTTGGCTATTAAAATGTCCGAACCGGCGTAATCAACTGAACAAAGTTTTCTTGATCTTCGGTTGGGACTAATGTAAACGGTCGCAATGGGGAAGTAAATGATAATAAGACACTGGTTTGACCGAATGATTTCAATGCATCACTCATGTAATCCGGGTTAAAGGAAATTTCTAACTTAGCACCATCAAGCTTATCAAAGGTTACATCTTCCTCAACGTTACCAACATCTGCAGAATCACCGCTAATCTTAGCAGAATTGTTTTCAGGATCGAGTGTTAATTTAACCACATTATTGTGGCCTTGATGTGACAACAATGATGCTCGATCAATGGCTGCTAAAAAATTACCTGCTTCTAATTCAACGGTTGTATCCGCTGTATCAGGAATCAACCGGCTCGTTTCAGGATACATCCCTTCAAATAACCGTGAGTAGAAAAGCGCATTGCCAAATTGGAAAAGAACCTGATTTTCAGCAATCTGAATTTGGATATCATCTTTGATATCCGCAATCATTCTTGCTAATTCAGTCATACTACTTCCTGGAATAACCACGTCATAACTTTGACCATTGGTTGGCACTGCGACTTTTCGCTGAGCAAGACGATGGCTATCAGTCGCTACCGCAGTTAATTGATCATCGGCTAACCGCATATGAATTCCCGTTAAAATTGGTCGACTTTCCTGTTTAGAAACCGCAATTCGAGTCTGTTCAACAACATCGCGGAGTAAGTCCGCTGAAACGTTAATAGTTGACGCGCTTTCGATTTCTGGAAGATGCGGATAATTATTGGCATCTTGGCCATTAATTTTAAATTCTGCAGAACCAGAAGAAATTTTTGCTTGAAAGCCATCACGAACTTCTACTGTTACTTCTTGATTGGGGAGTCGTTTTATGATTTCACCAAAGAACCGAGCAGGTAACACAATGGCACCTGGTTCTTCGATAGTTAATGATGTTTGACCGTCATCCACAGAGAGGGTTGTTTGGATAGTAATATCTGCATTGCTTCCAGTTAAAACGACTTTCTGGTCTTCAACAACGATTTTTACACCAGTCAAAATTGGAATGGTGGTTTTTGAAGAAATAGCTCTTAAGACATTATTTAGCTGGTTAACGAAAACTGATCGATTAATTGTAAATTTCATTGTCTGGCACCCCTTAATATATATATTTAATTAATATTATAACTAGTAGTAGTAATAGGTCCTGTGGAAACTGTGGAAAAATAATTCAAATATAAGCCATTCTTTAGTTTTCCATATGTGGAAAACTTGTTGAAAACTTTGGGATAACTTTAAAATTATCCACAACCATTAAGGACGTAAATCTTTCTTTAATGAATTAATTTCTTTTTGTAAATCGGCATCGGTAGTCATTTGCTTTTCAATTTTATCGATTGCGTGGAGAACGGTTGTATGGTCTTTGCCGCCGAATTCTTTACCAATTCGGGGGAGGGAATTATCCGTTAATTCACGTGATAGGTACATTGCAATTTGACGTGGAATAACGATGTTTTTAACCCGTTTTTTACCAGTAATATCGCTTTGGTTAATGTTAAAACGAGCAGCCACCTTTTTTTGAATTAGATCGATTGAAAGGGTTGCAGGGGCGTCATTACCAATTCCTTGTAAAGCCTCCTGAGCAACTGCTTCATTAATAGAGGTTTTGTGTAGATCAGCAAAAACCCGAACGCGCATTAATGCTCCCTCAAGTTCACGAACGTTGGTATTAATTTTTGAAGCAATAAAGTTGAAAACTTCGTTGGGGATTCCTTGGAGATTTTCTTCTTCAGCTTTCCGATTTAGGATAGCAATTCGGGTTTCTAAGTCAGGAGCGGTAATTTCAACTGTTAACCCCCATACAAAACGTGAAACAAGACGGTCAGTTAAATTTGGAATCTCCTTTGGATTCTGATCAGCAGTTAAGACAATTTGCTTATTATTATCATGCAGACTGTTAAAAGTATTGAAAAATTCCAGCTGAGTGCCATTTTTTTCACTAAAGAATTGGACATCATCAACTAGTAAGGCATCAAGGTCCCGATATTCTTGTCTAAACTGTTCTTGGGTCCCCGTTTTGATGGAATTAATATAGTCGTTCATAAAGTTTTCACTGGTAACATATTTAATTTTGGCATCAGGATTATGAACGAGCATGTTATTGGCAATGGCTTGCATTAAGTGAGTTTTACCTAAGCCAACATCGCCATAAATAAGGAGTGGATTATAGAGACCACCCGGCTGTTCAGAGGCCGCAAAAGCTGATGCGTACGCAAATTGATTAGTTCTACCTTCGACAAAATTATCAAAAGTGTATTCAGGATTGAGCGGAGTTTGCGTTTTATATGTTGGTTGGTCTGTATCAGGCTCGTTTTTTTTCATTAAATCCTTGGTTAGAACGTAAATTGGTTCAATCTCTTCGCCAGTTTGTTCATGCAGAATGTGCTTTAATTGAATGTTCAAACTCTTCTTCCACCAGTCAAGATGGTAGTCAGTTGGTAAGACTACCGTTAGTTGATGGTTTTGAAGAGAGTATGCTTTTGCCGGAGCAACGACGTTTTCGTAAGTCGGTGGGGTAATCGACTGCTTAAACTCGTTTTGGACCGTTTCCCAGAGAGAATCGAGCTCAGTCAAAATAATTCCTCCTCAGAGTAAAAAATTGTGGATAAATAAAAAACCAAGAATAATTTTATCATTAGTTTTAAAAGTTTTCCACAGGCAGTGAAAAATTTGATCCACAAAATACACAACGCTGTGTGGAATTTATTCACAGGGGTGTGAATATGTGGAAATATCCACAGGAAAATAAAGATATCCACAAAAAATTGTGGATATCAACAAGCGAAAAAGTGATTAACATTGGAATTAACAGTATTATCCACAGAGCTGTGGATAACTTTGTTGACAACCATGTGATTTCTATCATTACCGTGAAAAAGCCTGTGAATTAAGAAAAATCAATTTTGAAAAAAAGGTAACGCTGTGGATTATTTTAAATTACTTGTGGATAACTAAAAAAATTTTCGCTAAAAACGCCCTTTATCACATAGGGAAATTATGATATACTTTGACAGTATGTTTGAAGAGTTTGTCCATTTTGGACGATAAACCACAACAATTATTACTATGCCGAGGAGGTGCAAAAGCTTATGAAGCGCACATTTCAACCAAAGAAGCGCCATCGCGCTCGTGTTCACGGCTTCCGCGCTCGGATGAGCACTAGCAACGGTCGCAAGGTATTAGCCCGTCGTCGTCAAAAGGGTCGTAAAGTATTATCTGCATAAAAAAGTCCGTTTAGGCGGCTTTTTTCTCAGTAGGGAGCAGGGCCATACACTTTGCTACAATTCTAATATTGTAGTGTTGGTATGTTCCTCCTCCCTTTTTTAGTTACTGAGGGGTTTAAACTACAATGAGAAAATCATTTCGAGTAAAAAAAGAGAGTGAATTTCAACGGGTTTTCGAAACACATAATTCCGTTGCTAATCATAAATTTGTTATCTACCAAATGGAAAAACCAGGACAACCTCATTTTCGAGTTGGGATTTCCGTTGGTAAGAAGATTGGAAATGCTGTCCATCGTAATTGGCTAAAACGGCGGATCCGGCAAACATTATTAGAAGTAAAACCTCAGTTAAAATCTGAAGTTGATTTTCTAGTGATTGCCCGTCCGGCAGCAGATGGGATGACGATGGCAGATACCAAAAAAAACTTGGTTCATGCTTTAAAACGCGCACACTTATTAGTTGAGGATTAAAAATGAAAAAACATTCAAAAAAACTGCTGAGCTTATTAGGGATTTTAAGTTTGACCCTGTTCTTGGCAGCATGTTCCAATAAACCAATTACCAGTCATAGTACCGGACTTTGGGATCACTATATTATTTATAACTGTTCACGGTTCATTATCTGGTTGTCGAATCACTTTGGTGGTTACGGGATGGGGATTATTATCTTCACCATTATCATCCGAATCATTATTTTACCGTTGATGTATTATCAAACGAAGTCAATGATGCGGATGCAAGAACTAGCACCAGAATTAAAGAAGCTCCAGCAAAAGTATTCTTCTCGTGATCGAGAAACGATGCAACAACTGCAAGTGGAACAACAAAAGTTGTATAAGGACGCAGGGGTGAATCCATTTGCATCAATGTTGCCATTAATTGTTCAACTACCCGTTATGTGGGCGCTGTATCAAGCAATTTGGCGAACAAATACGTTGCGACACGGAACATTTTTGTGGTTACAATTAGGTCATCCCGATCCATACTATGTTTTGCCAATTTTAGCGGCATTGTTTACATTTATTAGTTCTTGGTTGTCAATGGCTTCCATGCCAGAAAAGAACTCGATGTCAACGGCAATGACTTGGTTCATGCCAATTATGATTTTCTTTATGGCATTGGGCTTCTCATCAGCGATTACCCTTTACTGGGTGGTTACGAACGCCTTTCAGGTTGTTCAAACGCTCCTTTTACAAAATCCATTTAAGATTAAGCGGCAACGGGAAGCTAAACAGCGAGCTGAACGACAACGGAAAAATAAAATTGCTCACGCTAAGAAAAATGCAGTGAAGAGTAAGCGAAAATAAAAAAGTGCCACTAGCCTGGCAACCACTTGTTGGTTCGGGTTGGTGGTTTTTTATGAGGTGCAAGAATGACAGTTTTTACGGGAAATGACGAAAAAGCGTTGATTAAGCAGGCGGAAAAACAGTTTGGGGTTAGTCAAGACCGCTTAGTAGTTAGGATTTTACAGACAGCACGGCGTGGCTTTTTGGGGATTGGTAAGCGGCCGGCCAAATTAGAAATAACAAAACGGATAGTTAAGGAATCATCAGTAAGAAAACCAGCGGATGATCAGCAAACGGTGACGATCCATAAAGAAGCTCAGGAGTCAAAAGAGCAACCTAACTTAACACCGGCTGATACCTATCAACAAGAAATGGCAAAAAATCATCAGCGGAATGTTGCAAAGTTAAAGGAAGCAATTCCAGGATTACAAAATTATTTGGTAGCCATCTACCAACAACTGGGAGTTGAGGTGGAACCACAACTTCGAGAAGTTAAGGTCCATCATTGTGAAATTGACCTCCATACTGACCATCCGGGACAAGTTGTTGGCTATCATGGACGCCGACTGAATGCAATTGAGCAGTTAGGGGTTGCCTACTTAAATTATCATGGAGTTCGGGAGATTGAACTGGTACTCAATACGGGAGAATACCGCGAAAAACGCCAAGCAACGCTCGACAAAGTAATGGAGCGGAGTATTACTCAGGTAATTGCCACAGGGCAGGCAGTCTTTTTAGATCCAATGCCAGCTCGTGAACGTAAATATTTACATCAATTGGCTCAGCAACACCCACAAGTACGAACATATTCACATGGCCGTGATCCGTTCCGAAGTGTCGTGATTGCACCACAAAACTAGGGTAAGTATTGACAATCCGGGGCGGTAAATTTAGAATAACGGTGTTAATTAAATCGAGCTTGTTAGAGTAGTGAAAGTGCTTTGACCATCATCAACGGGAAACCGGTGTTGCTGGAATGGCACTTTTTTTATTAAGGCGGAAAGGAATGAAAATCGTGGCAAATTCAGAATTTGATACCATTACGGCAATCTCAACACCAGTTGGGGAAGGCGGAATTTCAATTATTCGTGTTAGTGGCGAAGAGGCCATTCCAGTAGTAAAAAAGCTTTTTAAAGGCAAAGATTTAGCAAAAGTTGCCAGCCATACCATTAATTATGGGCACATTATTGATCCGCAGAATAATCAAGAAGTTGATGAAGTGATGGTTTCAGTAATGCGGGCACCGAAAACCTATACCAAGGAAGATGTTGTTGAGATTAACTGTCATGGTGGTCTACTAGCAACTAATCGAATTTTGCAGTTAACGATTGGTGCTGGGGCACGGATGGCAGAACCCGGTGAATTTACTAAACGCGCCTTGTTGAATGGTCGACTAGATCTTTCCCAAGCCGAAGCAGTAATGGACCTTATTCGGGCGAAAACGGATAAGTCAATGAAAGTGGCATTAAATCAGCTTGATGGTAATTTGTCGCACCTGATTAAACACCTGCGAAAAGATATTTTAGATGTTTTGGCACAGGTTGAAGTCAACATTGATTATCCAGAATATGATGCCGTTGAAGAGATGACGAGTAAGCTACTTCGGGAGAAGGCAATTGAAATTCGCCAACGGATTGAAGGCTTGCTCAAAACTGCTAAGCAAGGGAAAGTTTTGCGTGATGGCTTAGCAACGGCGATTATTGGGCGCCCCAACGTTGGTAAATCAAGTTTACTGAACTCACTGTTACACGAAGATAAGGCAATCGTAACGAACGTTGCTGGAACAACTCGTGATGTAATTGAAGAATACGTCAACGTAAATGACGTCCCATTAAAACTAATTGATACCGCTGGGATTCGTCATACTGAAGATACAGTTGAAAAAATCGGTGTCGAGCGGAGCCGTCAAGCAATTGATACGGCTGACTTAATTTTGTTACTGATTGATAGTTCACAGCCGTTAACTGATGAAGATCGGCAGCTTATTCACCAAACGGCGAATAAACCACGCATCATTATTTTTAATAAGAGTGATTTACCAACAAAGGTTTCCCAAGACGAACTGAAACAGCTCGTAAATGGTGATCAGCTTATTACTGCTTCGATGACGAAACATGAAGGAATTAACGAATTAAGTGACGCCATTAGTCACCTCTTCTTTAATCAAGGAATTGAAAGCAATCAAAGTAATGTGATGGTTACCAATGCTCGTCACATTGGTTTACTTCGCCAAGCAGATGAAGCTCTTGGGGACGTTTTAAAGGGTTTGGATGATGGAATGCCAGTGGACTTAGTTCAGATTGATATGACGAGAGCTTGGGATTTACTTGGTGAAATTACTGGTGATAGTTATCAAGATGAGTTATTAGACCAATTGTTTAGTCAATTTTGTTTAGGCAAATAGCAAGGAGATTGGAAATGAAAACTGGAGAAGCAATTCAATATGATGGCGGAAATTACGATGTCATTGTTGTTGGTGCTGGTCATGCGGGATCGGAAGCTGCTCTTGCGGCCGCGCGAATGGGAAATAAAACGTTATTAATCACCATTAGTTTAGAAATGGTGGCTTTTATGCCATGTAATCCATCCTTAGGTGGTCCGGCCAAAGGGATCGTTGTTCGTGAAATTGATGCCCTTGGTGGTGAAATGGGGCATAACATTGATAAAACGTATATTCAAATGCGGATGCTTAATACTGGTAAAGGTCCAGCAGTGCGCGCATTACGGGCACAAGCAGATAAGCACGCGTACCACCGACAGATGAAATTAACCATTGAAAAAGAACCTAACCTAACGTTACGTCAAGGAACGGTTGATGATTTAATTGTGGAAGACGGGGTCTGCAAAGGGGTCATTACGAACACCGGGGCGCGATATGGCTCAAAAGCAGTTGTTTTAACAGTTGGCACGGCTGCCCGTGGGAAAATTATCATTGGTGAACTACAGTATGAATCAGGTCCTAATAATTCTAAGAGTGCAACAAAATTGTCTGAATGCTTAGAGCGCCTCGGCTTTGATTTGGAACGATTTAAGACTGGGACACCACCACGTATTAATGGGAACACCATTCACTACGATGAAACCGAAGAACAGCCTGGTGATAAAGCGCCAAATCATTTTAGTTTTGATACCCCTGACACCCAATATTTGGCCTTGTCAGACCAAATTTCCTGTTGGTTAACGTACACGAACTTACATACCCATGATTTAATTCGGGCCAATCTTGATCGCGCACCAATGTTTTCAGGAGTAATTAAAGGTGTGGGACCGCGGTATTGTCCATCGATTGAGGACAAGATTGTTCGCTTCGCTGATAAGGATCGTCATCAATTATTCCTTGAACCCGAAGGCCGGGACACTGATGAATACTATGTTGATGGGTTATCAACCTCAATGCCGGAAGAGATTCAACAAAAAATGCTGCATTCCGTTAAGGGACTAGAAGATGCGCAATTAATGCGTCCGGGTTATGCTATTGAATACGATGTGGTTGCTCCATATCAGTTGCACCCAACGCTAGAAACCAAGAAGGTTAAGAACCTCTATACTGCTGGACAAACTAACGGAACATCTGGTTATGAAGAGGCAGCTGGACAAGGATTAATTGCTGGAATTAATGCTGGACGGCGAGCATTGGGCAAAAGTCCATTTGTTTTAAAACGGTCGGATGCATATATTGGCGTCATGATTGACGATTTAGTGACGAAAGGGACGAAAGAGCCATATCGTCTATTAACGAGTCGGGCCGAATATCGATTGATTTTGCGTCATGATAATGCGGATTTCCGGTTGATGGAAAAGGGTCATGAAATTGGGTTGGTCAGTGATGAGCGGCTTGCTAAGATGGAAATGAAGAAGCAACACGTTACAGACGAAATTAAACGTCTCGAAAGTTTGCGGATTAAGCCAAAGACAGCGGCGGATGAATACATTCAAGAAAATGGTGACAATCCGCTCAAGGATTCATTAACCGCGGCGGCATTGTTACGCCGACCATATGTAACTTATCAGAAATTATTGGAATTTATTCCTGCACCAACGACATCACTTAATCGTCAAGAAGCCGAACAAGTGGAAATCCAAGTCAAGTATGCTGGTTACATCAAGAAAGAGGAAGTTAAAGTCAACCGCTTGAAACGGATGGAAGCGAAGAAAATTCCAGAAAACATTGATTATGAAGCAATTGATGGCTTAGCAACGGAAGGACGCCAAAAGCTTGAAAAGATCCGCCCTGAAACTTTAGCCCAGGCTTCACGAATTAGTGGGGTTAACCCAGCTGATTTAGCAATTTTGAGCGTTTATATTCAACAGGGTCGCATTGCAAAGATCAACTCAGCTGCAGATCCCGAAAAATAATCAAAGTTCCAATAATAATAGTGGATATTTAGATTTAAAATGTACTATTATTAAAATGAAGTTTGATGTGATTCGGGGATGGAAGAATGAAAACGTTACGGCAAATTTTAAGCTGGGTTGTTCCAGTGGTCATTGGGTTGATCTTGGCCTTATTAATTCGACAATTTCTTTTTCAAAATGTTCGGGTTGATGGACCGTCAATGCTACCAAACTTGGTGAATAATGAACGAGTTTTTAGCTTTAAACAATCTAAGATTCATCGAGGAAGTGTCGTGGTCTTTAATGCTAATGGTGTTGACCCACAGGTATCGACCAAGACTGACTATGTCAAGCGGGTAATTGCTGTTCCAGGTGATACTGTTAAATCACAAAATGGTAATTTATATGTGAATGGCAAGCAGGCTAATCAAAGTTACATTAACATGGATCAACGGAAAGCCGGCACCGGTAACTGGACCCTAAAAAGCATTTCTAAACAGAATAATTGGGTGCGGAATGCTGGTGCGACCAAAGTTCCAAAGGGTGAATACTTTGTTTTAGGTGACAACCGAACCGTTTCTAATGATAGTCGGTATTGGGGATTTGTTCCGCGAAACAAGGTTGATGGCGTTGTTAAAGTTGGCTTCTGGTCAAAGAATAAAACCCATAAGTACAATGTTAACCAATTCTGGAAACATTACTTTATGAACTAACTTACAAACCTTGACTACAAAAGTGGTCAAGGTTTTTTATAGCGAAAATTTCAATGGATGCCAAGGAGATTGCCATTTAATACCATGAATAAATGATAGAATAAAAGCAGTTTTTAAACGGAGGAATTATGATGAGCATCTTAAATTTTATTCTCGGCCCAGCGTCCAAGGACCATCAGCAAGCGCTAGTTCAAGAACTCCATCGCCAGATGGTAGCCGCCCCGAATGATCAATTCTTTTTTCTTGTTCCTAATCACATTAAGTTTTCGACGGAAATTGATGTCTTAAAGCAATTACGGGCAATGAGTGATGCAACCGACGTCTATGCGCAAACCCAGGTCCAAGTACTATCTTTTACCCGACTGGCGTGGTTTTTATTACGAAATGATCCGCACTATCAAATTCCCCGAATTTCTAACGTTGGGTTAACGATGTTAGTTGCAAAAATCATTCATGAACTTCCTGAAGCAGACCTCAAGATGTTTGCTAAAGAGGCTCATCGTTATGGATTTGTGCAGGATTTAACGGCCCAGCTAATTGAGTTACAAAACGCTAACGTTAACCCCAATGATCACGAGGCAATTATTGAACGAGTTCAACAATGGGCCAATGCTCATCATGAACGGGTTTCGGCGGCTTTTTTGGATAAAATGACGGTGCTATTTAAGGTTTATGAGGCTTTCCAACAGGGGCTTTCAGGACGACTGAACTCTAATGCGGTTTATCAATTACTAATCGAACGACTTCGCCGAGGAGACTTCTCGCATACGCATTTTTATCTAAACCGTTACAATGGTCAATTTTCGGCGATTGAAGAACGAGTTGTAGAGGCAATGATCAAAAATGCGGCATCCACAACGATTGGCTTAGTGTTAGACCGACCATATCGTGGAACGACGCTCCCAAATGATAACAATCTCTTTTATCAATCAGGGATGCAATATCATCGACTAGTAGAATTTGCTAAACAACAACCTGAAGTTAGACTTGGTGCAGACCAGTTTGTTACTGCTAATCGAGTTAGCGCTGATTTATGTGAAGTTGAACAGTGGATGAAATTACAAGCACAATTAATGGTTCCTGAGCAGCAGCCGAATTCTTCATCAAGGGTTCACTTTTTTACCGCACCGACCCGAGTGGCAGAATTACAACGAGTTGCCACAATCATTCGACAGATGGTTGCTAATGACCACTATCGTTACCGAGACTTTTTGGTTTTGACACGGCACTTAGATGGTTATGCAACCATACTTAAACCAGTTTTTGATGCTAATGAAGTGCCAATTTTTAATGATAATGATCGTTCAATGGCTAATCATCCGCTGGTCACGTTGATAGAGGCAATTTTTAAGATTGAAGAGCGCCATTTTCAATTACCGGATGTTTTGCAGTTGTTGAAGACGGGATTGGTGATTCCGGAAGAGCAAGATCAAACGGGAAAAAATTATTATCCAGTGCAACGGTTTATGGACGCAGTCTATACAACCGAAAACTGGTGTTTAAAGTATGGGAAGACTGGACAAGCCTGGCTAGACCAACAGGCCTGGCAGTTTACGCCAAATGTTGACAAGCAAGTCTTGGCTGCCAATGAGCGGTTACAAAAACGCGAACAACGTCAGACTCAGCAAATTAACTGGGTCAAGACGGTGGTGCGTAACAAGGTGGCGCCGTTCATTAAACAATTACAAAACG
Organism: uncultured Limosilactobacillus sp.; assembly: GCF_934202705.1. Classification (GTDB taxonomy): domain Bacteria; phylum Bacillota; class Bacilli; order Lactobacillales; family Lactobacillaceae; genus Limosilactobacillus. The sequence continues at coordinate 152,384 of NZ_CAKPYE010000002.1, forward strand.
CGACAGATGGGCAATCAGCTGCTCAGGCACTCTACCAAGGACTTGACCAGCTCGGTGTTCAACAACAGCTTGAGCGATGGGCAAATGAAGCAGCGAAGCGTGGACAAATGGACTTAGCCCAACAACCGCAACAGGTCTGGCATACAATGTGTCATTTGCTAGATGAGTACGTGACAATTCTTGGAAATGGTGGAACCTTTGATTTAACTCAGTTTGCAGCCATTATTCAGGTTGGTTTTGAAACTGCTACTTATTCACAAATTCCGTCAACAATGGATCAAGTCTTGGTTTCAGAAACTGGAATTGTGCAGACTAATCAGCGAAAAGTCGTTTTCATGATTGGGGCAACTGATGATGTGATGCCGGAAGTAAAGGTTAGTGAAGGACTGTTAAGTGATCCTGATAAGCAGCTACTTAGTCAGGGACTAACCGCTAATCAATTTTTGCCAATTTCGGGGATGCAACGAGTTGATAATGAAATAATGATTAATTATCTAGGAATGCTGAATGCCCGGGAGCAGCTGTATATTTCAGCACCAGAAATGGGGAGCGATGAAGCCAGATTGACGGTCTCACCATATCTTGTGGGACTAGCAACCTACTTCGGTAAGTGGAACAAAGACCAGCAACAATTATCTGATAATTTACCATTTGCGCCAGCAGCTCGCGCAAATTTTGACCAAATCAAACCATTTATTGGTGCGCCAGCGGCAACATTGTCTAACTATATTCAGGTTGAACGACAAGCGGTTAATAACGGACAGTCTGTCAGTGCAGGCTGGCGAAGTATTTCCCGGGAAATGAATCATGAACGGTTAGGCTGGTTGAAATCAAGCTTAACTTATCATAATCAGACGACGAAATTATCACCACAAATGGCAGCGAAACTATATGGCCACTTAGACCCGGAAATTTTACAACAAAGTGCAGCGGCAACCAAAACTGGTCAGCCATTTGACTGGGCAAGCGTGACGGATGATCAGCGCCATAATACCCTTGCCACCTCCATTTCACAGCTACAGACGTTTTATCGAAATCCATATGAATATTTCCTTAAATTTGGGCTTGATTTACAAAAGCGTGAAGAATTAGAAATTACTAACGCTAATTCAGGAACGTTTTATCATGATTCGATGGAGGCGTTGATTCGGTTACTGAACAAGGACCAGCTTCAATTAGCAAAATTAGCGGATGACCAACTTGCAGCTTACGTTGCTAAAGCAATGGATTGGGCGTTTAGTCGACAGCCAAGTTTGATCGAATTAGCTGAAAATTATGAACGAATTGCTTACCAGAAGCATCATCTCGAACAAATTGTTTTAACAATGGCACGGGTACTTCGGAATCAAGCCCAGTATTCAGCGACGCAGCCAATCACAACCGAGCAAAAATTTGGTCACGTTGGGTTGCTTGATGATCGACCAGATTCACAGCCAAGTTACCGGGCGTTAGTCTACGAAACCAAAATTCACAATCGAAAGTCGTCACAATCAGATCTTAAACGGAAAGTATACTTACGGGGACGAATTGATCGCGTTGATGCAATTCGTGGTGATCAGCGGGATTACCTGACCGTCGTTGATTATAAGTCAGCAAATAAGGAATTTGATTTGGTTGACGCTTATGAAGGATTGGATTTGCAGATGCTGACATACCTCAATAACTTACGTGCTAATCTAGATCTTGCTAATCCAGAGCGGTCAACGATGATTGCAGGAGCGCTGTATTTACATTTATTTGATCCCCATTATCAATACCAAGATATTATCAAGAAGAATCCAGAAATTACCGAATTGAAAAAACATGAATTCAAAGGTGTTTTGTTGAATGATGATCAGGTATTACGACAGCTTGATGAGGGATTAGCGGCTGTAAAGCCGGATCCGCTTGTCTTAGGAGTTAGTTATACTAAGACGAAGGACTTAATTAAGGCCAAGAAGGGGACACTGTTAGTTGACCAAGGACAAATGGATCAGTTATTGGCGCGGAATCAACAGTTAATTATTGAAGCCGCCCAACAAATCTTCAGTGGGAACGTTGATTTAAGACCATTTCGTCGTGATCAGAGAACTGGCTTAGATTACAGTGATTATCTTGATATTTATCATTTTGACAGTCTTCTCGACCAGAATAAGTATCGGGAAATTACCATTACTGACGATGATGTGATGAAGCAACTCAAGGATGAGAGGGAAGACCATGAGTAAATTTCAACCGACTCCAGAACAACAACGAGCCATTAATGATCGAGATCGCGATATCTTAGTTTCAGCATCTGCTGGTTCTGGAAAAACCGCGGTATTGGTTGACCGGGTGATTAAACTGTTAAAGGAAAATCGGCATTTGAATATTGACCAAATGCTATTGGTAACCTTTACCAAAGAAGCAGCAAAAAACATGCGTGATCGAATACGGCAACGGCTAGTTGCTGATAGTAATGATCAGCATATGAAGGCCCAAATTAACCGGTTAGCCATTGCGAATATCAGTACAATTCACTCCTTTTGTGAACAGGTTATTAAGCGCTACTACTATGTGATTGGTTTAGATCCGCAGTATCGTTTAGTAACGGATGAGACTGAACAGGCACTTTTAAAAGAGCAAGTTTGGAATTCTTTGCAAGAAGAACGCTTTAAAACTGATTATAGCAAGGCTGATCCAGGCGACTGGCACTTCAGTCAATTAGCAGAAAACTTTGCGGATGCCAAGTCCAATGTTGGTGAGGGACTTCAAGAAGTGGTTGAAAAACTTTATCAAGAAGCCAACGCCCAGCCAAATCCAGATCAATGGTTGGATCAAGCAATCAAAAATTATCAGTTTGGTAAGCAGCCAATTGTGGAGACGGACTTTTATCAAAAAACATTATTGCCGATTTTAGAACTGTTTTTTGAGCAACTAATAATGGATTGGCAGGGAGTAGCCAATGAGGCCGCGATGCGCGATTTTAGCGATCTAGCTGAGGTTCTAAATGGAGATTTAACCTTAATCAAGGATCTTCAATCAGCGTTAACGACGGTGAGCTGGGATAAATTGCAGGCACAAGTTGCGGGAATTAAGTTCGGCCGATTGAAGGCCCGCCGTTTTAAAGATGACCCTAACGGCAAGGCACAATATGAAGAGCTCAAAAATAGTCGCAACGAACTAAAAAAACGTTTAACAACAATTCAAGGAAAGTATTTTCAATACACTGAACAGCAATTACGGACGAAGACTGCAGAGGCATTAACGATGGTTGAAGAATTAGTTGACGTCACCAAAGCCTTTCGTCGAGATTACCAGCAAGCGAAGCTCGATCGCCATATGTTGGATTTTAGTGACCTTGAACACTATGCTTACCAGATTTTAACGAACCAAAGTGACGCTGGTAAACAAGTTCTAAACGAACTTCAGCACCATTATCAAGAGATTTTAGTTGATGAGTATCAGGATACCAATCGACTTCAAGATGATTTATTAAATCAACTCCACGATCCGCAAGTAAATCACCTTTTTATGGTAGGTGACGTTAAGCAATCGATTTATCGGTTTCGTCAAGCTGATCCAACCCTCTTTTTAGATAAGTATGAGCGTTATCAGCACTCAAATACCGCTGACGAAACAATTGTGCTGGCAGAGAATTTCCGCTCAATGAGTAATGTAACGGAGTTTACTAATCTTGTCTTTACCCAGTTAATGGATCGGACGGTCGGTGAAATGCCATATGATGAGCAGGCACAGTTAAAGTTTGCTGCAAAATGGTATGATCCAGCTAAAACTCAGCCGGTGCCAACTGAACTGATGATCTATGATGCGAATGCTGACAATGACACGGTTTTGAATCAGGATACCAATCAACAGCGTTATATCAAATTACCTGAAGGTTCAGATAAGTATGCTGGTGAGGTATGGATGATTGCGATGCGAATCCGTCAAATGCTAGATAATCATGAAACAATTTTTGATCCTGACCTTGGTGACGAACGACCAATTCAGCCAGCAGATATCGTGATTTTGGAGCGGACAAAGAGCCCTAATAATCGAATTGTGGAACAATTTGGTCAGTTAAACATTCCAGTCGTTGTTCAGGATGTTCAAAATTATTTTAAAGCGACCGAAGTACGGATAATGGTTTCGTTATTGAAAGTGATTGACAATCCATATCAAGACATACCGTTAGTAGCAGTGTTGCGCTCACCGATTGTTGGGTTGACGGAACCAGAAATGGCTTATCTGCGGATTAACCATCGTTATGGCAATTATTACGAAGCACTGCAGGCTTTTGAGCAACGTGACGCGGATAAGATACCAACTAACGAAGACGTTGACGTGAAATTGTTACACGTGAAACTTTCGCGGTTTTTAGAACAGTTAAAAGAGTTTAAGGTGACTGCGCAACAAGAATCGCTGGTGGATTTAATCTGGCAGATTTATCAAACAACTGGCTACCTTGATTACGTTGGCGGAATGCCGGGCGGAACGCAGCGACAGGCGAATCTGCATGCACTATACGAGCGGGCAAATACTTATGAACAGTCAAGTTTCAAGGGTCTTTATCAATTTATTCACTTCATTGAACGGATGCAAAAACGAAATGAAGATCTCGGAGAGGCGCCGGTGGAACTAGCAACAGACGCTGTTAATGTGATGACGATTCACGGTAGTAAGGGGCTTCAGTTTCCAATTGTCTTTGTAATTGACCTCAACCATCGTTTTAATTCACATGATGTCGCCGGAAATTTAGTTGTTGAACCACACCTTGGAGTGGGCATTCGATATCTTGGTGATACGCCAATGAAAGGTGAAGGACAGTCGTTAACTGCAGACAAAGTAAAAGTCACGTATGATCTTCCCCAGCGGACGGTAGTGGCGGATGCAATTACTAGAGCAAATCGGGCTGAGGAAATGCGGTTACTGTATGTCGCTTTAACACGGGCCGAACAACGGTTAATTTTAACTGGTTCTGTGAATGAAAAGAATTCTAAAAATAATTTAAAAGCACTCGGGAAACAGTGGTCAAAGGCTTACCAAGGCTTTCAAACGGTATTAGGGCCACAATTACGGCTCGACAGTCGCTCGATGCTGGATTGGATTGGCTTAAGTCTAGCGCGAACCTCACAATTTGACCCGCAGGGATTGAAGATGGAAACCACGATTGCGTCAGGTCAGCCCCAATTACCAAATGCTAAGTACACAATTCAATTGTGGACTGCTAATCAAGTCGAAGCTAAATTAGCGCAACTCCGTTCTGAACGTAGCGCAACGGTGATGGAGGATCATGGAAGCCAGCCGTTAACCGTTGAAGAACGACAATTTATTCATCGAGTGTTGACAATGAAATATGCTTATCAAGCAGCTACCAAGACGACAGCTTATCAATCGGTTTCAGCAATTCGGGACATCTTTGCCAATCAGGATCCGGATGATGCACAAATGGGCCGGTTAACCTTTAATCGAGCGGAAGTGAAGGATGAAGGCCAATATTTGCAAAATAGTTTTGATCAACCACGATTTATGCAAACTGGTGATCAAGCACCGTTGCCAACAGAAGTTGGAACAGCAACCCACTTAGTATTCCAGATGTTGGATTTGACGAAGGGTAATGTATCTGCAAAGCAGGTTCAAGCAACCATTGACCAGTTAGTTCAGGAGCGGTTAATTGTTAATCGGCGAGTGGCAGAGCAGATTGATGTTGAGGGTATTGTTAAGTTCTATGAGACAGAACTAGGGCAGCGAATTTTAAACCATCCAATGGACCTGGCACGTGAAAAGCCATTTTCAATGTTGATGGATGGTGACCAATTATTTAAAAATCTAACCAATGATGACGGGCAAATTTTAATTCACGGGATCATTGATGGTTACCTGAAGGAAGAAAATGGTCTAGAACTCTTTGATTATAAGACGGATTATCTACAACCAAATGATGAACACCGGTTGGCAGAAATTGTTGATCGCTATCAAGGACAGGTTAATTTATATGCGGCTGCTTTACAGCAAATGACAGGTCAACCAGTTCGTCATCGGTATTTGTACCTTGTTAAGATCGGAACATTATATGAATTGTGATGAAGGGAGATTATTAAAATGGAATTTAAGAATATTAATACAATGCGGCAATTAAATAATGGTGTAAAGATTCCTTGCGTCGGGTATGGTACCTTTCGTACTCCTGAGGAAGTTGCAGAACAAGCGGTTGCGGATGCAATTGAATTAGGCTATCGCCATATCGATACTGCGGCAGTTTACGGTAATGAAACGGCAGTTGGCAAGGGAATTAAAGATTCTGGGATTAATCGGAAGGAACTATTTGTTACCAGTAAGCTTTGGAACACTGAACGCGGTTATGAATCAACGAAGCAAGCGCTCCAAGATAGTTTAGATCGTTTAGGACTCGATTACTTAGATTTATACCTGATTCACTGGCCAGCTAACGAAAAGCAATTTGGCGACGATGCTAAACGACTGAATGCAGAAACGTGGCGAGCAATGGAAGAGCTTTACCACGAAGGCAAAATTCGGGCAATTGGATTAAGTAACTTTTTACCACACCATGTTGCCGATCTAATGGAAACCGCAGAGATTAAGCCGATGGTGGATCAAATCGAAGTGCATCCAGGGTGGCCACATACTGAAGAAGTTAAAAAACTGCAGTCGATGGATCTGCTAGTTGAAGCATGGGCACCGCTTGGTGGTCAAGGCTCATCAGTGCTGACGAATCCGACGTTGAAAGAAATTGCTGAAGACCATGGCAAGACGGTTGCTCAAGTTTGTTTGCGATGGGTACTCCAACAAGGCGTTCTGCCATTGCCAAAGTCGGTTCATGTTAAGCGGATGCAACAAAATATGGATTTCTTTGATTTTGAATTAAGTAATGATGAAATGAAACAGATTAGTGCATTACGTGATCTTGGGGGGCAATGCGCTAATCCTGATGATGTTGATTTCTAATGTCAAAACGTTTCAGGAAATGGTGGCAATCGACTGGCGTGGTTTTAACCGTTGATTTAATCATACGAAATGGGTTATTACCACTGTTGCGCTTGATTAATAGTAAATTATTACCAGAAGCAGAGGTGCCATTGGTTTCATTAACTAATCTTTGGCGGATCATTAATCAACATCCGGGAGTAGTTTTAGTATTACTTACGGAACTTTTATTAGTTTGGTGGGTTCTTTTGCTACTCTTCACGTTAATGCTAATTGGCATCGTGCAAATTAACCAAGGGACTTTTAGTTTGACGAATATGATAGCCCAACTATTAACTGTAATGAAGCGGTTAAATGGGCGAATCCAGCTACTTTTATTAGCTGAATTGATAACTTGGTTGCCGCTATTTAGTATTGCTTTTCGGACGCCGTTATTGATTGGAATGCGGGTTCCTGAAGTCATTTTGGATTATGGAACTCGTAACGGTTGGTTAATGGCCACGACCTTACTGATTTATGCTGGTTGTTTTGTGGTAACGATGCGGTTCATCGGGACCATTACAAAATTAGTGTTGATCCCTAAAGCACAGCTAAGAAGTAATCAGGTGCCGCTTGGGCAATTCTGGCGAGAACTGTTGATTGCCGGGACGATTAGTTGGTTATTAAATGGCGCCTTGCTAATTGTCCAAAGAATGATTGGAAGTAACCAACGCGGCTTGAGTATTGTTTGTTTAACAATTGCTGAGGTTGGTTCCCTGCTTGTGTTTAGTTGGGTCATTGTGCACTGGGTACAGATCGTGATGGGCAGTCAATCTGGAGGTTGGCGTAATCAGAATTATGCTTGGAACGGTTGGACTTTGCTGATGCTAGTGGTACTCTTGATTGAGACTGGAATGAGCAGCATTCACTATTTTCAACCGCAATGCTTAACGAGACCAGTAACGATTGCTCACCGTGGGGTTGCTAATCATAATGGAGTACAAAATAGTATTGAAGCGTTAAGAAGGACGAGCCATAATTATCATCCTGACTATGTTGAAATGGATATTCACGAAACGAAGGATCACCAATTTGTCGTGATGCATGATGAAAACCTACATCAATTAACACGCGTTAATTTGCGTCCCAACCAATTGACTCTTCATCAGTTGACGCATTTGACCATGCGTGAAAACGGTCATACCGCGAAGATATCCAGTTTTGATCAGTATTTGAGAGCAGCTCAGCAGCTGCATCAGAAATTAATTGTGGAATTAAAAACAACTCAAGATGATTCACCAGATGTTGTGGAGCGATTTAATCGGCAATACGGGAAATTAATTGTTCAACGTCATTACCTTGTCCATTCATTGGATTATGGGCTGGTCACCCAATTGCAACGGCTAAATCCGCAAATGGAAGTTTTATATTTACAAGCGTATAATTTTACGAATCCGCAACCGAAAATTAAGGGCTTCAATAATGAATATTCTTCTTTGAATGAGCGGTTTATTAATGCAGTTCATCGACAAGGAAAACCAATCTATGCGTGGACAGTTAATAATCGAGGCGCCATGAAACAGCTTATTAATCAACACGTTGATGGAATCGTGACGGATGATCTCCCACAACTTCAACAAATAATTCGGCAGACGATGCGACATCAAAATGATGCGGAACGGTATTGGAATTATTTGAATCCAATTGTTAATTTACCAACTTAATGAGCAATATAAAAAACGGCCTTCAATTCGGATTCCCCGAGCTGAAGACCGTTTTATTGTTTTGAATTGTTTTTTGGTTAGAGTTCTTTCTGTAAAAAATTCGGCAAAGGTAAATTTAAGGCTAAGACTGCACCAACAATTAAGATTGAACCAAGCCAGTCCATCGTGGTCATATTTAAATTAAAGAAGATCATAGAGCCAACAGTGGCAGTAATGGGTTCAAATGCATCAGTCAGGCTGAAGTTAGTGGCACTAATGAATTTTAATGAGTTAGTAGCCAGTTGGAACGGAATGAGCGTTCCAATAATCACAACACCAGCAACATACCACCACACCAAACTAGTATGGGGCAAATTAGGTTGTGCCGGGTGGAAGCAGAATAAAGCAATTCCCGAAACAAAAATTCCCCAGCCAGTGATGGTTAATGAGGAGTAACCTTGTTTAATTAAATTTTGCGGGATTAATGTATTCGTTGCAACACCAATGGCGGATAGAAGTCCCCAAAAGAGCACGGTTGGGGTAATTGCTAATTTAGTGAGTTTACCATTTGTGGCTAAAAGTACGACGCCCACAAAAGCGATTAGGGCCGCAATAATTTGGATCCGCTGTGGTCGTTGGTGACGAAAGAGAGCAACGTAGACAATGATAAAGAACGGGCCAATAAATTGCAGGACCGTTGCGATTGAGGCATTGCCTTCTTGAACCGCCATGAAATAACAGAATTGAACCGGTAGCATGCCGAAAAGGCCATAGCAAATTAGCGTTATCAGATTATGTGGTGACTCTCGAAAGATTTTAATGGGGTGGCCACCCACTAATCCGGAAATGATTAGTAAAATCGGACCGGCAGTGAGCTGACGAATTTGCGAGAGCCAAAGTGCATTGATGTTTGGGCTAAGCTTAAAAAGTGCGGTTGCAAATAGTGATGAAATTCCCCACATCATACAAGCTGCAATGGCTAACAATGTCCATAGTCGTTCTTTATTCAAAAAAAATCCCCCCAATAAAAAGGGGTTGGATAAACACCAGCCCCAAAACGATGATCTATTCTTAAATTTTAACGTGCCATGAGAGCCGTAATCACAGTAATGATCCCGAAAATGATTCCAGGGAAGTTACCAATAAAGACAGCCCAATCACGATGGCGCTTATTGAGTGCATAAGCACACCACAGAAAGCCATTAAATGCAGCGACTGTCGGTTGGAGGATGTTCACGGGATGTCCTTGCAGATTTGCCATAATTTCAGGGATATACGAAACATACATCATGATCGTAAAGACCGATGCGACCCGACCGATCATGATTGCGGAGTGTTTTTCACCACTGAGCATTTCTTTACGAACATTTTCAAGCTTATTTTTTTGGGCATCCATTGGAACTACCTCACTTTCATCTTTAAAATTACACTCTTGATAAGATAGTCCTATTTATACTCAATGTAAAGATATTTTTGTGAATTAATAGTCACCATTTAAAATTGAGTTTTTCACAATGACATAATCAACCTTGGTAATTGATTCAAGGTCGCGACCACCAGCATAAGAAATAGATGATTGGAGGTCTTCCTGCATTTCCTGAAGGGTATCCTTAATCGAACCACGGAATGGGACGAGCATTTGTTTGCCTTCTACGTTACGGTAAGCACCCTTTTGGACTTCGGAAGCGGAACCCCAGTATTGCTTGTATTGCTTACCATCAATGGTAATGACGTGACCAGGCGATTCTAAATGCCCAGCGAGCATTGAACCAATCATAACCATTGAAGCACCAAAGCGGACGGATTTAGCAATGTCACCATTATGACGAATCCCGCCATCAGCAATTAATGGCTTCCGTGCTGCTTTGCTACAAAGACGAAGCGCAGCTAATTGCCAGCCACCGGTACCAAAGCCGGTCTTGAGTTTCGTGATGCAGGCTTTACCTGGACCAACCCCAACTTTAGTGGCATCGGCACCGGCGTTTTCTAGGTCACGGACAGCTTCAGGAGTTGCAACATTCCCAGCAGTCACAAAAGCATCTGGTAACTGTTTTTTTATGTATTGGATCATTTTAATGACATAATCAGAATGTCCGTGTGCCACATCAATCGTAATGTATTCCGGAGATAAATGTTCGGATTTTAACTGATCGATAAAATCATATTCACTATCTTTAATGCCGACAGAAATCGAAGCAAAGAGCTTTCGATCATGCATATGACGAATAAAATCAGCTCGCTTTTCAGGTGCAAAGCGGTGCATAACATAGTAATAATCATTTTTAGCAAGCCAAATTGCCAGGTCTTCGTCAATAACGCTTGCCATGTTGGCTGGAACCACGGGGATCTTGAACTTACGTGGTCCAAATTGGACACTCGTATCGGCCTCTTTACGACTCTTAATAATACATTTATTAGGTATCAATTGGATATCATCATAATCAAAAGTTTCCACTTGGGAAAACCACCTTTCATAAAGCCAAACGGTTTCGAACCATTTGCTAATATATCAGAAGTTGAAAAATAGTCAATATGATTTACGGACATTTATGAAAAAGATTCCTGAAATAGTTCGCTAACCCTCTTGAAATTTGAAAGGGGATTATGTAGTATGATTAAGTAACTGTGTGCTTATAAGTTATAAGAATGAATTAATGAGGTGAATACTTAATGGCATCAGTAGTAATTGTTGGTAGTCAATGGGGCGACGAAGGAAAAGGCAAGATGACCGATTACCTAAGTCAAGAAGCAGATATTGTGGTACGTTCGCAAGGTGGGAACAATGCGGGCCACTCAATTGTGTTTGATGGCAAAAAATTTGCATTACGGTTAGTACCTTCTGGAATCTTTGGTTCCAAAAAGTTATCCGTAATTGGTAATGGGGTTGTTGTGAACCCGAAAGCCTTGCTAGAAGAATTACACTATCTAGAAGATAATGATATTGATGTTTCTGGTTTACGGATTTCTAATCGGGCGCATGTCACAATGCCTTATCATCTCCTATTAGATAAGTGCGAAGAAAAAGCCAAGGGAGACCAAAAAGTTGGGACCACTCAAAAGGGAATCGGCCCAACATACATGGATAAGGTTGCGCGGATTGGAATTCGGATGTGTGACCTCCTTGAAAAGGATACCTTTGAAAAGAAGTTGCGTGAAAATCTCAAGATTAAGAATGAAATGTTCACCAAAATCTATGGTGTTGAACCACTGAAGTTTGATGATATTTTTGATGAATACTATCAATATGGTCAAGAATTAAAGAAGTATGTTACTGATACTTCCTTATTAATCAACGATGAAATGGATGCTAATAAGAAGGTTCTCTTTGAAGGTGCCCAAGGAACGATGTTGGATATTGATGACGGAACCTACCCATACGTTACATCATCAAACCCAGCTGCTGGTGGGGCAGCTACTGGTGCCGGAGTTGGGCCAAATCGGATTGATCGAGTTGTTGGAATCTGTAAAGCATATACTACCCGAGTTGGTGAAGGTCCTTTCCCAACAGAATTAACGGATGAAATTGGTGATCATATTCGTGAAACAGGTCATGAATATGGGGTTGTTACTGGTCGTCCTCGTCGGGTTGGCTGGTTTGATGCAGTGGCACTCCGACACGCACACCGGGTTGATGGTCTTGATTACTTAAGCTTGAACTTGCTAGATGTTCTTTCCGGTTTGAAGACAATTAAGATTGCTCGAGCTTATGAATTGGATGGTCAGGAAATTAACTACTACCCAGCTAGCTTAGCTGAATTAGATCGGTGTAAGCCAATTTATGATGAACTTCCTGGATGGGATGAAGATATTACTCACGTCACTAAATTTGAAGATCTGCCAGAAAATGCTAAGCAGTATTTGAAGCGGATTGAAGAACTGACGGCGACGCCATTAGCGACCGTTTCGGTTGGTCCAGATCGTGAACAAACAATGATTTTACATGATCCTTGGAAAGAATAAGTTAAATCAATAATAAAAGTCGCGATAGAGATTAAAAATCTGTCGTGGCTTTTTTACTTTGTGAAAAGATCCAGTAGCAAAAATATTTTTCACAATCTTTATTACGCCAAGTAACGATTGATATATGTGCATTTATTAACTAGCCGCAAATCGCCTTGTGAAATCTTATAAAACGTTTACAATGTGAAATAAGAATAAAAGGAAAGGTGATTATAAAAATGGCTTATAAAACAGTAAATCCATATACCAATGAAGTTGAACATGAATATTCACAAACAACGAACGAAGAAATTGAAAAAACATTGACGGCTGCTCACGCCTTATATTTAAAATGGCGGAATGGTGACGAATTAGCTGAACGGAAGCAAATTATTACGCGATTAGGCGAACTCTTACGTAGTAAAAAACGTGAATTAGCTGAAATCATGACTCGGGATATGGGAAAGCTAATCAGTGAATCAGAAGGAGAAGTCGAGCTTTGTGCCTCATTCTGTGACTACTATGTCGAACGAGCGGATCAATTTTTAGCACCAACGCCAATTTATACGGAATCCGGAAATGCCTATGTTTTACATCAAGCAACCGGTGTTTTAATGGCGGTTGAACCTTGGAACTTCCCATTCTACCAAGTCGCGCGGGTTTTCATTCCGAACTTTTTAGCCGGTAATCCAATGGTTTTGAAAGATGCTTCTAATTGCCCGACTTCTGCGCAAGCATTTGCAGATTTGGTTAAAGAAGCGGGGGCACCAGAAGGTAGCTTAACGAACATGTTTATTGACTATGACCAAGTTGGTGCCATTATTGCGGATAAGCGGGTACAAGGTGTGTGCCTGACTGGCTCCGAACGGGGTGGCCAAGCAGTAGCAACGGAAGCCGCGAAGAACTTAAAGAAGAGTACGATGGAATTAGGCGGTAACGATGCCTTCATCGTCTTGCCAGATGCCGATATGGACAAGTTAGCGGCCATTATTCCTGCAGCACGGCTTTATAATGCTGGACAGGTATGTACATCATCGAAACGGTTTATTGTTCCTGATAATCTGTATGATGAATTCCTAAAACGGGCGAAGGAAATCTTCAGTAGTGTCAAGATGGGTGATCCAATGGATCCGGCAACGACCTTAGCACCGATGAATTCTGAAAAAGCGAAGAATAAACTGCAAAAGCAAGTTGATTTAGCAGTAGAAAATGGTGCCAAGGTGGTCTATGGAAATCAACCGGTTGATCTAGATGGCCAATTCTTCATGCCGACGATTTTAACGGATATTAGTCGGGATAATCCAATTTTTGATCAAGAAATGTTTGGGCCGGTAATGTCGGTTTACAAGTACCATGATGTTCAAGAAGCCATTGATTTAGCCAATGATTCAAGTTATGGACTTGGTAACACCGTCTTTGGTAGGAACGTTTCTGAAGCACGGAAGGTTGCTGCTCAGATTGATACTGGAATGAGCTGGATTAATTCTGGCTGGGCTTCACTGCCGGAATTGCCGTTCGGTGGGGTTAAGCATTCTGGATACGGTCGTGAACTGGCTGAACAAGGTTTCAAGTCCTTCGTTAATGACCACTTGGTTTATGAACCAGAAGGATAAAACTTAAGCTAAGTAATCCGCTCACTGTCAGGTGGGCGGATTTTTTGGAAAAATAGCTTGATCATAATTTTTCGTTATATAATTCAAATAATGTTTTAAAACATGGAATCCAATTAAAGGGAGCTAAACCATGAACAATGCACAATCAATTTTAAAGACGGTCTTTGGGTTCGATGAATTTCGCCCGGGACAACGGGAAGTGATCAGTGCAGTTCTTAATGGTCAAAATACATTGGCTGTGATGCCGACTGGCGGTGGTAAATCGCTGTGTTACCAAATTCCTGCTTTACTCAATCCTGGGGTAACGATTGTTGTTTCACCTTTGATTTCGCTAATGAAGGACCAAGTCGATGCCCTTCATCAAAATGGGGTAGAAGCTGCGGCCATCAACAGTATTACGCCTCGTGATGAGGTTAATCCGATTCTCCGTCAAGCATATGAGGGTAAACTAAAGTTAATCTATGTGACTCCTGAACGCCTCAATATGGATTATTTTCGCTATCAATTGAATTATCTCGCTATTAATTTAGTTGCCGTCGACGAAGCTCACTGTATTTCACAATGGGGACATGATTTTCGTCCGGCTTATCGGCAACTCCAATTAGCAATTGCCGGCCTGAAGTCTAAACCAGTCACTTTGGCATTGACTGCCACAGCAACACCACAAGTTCAACAGGACATTGGTCAACAACTAGCGATTGCTCCGAAGAATTTCATTGTGACAAATTTTACTCGACCGAACATCAGCTTTAAAGTTATGCAGTCACACTCTGATACGAAACGATATCTGTATGAATATCTCAAAAATCATGAAGATGAAGCGGGAATTATCTATGCCAATACCCGTAAAGGTGTGGAAACCATCGCCGAATATTTAAGCTCTCGCGGCTTGAAGGTAGCACCTTACCATGCTGGCATGGATAATGAAACCCGGGCGCGCATTCAAGATGACTTTCAATTTGATCGTGTTCCAGTAATTGTCGCAACAAATGCTTTTGGTATGGGAATTGATAAGAGCAATGTCCGGTTTGTCGTGCACGCAACAAGCGCGCCAAACTTAGAATCATATTACCAAGAAGCAGGTCGTGCCGGACGAGATGGCTTGCCAAGCGAAGCAATTATGTTGTTTCATGCTAGTGATATGCAACAATACCGGCGCTTTATTGAGATGTCGGAAGCCGACGAAGAGTATCAGAACGTTCAATATCGTAAGCTCCAAGCAGTGATTGATTATGTGAACACCCCACGTTGCTTACAACAAGCAATTGTTGAATACTTTGGCCAGCATTGTGATCCGTGCGGTCATTGTAGTAACTGTTTAGATCACAGAAAATTGATTGATGTTACACGTGAAACAAAATTGATCATCACCGCGGTGAGCGAATTACATAGTCGGTTTGGTAAGGGAGTGGTCGCCCAGGTTGTGACTGGTTCGCAAAATGAGCGGATGCGTCAACTTCAAGCAAGTGAATTATCAAGTTACGATACACTGGATGATTTTTCTAAGCAACAAGCGGTGAGTTTAATTGACTATCTTTGTGCGACTGGTTATCTTGAGTTACGCGGTAATCAGTATCCGGTAGTTGCGATTACTAAACGTGGTTGGAACGTTTTACATGGTCAAGAACATGTAAAACGCCGACTGGAAGGAAAACCCGACCGCAAAGCAACCCAAATTACTGATGAATTGCCAGAAGACCGCGAATTATTTGCTAAGTTGCGGGTGAAACGATGGGAGCTAGCTCAGAAACAAGGAGTTCCCGCATTTATGATTTTTTCCGATCGGACACTCCATGATATGGCAAGGAAACGACCGCAATCACTGACGGAAATGTTAGATGTTGCTGGAGTTGGTCAGCGGAAATTGGACCAGTATGGTCAAGCAATGCTGAACGTAATTCAAGCTGAATAGCTTATAAAATTGAGACCCAAGGCTCGGTAATGATGAGCTTTGGGTCTCGATTTATTTAACGTTTTTTTTAATCATCAGGTAGTGACCAAGAACGATCATGAGGATAATTACCATGAAAAGGGTGGCAGCAAATGCCCAGTGTGCTCCTTGAATAATTGATCCGGGTGCATCAGTAATGACCACCATCATGGTGACAGATGCGGAACCAGAAATTTGGCGGATCGTATTATTTAAGGCTGTACCGTGACTGTTTTCTTCTAAATTCAGGTTCGAGAACGCTTCGGTTAGTGCCGGACTAAAGATCAGGGCATTCCCGATTAAGCGGACGATGTAGATCAGGGTTAATTCCATGATTGAAGTTGTGGCAGAAATGAATAGTAATGGGATACTAGCAATGGCAATTAAAATGCTTCCGGTAGTCGTAAGCCATTTTAAGCCGTATTGATCATATAATCGCCCGGCAAAGAATGAAACAATTCCGTTGGCAATTGCACCCGGAAAGAGGATCAATCCGGAGGCTAAACTACTGGTGTGCAGAATTTTTTCAGTGAAAATGGGATAAACTTGTTCAGTACCCAGCATAATCATAAAAGCCAGTAGTCCGACAATTGTCATTAAACGGAATGATGGATATTTGAAAATGGTGACTTTGAGCATTGGTGTTTTGAGATGCAGTTGACGATGAACAAACCACCAAATAAATAGGCAACCGACGACCAACATTGCTAATCCAATCCAAAGGCTGCTTTGAAAGACGGTTAGACTGCCAAGCGCTAAGCCAGTGCCGACGAGCGAAGTGATGATTGAAGGATAATCAAAGTGAACGTCTTTAGTTGGTGAATAGTTAGAAAGTTTCCAGAACCCAATTAGCCAGCAAATAATCATCAGTGGTAATACACTAATAAATAACCACCGCCATGACAGGTATTCGAGCAAGAATCCAGATAAGGTCGGACCAACCGCAGGCGCCGTGGAAATAATCAAACTGGTCATCCCTAAGACAGTTCCGCGCTTTTCAATTGGAAAAATTGAAATCATGGTGGTCATTTGGAGTGACATAATGACGCCACCAGCAGCCGCTTGTGTTAAGCGTGCTATCAGAAGAAGCGGGAAATTGGTTGCAATACAACCAAGAGCAGTCCCAATAATGAACAGGCCAACAGTACTGAGATAAATTCCCCGATCGGTGTATTTATCGTAGATGTTTGAAAAGAGGGGAATGGTGAGACCGAGAATGAGGGTATAACCAGTTGTTAACCACTGGGCAGTTGTTAGTGATACATGCAGATCTTGCTGGATGATTGGCAAGGCGGTTACGATCATGGTTTGACTTGCCAAACTAATGAAGTCCGCCAGAATCAGAACTGCAGCAATAATATTTCTGGTATGGGAATCGAAATTAATTGTATTTGATTTTGTCATGTCATTCCTCCATTCTATAGCGATACCTAACTAGACTATCAAAAAAATGCGTAATATTGCAATTATTAAAGGTCGTAAAAATAAAAAAGATCACTTTCCTTTCAGAAATTGGAAAGTGATCAAGAAATAAGTAATGTAATTATTGTTCGTCGTCTTGGTAACGTAAGTCATCATACTTGTGATTTGCTTGTTGATGAGCTAAATCTTTAGTGCGATAGTAAACCGTATCTGCCCAGAATTCAGCGCCATGTGCTGACACCAGTACTTGAACATTTTTACCGTTGATATTCTCTGTAGTTAACGCAAATGATTCTCCATCACCAGCAGTTTGAGTCCAACCACGAATGTTTAAATAATGAAGACCATCAACGGTAACAAAGGCACCACTTCCCCAATGTTGCGTTGCATTTTGGACCGTCTGATTTGTAGTCTGACTATCATCGCTTAAGAAATTAACGTCTTGTTTGAATAACTTGGTGGATGAACCATCAATTGTAATTGTATTCTTCCCGAAGGTCACTGATGACGCATCACCATCTTCAGTATACCAAGTTCCCCGCATGTCAGCAGGCACGGTTACCGGTCCTTCGTTACCATATTTGCCATTTCTACTGGAAGACGAATTACTGGATGATTCATCAGCGTTACCAGATCGTTTGTCGTTGACCTGTGCATTTTGTGAAAGTTGGTTAACGAAGTTGCCTTGACCATTGTCATTAATGTATTTGACCATGGCGGAACGACTAACGGTAGTTAACTTCTTACCAGCGTGAGTTTTGCTAGCATTTTGGAAGATAGTAACATGATCGCCCTTCACGGTATATACCAGCTGAGAACTCTTATCAGCTGCCTTGACGTTATACGCAACCCCTTCGCCATCATCAGCAAGTTTGTAGTTGCTTGACGGGTACAAGTCAACCGACAGACCAGCTTTTTTAGCGTCCTTTGCTGTGGTTGCCCATTGATTACCAAATTTGTTACCAGCATAGGTGGTAACAACGCTTACCATTTGCTGAGGTGTTAGATTATCCGCACTGATTTTAGTGCTGGATTTACTAGCAAGGAGGCTGGATGAACTCGCACTATTAGTTGGCGAACTCTGCTGGCCACAACCAACTAATGTCAACGCTAATCCGCTTGTAAGTAAAACTGCCATCCATTTATTTTTCATTTTTAAAAATTCTTCCCAATCAGATTACCTTTTTAATATACAACGAAGGTTACTGGCGGACAATTATTAATTCAGAATTTGAGTAATTGTTGCGGTCGATCGATCAGGTAGGTTGGTCGTTCCTGCTTTAACGACGCGACGTTAAATGCACCCCAGGTAGCACCGCATGTTTTCACGGCAGCATTTTTACCCATTTGTAAATCATAACGAGCGTCACCAATCATCACACTGTGGTCACGGTTAAGGTTGAAATCATGGACAACCCGGTTAACACTTTCTGGGTTTGGTTTGAAGTTTTTAACCATGTCAGAACCAACTACTTCAGTGAAGAGCTGGTCAATTTTAAACCGCTTAAGATGGTGGTAAATTGTCTCAGATGAATTACTGGAAAGGATGAAGAGATGTTTACCAGTATGATGTAATTTCTGCAGAGTTGGAATAACACCATCAAAAAATTTAGTTCCCTGGTCCTCATTTTGGGTACAAAAAAAGCGAAAATCAGCGTAAAGCTGTTCTAAAACTTTAGCGGATGTTTGGGGAGCCAGCATTGGGAAGAAAGTCTCAATCGGCAATCCCATATAGTCTAAAATTTGTTGTTTAGTTGGTGCTGGCAGGTTGTTTTTAATAAATGCTTTTTGAGTGGCAACTGAGACGACCTCACCGGAGTCGGCTAAAGTACCGTCAAAATCAAACATAAAATTATTCACGCGGAACCAGTCCTTTCAAAAAATAATTATGCTTTCCATTATACGCTGTTAAATGGTTGACACACAAGCGTTGGACGGGTAGACTATTCCTAAATAAAGCCTTTTTAACTGGACCCAGAGAGGTCAAAAGGGGAACTGAACAAGATTAGCAAACGCGCCTTTATGTTCTCCAACGTAAAGGCGTTTTTATAGTAAAGGAGTGTTCATTGTGGCCCATGAGATTGTTGATGGTTCAAGTATGCAACGTGCGCTAACGCGGATCACATACGAAATCATTGAACAAAATAAAGGTGTCGAAAATCTGGTGTTTGTCGGTATTAAGACTCGCGGAATTTATCTTGCCCAACGATTAGCCAAGCGGATGGAACAATTGGAAGACGTTAAAATCCCGGTCGGTTCATTAGACATCACGCTTTATCGTGACGATCGTCATATCGCTGATCATAAGATTCAGCCAACGGTGAATGGTAGTGATATTGACGTGGATATTAATGATAAGCACGTGATTTTGGTTGACGATGTATTGTTTACGGGACGGACAGCACGGGCTGCCTTAGATGCCTTGATGGATCTGGGACGACCAAAGCGCATCTCGTTAGCTGTACTTGTCGATCGGGGACATCGAGAACTTCCAATCCGGCCGGACTTTGTTGGTAAAAATATTCCAACTTCTTTAAACGAAACGGTTCACGTGGCGGTTGAAGAATATGACGGTCATGAAGATATTTCAATTGAAGATAATTAGAATTTCACCATTTAATTCGCTCCAGAGAGGGCAAAAAGGCGAAAGCGAGTTATATTAAGAACTCACGAAAGCAGTCCTCTTTGGCAGGACTGCTTTTTTTAATAGGAGGATCAGATAATGGAACGTTTTGAACCTATGGTTGCGATTGATGTTGCGACCAAAGATGAAGCTTTAACACTTTTTGATCAATTAGCCGCGGATACGAATCATACCCCGATTGTGAAGATTGGGATGGAGTTGTACTATGCCTTTGGGCCAGGAATTGTGAAACAGGCGAAGCAACGCGGCTTAGCTGTTTTCCTTGATCTCAAGTCTTATGATATTCCCAATACAGTTCATCGGGCGATGCGCGTGATTGGTAAAATGGGCGTTCGTTTTACGACAACTCATGCTGCTGGGGGAACTGAAATGCTGAAGGCAGCCAAAGCTGGACTAGTAGAAGGCGCCCATGAGGTCGGTTTACCAGAGCCTAAATTGTTAGCAATTACGGAATTAACTTCCATTGATGAACAGATTCTTAAAAACGAACAACACGTTGATTTACCATTGATTGATGTGGTTAAAAATTATGCGCAAGTAGCAGAAAAAGCTGGATTGGACGGGGTAATTTGTTCAGCTCAAGAGGTTGAAGCAATCCGTACGGTTACGCAACCAGACTTCTTATGTGTGACTCCCGGTATTCGCCCCAACTTAAACGTTCATGATGATCAAAAACGGGTGGTAACTCCTGTTCAGGCACATGATCTTGGAAGTAATGGGATTGTGGTTGGGCGGCCAATTACGCAAAGTGATGATCCAGTAGCAGCCTATAAAGCAATTCGTCGAGCATTTATGGAGGGAAAGTAATTATGGTTGGACAATTAGAAATTGTAGCAAAGAACTTATTGGATATTCGTGCTGTGACGTTAAAACCTGATGAACCATTTACTTGGGCGAGTGGCTTACACGCACCGATTTATACAGATAATCGGTTAACGATTTCGTACCCATTTGTCCGTCGCAATATTGCGGTTGGGATGACGGAATTGATTAAACATCATCTGGATGACGTGGACGTGATTGCCGGAGTTGCCACTGCCGGTATTCCGCATGCTGCTTACGTTGCTGAACGGCTACAAAAGCCATTAATCTATGTGCGGTCGAAACCGAAGGATCATGGTCGTGGTCGTCAAATCGAAGGTGTTCTGAAAGCTGGACAAAAGGTGGTCGTAATTGATGATTTACTATCAACCGGTGGGAGTGCATTAAAAGCGGTCAAGGCAGTTCAAAATGCTGGTGGCAAAGTGATTGGTGTTGTTTCCATCTTTAGTTACCAATTAAAGGCGCTCGATGATAATTTCCAAGCTGCGGGATTACCTTACTACTCAGTAACTAATTACACGACCTTAATTGAAACGGCTGAACAAAACCAACTGATTTCGGCAGCTCAGTTAGCATCACTTCATGCTTGGCGTAAAGATCCCATGAAGTGGTCACAAGAACATGCAAATTAAGTAGCGTAATAAATAAAAATGACGACTCAAGTTGAAGTTTTCAACTTAGTCGTCATTATTTTTTCTCTTTTAAATAGCGGTTTTGGACTAATAGTTCGCGAGAATGAGCATCTGCTGGATAATATCCCTTATTAAAAAGGTGACGAAAATACATCATATTATAAAACAGTGCAAAGACTAACGCCGGCCAAGGGAAGGTAAATAGGACACGCCATTTAAAGAATAGGGCAACGAGGACATAATCAGCGGCAAGGACCAATTCTAAGAAGAAATTGTAATAGTCGCCACGGAAAAGTGCGGGCAGTGGTCCAAACCAAAATGTCGTCCATGAAATCCCCACTTTAGCAATTCGCAAATCACCTTGGTCATTTTTAATTTTTGCATAGTTTGGTGGAATCGGGAGATTATTAAAAATGTTATTTGGATCGTTATTATTACCAAATGGATTTTGCAATGCAAACCCTCCTTTATAGGTACATATCATATCATAAGTCACTTCTACTGACTAATGATCCATCGGTGATTTGGTCGAAATACTAAAAAGTGCAAGAAAAATTAAAAAATGTATTGACAATTATTAGAATTAAATTATAATTACTCATAATCAATTAATCGAATAGCAAACATATCGAAAAGCAGAGTAGGAATCAAAGATCTGAAAGAGAGCTTCTGGTTGGTGGAAAGAAGTGATCGGCGATTTTGAAAATGGGCTTGGAATGGCATCAGTGATGTTAGCTGATGACGGAGCTGCACACGTTACTAGTGCAAGGTTATATTAGGGAGACGTCCCTTTAGTAACCTGTTGAGGTTGAAGCCGCAAGGATTCAACGAACCAAAGGTGGTAACGCGAGTAATCGTCCTTTATCTAGAAATAGATAAAGGACGATTTTTGTTTATCCAGCGTTTGCTTAATTGATTAAAAATAAAAATGATAAAAAGGGAGATTTTATTATGAAGAGAAGAAAACACACTGGTTTAGTTTGGACCATTATTGTAATTGCCATTATTGTAATTGGTGGAATTGCTGGAGTTGTTCATCACCGTCAACAACAAGCCAAGACCGTGACGGTTGGAGTAGTTGGATTAACGAATCAACAACAAAAAATTTGGGACGAAGTTAATCAGACTGCTAAAAAGAAGTATGGGGTGACGGTCAAAATTAAAAATTTCTCAGATTACAACCAGCCAAATAAAGCCGTCCAAAACGGCGACATTGATTTAAACGCCTTTCAACATACAGCATTCTTAAATGCTTGGAACAAAGCTAATCATGGTAGCCTTGTTTCCGTTGGACGAACAGTGATTGCACCAATCCGACTTTATTCCAAGAAGTACCACAACCTTAAAGACTTACCGAATGGAGCAACAATTGCCGTTCCCAATGATGCGTCGAATGAAAGCCGGGCATTATACGTCTTGAAGAACGCAGGATTAATCACCTTTAAGAAGGGTACTGGAAAGTTAGCAACAGTTGCTGATATTGATAAGAACTCCAAGAACTTGAAGATTAAGGAGTTGGGTGCTGAACAAACGGCACGGTCATTAAACGATGTTGATGCAGCGGTGGTTAACAATACCTACGCAACACCAGCTGGCTTAACTAATAAGCAAACGATTTATGTTGAACCTTTAAATAAGGATTCCGAACAATGGATTAACATTATTGTGGCCAAGAAGTCAGATGCTAACAAACAAGCGTACAAGGACGTTGTGAAGGCCTTCCAAACTCCACAAGTTAAGAAACTTTACCAAAAGTACTATGGCGATACTGAAAAGACCGCTTGGGATTTGAAATTAAATTAGTTATCCAGGAGGGGTAGAATATGGCGAACATCATTGACTTAGACAGTCTCAGCGTAACTTTCCATCAAAAAAAGGGAAGTGATGTTAAGGCGGTGCAAAATGTTAATTTAAAGGTTGAAAAAGGAGATATTTATGGCGTGGTTGGATATTCAGGTGCTGGTAAATCAACCCTTGTGCGGACAATTAATCTTTTGCAAAAGCCAACTGCCGGTTCTGTAACCGTTGCCGGCACGGTCCTTTTTAAAGATGGACAACAACATGTTGATAACCGTGAGCTTCAAACCAAGCGACGGAATATTGGAATGATTTTCCAACACTTTAATTTATTAAATGAAACCACGGTTGCCGAAAATGTGTTGTTTGCCTTAAAACATTCACCCATTTCTGATGATGACGCGGAGAAAAAAGTATTAAAATTATTGGACTTAGTTGGTTTGAAAGATAAAGCAAACGCGTACCCGGTTCAATTATCTGGTGGTGAACAACAACGCGTGGCCATTGCACGAGCTTTAGCAAATGATCCAGAAATTTTAATTTCAGATGAAGCAACTTCAGCGTTAGATCCTCGAAACACGAACCAAATTCTCGATTTACTAAAAGAACTCAATAAGAAATTGGGATTAACAGTGGTCCTGATTACTCATGAAATGGATGCTGTCAAACGGGTTGCCAATAAGATTGCCGTCATGCAACATGGTGTGATCGTCGAACAAGGAAACCTCCGGGATGTTTACTTACGACCAAAGAAGGAGCTCACTCGACAATTTGTTGGTGGCTCCCTAGCAGCAATTGAAACATTACGGTCTTTTGATCTAGGTCACCTCGCGCCAAACGAACAGCTCTTCCAAGTAGTCTTTAGTGCAGCTAATGTCACTAAGTCAATTATTCTGGATCTGTATAAGCAGTTAGGAGTTGATGTCTCAATGCTTTATGGGAACATTGAAGTACTTGGCGATGAACCGGTTGGCACAATGTTTATTCTGGTTAAGGGTAATCAAAATGAATTAGATAGTGTCGTTGACCTTTTGAAAGATAAAGACGTGGAAGTAACGAAGATTGATGATCGGGGGATTTGGAATGACTAGTTTATTGGCAAAATACTTACCGAATGTTGCTAATCTCGGCTGGGGTGGCGATACTGGTTGGGGAACTTCCATCTGGCAAACCATTTACATGACCTTTTGGCCGGCAATTTTTGGCGGGATTCTAGGACTAATTTTTGGTGTGGTTCTGGTGATTACCAAACCAGATGGTATTCTGGAAAATCGGTTCTGGTTTGGCTTGTGTGATAAAGTGGTTTCACTCTTCCGGGCAGTGCCATTTATTATCTTATTAGCTTTCATTGCCCCGTTTACCCAATTAATTGTTGGAACTCAAATTGGGACTACCGCAGCCCTTGTTCCATTATCACTTGGTGTCTTTCCCTTCTATGCACGTCAAGTTCAAGTCGCCTTAGAAAGTGTTAATGAGGGCAAAATTGAAGCGGCAGAAGCACTCGGCGCGACCAACCGGGATATCATTTTTGACGTTTATCTTCGTGAAGCCCGCTCTGAGTTAGTACGAGTATCAACTGTAACCCTGATTAGTTTAGTTGGTTTAACCGCAATGGCTGGAGCAATTGGTGCCGGGGGACTTGGTAATACCGCCATTGCATATGGTTATAACCGGTTTAATAATGATGTAACCATTGTTGCCACAATTTTAGTATTACTGTTAGTGGTTATTATTCAATTAGTTGGTGATTGGCTGGCACAACGGTTAAATCACCAAAGTCGCTAAGTAAAGAAGGCAAAGGTATGGAGAAAGATGAACAAATTCAGGTTCTTGAAGATTTGATCAAAATTAATTCGGTCAATGGTAATGAAATCGAGGTCGCTAATTATCTCAAACAGTTATTTAACGATCATGGCCTCGATGCCAAAATTGATGCGTTTGGTGACCGTCGAGCGAATTTAATAGTTGAATTTGGTGAAGGTGATCAAGTATTTGGGGTCACTGGACATATGGACACGGTGGCAGTTGGTGATGAAGCAAAATGGTCGCACAGCCCGTTTAATCCAACTCGTAATGGCGATCGCCTTTATGGCCGTGGGGCTGCGGATATGAAAAGTGGTTTAGCAGCGGAAGTAGTTGCATTAATTGAATTACATGATGCCGGTCAATTGCCAAAGGGACATGTTCGGTTTATTGCCACTGCAGGTGAAGAGTACGGTACTCCAGGGGCCAATCGGTTAGAAGCTGCTGGTGTTGCTGATGATTTAATCGGTCTTTTAGTAGGAGAGCCAACCAGTGGTAACGTTGTTTATGCTCATTCTGGAAGCTTAAATTACCGAATTATTAGTACGGGCAAAGCGGTTCATTCTAGTCAACCAGAAAACGGTGTGAATGCGATCGATGCGCTAGTCGATTATTGTGTCAAGGAGCGCCACCTTTTTGATGATGCACCAACTGACCCCTATCTGGGTAAAGTTAAGCATAGTGTGACGGTGGTAAGCGGTGGTGACCAGGTTAATACGATTCCTGATTCAGCATGGCTCAAGGGGAATATTCGACCGACAAAGTCGTTCAATAATGATCACGTAATTAGTAAAATTGAGCAAGCAGTGCGTGAAGTAAATGCTAAAGGGCAGGGTCAATTAACCTTTGAGCTAATTCATAATTTTCGACCAGTCGCTTCGGATCCTCATAGCAAATTTGTCGAACGGGCTTTAAGAGCAACTCAGAAAGCCTATCATTCTCTACCGGCTCATCATCAACCAACTCTTAAAACGATTAACGGCGCGACTGACGCTAGTGTGTTTGTTAAATGTAATCCAGATCTCCCAGTGATTGTCCTTGGTGCAGATGATTGGCGAATTGCTCATCAAATTAATGAGTACACCACGATCTCAAGTTACTTGGCAACTATCCAGACTTATCGAGAAATTATTGAACACTTTTTTGATTAATATTTCCCGGGAAATATCAAAAGCCACTCGATGGAATAAATTTTCCATTGAGTGGCTTTTATTAATTGAGACTTAGTTTAACAACCGCTTCACAGCGTGGTGTTTGTGGCATCATATCAACTGGCTGAATATAGTCAACATGATATGTCGGGACTAAATGAGCTAAATTACGTGCTAATGAAGCCATGTTGCAAGAGACGTAAGCAAATTTAGTAGGCTTTTCAATTAAAATCTGGTGAATTAATTTATCATCCAATCCAGTCCGTGGTGGATCGACCACTAGAGCATCAAAGTGAAGGCCTTCAGCACGCCACCTTGGCAATAGTTCTTCAGCAGAACCAACTTCATACTTGGCATTATCGATTTGATTCAATTGGGCGTTATGGTTTGCATCATCTACGGCTTCAGGGATAATTTCCATTCCCCGAACTTGATGAACGCGGCTAGCAAGGGCTAGCCCAATCGTGCCAATGCCCGCATAGGCATCAATTAATGTGTCATTAGTATTCAGGTCCATGGCTTTTGCTGCTTCCTCATACAAGACTTCGGTTTGATAAGGATTTAATTGGAGAAAAGATCGTGCTGATAATTGGAAATCAAGTCCCATTAAACTTTCCGTAATATATTTGTATCCAGCTAAATGGCGGGTCTCATCGCCCCACACCAATGGGGTATCTCCTGGGTTAACGTTTTGCATAACGGAAACGACTTCAGGTAATTCTTGTTCAATGACGGTCAGAAGTTGATGTTTTTTGAGGAGCTTTGGGCTATTAGTAATAAAGGTGACTTGTAATTCATGAGTTGATGCTGATTCGCGAACCACGATTGTTTTGAGAATTCCACTATGATTGAGTTCGTTATATAAGGGGATTTGTAGTTGCGCAACTGCTTGGACCAATCGACGCATTACCTTCATGACGCCGGGCATTTGAACTGCACATTCGGCCATATCAATGACATCGTGGGTGCCAGGGCGATACAGACCGGCAACCACTTGGTTTCCTTGTTGGCGAAATTGAAACTGAGCTTTATTACGGTAACCATATTGACGGTCAGAACCAATTGTTGGCCGGACTTCATAATGGCGATAACCGAGCGGCTTAAATTTGGCAAGACTTTCCAAGACCATCGATCGTTTATAGCGAAGCTGTGCTGAATAGGCAAGGTTTTCTAATTCAAAGCCACCGGCAGTCATTGCATATGGGTCGCGTGGTTCAACTCGTAGCGGACTAGTTTTTTTAAGTCGGTGAATTTTCGCCTCTAAATATTTTTCGTGAATTTTGGTAACTTCAGCAACGACCACTTCTTGGGGCAAAGCTCCAGGCACGAAGCAGACTTTATGTTTAAAGTAGCCAATTCCTTGACCTTCAACACCAAGTTTTTTAATTGTTAATGGAAAACGATCACCAATCTGCACATTAACAAGTTGATGAGAGTGGCGCGACGAATGCCGCATGAATTTATGCTTGTGGGGTTCAACCATGATTAATACTCCTTGCTTTAACGATAATAACGTCCCTCTATTCTAGCATATTTAGTGCCGTGCTAAGAGCAAGAAGATAGCTTATCACATAATTCTAAAAAAATTAGGAAAAGGTCTTGACGAAAAATTAAAGTTTGATTAGAATATACTCATAAATTAATTATTCGAGCACAATGAGAAAGAAGAGTAGCGATTTCTAATCGAAAGCGAATCCCGTTTGGTGAGAGGGGAGCGAATCTAGAGAGCGCGAAAATTACTTTCGAGTCTGTACTGTCCAAGGTACAGTGGTATGACACCCATTACAGCGTCAACGTATCGCATCTTTTTGCTGTACGTATTGAGGTACTAATAGCAATATTAGTATAAATCGAGGGTGGTACCGCGTAATGTCGTCCCTTGACTGGTCAGTGATCAGTCAAGGGACTTTTTTATTGGGCTCGATGTTAACTCATTCGCAATGATATTGGAGGGAGAATTATGAATGATTTAGCGTCACGTAAACTAACCACGAAGGAATATCTAGTCGTTAGTTCACTACTATTTGGTTTATTCTTTGGAGCTGGGAACTTAATTTTTCCACTTCATTTAGGACAACTAGCAGGTGGACACTGGGGACTTGCTACGGTTGGCTTCTTACTGACGGGGGTTCTGTTGCCGCTGTTGTCAGTCATGGCCATTGCAGTAACCCGAGCTGAAGGGGTGTTCGATGTTGGTCGGCCATTAGGAGTGGGCTTTGCACTGGTTTTCATGGTTTTGATCCACGCAACGATTGGTCCGCTTTTTGGGACACCGCGGACGGCCTCAGTTTCCTTTACAGTTGGAGTGGCTCCATTCCTTCCCAAAGCTGATCATCAAGTTGCACTTTTGATTTTTTCAGCTGTTTTCTTTGCGTTGGCTTTTGCGTTCTCATACCGTGAAAATGATATCCTTTCAAACGTTGGTAAAGTTTTAAACCCAATGTTCCTGGCATTATTATTCTTGATGTTTTTAGTGGCGTTTTTACGTCCGATGGGCAATCCAATGTCAGCACCAGCAACCGCAGCGTATCTTCATTCTTCATTCGTTAATGGCTTTCTACAAGGATACAACACGATGGATGCGCCTGCAGGACTAGCTTTTGGGGTGACAGTCGTTCATGCGGTACGTCAAATGGGTCAAAAGCATGAATCGGATGTCGCAAAGGTCGTTGGTAAAGCAGGATTAGTTTCCATGAGTATGGTGGCATTTATCTACGTATTGTTGATCGTGGTTGGTGCAATGTCTCTTGGCCACTTTAAACTTTCTGCTGATGGCGGGGTTGCATTTAACCAAGTGGTGAGCTACTACGGCGGTGCCTTTGGTCAGGCGGTCTTAGCAGTATTGATCACAGTAACTTGTTTGACAACTGCCGTGGGGCTAGTTGCAGCTTTTGCGCAAGATTTCCATAAACATTTCCCGAAGGTTTCTTACCATACATGGTTAGCCTTAACCACGCTAGCTTCATTTCTCGCTGCTAACTTTGGCTTGGATACCATCATTGCTTGGTCAACGCCAATGTTGATGTTCCTCTACCCATTATGTTTGGTATTGATTCTTTTATCGGTATTCTCACCACTCTTTAACCGTGATGGAGTTGTGTACCTCTTTGTAGTGCTGTTTACGGTGGTTCCAGCCCTAGGTGATATGGTGGTATCCTTCCCGAAAGTAGTTAGTGCGAGTGCCTTTGGTACTGCGGTAGCCATGGTTCGGAGCCATTTACCGCTTGCCAGTTTAGGCCTTTCTTGGCTTGTGCCAGCCTTAGTTGGCCTAGTGCTTGGTTTGGCACTGCATTTCTTCCGGGTTCGCAGTAATACAACCGCGCTTGACGAAAATTAACTTTAACAATAGATAACTCTCCAAAAGCTCGTGCCAATCCAGGCGCGGGTTTTTAAATTGTAACTAAAAAAAGTTATCACAACGTGGATTGTTGTGATAACTTTTTCAATTTTGATTATTTAATTTGGTGATCGTCCTTAAACTGTTGAAGATTAGACTTTGTCGGATTCAAATTTAGCCACTCATTAGAAAGAAAGGCATCATTCATGTGATACTTTGGTGCAGGTTGAGGTTTTTCTAAGAACGGTGAAACTTGTCGATCAAAGTCAACCCAACCAGCCCAACCAATGTGGATGGTATCTTGCATAAAGCCGTTTTGATTACCCTTATGGGAGTAGTCAACGATATTATTGAAACCTTGTGAGCGAAGTTGAGTTTTAATCTTACGAACCGTGCGGTAGTACATTGGCATTGACATTCCAGTGTGCTTTTCCCACTTAGCGTTGACTGGCGTAATCATAAAAATTACGTTAGTGTTGGTCTTTTGGAACTGTTTGAGAACAACTTCTAAGTCACCATATTCTGGGGACTTAGTATAGTCAAAATGACGTTGTGAATTAGCAGTGCTCTTAATATGACCACGCATTCTTCGGTTATAGAAGGAGTTTAAAACGCCAAATTGATTGTTATTTGAAGCTTTGTTGTGTTGCTGAATAGCAGTTGCAGATAAATCTGCGTAGTTTAATTGTTCAGGCAGTAGATGCATTTTGGGCTTGATTCGTCGATCATAATTATCTTTAATGAAGAACCCAGAAAAGAGGTTATCCTCATGATGTAACAAAGCAACTTGCGAATTAATTACCCAACGATCCCACTTACTTAGTGAATGACCCTGACTAATTTTGCGCGCATAACTACCAACTGAACCGTCATTACCTAAAAGCTGCAGTAGGCGCCTTGCAGTGTAGCGATCATAAGCTGACTGCGGATTAGCTTGTTGTAACCACATCAAATTAGCATAGGCACCATTGTAGTACTTAAATGCTGATGGCATGACGCCACGTTTAACGAACCATTGTGGTGAGATAACGTAAACGGCCTTTTGGTTACGCATTTGTTGCGGCATCATTGTCATGTTAAAAAGCTGTGGCAATGATTGCGTCCCACGAGAACCAAACATAAACGGACGGTAAGAATGGTACTTAGCAGCCATGACAGCGGGATGGTAGCGGTCCATTCGGTTAAATTCACTTGAACCAAAAAAAGGGACATATTTAGGATGGTGACCGCTTAATGCCTGAACCTTAAGTGATCGGTTCTTGAAAACGGTCGGACTTAAAGAAACAGCAGCTCGTTGCTCCGTTTGTGCCGAATGGTGACCTGACCACGGCAGACAGAAAAGGATAAAAACGAGTAAGATTGCAACAATCACTGGGCCAAAAATTGACCACAGCTTTTTCTTGTTAGTCATTTTGTAATTCCTTTACCCGATCTGTAATCTTATCAACAGAACTCCAAGCACTACGATCAAATTCAGAAACGGGAACTTGAATGTCAAATTCATCTTGAAGCGAAAGCAGGAATTGAACAGTGGCCATTGAGTCTAAGAGTCCATTAGCGTATAAATCAGCGGTGGTATCAGAAAAATCACTTGCGTCACGACCAGTTGCTTGTGCTAATAATTCTTGAATTTGTTCTTTCATGATATTTCCTCCAAATTATTTGATAACAGGTTATTTCATTGCTGCGGGGCTGAACCACAGAGTGTTCAAGAAACCGCAGAATATTAAGAAACCAAAGACAACAAAGTTAAAAGTAATGAAACCGGCAATAAACTTAGTCAATTTAGTAGATTTTAAATTCTTATAGTGCTTACGTTTATAACGAAGCCACCAATCATTAATTACTAAGGCTAAGCCGTGTAAGAAACCATATAGAATATAATACCATGTTACCCCATGCCAGAATCCCATTACCACCATGTTTAACATGTATGCAATAGATGATAAAACGTTCCGGTTTTTAAACCAGCGTTTTTTAGTTGCTAAAAAGACAAAACGCATAAAAATATAATCGCGGAACCAGAACGAAAGGGACATGTGCCAACGATTCCAGAATTCCTTAATATTTTTAGAAAGGAATGGTTTATTGAAGTTCATTGGCGTTTCGACACCCATGATGTAACTGATAGCGACTGCGAATAATGAATAGCCGGCAAAGTCAAAGTATAGGTCACCAGTATAGAAGTAGGCAACACCAACGACCCACCATGAAAGGTGCGGTGCGTGAGCCATTGCTTGACGTTGGAAGTAAGGTAACCATTGCTGAGCAAAAAAGTAATCAATTACAAATTTATAAACAAACCCGATGAATAAGTACAAGACTGCCTTTTGTAGCAAACTGATGTATTTTTCACGACTCGGGACTTTTCGATAGTCTTTTGAAAAGCGCCGATAACGGTCAATTGGTCCAGAAGTAATCGTTGGCATGAAGGCCATAAAGCGGATAAATTTCCACCAATTTATATCTTTAACCGCACCGTCACGGGTTTCAATAATGGTTCCCGCAGCCCGGAAAGTTAAGTACGAAATTCCCAGGAAGCCCAGTAATGAGTTATGACCAACCATTGCTGGGGTGAATTTAACAATAATAATTGGTAAGAGTGACAAGAAAACAGTCACGTAAAAGACCATGCTGTTATTCTGTTTTTGCCGATAGTGGAAGTACCACATTACCAAGCAGGTTTGGTAAATAATGTAGATAATCAGTGAGGCGGCTTGTTGATAGCTTTGGCCATCAAACATAAAGAAGATAAAGATAAAGCTGATTAGCGCCTCGTACCACTCGAATCGCTTACCAAAGTATAGACCGATGCCCATTGGCAATAGGGCAATTAATAAGTAGATAAAGTATGTCGGAGTGCCATAAGCGGAAAAATTCGGTAGACTTGCGAACCAATTAATCATTATTTATTAGCCTCCGCGATCAGTTTTTTAACCGCAATCTTACCGTTGGCTGAAGTTGGATAACTATCAACGTAAATAAATTGGGTCGGCATCATGTAGTCCATAATTTTATCTTTCAGACTAGTCCGAATTGCCTTGGTTAATTCTGCCTCGTCATTAAATTGATTTGGTTCTGGAATGACGTAGGCAATTAAATGAGTAGCTTTGCCATTTTGATCATATTTAGGAACCGCGACTGCTTGCTTGATGTATGAACTTAATTCAAGACTGGAACGAACTTCGTCAAGTTCAACACGGAAACCATGTAACTTGATTTGGAAATCCATGCGGCCGATGATGTGGCGAAGACCATCAGCACTAATGTATCCGGCATCGCCAGTCCGGTAAGATTGTTGACCATTAAACTTAAAGAAGTTTTGGGCAGTTTTTTCTGGATTGTTTAAGTAACCAGCAGCGACACTATCACCAGAGATAATGATTTCACCATGTTTACCAGGTTCGGTAATTTGCTGATTACCATCCCAAATCGTTGTTGTAACCCCGGGCTTATCATAACCAATTGGTAGCCGTTTTGCGTTTTGAACCATTTCCTTCGTGATTTCACAACTGGTAACAGCAACAGTGGCTTCCGTTGGTCCATAGGTATTATAAATTTGGGCATCTGGGAACTTTTGGAAGAGCCGTTTGACAGTTGAAACAGAAAGTTCTTCGCCACAGAAAACAAATTTCTGTAAGTCCGGCATTTTATCCGCATTAAAATCTGGACTGAGCAGTAGTAATTCAGCAAATGAAGGGGTTCCGAAGAAAACGTTGATTTTAAGATCTGGTAAAACCTTAAATAATTGTCCAAAATTCTGGACGACACTCACTGGAATTGCCTTGACAGTTGCACCAGATAACATTCCAACTAACCAGTAGAAGTGAGAGATGTCAAATGAAAACGGTGGCTGTCCAAGGAAAGTTGCTTCGTGAGGTAAATTGAAGTCTTTTCCCAACATCCAATTAGCAAAGGTTGTGATGTTATTAGCACTGATTTCAATTCCCTTTGGCGAACCGGTTGTACCAGACGTAAAAAGGATATAAAAAGTATCATTGCCTGATACTGGATGATCCAGTTGATAATTAACTGGGTTTTCCATGATTTGCCTTAATTCAGTTAAGTTTAAAATTTGACCGTCGTAGTTAAGTTCTTGGTCCGGAAAATCATCAACAGCGACGACCAGTTGAGGTTGGGCAGTTGCGATGATTGATTGCATCCTTGGCAGAGCTGATCCGGTTTCGACTGGAATATAGGCATGACCAGACTTGAGTCCGCCTAAAAAGCCGGCTACCATTTCAAATTGGTGATCACCATAGAACATGATTGGACTGCCAGCGGGAATATTACTACGATCGAGCCAATCAGCAAATGCATTCGAAGCATTAACTAAGTCTTGATAAGTATGGGTAGTACCCATTTCATCGAAATAAACCTTCTCAAGGTGCTGCTTGGCAACTTGATCAATTTCTGGAACAATATTTAAAACCAAAGCTTTTTCCTCCATTAAAATTCGTTATAGATGAATGGGGCTTGTCCAGCGCCAAAGTAACCATAAAGGTAGACCAGCGCAACCAGAACAACGAAATAAAAAAGCGTCTTTAAGATAAACGTATACGTAGGATGATCTTTGAGCGCTTTAATCATTAAATTACCATCCTTTCTGGGTAGTGAAAACATCATCTATCGATAATCGGTATGATTATTATAATAATCGATCAAAGATTAAAGAATAAATTGTAAATTGAATTTACTTAATTTTTAAAATATCAAACGAAATTATACAACATCAAGTAAGGTAGTGTAAACGAATTGATATTAATAAGGTAAGTTATGGTAGAGAATCGAGTGAACTTTGATATCAAAAAGGCCTTTGTTATAATTAACGGTAAAAGCAAACGAATGTTTGGAGGTAGACAATGCGCTTTTTACATACCGGAGATTGGCATATTGGTAAAAATTTAGCTGGTTATAGTCTCTTAACTGATCAGCACGCCACTTTTCAAAAAATTGTTGAGATTGCCAAACAAGAACAAGTCGATGCAGTAGTCATAGCTGGTGATCTTTATGATCGAACCATTCCAAGCGAAGCGGCCACACGAGAGTTGATGAATGAGTTAGTTACCTTGAATATTAAAGCGAGTGAGCCATTATTAGCAATCAGCGGTAATCATGATTCCGCAACGCGATTAGGGGTTGGCAGTCAATGGTTTGCCAGCCAAAATTTCTATTTAAATACTGACTTTCAGCAAGTTTTTCAACCTGTCAGTTTGAAAGACACCCAATTTTTCTTATTACCGTTTTTTGGCTTGCAGGAGGTCCGCAATTACTTTGGTGATGATCGAATTCGGGACGTTAATTCAGCAATGAAGCGAATTGTTAAACGGATGAAAACAAAATTTGATCCGACCCAGAAACACGTATTAGTTGCTCACTTTTTTGCGGCCGGTAGCACACGGACAGCGGATTCAGAAACGATGATTGAGGTTGGCGGACTAAGTGCAGTGAATACTAGTCTGCTGAGTGACTTTGATTATGTTGCGCTTGGTCACCTTCATAACAAGAATGCATTAAATGAGGAACGAATCAAATACAGTGGCTCGCCAATGAAATTTTCAGTCTCTGAGGCGCATATGGAAAAAGGCGTCTGGATTGTGGATACCAATCCGTTTTCTATAAAATGGGTAAAGATTCCGCCGATTCATGATATTCATGTTATTGAAGAGTCAATGAAGACGTTAACTAGTACAGCATTTGCTAATCAATATCCGAAAGATGACTACTATGCGATTCGTTTAACTGACAGACAAATTATTCCGGATGTTATGCATCGGCTACGCCAGTATTATCCTTACATTATTAGTTTGGGACGAAAATATGGTTTTGACAGTCCCCAACAAAAAAAGCGGCAGTTCAATCGAAAGCTCGCTCCAGATAAGTTATTTGCAAATTTTTATCGGCAAACGGTGGGCGTCGATTTGGATACTGAACAGCAACAAATTGTGAAAAAGTCGCTGGAGCAAGTACAAAAGGAGAATTGATTGATGCAACCTTTAAAATTACATCTCAAATATTTTGGACCATATCAGGATCAACTGATTGATTTTCAAAAATTGACGGGGACACCGGTCTTTCTAGTTAGCGGCAATACCGGGAGTGGGAAAACAACGATTTTTGATGCAATGTGTTACGCCTTGTTTGGGCAAACAACCGATGAGCAAGACCGGGATGCCAGTGCATTACGCTCAGACTTTGCGCCAGTAGATCAAGAAACAAGCGTTATCTTCACTTTTTGCCATCAGGGGCAGACATACGAAATCACCCGAAAACCAAAACAAGAATTGCAAGGTCGCGGAAACAAAATTGTTGAGCATGGTACCAAAGTCAGCCTGATTTACCCTTTGGAAAGCGCAGAGCCAAAAGAAATTAATAAAATTGGACCTGCTAACCAATTCATTGAGCAACTATTAAATATGACGCGAGCACAATTTAAGCAAATTGTGCTCCTGCCCCAAGGTAAGTTCCGACAATTTTTAGAATCAAGCAGTAGCGATAAAGAAGATTTATTACGTGACCTATTCAACACCCGTTTTTATGAGCAGTGGGCCCAATTGCTGAAAAATCAGCTTGCAGATTTGCGCGACACCTATAAGGAAACACTAGCAAAATTAACAGTCATCAAGAGTGGAGTTACAGATGTTGATGAGAATTTAAGTACAGCTGCTTGGCTGACGGCAGTAGCAGAAAAAATTCACCAGCGACAAGCACATCTTGAAGAAATTTCCCGGGAAATAACTACAAAACAGCAGGATGTTGAAAAAATTAATGATCGGGTTAATCGTGAACAAACGTTGCTGAATGCATTTCGGGAGCAACGGCAGGTTGAACAGAAACTTCATGATTTACAACACCAAGCGACTGATATTCAAAAAGTTCGCGAACAGGTTGATCAGTTAAACTGGTATCAGCGACATCAAGAAAAGTACTTTCATTACCAAACTCTTCAACAGGATGTAAAACACCTTCAGAATCAGCAAACTGAACTCCAGGAACAGTTGCAAGAATTTGAAAAAGCACAGGAACGTCTAAAAAGCCTTGTTCAACACTTGCAGAATGAAGAACCAAAAATTGAACAGCTTCAAGATGCGGCCAATCGTCTTAAAGGACAACTTCCACAATATTCACAAATTGCGAAATTTAAGCAGGAAATTCATAAGCAAACCCAGCGAGTTAACGATCAGCAAACGGCAGTCGAACAGCAGCAAGAAGTTATGGACAAATCAAAGCGACGATTACAAGAAATCACGATTGAATTGGGCAAGTCACGAGACTTGTCTCAACAGCAATTGGTAATTGCCAAGCGTGGTCATCAATTAGAAAGCGCCACAAACTTAATGGATGATGTCCAGCTTCATGTTGATCAACAACAACGACTAGCTAATCAAATCAAGACCCTTCAAGCAACCATTAATGATGGTCAAAAGCCAATCTTACAAGCGCAAACAGAATATGAGCGTTTGAAAGATGCTCATGCACGAAGTGAAATTGCCCGTTTAGCACAAGATTTAAAACCCGGAACTCCTTGTCCGGTCTGTGGTTCAACAAGTCATCCTCACTTGGCGGCTTTGGCAGCTGAGCAAAAAGTAATCACTGATGATGTAGTTGAGAAAGCAAGGCAAAATTTGGAACAGCTGCGCCAAGAACAAACTGCACAACAGTCGCGATTGAGGGAGTGGCAAGAACAAGAACTTCAAATTAAAACAGACCAGCAATTACAATTATCGCGTTTGAATGATGAACTAAATGTCAAGACTGATAATTTAAATGAGATTAAATTAGTCATTACGAATATGAAAAAGGAACTGGTGCTTGATGAAGATCATATAGCTAAGCGGCAACAGTTAGAGCAACAGCTAAGTAGCGAACAAGGTCAATTGCAAGATCAGCAAGCAATTGATGCAAAAAAAGCAGAACGACTGCAATCTACTCTTAAGCAGCAAGAAGTGAAATTAGCGGAGTTGAAAGCTAGCTACCAGACGACTTTACGCGGTCTACAACAAGAGTTTGATAATGAAAAAATGGCTCGTCGTCAGCTGGAAAATTGGCAGGAACAAATTACGGATTTTCAGAAACGGCAACGTGATTGTCAGGAACGTCAGCTGACAAATCAAGAGCGATTAAAAACAACTCAACAATCTTTGAACGAACTTGAACAGTCTCTTTCCCAAAAAACGAGTCAGTTGAAAGAACAGCACCAATCCTTAAAAACAATCTTAAGCGAATATTCGCCGACACTAGATTGGTCGTTTTGGGATTGGGCAATGGAGCAAATAGATGCTTTACCAGAAATGCAGCAGCAAGTACAACGTTATCAAGCTGAACAAACACGGTTGGAATCAGAATTACAACGGTTAAATAACCAAGTTGATCAGCAAACATTACCGAAGATTGAAAAAAGTAAGCAGCGTCTTGCACAAGCTCAGCACGAACTTGCAGAAATTCAACAGCAAAGCGGGAAAGTCATTAGCGAATTATCGGCAATCCAGAAGCTTTATCAACAGGTGCGAAAACTAAATGAGCAGCAAAGCAAACAAATCACCCATGTTCAGAACATGCAGACGGTGAGTGATGTGATGAATGGCAACACTGCTAATAAATTAAGCTTGGAGCGTTATGTCTTGCAAAGTTATCTGGCTGAGGTATTACGAGTGGCTAATGAGCGATTGGTGAAACTGACAAATGGCCGGTATGCTTTTAAACTGAGCGATGCGGAAGCCAAGGGTAATGGTACGAAGTGGAGCGGTTTAGAAATTAATGTTTATGATGATAATGCGGGACAAGAGCGGAGTGTGCGAACGTTATCTGGCGGGGAAAGCTTTATTGCTTCGTTAGCGTTGGCCTTAGGTTTGGGCGAAGTGATTCAAGAACGGAGCGGTGGAATTCAAGTTGAGACGCTGTTTATCGATGAAGGCTTTGGTTCATTAGACCAGGAAGCGTTAAATCAAGCAATGAATGCTTTACAGACAATTCACGGATATAAGATGATTGGTATTATCAGTCATGTGACTGAATTGGAAAATCAGATTCCAAATCAGCTACGCGTGATCTCACGGAACGGGATTAGCCATGTTGAATATCGTCATGAGATTGGCAATCTTTAAATTAGGGATTGCTAATTTGATTTTAATGTAATATGATTACCCTAATTAATAAACACGGGTGCATTTCAAGTAGACCGATAGAGAGACAGCGGTTGGTGGAAGCTGTTGGTTGAAACTCCGGTGCACAAAATGTGGGCGGGTAATGCCGCACGGTTAATGGCCGTTATCCATTTCGAGGGTGACAGTTAATTGTCAAACTTGGGTGGTACCGCGGAACTAGAGCCATTTCGTCCCAAAATTTTTGAGGATGAAATGGCTCTTTTTTGATTGGAGGAACCGTTATGTTAGATATTAAAAAAATTCGTCGACAACCAGATTGGTTTAAGGAAAAGCTGGCCACTCGCGGGATTAAGGCTGAAGAAATTGATGAAGTCCTCAAATTGGATCAAAAGCGCCGGGACCTTTTGCAAAAGGTTGAAGCCCTTAAGGCACAACGCAATGAAGCATCCAAGAAGATTGGCGAAGCCAAGCGCAATGGTGAATCGGCTGATGAAGCAATAAAGCAAACTCGGGAATTGGGAGATCAAATTAAGGAACTGGATGAAAAAGTTGAGGCCAATGATGAAGTATTCAACGATAAGATGTCGCGCTTACCAAACGTTCCTCATGATGATGTTCCAGTTAGTTTAACTGAAGAAGGTGCTGTTGAATTACGCAAGGTCGGTCAGATTCGTGAATTTGACTTTGAGCCAAAGCATCACTGGGATGTTGGTGAAAACTTAGGTATTTTAGACTTTGATCGAGCACGTAAAGTATCGGGTGCACGGTTTGTTTACTATCTAGGTTTGGGAGCACAACTAGAACGGGCCGTTTATAACTTTATGTTGGATGAGCACATGAAAGATGGCTATACTGAAATCTTGCCGCCATATATTGTGAATGCTAAGTCAATGTACGGTACTGGCCAATTCCCAAAGTTTAAGGAAGGGGTTTACCAAGTTAACGGTGAGGACATGACGTTGATTCCAACGGCTGAAGTCCCGTTGACTAACTACTACCGCGGTGATGTGATTCCTGAACAAGAGTTACCGGTTTATGTGACAGCATTGACGCCGTGTTTCCGTTCTGAAGCAGGTGCTGCTGGTCGTGATACGCGGGGCCTGATTCGGATGCACCAATTTAATAAGGTAGAAATGGTTAAGTACACTAAGCCAGAGGACTCTTGGGATGAATTAGAGAAGATGACGGCGAATGCAGAAAATATCTTGAAGAAGATTGGATTGCCATATCATGTAATTACATTAACGACAAGTGATATGAGCTTTACGGCTTCGATGACTCATGATCTAGAGCTTTGGATGCCGGCTCAAAACAAGTATCGTGAGGTATCCAGTTGTTCGAACTGTTTAGACTTCCAAGCACGGCGAATGCATACCCAATACCGTGATGCGGATGGCAAATTACACTATGTTCATACTTTGAATGGATCGGGATTAGCTGTTGGTCGGACAGTGGCTGCAATCCTTGAAAATTACCAAAATGCAGATGGTTCAGTCACAATTCCAGAAGTGTTGGTCCCATACATGCATGGCATAACAAAGATTACTAAAGAAAATGCTGTGCCATTTCGGAACAAAATTAATAAGTAAAGACCGTTTAGATTGATCAGTATGATACACTGAGAATAATCATCGGTCGGAAAATGAATAGAAAATTGGCGCCGATGTGGCGCCATTTTTATTTTTAAGGAGTAACTGAGCAATGCAAGTCAAGAGATTGCAATTAAAATGGGTTGTGGCAGCGAGCCTGTTTAATAATACTGGCGCAGCTTTGCTGTGGCCACTAACCACGGTCTACATGCATGAGTACTTGGGTGAATCAATGACAATTGCAGGAGTTGTGATGTTTGTAATGTCGCTCTGTATGATGTTGGGGAACTATTTGGGAGGACGGCTATATGACCGCTGGAATCCATATTTAGCGGCAGTTCTTCCAGTGATTTGTGCTACCGTATCCGCGTGCATGCTAATTTTTCTGCATAATTGGCCCTTTTTTGCAGTCTGGTTGTGCTTAATTAGTTTTGCAGATGGCTCAAGCATTACTGTGATTAATTCTTATGGTACCAAAATTGAAGGGAAATCCACCCGCTATGTCTTTAACATGCTTTATATGGCAATGAATATTGGAGTGGTTATTGGGACGTTGCTCGTTGGTGTATTGTTGCCGATTAGCCCAGTGCTCGTCTTTGTTACCACGGCAGTGTTTTATGCGATTTTTCTTTTAATTACAATCAGGTTTTTTAACGTTCCTTTGCAAATGTCCGTTCACCATCGACAGTTAGTTCCTAATAAGCACCATGACCAATTTGGCGTTCACGTAGTTTACGCGATCTGTACTTGTTTGATGACGGTTTACCTTAGTTATGTTCTCTGGGAAACGGTCATGTCAGTACGGATTACGAATATGCACATTCCATTTTTTGCCTATAGTTTGCTTTGGACGATTAATGGCGGGGTCATTATTATTGGTCAGCCGATTGTCAATCAACTGGCTAGATATATTAAAGTGCGGACGCAAATTATTTGGGGAATTGCAATTTTTGCTAGTTCATTTATTTTACTCATTTTTGCACGCAGTTTTATGATGTTTGTCGTTGATTTTTTAATCTTAACGATTGGTGAAATGACGGGTATTCCTGCTGTTCCAGCATACATTGACCAACTTACTGACCCGAGTGAGACGGGATACTATCAAGGACTACCAAATATTGCAATGTCCATTGGTCGGGCAATTGGTCCCTTATATGGCGGGCTAATTATTGATCATTTTAACTATGAGGTCCTGTTTATTACGGTTAGCTTGATGATGTTGATAACATTAGCGAACGTTGTTTTTTTGACACGATCAAAATAAAGTCAAAAAAATTTACCGAAAAGGGTTGTATTTTTTTGAGCCTATGATATTATTATAGACGTCAAGAGGAATTGACCCGTTGGTCAAGTTGGTTAAGACACCAGCCTTTCACGCTGGTAACGTGAGTTCAAATCTCGCACGGGTCATTAGTAAAGGCTACTTGTTATTGCAAGTAGCCTTTTTTTATGAATTCACTACTTTCCGTTAGTCTTTAGAAGTGCAGAGGAGCCAAAAATGAAATCGACAAAAAATTTGTTAGGCCGCAGTGCCTTCGATCTCAGCGAATCAAAATATTTTGAGTCTGTTTCAGTGAAAGATATTGCCTCACACGCTCAAGTGGAGCGTCAGACTTTTTATTATTACTTTTCAGATAAATATCAATGTTTAACATTCTACCTTCAGCAGTGGGGAACCTTATTAGCAGAACGCGATGGTTCCACTAATCTCCAACAACATCTTTTAAACTTATTAGACGTTGTTCGCAAACACAAGGAAGCAATTATTCACATTACTTATGGTGACCAAGGTTACTCCTTATTGAGTGCTTTTTTAGATACAGCATTAAATCAATTTATTTTACAAAGCGAAAATAAAGCCGTGTCCGAACAGCTTGATAAGGGTGCTCAATTCTTTGCTTATGGTATTCGCGGCATTATCATCGAATGGATTAAAAAGGGGATGGATGATGATCCATCTACTTTATTATCTAAGACTTTACCATCATCAACTGAAAGCGTAGACCGGCTATTTTCTGAAATATAAAAATTATACACTTTTTATAAAATGTATGTTTCATCTTTGAGGGAGAACGTTTACAATGGATTTGTAATCAGAACGGATCCCTGATTAATTAGTTATTCCTGCCAATCACAAATAGCGCTCACGTGATGGTAGTCAATAAAAGTAGGAGATGGATTATTTTGGCTGAAAATAAACAAGAAGCCAAAGACCTAAAGGCGGTTAACCAGATTACTGGTTTCCAACTTTTCTCAATGACCACTTCAATGGTTATGACGGTCTATGGATTTGCTTCATTTGCTAAGCAAGGCGCTACGGCGTTCTTCTTCCTGTTCTTAGCTGGTATTTTATGGTTCTTGCCTGTTACCCGTGCAGCTGGTGAAATGGCATCAGTTGATGGCTGGTCAAAGGGTGGTGTTTTCACCTGGGTTGGTAAGATGTACAGTGACAACTCTGGGTTCTCTGCTCTGTTCTATCAATGGGTCCACATTACCGTTGGTATGAACACAATGATGATGTTCATCATCGCTTGTTTCTCAGCAAGTCTGAGTTTGCCGGCAATGTATGACAACCTTTGGGTTCGTTACATTTTAATTTTGATCATTATTTGGGGATTAATTGCTCTTCAACAACGTGGTACTAAGTTTACTGGTAAGATTGCGCAATGGGGATTCACACTCGGTGTTATTATTCCTGTATTCTTCTTACTGTTCCTGTTTGCTGCCTACCTGTTAACTGGTCACCATATGTTGATCACGATTAACTGGCACACTATTTTCCCACAAACATGGTCTGGTAGTGTTCTAGTTGGTTTTGTTCCATTTATTTTAGCATTCTGTGGTGCTGAAGGTTCTGCTCCTCACGTTAAGAACTTAAAGAACCCACATGCTTATGCCAAGGTTATGTTGGCATTATGTATCGCTGCGATCTGCTCCGACATCATTGGTTCAATGTCCATTGCTGCTACGATTCCTAACGACAAGATTCAATTAAGTAACGGAATCGTCTTTGCATACGGTTCATTAGCTTCAATGTTCAACATGTCTGGTGAATTTATCCAACGTCTTACTGGTATTCTGTTAGCACTTGGTGTGCTTGCCGAAATCAGTAGCTGGGTTGTTGGTCCAAACGCCGGGATGCACGAAGCTGCTAAGAAGGGTTACCTTCCAGCACGGTTCGCTAAGTCCAACAAGAACGGTATTGGTACTAATGTCATGGTTCTTCAAGGAATTATCGTATGTATTGTTGGTGCATGGTTAACCTTCGGTGCTGGTGGTTCTAAGAATGATATCAGTTTCCAAACTGCCATGAGTTTGACGGTTGCAATTTACATGTTGATGTACTTAATGATGTTTGCTGCATACTTCCGTTTGATCAACAAGCATGATGACTTACATCGGACTTGGGTTGCTTCACGTTCCAAGTTCTTGAAGAACTTGTACGCAATTGTTGGTTTTATTTTGACTGCATTTGCTTTAGTTGTTACGTTCTTCCCACCAAAGGGATACTCTGTAGCACAACAACACACTTACCTGATGCTCTTAATTGTCGGGTTTGTGATTGTCTTCTTCGTTCC
The DNA here is from genome assembly GCF_934202705.1 of uncultured Limosilactobacillus sp. Lineage (GTDB taxonomy): Bacteria > Bacillota > Bacilli > Lactobacillales > Lactobacillaceae > Limosilactobacillus. The sequence goes on from NZ_CAKPYE010000002.1 coordinate 196,333, forward strand.
ATTCATCATGCTTCGTTACCACAACAAGTGGACTAAGGATGTTAAGGATGCTGGACTTTACGATGAAGATTAATTCTTACAAAATAACATTTCGACTATAAAAATTAGCCCTGAAAGGGGGAATTGGAGAACGAAGTTAGTAGTTGTCTAATTTAGTAAAGTAGTAGTCATATATTTTGTAGCTGTAGGTTTTTACACAAAGGAGGGGAAGGAATTAGTTGGCTGCTAATTCCGAAAACTAATATGGCTGATATTAATGAAGCTTTAGAGCAAAACTGGTTAGGTAGCGTTGAATCTGGCGAACATTTACCAGAAGAAGAAATGCCTGAAAAGGCAATGAACCCAAACGTTGCTGAACAATTAATTCAACACTTCCGTTTGAACGAAGCAAAGGCTAACCAAAACTTAGCTACTTTCTGTTCAACTCAAATGGAACCACAAGCTGACAAGTTAATGGCAAGTGCAATGAACACTAACGCAATTGACAAGTCAGAATACCCAAAGACCGCTGCCATGGAAGACCGTTGTGCTGCCATGATCGGTCACATGTGGGGGATTCCAGAAGATGAAAAGTTCCGTAAGGACTTCATCGGTACTTCAACAGTTGGTTCTTCCGAAGCATGTATGTTAGGTGGACTTTCCATGTTATTCTCATGGAAGCACCGTGCTAAGGCTAACGGCATCGACATTGATGATCTTCACAACCACAAGCCAAACATGATTATTGGCTCTGGTTACCAAGTTGTTTGGGAAAAGTTCTGTACTTACTGGAACGTTGAAATGCGTCAAGTTAAGTTGGAACATGGTACCAACGAATCCAGCTTGAACATCAAGAAGGCAATGTCCTTAGTTGATGAAAACACGATTGGGATTGTTGCTGTCTTTGGTATTACCTTTACTGGTGAAATCGATGACGTACAAGCTCTTGATGCTGAAGTAACTAAGTACAACGAAGCTCACAAGGATATGCCAATCAAGATTCACGTTGACGCTGCTTACAACGGATTCTTTGCACCTTGGGTTGATGGCTTCAAGCCATGGGACTTCCGTCTGAAGAACGTTGCTTCAATCAACGTATCTGGTCACAAGTACGGAATGGTTTACCCTGGATTAGGTTGGACTATTTGGCGTAAGAATGACTACGAACACCTTCCAAAGGAAATGCGGTTCTCTGTACCATACCTTGGTGGTTCAGTTGACTCCATCGCTATTAACTTCTCACACTCCGGTGCCCACATTGTAGGTCAATACTACAACTTGATCCGGTTTGGTAAGGAAGGCTTCCGTGCTGTTATGGAAAACGTACGGAAGGTATCAACTCACATCAGCGAAGTTTTGAAGGCTACTGGCTACTTCGAAATGATTACCGATGGTTCACTTCTTCCAATCAACACTTGGAAGCTTCGTGATGACGTTGATGTTAAGTGGAACCTTTACGACATGGAAGATGCCCTTCGTTCATACGGCTGGCAAGTTCCTGCATACCCACTTCCAAAGGATCGTGACGACGAAACTGTTGAACGGATCGTTGTTCGTCCAGGAATGAGCATGACAATTGCTGATGACTTTGCTGAAGACCTCAACCAAGCCATTGACGACTTGAACAAGAAGTTTAACTAATTAATAACCGTTAATTAGTAAAAGCACTTTTGGATTTTTCCAAAAGTGCTTTTTTATAGGCTCTTTGTCAATCAGACTGATAAGATATTTGGATAAGGTTAGTTTAAGCAGCGTAGCTGCATGAGCTGGCTTTTTCTTTTGGTCTTGGCTTTACTATGAGGTTAGAATGCTTAAGCGTTATTAAAATACGCATTCGAAAATGAGCGAAGTTGCGAAATCCATAAGCGGTCCTTCTAATGGCTTTAATCTTATTGTTGGTGCTTTCAATCGAGTTTACATTGAAAACTATTAATAATTTCATCTCTATGAAAACGTAAGGTTTGCTGGGCCTTTTGGACTGATGGTAACAGTTTGGGGACAGGAAGCTGAAGGCTGACAAAGATATTGTTGTTTGATGATACTCAATACCGTTGGTTGACCGGCAATCGACAGAATGCGAATCTTAACTGGTCAGCGACGGAGCTAGCAATTCCGCCTCATTAATTGACCACGAACTGGACAGTGCATGGGGAATGATTGTAGAAGATGGATCACTTTGACTCCCGCTTGTTCCGTTGTTGCAGGTTTATCAAATTTAAGATAAGGATCCTTGATTCCGGTTAAAAGCTGATATCATTACTCATGAGGATTAAATTCCTTTCTGGAAGACAATTACCACGGTTTAGCGATGATGGGGTACTTGTTTTTTATTTTTATCATAATACTAAAAAACAAGTACATCTATCAGAGCTGAATATCATAGAACCTTTTTATATAAGCGAGTTATCTTTTAAAGAAACTAAATTGTTATGCTCCTATGGCGGTTTAAAGGCGATTATGCTTTAATATTAGCCGTTTAGAGATTTATTAGGGTAAACTTAACTGATTAGTTAGTTAATTGCTTAAAATGGCTGAAAATAGCCTTCTTAACTTGATGAGTTATTTAGTCTTATAAAACGGGTCATAATAGACATTCGGAAAAACTATCTATCGTTTGATAGACCGGTTTTTTTTTTTTTTTTATGGGAAAAATTGCGCCAAAACAGCGTTTTTGTCGCATCCATGACTATCACCTAAAACAACTAATTATTTGATAATAAATTTTAATATACATATAATATATATGATGATTAATAAATAAGGTGTAAGGAGGGAGCTTAATGATCATACTATATACTTCTGTTAATTCATCATCGTGTCGAAAGGCACGATGTTGGTTTAAGCAACATCATATAAGTGTTAATGAACATAATGTTTCGTCTGAGGGAATTACACGTCAGCAACTTACTGAAATTATGGAGCGGACTGAAAATGGTACAGATGATGTAGTTTGTACAAGGTCCAATGCTTACAAAAACTTGGGGATTGAAATTAATAGTTTGAATTTTGATGATTTTTTAAATTTAATCTGTCGGATTCCTGAATTACTAAAAACGCCAATTATTGTATCACGTCATAGTGTTCAAATTGGTTTTAATCGCGATTCTATTCGTAGTTTTATTTCTCATGATGAACGTAAAACTGAACGCTTACGTGCGGAGCAAGAGGCAGATTTAGTGAGTGCAGTATTAAATTAGATCGTTATTTACGGAAATTATTTATACTTTTTTATTTAATCATCACGATGAGGAAGATTAGATGAGGAATCAAAAAGATTTTGTATCTAGGTTGGTATAGAGACAATCGTTATCTATACTAAATCTAGATTTTTTGATTTTTAATTGGATAGATGATGGTTAACCATTTACATTAAGCGAACGAAAAAAGGAACTCAGCTTTTCGCTGAGCTCCTTTTTAAGTAGGAGAAAGATGTTTAATAAATTAGTACTTATATTTATTTACTTAGTGTTAGTGGAATTAGTATTTTGCCCATTCGACATATCAGACAGAGCAATATGATTCTTACGAGTTAGGTGGAAGATTACAAATGGAATAATTACCACAATAATAAAGCAAGAAATCAAAATGGTCATGTAGGTTCCTGCTGAAGATGCCGGTAAGGATGTGGTTGGGAAGAATGAAATGATAAATGCAAATAATGTGACTAACAAACCACAAATTGCAATGATCGTCTTGCCAACTTTACCACCAGGAACGTTATACGTTCGTGGAAGGTCATGCTTCTTGAAGACGAGAACTAAATAACCGATAAAGAATAAGAAGTAACCAACTAAGTAGATAACAACCGTTAAGCCCATGGCAGCAAAGAATGAAACATTACCGCCACCGCCGCCGAGGGTTAAAACAGCGTCCCAGATTGAAACAATGATTCCTTGAACCATAATTAGACGAACTGGGATATTGTGCTTGTTAGTTTTTTGGAAGTACTTTGGAATAATGCCGACTTTAGCGGTATCATAGATCGCCCGAGAAGGACCGGTAACCCATGAACTAATTTCGGCAATGACACCACAGGCAAGCATCAGGCCAACGACCCGGGTCAACCAACCAAGCTTACCGCCACTTAAGTTAACAAATAGGTAGTTAAATGCTTGGACAACTCCGGCACTCAATGAAAGTTCCTTATCTGGAATAACCGCGGCAACTGTCAAGCCACCGAAAGTATCAAGACAAATTGCTAAGATAACTAGGATGAACATAACAAGTGGGTAATTCCGGTTTGGATTCTTAAGTTCATTGATGTATGAAGCAGAAGCTTCACCACCCATGTAGGCTAAGATAAATGATACAAAGACAACCAAAGTGGTAACTTTAGTAAAATCTGGAATAAATGCTTGTGAACTAAATGTAATGAGTAATTTACCACCGGTGCAAAGGTACCAAATTGCTAAAATAAATAGGATTGCTGATGGAATTAAAATCCCAATCATAAAACCAAATTTAGCAATCTTCTGGGTGTACTTAGTCCCACCAAGTTGAGAGAAAGTAACTAGCCAGAAAATAATCAGTACGCCGAAGAACTTTACCCATGGGTTGCTTGCAAGTGCAGGCCAACTTACTACGAAAGATAAGGCCCCCAAAATAAAGTAAATCATTGTACAGAAGTTAACAGTAATTTGGAACCATTGGAAGAAAATAGCGGCAAACCCATATCGTTCGCCAAGCGTGTGGCTGACCCAACTAAATTCGCCACCGCCGTTATCGTTCCAGCCTTTGACGGTCGCCATTTCAGCCGCACAAAGAGCTACAGGAATAAACCAAAAGATTCCACCAAGAACCAGGAAGAATACCAAGTGCAGCTTGGAAGTTGCAAACGTTGGATATTCATAAACGGTTAAAACCATCGCCGCAGTGATGGAAAAGAACCCCCACATGGTCAGAGTTCTTTTATTTTGCAGAGCGCTCATAATACTTCTCCTTTCTAGAGTACTAAATCATTACAAAACTGTTTAAGTAATGATTCAATTACATTATAAATAGGACGAAATAATTTTACAAAGATTACGTGATTTAATTCGAATCTAATTCCTAATAGACAAACTGAGTAAATCGTGATAATCAGTGAATACTTATTATTTGCGTTCTTAATTTTCTCCTTGGTAAACTCATGATGAATCATGATTTAACCAAAAAGGTATACCTTTCATTATTTTGAAGGGAGGTTGAGGAATTAGCCAGCTACCAATTCCGAACAAATCAATGACAGAAAAAGATCAAGCACTAGAACAAAACTGGTTAGGTAGTTGTGAAGCAGGTGAGGATTTACCAGAACAAGACATGCCAGAACATGCAATGAATCCAACGGTTGCTAAACAATTGATTCAACATTTTCGTTTGAATGAAGCCAAGGCTGATCAAAATTTGACGACTTTCTGTACGACCCAAATGGAACCAGAAGCCGATGAATTAATGAAAGAAGCCATGAACACTAACGCCATTGATAAGACTGAATATCCTAAGACGGCGGCAATGTGCGATCGTTGTGTCGCGATGATCGGTCATATGTGGGGAATTCCAGAAGATGAAAAGTTCCCGAAAGACTTTATTGGAACTTCAACTGTGGGCTCATCTGAAGCATGTATGCTTGGTGGCTTAGGGATGCTGTTTACTTGGAAGCACCGTGCTAAAGCTGCTGGAATTAACATTAATGATCTGGATCATCACCGTCCAAACCTGATTATTGGTTCAGGATACCAAGTTGTTTGGCAAAAGTTCTGTACCTATTGGAATGTTGAAATGCGTCAGGTTCCTTTGAAGAAAGGTTCCGATGAATTGAATCTCAATATCGATGAAGCAATGAAACTTGTCGATGAAAACACCATTGGGATTGTTGCCATTTTCGGGATTACTTATACTGGAGAAATTGATGATGTTCAGGCTTTAGACGCACGGGTTTCTGAATATAATCAAAGTCATCCAGACTTACCATTACGGATTCACGTGGATTCAGCCTATAATGGATTCTTTGCGCCATGGGTATCTGGTTTCAAGCCATGGGATTTCCGCCTAAAGAATGTTGCTTCAATTAACGTTTCAGGACATAAATATGGAATGGTCTATCCTGGGATTGGCTGGGTAGTATGGCGCAAGAATACTTACGACTATCTGCCAAAGGAATTACGCTTCTCAGTTCAATATCTTGGGAAGACAGTTGATTCAATTGCAATTAACTTCTCATGTTCTGGTGCCAATATTGTTGGTCAATACTATAACTTGATCCGCTTTGGTAAGGCTGGATACCGTGCATGCATGGAAAATGTTCGGAAGGTATCGGAAAAACTAAGTCAGGCCATTAGCGATACAGGATACTTTAATGTCATTACTGATGGCTCTAAATTACCAATTATTACTTGGGAATTTAAGAAAGACGTTGATGTAGACTGGACATTATATGATGTTCAAGATGCCTTAAAGATGTTTGGCTGGCAAGTACCTGCGTACCCATTACCGAAGAACCGTGATGACGAAATCATTCAACGAATTGTTGTTCGACCAGCAATGGATATGACAATTGCCAACGACTTTATTGCTGATTTAGGACAAGCGCTTGATTATTTAAATCACAGATAGTGAACAGTTTAAGATAAACTTGACAATATGACTTTTAATTTTTCTTACACAATGTTAAAATAGTCATAAGTCTTAGGGATGGAATCACTAGGATTCCATCTTTTTTGTAAGATTAATTTCTGATGGAGAGAGGATATTACTATGGATAAAAAGGTTAGAGTACGTTATGCTCCAAGTCCAACAGGCTTCTTGCATATCGGTAATGCACAATCTGCACTTTTTAACTATCTGTTTGCTCGTCACTTTAATGGAACAATGGTTCTTCGGATTGAAGATACCGATATTGCACGGAACGTGCCACACGGTGAAGAGTCCCAGATGGAGAACTTGCACTGGTTGGGTGTTGACTGGGATGAAGGTCCAGATAAGCCAAATCCTAAGTATGCCCCATACCATCAAACTGAACGTAATAAGGAAGGAATTTACCACAAGTACATTCAAAAACTTTTGGATGAAGGTAAGGCTTATTACGATTACACCACTGAAGAAGAACTACAAAAGATGCGTGAAGAACAAAAGGCTAAGGGAGAAACTCCTCGTTACGACGGCCATTGGTACGACGCCAGCGATGAAGAAATTGCTGCTGCTAAGGCCAAGGGAATTAAGCCAAGTGTTCGTCTGCACTTGCCAAAGGATCACACCCTTGAATGGGATGACTGGGCTTTAGGTCACATTTCATTTAATTCTGATAACCTTGGTGGTGACTTCGTTATCGAAAAGAACAACGGGATGCCAACTTACAACTTCGCCGTTGTGATTGATGATATGCTGATGGATATTACCGACTGTCTTCGTGGTGCTGACCACATTGCCAATACACCAAAGCAAATTGCAGTTTATGAAGCATTGGGTGTTGATCACCCACACTTCTGTCACATTTCACTGATCTTCAACCCAGCTACTGGTAAGAAGTTGAGTAAGCGTGACAAGAACACCTTGCAATTTATTAGTCAATACCACCGTCATGGTTACCTCAAGGAAGCAATCTTCAACTTCATTGCCTTCCTTGGTTGGTCACCAGTTGGTGAAAAGGAAATTTATTCTAAGGAAGAATTGATTAAGGCTTACGATCCAAACCGGATGTCCAATTCTCCTGCTTACTTCGATCAACACAAGCTTGATTGGATGAACGCTGAATACATCAAGAAGATGTCAGTTGATGAATTAGCTGATCGGATCATGACCTTAGTTCACGAAAATGATTCTGAAGAAGCTAATAAGTTGAATGACTTGAAGTTGAGTGATGATGATCTTCGGGCATTGCTGAAGAAGGTTATTCATATTCACCAACGTGATGTTTACAAGTTAATCGAAATTATGAATTACGCTTGGTTCTATGCAACCATCTTAGACCAAGACCTTTCATACGATGACTTTGCAAACTTTGACAAGGATGAAACGTTAGCTGTCTTAAATGGCATTAAAGATGCAGTTAAGGACTTGCCTGACGACACGACACCAGATGCCTACAACGACCTCATTAAGAAGGTTGGTAAGGATGTTAACGTCAAGGGACAAAAGCTCTACTTCCCATTGAACATTGCCTTCACTGGAAAGAGTTCAGCTCCGCAAATCAATGAAATCATGGCAGTTTACCCAGTAGCTACTACTGTTAAACTCCTTGATAAGGCAATTGCTTCTTTGAACTAATTGCTTAAATAAGAAAAGGTGGGTTACCATTTTGGTGGTAACTCATTTTTTGGTTTGGTCTGGCTAACCGATTTACAGCATTAGATGAACACGAGTAAGAATATAAAAGACCGATCACCCACGCGGATGATCGGTCTTTTATATCAAAATTCCTTATTCAAAATAGTTTAAGCCCATGGCTTCCTTTACTTCGTGCAATGTTTGGTTAGCAACTTGGTTAGCTTTTTCAGAACCATGCTTCAGCATGTCATAAACGGCCGGAATATCCTTAGCAAATTCCAACCGCCGTTCACGAATTGGTGTCAGTTCCTTATTGAGGACTTCAAAGAGATATTTTTTAATCTTAACATCGCCCAGGCCACCAGCGCGGTAGTGGTTCTTAAGTTCTTGGACCTTTTCCTTATCGTCATCAAAGATGTCAAGGTAGGTAAAAACAATATTGCCTTCGACTTGGCCTGGGTCTTCCACATGGATGTGGTTCGGGTCGGTGTACATTGACATAACTTTTTTCCGTAGTGTGTCTTCATCATCTGAGAGGTAAATGCAGTTACCTAAGGACTTACTCATCTTTGCATTACCATCTAACCCCGGAATTCGTCCTTGACCCTTTGGCGGGAAGACGCCTTGCGGTTCGACCAGGACATCACCATAAATTGAGTTAAAGGTTCGAACAATTTCACGAGTTTGTTCAAGCATTGGTTCCTGATCATCGCCGACTGGAACGAGTTCCGCTTTAAAGGCGGTAATGTCACACGCCTGACTAACGGGGTAAGTTAAGAAGCCAGCCGGAATTGAGTGGTTAAAGTTTTTTTGTTGGATTTCAGCTTTGACAGTGGGGTTTCGTTCCAAACGGGAAACTGTTACCAAGTTCAAGTAATACATATTTAACTCAGACAAGGCCGGGATTTGTGATTGGACATAAATAGTTGATTTTTCAGGATCTAGACCAACCGCTAAGTAGTCAAGCGCAACCTGGATAAGGCTGTTGTGAATCTTTTCGGGGTCACGAGCATTATCAGTTAAGGCCTGTTGGTCAGCGATCATGATATACGGATCGTATGTACCGCTGTTTTGCATTTTAACCCGTTCGCGAAGGGAGCCAACGTAGTGGCCGATGTGTAAGTGACCAGTTGGTCGGTCACCAGTTAAAATTATCTTTTTTGCTGTCATAATGATCAATCCTTTCTAAATTTCCGGGTAAAAGAAAATCGCCCCATTTTCCATTTGGAAAATAGGACGATTGACCGCGGTGCCACCTATCTTATGTGCGAACTACGCACATCACTCATTCAGTATGAAAATAACTTCTGGCGGCTCCACTTCGCATTACCATTGACTTCTCTCAGCGGATATCAGTCATCTCTGTTGGTGGTTTTGCTACTATTACCACGTCATTGAATTACTTAAATTGTAACTGATTTAAAAAATCTTGCAACCCTTATTTAGTGACCTTAGCGAGTGTGTAATGTTTCTTACCACGTCGAATAACAACGTATTTACCATCAAAGTGGTCAGCAGGGTTGATCTGCGCGTCAACGTCCGTCACCTTTTTACCATTAACCGTAATGGCCCCGTTTTGAACATCTTCACGTGCTTGGCGCTTAGAAGGTTCGATTTCAGTATCGACCAACCAGTTGACAATATTATCCGCCCTTGCAGAGATGTCAACAGAAGGAGCAGATTGGAAAGCCTGTTCAATATCTTCAGTGGTTAAGTCTTGAATGTCACCCTTGAATAGTAATTGGGAAATTTCTTCAGCATGTTTGGTTGCAGCTTCACCATGGACGAAAGTAGTAACTTCACGTGCTAACGTCCGTTGTGCTTCCCGCTTCCAAGGCTCTTTTTTAACCTTTTCAGCAAGATCATTAATTTGATCTTGATTCAGGAAGGTGAAGTACTTGAGGTATTTAACAACGTCACGATCATCTTGGTTCAGCCAGAACTGGTAGAATTCGTATGGTGACGTCTTTTTTGGATCCAGCCAGACGGCGCCGCCAGCTGTTTTACCGAACTTAGTACCGTCGGCTTTGAGCATTAATGGAATTGTTAGGCCAAAGACTTTCGTTTCTGGACCTTCAATTTTATGAATTAGGTCAATTCCTGAAGTGATATTACCCCATTGATCAGAACCACCAATTTGGAGTTGGACATCATTGTTTCGGTAAAGGTGAAGGAAGTCCACTGCTTGGAGAATCTGGTAAGTAAATTCCGTGAATGAAATCCCGTTATCAAGTCGACTAGCGACAACTTCCTTATTCAACATTGTGTTGACGTTGAATAATTTACCGAAGTCACGTAAGAATTCAATCATTGAAATTTTTGAGAGCCAAGTGTAGTTATCAACGATTGTAAAGTTTTCGGTTCCAAACAGCTTTTTCATTTGTTCGGTCAAAGCGTGCTTATTGTGTTCCAATTGGGATTCGGTTTGCAAGGTCCGTTCAGTTTTTCTTCCGGATGGATCACCAATGGCACCGGTACCGCCGCCAATAATGATGACTGGGTGGTGGCCAGCTAGTTGGAATCGTTTTAACATCATAAATGGAATTAGATGACCAATGTGTAAACTATCTCCCGTCGGGTCAGTCCCACAGTACAGACTAATCTTCTTTTCGCTGGTTAATTTACGTAATCCTTCTTCATCAGTAACTTGATTAACGGCGCCGCGCCATTTTAATTCATCAACAATATTCATATCTTGATCCCTCCAGAATAGCAACGTGGAAAATAAAAACGTCCCAAGACACTCAAGTCTTGGGACGAAGTGAACCGTGGTACCACCCATTTTCGTACGTTACGTACCTTAATTAGCATTATTCAAAAGTTGGTGATTAATCGATCAGCTGTAATTCATCGATTTACTATGCGCTAGCTTACACATCACCGCTAACTCTCTGTGCCAGTGAGTAAATCGCTACTGAGGCTGTAATCAACCGTTGATTGCATTAAACAATGATTTAGATAAAAAGTCAAGGATAAAAAATCGAATTTTTTTGTTTGAAACCGATTTAATGTTCGGCAAAGTGTTGACAGATTATGGGAATTCATTATAATTATCATTAACTTTTAATCAAAACGGCTAACAGAGAGACTAAGCAGGGCTGAAACTTAGTTGCCGTGAATGGCATTAATTCACGCGTGAAATGGGTGGTTCCATTATGGACCAAGAGGTAAGTCAATTTGACTTATAAAGATGGGTGGAACCGCGTTGATCAACGTCCCTGGTATGAGAAGTACCGGGGGCGTTTTTGATTTCAGAAAGGAGCGACAGCAATGGATGAACAGCAAGAACAAAAATTATCACGCTCATTAAAGAGTCGTCATATCACAATGATAGCAATTGGTGGGGCAATTGGGACCGGACTATTTTTAGGGTCAGGGAGTGCCATCAAGGCGGCGGGGCCTTCAATTATTTTAACCTACTTGATCGTCGGAATTTTTTGTTTTTTCATGATGCGGGCGTTAGGAGAATTGCTTCTAGCAGACCCAAGTAAGCATTCATTTATTGACTCTGTGAAGGAGTATCTTGGGGACCGGATGGAGTTCATTGCTGGTTGGACGTACTGGTCCTGCTGGCTAAGCTTAGCAATGGCTGACTTGACAGCGACGGGGATCTATCTCAAGTATTGGTTCCCTAATTTACCACAGTGGATTGGTCCGCTAGTAATTATCATCCTGTTAATGCTGGTTAATATGGTGAATGTTGGATTGTTCGGTGAACTGGAAACGTGGTTCTCGACAATTAAGGTTCTTGCAATTGTTGCTTTAATTGTTGTTGGGTTAGTGATGGTTATTATGAGGACCCCCACTAAGACTGGCCATGCCAGCTTAATGAACTTAATTAGCCATGGTGGCTTCTTCCCGAAAGGGACGGTTGGTTTTCTAATGTCTTTTCAAATGGTCGTATTTGCCTTTGTGGGGATTGAAATGGTAGGGCTCACTGCCGGGGAAACCAAAAATCCGCAAACTGATATTCCAAAGGCGATTAACACATTGCCGGTACGGATTGGACTCTTTTATATTGGTTCAATGTTAGCGATTATGTCGGTGTATCCGTGGACAGATATTAAAACTAGTTCGAGCCCATTTGTTCAGGTGTTTGCAGGAATTGGGGTCACAGGGGCGGCAGCAATTCTAAACTTCGTGGTATTAACGGCTGCAATGTCTGCGACCAACAGTGCGATTTTCTCAACCAGTCGATCGCTATATTCATTATCAGTTGGTGGCAATGCACCGCACCGTTTCCAAAAGTTAAGTGCCAAGGCCGTTCCCAATCAAGCTTTGCAATTCTCCTCACTAATTTTGTTTGTGGTCGTTATTTTAAACTATGTGATGCCAGCAGGAATCTTTGAGTTAGTTTCTGGAGTTTCAACCATTAACTTCATTTTTGTATGGCTCTTTATTTTGTGGTGTCACATTAAGTATCGCCAAGCGCATCCGAAAGGTGTTCCAGGGTTTACAATGCCGGGATTCCCATTAACAGATTGGTTAACGATCATTTTCTTTGTGGCAGTTTTAATTATTTTACTGTTTATCCCAGCAACTCGACCGGCATTGTTCGTTTCAGTACTGTTTTTCATCTGCTTATTCATTGGTTACACGGTTGTTGAACGTCGATGCAGCCGAAATTTAAAATAGCGTTTTCATTTGCTTCATAGCGGGATTTAGTTGCCATTTTGATCGTGGAGAATTATAATAAAGGTGTGGAAAGATCAGCACCGTTGCCTGATAACAACCTGTCAATAACAGGAATAACAACACTTACCCCCACATCACATCAACAAATAAGGTCAAAAGACTAGTTGTCAAATTATTTAGGATCGTGAGACCTGACGGAACAATAATTTAAGTTACTTAATTGAAATATGGTTTAAAGTTAGAACAAACAATTACGCAACGGCAGATAGTCTTTCCTTTAAGAGAGTCAAGTAGAACACTTGGCTCTTTTTAGTTTTCACTCATGTAAAACGTTATACTTTTGACATTTATACATAAATATTGAATATCTTCTGTTGGTAATGAAAACCGCTTTACACCGCATTAAACCTCAGGTATATTTGTTACATAGCTAAATGCATAATTTATGTAATGAGGCTTGGTTTGCAATTATTCTATTTCTATACAGAAAGGTGTTGGCATAATGTATCTTGCGATTAATATCGTTGGGCTATTAATTTTCCTGTTCATTGGGTTCATTTTTTCCAAAGACAAGAAAAATATCAACTGGAAAGCCGTTACCATCATGGTAGTAATTAATATCATTCTTGCGGCCTTCTTAATTGGTTCGCCAGTTGGTCGTCGCGGTGTTCAAGCGGCGGCAGATGGCTTTGTCTGGTTGGTAGACGCTTCTGCAAAGGGAACCACCTTTGCACTTGGTTCTTGGTATAATGCCAAGAACTTGAACTTTATTTGTTCCGCGCTGATGCCAATCCTTATGGTTGTTCCAATGTTTGATATTTTGACCTACATTGGCTTCTTACCATGGGTGATTAAATGGATTGGTCGGGGCTTATCATTTATTACGGGTCAGCCAAAGTTTGAATCATTCTTTGCGGTTGAAATGATGTTTTTAGGGAATACTGAAGTGTTAGCCGTTTCCGAACTTCAATTACGTAAAATGTCCAAGGCACGAAACTTAACCATTGCCATGATGTCCATGTCTTGTATCACGGCCGCCATGGTTGGTGCTTATGTTGAAATGATGCCAGGGCGTTATATTCTAACAGCTATTCCGATCAACATTATTAATTCATTGATTGCCACGAGTTTGATGAACCCAGTCAAGGTTGAACCAGCTGATGACACAATTGTGACGGTTAATGACACGAATGCCAAGAAGGAACCTTTCTTTAGCTTCTTAGGTGATTCAATTCTGGGTGCTGGTAAACTGATCTTAATTATCATTGCTAACGTCGTAGCATTTGTTGCATTGGCAGCCTTGATTGATAAGATTCTAGGACTGTTCTGGAAACCACTGTCATTGGAAAGCATCCTTGGTGTAATTATGTTCCCATTCTCATGGTTAATGGGATTGAACATTCACGATGCTTGGATTCTTTCTCAAAATATGGGAATGAAGTTAATCACTAACGAATTTGTGGTTATGGGAAGCATGACAAATAAAATTGCGCATTTCGACCCACACTTCCAGGCGGTTTTGACGACTTTTGTAACGTCCTTTGCCAACTTTGGGACCTTAGGAATGATTATTGGGGCCTTTAAGGGATTAGTTGATAAAGACACTAACAACTATATCGCGCGAAACATTGGTTACTTAGTTCTCTCAGGAATTTTAGTATCATTACTATCGGCAGCGATGGTTGGTTTATTTGTTTGGTAATTAAATATTCAAAACAGGGGGCTGGCGGGAACGACAGTCTCCTTTTGTTACATTGGAATTAAAAATGGAGGAAGATTATGACCAACAAAATTATTATGGATACGGATCCAGGAATTGACGATGCTGCCGCATTAACGATGGCGATTAATAACCCAGAAATTGATCTAAAACTGGTAACTGCAGTTGCTGGTAATGTAAAAGTTGATAAGACGACTGCAAATGCCCTCAAGATTATTCACTTCTTTGGGAAAAATGATCAAATTCCAGTAGCGGCCGGGGCAGCTGAACCGTTAATTAAGCCATTTGAAGATGCAGCTCGGATTCACGGGGAATCTGGAATGGAAGGCTATGACTTTGGTGATGACTATGGTCAGCCGATTGCTGAGTCCGCGGTTCAAGCATTACGAGATACGATCATGGCTGAAGATGAGATTACCTTAGTGCCGACCGGTTCTTATACTAATATTGCTTTGCTTTTGAAAGAATATCCCGAAGTGAAGAGTCATATTAAACGGATTGTGGCAATGGGTGGCTCGCTTTCCGGGGGTAACATGACGAGCGTGGCTGAATTTAATGTCTTTACTGACCCGGATGCTGCACGAATCATGTACAATTCAGGGATTCCAATTGTGATGGTTGGCCTTGACGTGACCCTGAAAGCACTATTAACTGATAATAGCTTGAACAAGCTCAAAAATATGAACGAAACTGGAAAAATGTTGTTTGGTTTGATCAGTCATTACAACGATGTTAGTGGTGGTAATCAAGGACGACCAATGCATGATGTTAATACGATTTTCTATCTTTTACACCCCGAAGCCTTTACCACTAAAGACCTTTGGATTGATGTCCAGACGAGTGGATCGGCGATCGGTGCTACGGTTGGTGATATTCGTGGTGCTTACCATCATGGCAAGACCAATGCCAAGGCTTGTGTCGATATTGATGCCCAGTTCTTCAACCAGTGGTTCTTAGACCAAGTGGCAAGGATGAAATAAAGTAGTGAATTAGCTCCCGTGATTGCTTGAAACGGGGGCTTTTTTAAGGTAAAGTAAAAAGGTAACGTGAAACAATTTGTGTTTCACGGAAAGGACGGTAGAATGACTCCAGAAGAATTTCGTCAAGCGTTAGCTAAACAGGGAATTCAGTTGACTAATCATCAAATGAATCAATTTGCGCAGTATTATCAGGATTTAGTGGCCACTAATCGAGTCGTGAACTTAACCCGAATTACTGATGAGGAGGAAGTCTATTTAAAACACTTCTATGACTCTATTACAGGTAGTTTTGCTTTTACCGAATTACAAACCGCACCATTGCGATTATGTGATATTGGCGCTGGTGCCGGTTTTCCATCATTACCTTTAAAAATTGCGTTTCCCCAATTAAAAGTAACCATTGTGGATTCACTTAACAAGCGGATTAATTTTTTAGCAGAGTTAGTCGAACGTTTAGGGTTGAACGATGTCAAGTTAGTTCACTCCAGAGCAGAAGATTTCAGCAAACGGGGCAGTAACAATCGTGAAGCCTACGATGTCGTTACGGCCCGTGCAGTTGCGCGATTAACTGTCCTAAGTGAACTTTGTTTGCCAGCGGTTAAAGTAGGCGGAATTTTTCTTGCGTATAAAGCCCAGGCTGCAGAAGATGAATTATTAGCAGCAAGCCAAGCAATTAAAAAATTAGGTGGCCAAGAACGGACGGTTTATTCGCTAGAGTTACCAACAGCACCAGAACCTGAGGAACGGAATTTAGTAATTATCGATAAACTGACGGCCACTCCGCAAAAGTATCCACGCCGTGCGGGGTTACCAGCGAAAAAACCATTGTAATAATTAAAACGGGGGAGAATTCAGTATGGCATTTTCAATTTTTGGCATTGGCAAAAATCATCATGAAACAAAAAATGAAGTTGTAGAGATTCCACTAGACCAAATTGAACCTAATCGCTACCAACCACGCCAGGTTTTTAATAAAAAAGGCATTCAAGAATTAGCCGAAACGATTAATGCCCATGGGTTACTTCAACCAATCATTTTGCGTGAGTATGAACCTGCCAAGTATGAAATTATTGCTGGTGAGCGACGCTACCGAGCAATGAAGCTGTTGAATTGGGAAAAGGCCCCGGCGATTGTGGAAAAAATGAATGATCACGAAACGGCTTCCTTGGCATTAATCGAGAATCTCCAGCGTTCTGAATTGAGCTCAGTTGAAGAAGCTCAAGCTTACGAAAAACTGATGGATTTAAACAACCTTACGCAGGCTAAGTTAGCTAAGGGGATGGGGAAGAGCCAGTCAGCGGTTGCGAATAAGCTTCGCCTCTTAAAGCTGATTGTTCCAGTACAAAATGCGATTCTTGACGGTTTAATTACTGAACGTCACGGACGAGCACTGCTGAACCTTAATGATGACCAGCAACGGAAAATGCTAATGCGAATCGTGAACGAAAAATTAAATGTTCGGCAAACTGAAGATGAAGTTGCCCGTTTAGAAGGAAAGCCACTACCATCAGCAGTAGAGGCTAAGAAGGAAAAGGAACGGTTGGCGAACGAAGAAAACGTTAAAATTAAACGACCAAAGAAACGAGGAAAACATCAGTCTACTAAGAAAGCTGAGTCAGCACCGAAGATTAAGATCAGTGATCCACGGATTGCAATGAATACAATTAAGGAATCCGTAAAAATGATTAATGACAGTGGTTTGGACGCGGAATTATCAGAACAAACTTTAAAGAATGCTTATAAGATTACGATTAAAATTCCAAAGCAAAAATAATGAAAGGGGCTGACACGATGGGGACAGTAATAGCACTGGCAAATCAAAAAGGTGGCGTTGGTAAAACCACGACGAGTGTCAATTTGGGGGCTTGTT
This sequence comes from uncultured Limosilactobacillus sp., assembly GCF_934202705.1. Classification (GTDB taxonomy): domain Bacteria; phylum Bacillota; class Bacilli; order Lactobacillales; family Lactobacillaceae; genus Limosilactobacillus. The sequence goes on from NZ_CAKPYE010000002.1 coordinate 213,758, forward strand.
TGGCAGATGCGGGCAAACGGGTGCTGCTAATTGACCTCGACCCACAAGGTAATGCCACCAGCGGACTCGGAATTGATAAGAAAGAAATCACACAAAGTGTTTATGATGTTTTAATTAATGACGTGGCACTCAGTGAAGTCATCCAACCAAGTAGTCACCAAGGTTTGGACATTGCCCCAACCACCATTGAATTATCCGGAGCGGAGGTTGAGTTGACCTCAATGATGGCTCGAGAAACGCGCTTAAAAGATGGCTTTGCGGATGTTCAAGACCAATATGATTATATCCTGATTGATTGTCCGCCTTCGCTAGGCCTTTTAACGATTAATGCCTTTACTGCTGCCAATTCAATTTTGATTCCGGTGCAGAGTGAGTACTACGCGCTGGAAGGATTGAGCCAGTTAATGAATACAATTCAACTAGTTCGAAAACATTTTAATAAGGATCTGCGCATTGAAGGGGTTCTATTAACGATGTTTGATAAACGGACTAACTTGGGGCAAGAAGTAAACGCAGAAGTGAAGAAGTTCTTTGGTTCGCAAGTTTATCAGACTGTCATCCCACGGAATGTGCGCTTGTCTGAAGCACCGAGCCACGGATTGGCGATTATTGACTATGATAAACGGTCAACGGGAGCCAAAGTCTATCAAGAATTAGCAAAGGAAGTGTTGGCTGCTCATGGCGAAAAGTAAAAAAATGGGTCTCGGTCGTGGGATTGAAGCCCTCTTTGAAGAAAATAATTTAGAAGAGGCCCAGACAGGCGAAAACATTGTTGAAATTGAACTAACGGCGATTCGCCCGAATCCATATCAACCGCGGCGCATTTTTGATCAAAAGGCATTAAAAGAACTTGCTAAATCAATTCATGAATCGGGAGTTTTCCAACCGATCATTGTGCGACAACCTGATCCACAAATTAAACGATATGAGATTATTGCTGGTGAGCGACGTTATCGTGCCTCAAAAATTGCTCACCAAACAACCATCCCAGCAATTGTGCGTGATTTTGATGATGAACGGATGATGGAAGTTGCGGTTTTAGAAAACCTTCAGCGAGAAGATTTAACGCCACTTGAAGAGGCTCAGGCATATCAAACGTTGATGGATAAATTAACGTTGACGCAAGCGCAAGTTGCCACAAGGTTAGGCAAGAGTCGTCCATACATTGCTAATTATTTACGTTTGTTGGGGCTCCCAGAGAGTGTCAAAAAGTCACTGCAAGCTGGTGAACTTTCAATGGGACAGGCTAGAACCTTGTTAGGGTTAAGGGATCGACAAAAGGTCGCACAAGTTGCCCAAAAAGCCATTGCTAATAAGTTAACCGTGCGTCAGCTGGAAGACTTGGTTACTTCAATGAATGGTCATCATCAGCAGAAAAATCAGTCCAAAAAGTCACAACGGCGTAAGTCGCCTTACTTACGTGAAGCCGAAAATGAGTTACAAAGTAAATTTGGTACAAAAGTTGCGGTCGCCCCAGCTACCAAGAAAAATACTGGAAAAATTGAAATTCCATATACTTCAGCTGATGATTTGACCCGGATTTTAGAGTTGCTCGGGGTATCATTTGATTAAGATTAGGAGTGATTAAAATGGCAGATTACGCACTTAACGATATCGTCATGATGAAAAAGCAACACCCGTGTGGTACCAACCGTTGGCAGATTATTCGAGTTGGTGCGGACATTAAAATTCAATGCACTGGCTGTGGTCACATTGTGATGATGAGTCGTTATAATTTTGATAAACGAATGAAAAAGGTTCTCGAAAAAGCAAACCAAGAAAACTAAAAAAGGAACGTGAAAAGAAAATGTCATTAACTGCAGGAATTGTTGGATTACCGAATGTTGGTAAATCGACGCTGTTTAACGCTATTACTAAGGCCGGTGCGGAAATGGCCAATTATCCGTTTGCAACTATCGATCCGAATGTCGGAATGGTTGAGGTTCCGGATCCACGGCTAGATCGGATTAATGAGCTCATCCCGGCTAAAAAGATTGTGCCTACGACCTTTGAATTTACGGATATTGCCGGCATTGTAAAGGGTGCTTCTAAGGGGGAGGGACTTGGTAACAAGTTCCTAGAAAACATTCGGCAAACCGATGCCATTGTGCATGTGGTGCGGGCATTTGATGATAATGATATTACGAGTGTCACTGGTAAGGTTGACCCAATTGAAGACATCGACACAATTAACCTTGAATTAATAATGGCTGATCTCGAATCTGTTAACAATCGATTAAGTAAAGTCCAACGGGCAGCAAAGGGTCGCGATAAAGATGCGTTAGCTGAATTAGCGGTCTTGAACAAGATTAAGCCAGTGCTTGAAGATGGAAAGAGCGCGCGGACAATTGATTTTTCAGATGAAGAACAGAAAATTGTTAAGGGACTTTTCTTGTTAACAACCAAGCCAGTACTTTACGTAGCAAATATTGCTGAAGAAGATATGGCAGATCCAGACAGTAATAAGTATATGGATGCCATTAAGCAGCATGTGGCCGGCGAAGGTGAAGTTATCGGGGTAGCTGCGGCTGCCGAAGAATCCATCGCAGAAATGGACGATGATGAAAAAGCAGACTTCCTTGAAATGGAAGGCGTTAAGGAACCTGGGTTGAATCGGTTGATTCGGGCAGCTTACAAATTACTCGGCTTGGAAACGTTCTTTACTGCGGGTGGACCAGAAACACGTGCCTGGACTTATCGTAAGGGAACCAAAGCACCTCAAGCAGCGGGAATTATTCACTCAGACTTTGAACGTGGCTTTATTCGGGCTGAAGTAATGAGCTTTACTGATTTAGACGAATTAGGATCTGCAGCTAAGGTTAAGGAAGCAGGTAAGTTGCGTCTGGAAGGTAAAGATTACGTCATGCAAGATGGCGACATTGTTGAATTCCGCTTCAATGTTTAATCTGGACGAGTTAATAACAAAATAAGAGAGGGGCTATATTGTGAGCGAACAACCACGAAATGCTGCTGCTGGACAACGGCAAAAACAATATATTAAAGAGAATAACAAAGAAGCGGGCAAAACGTTTAGTGAGTATGGCTTAACCCGTAAAAATGAAGAGTTTATTTATCAACTCAACAAACAATTAGATGCTAAGGGCATTCCTGCTGACAAGAAGAGCGATTATTTGGACAAAACAATTGCTAAGATGCAGGCCGGCCAAAAACAGGGGAAGACTGCGAAGACATTATTTGGGACACCAACTGCGTATGCAGAAGAATTAACCAACCCGAAAAAGAAGGAAACTGAAGTTCAAGGGACTAGTAACTTTGGATTGTTAGCATTGGACAATGGAATGATGTTTTTCGCCATTTTCTCCTTTATGTTTGGTTTGATTTCATTTATGAATCCAAGTTCACTAAGTCCGAATGGCCACTATGGTAGTTCGGGATTAACCGCCATCTTGATTATTGCCATTGCTGGAGGATTGCTGTTTGGCTACATCGCTAAAATTATGGCACCATCAAAGGATCCGAAGACTGGCAAAATGGTCCAACGTAGCCTATGGGCACGAATCGGAATGATTGTGTTGGCTTTTGTGATTTGGATTGGGATTTATACCCTGGCCGGCTTTTTGCCAAACTCAATTAATCCGCAAACCAATAAATGGGTATACATCTTACTGGGGATTATTGTCTTTGGGGCAGACCTTTACTTGCGGACGCGTTTCCACATTGTTAATAACGTATTTGCAGGCCAGCCACGTAATCGAAAATAAAGTTAAAATATCTCTTGACCTGGAGTGAATTTCCTAGTAGGTTAAATACTAACAAAATTTACAAAAGGAGTGTCGATTGATGGCAAATTGGGATACAAAGTTCGCAAAAAAAGGGTTAACGTTCGATGATGTACTTTTGATTCCTGCGGAGAGTCATGTTTTGCCAAACGAAGTTGACCTGAGTGTTCAATTAGCCAAGAATATTAAGCTGAATGTACCATTCATTAGTGCCGGGATGGATACCGTTACAGAAAGTTCCATGGCCATCGCGATGGCGCTACAAGGTGGGATGGGAGTCGTTCATAAAAACATGTCGATCCAATCCCAGGCAGGTGAAGTGGCAACTGTTAAGGGTGTTTCTTTAGCAGGTAACTTTGAAAAAGCCGCGACGGATGATCAAAACCGACTGTTAGTAGCTGCTGCCGTTGGGGTGACCTCAGATACCTTTGAACGGGCAGAAGCATTACTAAAGGCTGGCGCTGATGCAATTGTGATTGATACTGCTCATGGTCACTCTGCCGGGGTATTGCGGAAGATTGCAGAAATTCGTGACCATTTCCCAGAGGTAACCTTAATTGCTGGTAACGTGGCGACTGCCGAGGGGACTAAAGCACTGTTTGATGCGGGTGTCGATGTTGTCAAAGTCGGAATTGGTCCTGGCTCAATTTGTACTACACGGGTAGTTGCCGGAGTTGGTGTACCACAAATTACCGCCATTTACGATGCTGCATCAGTCGCACGCGAATATGGAAAGACCATCATTGCTGACGGTGGGATTAAATACTCAGGAGACATTGTCAAAGCATTGGCAGCTGGTGGGAATGCTGTAATGCTTGGCTCGATGTTCTCAGGCACTACTGAAGCACCTGGTGAAGTCTTTGAAGATAACGGTAAGAAGTACAAGGCTTACCGGGGAATGGGATCAGTTGGCGCAATGGCCCAATCACATGGCTCCTCTGATCGTTACTTCCAAGGCGGCGTGAATGAAGCTAACAAGCTGGTTCCTGAAGGAATTGAAGCCCGGGTTGAATACAAGGGTGACGTTGCTGACATTATTTTTCAAATGGTCGGCGGGTTACGTTCAGGAATGGGTTATTGCGGTGCAGGTGACATTCAAACGTTGATTGATAACGCCCAGTTTGTCCAAATCACCAATGCTGGATTACGTGAATCCCATCCGCATGATGTTCAAATCACGAAGGCAGCACCAAATTACAAATAAGAGAAATTCAATTTTTAAACTGATGCGATCGGTCAAAGATCGCATTTTTTTATTCTCTGAATGAATTTAAATAAATACTTAAAGCTGTTTTTATCCCCGAGAATTCTTGAGTTAAAGAGTGTATAATTAACCTAGTTATATTCTCGCTAAAGGGGGAGAAACGATGAAAATATTAGTTGTTGATGATGATAAGGAAATCGTCCAATTACTAGAGATTTACGTCCGTAATGAAGGGTATGAGCCAGTTGCAGCTTATAACGGTAAGGATGCTTTAACGAAGCTGAACACTACTCCTGATATTGGGTTAGTAATTCTGGATTTAATGATGCCGGAAATGGACGGTATGGAAGTCATCAAGCGCATTCGGAAGGATTCATCCATTCCAATCTTGGTACTATCTGCAAAAACCGCGGATATGGATAAAATTCAGGGACTCATTACCGGAGCCGATGATTATGTTACCAAGCCATTTAACCCGCTTGAAGTGATGGCTCGGGTTCGATCCCTGTTGCGGCGAAGCGAGGGTCAAATGACCAATGATCAACCGGACATTTTAAATGTTGGACCGCTTCAGATTAATAAGGATTCACATGAGGTGAAGACAATTAATGGGGATTTAATTCAATTAACGGCATTAGAATTCGGCATTCTATATTTATTGGCATCTCATCCGAATCGGGTATTTTCTGCAGATGATATTTTTGAACGAGTTTGGCAACAAGAATCAGTGGTGTCTGCGAAGACGGTAATGGTGCACGTAAGTCACTTGCGGGACAAGATCGAAGCTGCAACTGGCGGTGAAAAAGTGATTGAAACTGTCTGGGGAGTCGGCTACAAAGTCGAAGCGCATTAACCAATTGTAATTTTTAAAAATGAAGGCTTCAGAGTTCGATATTGAACACTGGAGCCTCTTTATGTGTATTACGATGAATCAAAAAGCGCGTTACATTGGCGCTGAGTGGAAAGATGATATAATAAGGCGTGAATTTAAAAAAGCGGGGAAAGTAGTTTGAAACTAACAGCACGGGAAAAAGGTTCACTCTTCTTTGAAGGAGTTATTACAGTAATTCTGTTGATTTTGATTAACTTAGCGTTAATCGTAATTCTGCAAGATTTGATCCAGGGGAACCCGGGAGTAGCCAGCGGAATTTTTATTATCAAAAAATCATTAAAGATTGGTCCGTTTCAAGCGCAGATTTGGTCGTATCAGCGGATTGTCATTGGTCTATTTATTGTGATTGACATTTTTGTTGTTTGGTGGCGACTGCTACGACGTTATCATCAATACCAAATTAATCATATCATTAAAGAACTTCATTATATTGCTCAGGGACACCTAGATCACCGAATTCCATTTCGGTTGAAGGGGAGAACCCAGCATGTTGTGACGAGTGTCAACGCACTTGTTGATAGTGCGGTTCAATCGATGAATGACGAACGACAAATTGAGAAATCAAAGGATGAATTAATCACTAACGTCAGTCATGATTTACGAACACCATTAACCAGCATTATTGGCTATCTGCGGTTAATTGAGGATAAGCAATATCACTCTGAAGAAGACATTCTGAAGTATTCTCATATTGCCTATGAAAAAGCTAAACAAATGAAGAACATGGTTGAAGACCTTTTCGAGTATACTAAGGTTCAGCAGCATGGAGCCCCGGTGAATTTCATGGCAGTTGACCTCGGGCAATTACTAGAACAAGTTTGTGCTAGCTTTGAGCTGGAAGGTGAAAATCGGGGAATCGAAGTGAGTTCACAAACCACGCCGTCTCCGTTAATGATCGATGGGGATCCGGAAAAGCTGGGCCGAGTGTTCAGTAATCTAGTGGCCAATGGAATTAAGTACGGTCATGGTGCCAGCTATATCCGCTTAAATGCTGTTCAGCATAACGATCAAGTAACGGTAACGGTTGCCAACGACGGCGAACGGATTCCTGTAGACTCGCTTGACCACTTATTCGAGCGTTTTTATCGAGTCGAAGCGTCACGTTCGAAGGCCACCGGTGGAACTGGGTTGGGCTTAGCGATCGTTAAAAGTGTTGTTGACCTGCATCATGGGAATGTTGAGGTGCAATCTGATGATCACCAAACAGCATTTATTGTTACCCTACCAACTAAACAGGAGAAAGCGGGGACAGTTCATCATGAAACGAATTAAACGAGGATTAATTAGCCTGTTTATTACGATAGTAACGGTTTGTGGAACTTTATTTGGCGGATTGACGATTGGCCATGCGGCACCAATTAATGCCAGTGCCGCGTTTGCCATTGATGCGCAAACTGGACAGGTATTGTACAACCATAATGGTGACCAACGGTTAGCGGTAGCTTCCATGAGTAAGCTACTTACGGTCGCGGTAATTGAGAATGAGATCAGTACTGGTCAATTGAAGTGGTCAACGAAGGTCAAAATTACCCCAGCTGAAGCTAAATTATCAACGGCGCAGGGCTATTCAAATGTTCCGCTTAAGGCGGGAAAGAAATATTCAGTCAAGCAATTAACGGAAGCGGCATTGATCAAATCTGGTGATGCAGCAACGATTGCACTAACACGGGCCAAAGGGCAAAATACACAGCAGTTTGTTAAACAAATGGGGATAATGGCGGACCGCCTTGGTTTAAAAAATTTTCGACTTTATAACGGGGTTGGTTTAGAGAATAAGGATATGTCCAGCTTTAAACTGCCAAACACTTCGGCAACTGCCGAAAACCAAATGACTGCTCGTGATGTGGCGAAAGTTGCTCGTTATTTAATTCGCAATTATCCGGCCGTTTTGAAAATTACCCAGCGGCAAACGTTAATGTGGGATGGCAAAAGTTACCAAAATAGTAATGAATTATTACCGGGGAATGCGAAAGCACCTGAAAAAATAAAAGTTGATGGTCTGAAAACGGGGACATCTGATAAGGCTGGCCAATGCCTGGTATCCACGGGAACGTATCACGGGCACCGTATTATTACTGTGGTGATGCATGCAAAGGATCGTTTCGTTCAAACGAAAGCCCTTTATCGAGAGATCTTTACTAAATGGCGACCCGTAACAACCAAGTCAGTACAAACGGTAAGGGTTAGTCATGGACAGCAAAAAAACGTGCAGGTGACAACGAAACACCGAGTGACAATCTGGCACCCTCAGCAGGCCACAATCAAACCACAGTTTATTGCCGACGCACATAAGAAAGCTGGTCAAAAGCTCAAAGCACCATTGAAACGAGATACCCGAGTTGGAAAATTACGTTACTCACAATTGAAGACTGTTAATAATCAGCCACTTCAATTCGGCGTTTATCCAGTTAACGACGTCAAACGGAGCGGTTTGCTTGGTTGGCTAGGAAGCCTGTTTTAACAATTTCTTAAATAATTAATTAAATGTAAGTGGTTGCACTGATATTAAGTTAAATTTAAATATGATAAACTAATATAGAATATGTGCGTGGAACGTACATGGTCAATTATGACGTAAAATATTGACTTCATTATTTTGGAGGATTGTTCATTGCAACAAAAAGCCCATCAAATTAATCCAGAAAGGCAACCATGGCTAGAGAACCTTGGAATTGCCATGCCGCTTTGTTTAAGTTATTTACCAATAGGGGTTGCTTGCGGAATTTTACTGCATGCTGCCGGGATGAACTTCATGCTGACCCTACTGGTTTCTGTTATGGTGTTTTCCGGGGGTGCTCAATTTATTTTAGCGTCCTTATTGGTGTTGGATGCTCCAGTATCAAGTATTTTCATGACACTCTTTTTCCTTGAATTACGGTATGCCCTTTTGGGATCGAGTTTATCAAAATATTTCCGTAATGAATCTCAACGGATGGTATTGCTATTTTCGGCATCAATGAATGATGAAAACTATGCAGTTAATTATTTAAAATTTGCGACCGACAAAAATTGGACGACGCGCGATGCGTTAATGGTGGAACATTATTCTTTAATTTCGTGGGCGAGCGGGAATTTAATCGGCGGATTAATTGGTAGTGCGGTCTCCATTGACTTAACAATCGTTGATTTTGCATTAACGGCGCTTTTTATCTATATGATTATCATGCAAATTCAAAATAACATTACCTTTTTAATCTGCCTATTGTCGATTGTGACGTCGTTCTTCTTTTTACTCCTGACTCGGCATACAGTTGGTATTATTTTGTCAACGGTGGTCACTTCCTTAATTGGTTTTGCAATTGAAAATCGGGTCCGTAAATATGCTAAGCATCCAGATAAGACCTGGATTTTAGGCAAAATCAAGCGACCACGGATTACCAAAACCACGGTGGAAGATCTGGAGGGGGAGAATTCCCCTAATGAAGAGCAACAACTCAATTCGGAATTACATGATGGAGATAAGTAATGGTTAGTTTAAGCAATAGTCTAGTATTAGCTTCATTGGTGCCAAGTCATCATAATTTAACGTACCACCTGATCGTCATTTTGCTGTCAGCATTAGCAGCTTTTATCCCTCGGTATTTTCCAATGCGGTTTTTTACCAATCGGAAGATTCCGGAATGGTTTAATGAGTGGATGAAATATGTCCCGGTTAGTTTATTTACGGCATTAGTAGTTAAGGGAATTTTTGTAGATTCAAAATACCGAGTCATTATTGATCATGTTCAATTATTTGGTAATCACCTGACCGTTTATGGATTAGCAAGTTATTTGGTGGCGGCTGTTTGTGTAGGGCTAGTCGCCTACTTTACCCGGTCGATGCTTTCATCAGTCATTGTTGGCTTAGGGGTCGTCTGGCTACTTTCCATTACGATTGGTGTGTAATCCTAGCTGGAGGGAGACCTTCAGTTTTTTTATCAAAAAGGGATGATTTGCAATGAAAACAGCTTATTTAATTCATGGAACGTCTACGCGTGATGACGACTGGTTTCCATGGCTCGCAGAAGCCGTTGTCCCGACAATTAGCTTGGAACGATTATGGCTTCCGGAGCCGTTTAGCCCAGATGTTAAGGCTTGGGATGCAGCCATTGACGAGCAAATTCAGCCTACCTATGCTGGACTGACGATGGTTGCGCACAGCTTAGGATGTTTGGCCGCACTCCGCTATGTTAATCGTCACTCATTACATGATGTTCGCTTACTATTAGTGGGTGCCTTCGCCCAACCATTACCACATTATCCAGAATTAAATCATTTTATGGAACCGGCGTTGGACTTTCAAAAAATTCGTGCGAAAGTTAGTCGTGCGGTCGTGATTACCGCTCAAAATGATCCAATTGCACCGTATCAAGATAGCGTGGCAGTTGCTAATCAGTTAAACGCGAAGCTGATTGTGCGGCCAACCGGTGGCCATTTTCTGAGCAGTGATGGTTTTCAAAAGTTTCCGTTAGTTAAAACGGAATTAATAAATTTGATGGAATAAAAAATGAGCTTCTGCATTTTCAGCAGAAGCTCATTTTTTATAATATTACTTGTTATTTAGCATATAATCACGAGTCATTGGTAAATTCTTTCCAGAAGCACCCTTCGTAATTAAGTATTGAATAACATCAATATTGCCCGATTCAAATGATGCTGCACAAGCTTGTAAGTACAGGTCCCACATTCGAGTGAAGCGATCACCCATCATTTGAGTGATTTGGTCACGGTGGGCATTAAAGCTTTGGTCCCAAATTTCGAGGGTCCGTTGGTAATGGCAGCGAAGCATTTCAATATCCGCAATTTGCAGATGGTTTTCTTCAATATGATCAATCATTTCGGCAAGACCAGGAACGTAGCCACCAGGGAAAATATACTTGTTGATCCAGCCGTTATAAGCACCACCTTGTTGACGGGTAATACCGTGAATTAAAGCCACACCGTCGTTGGCCAAGTATTTGGCAACATCCTTAAAGTAAATCCCAAGGTTTTCCTTGCCAACGTGTTCAAACATACCGACAGAAGTAATGTAATCCCATTGACGATCACCAAGTTCACGGTAATCCATGAGCTTGACTTCAGCGACGTTACTGAGACCTTCATCATTAATCTTCTTTTGAACTAATTGATATTGTTCTTCACTTAACGTGACCCCAGTAACTTTCAAACTATATTCCTTAGCAGCAGTCAGCATCAGGGTTCCCCAACCGCAACCAATGTCAAGTAAAGTCTTACCAGGTTTAGGATCTAGCTTTTGTAGAATATGATGGACTTTAGCGATTTGGGCAGCTTTAAGATCATCATGATTACCATTGGTAAAGTAAGCACATGAGTAAGTCAAAGTCTCATCTAACCAAAGGCGATAGAAATCATTACCAACGTCATAATGGCTTTGCACGTCGTCTTCACTTTGTTTTTCGCTGTGACCTTGTTTCGGCAAAAACTTACGGAATTTGGAACTCCGCATGAAACTATCAGCACTTTCATAAGCTGATTCAATCAGTTTTTGAATGCTGCCATCAATCTCAATTTTGTGATCCATGTAAGCTTCGCCAAGGGCGATTGAGGCGTTCCTGGTAATGTCACGAATGGGAATTTTTTCTTTGAAGGTAATCGTAACTTGTGGTTCACCGTTGCCATAAGTTACGCTCTTTCCATCCCAGAAAACGATTTTCACTGGGATGGTAAAGGAACGACTTAACAATTGCTTGTAGAACGTCTTTTCTAACATATGTGGGTTTCCTTCTTTCTTATATTACACAAATAATTATTATACACCCTTACTATCAAATGGCGAATGATCACTTATTCTAAATGGTCTGATTACTGCGCACGACGATCAGCCTGGTCACGGATCAGCCGATAGAAGGCCGAAAAGAGCGGAACTGTAAACATCATTCCGATAATTCCAGAAACACCTCCACCAACCATGACGGCAACAAAAACCCAGACACTGGGGAGATCGATGGCTTTTCCAACAACAATGGGGTAGGTAATTCGATTATCTAGTTGTTGCAAAATAACAATGAAAATTAAGAAGATTAATGCCTTGACTGGTGAAACCGCAAAGATAATTACCACCCCGACAGAAGCGCCGAGAATGGCTCCAATAATGGGAATCAATGCGGTCACAGTTGTGACAGCCCCCATCATGTAGGCATATGGCAGTCGAAGGATGGTCATGCCAATAAAACAGCAAATACCGAGAATCACGGCATCTTTGCATTGCCCGCTAATATAACTACTAAAGCTTGTATCAAAAACGCGAATTACATACATGACCTGTTCTTTCGCGCGTGGGAGCCAAAGATCCATCAGTTTATTAAACTGGCGACGGAGCATTTCCTTAAAAATCAAAAGATAGACAGAGAAGAAGAGGGCAATCACTGTAGTTGTTCCAAACGAAATAATTCGTGACGCTGTGTGGCGAACGATCTTGAGAGTACCGCCAACCCCCACTGAGGCTTGCTTAAAGAATGTTGACCAGTTAATTTTACGCGGGTCAAGATATTGAAATGAATGGTTAGATAGGTAAGTAATGGTTCGTTGAATCAGTCGACTATGGTGGGCGAGCAACAACTTAATACAAGCAATGACTTCCGGGATGACCAGCCAGAGAACAGCAGCTAAAATGACAATAATCGAGATATAAGATAAGGTAATACAGACACCTCGTTTGAATTTTTGAGCATTCTGACTGGGAAGTAACTTAGTATATAATCGTTCCCATTGATTTAGTAAGATGTTAATGATGTAGGCTAATACGGCGCCGGCTAATAATGGTACGGTTGCATGGCCAATGTTACCGATGAACTTAGCGATGTTTGGCCAATACGTGATTGCTAAGTAGAGGGCAAATAGAGTTATAAAAATCGCAAGGTAACGTTTTTCAGCCAACGTTTTTTTCACAATGATTTCCTCCCCAAATAATTCATACTTTCATTCTACACGGAATTCGGCAACGATGTGAATAGTTTCTCCAACGAGGGATCGTTTGGTAGAATGATAGTAGTCTGATAAAAAGGTCGTGAAAAAATGGAAAATGCGTGGACAAAGTTTACCGCGAATGTTCACTTACACCGCACAGTGGTTTTATTATTGCTCATTGCGGTTTTGTATGAAGCGCGTGGGATGATGAACACAATTTTACTAACATTTATTTTTACTTATTTAATTGTCCATTGGGTCCGTTTGGTTCAACGCTGGTTACCGAAAATCCCGATTATTATAACCGTAATTGTCACCTATGTTCTGTTAATTTGGGGAATTTACTATGTAATTACCGATTATTTACCAATGATTATTAATGAAATTGTTAAAATGGTCGATTCACTAATTAAGTTTTATCAAGGGGATGATATGAAATGGCTGATGCGCTATGTCAATCGGTACGTCAGCATGTCAACGATTATTGAACAAGCCAAGCATGGTATGACGTTTGCGGTTAACACGCTCACTAAAATTGGCACGTTGACGATTTCACTCTTTATGTCCTTGATTTTGAGCTTTTTCTATACGATTGAACTGAAACAAATGAATGAATTTTCGCACCAATTTTTGGAAACCAAGTATTTAAACTGGCTCTTTGGTGATATCTATTATTTTGGCAAGACCTTTGTTAATACTTTCGGTGTTGTGCTTGAGGCCCAATTTTTTATTGCCATCTGTAATACGGCACTGACAATGATTTGCTTATCTTTTATGAAGATGCCACAGATTTTTGCCTTAGGGCTGATGGTGTTTGTCTTAAGTTTAGTTCCGGTTGCTGGGGTAATTATTTCGTTAGTTCCCCTTTGTCTAGTTGGTTATCAATCTGGCGGCATTCGTGATGTTGTTTATATTGTGATCATGATTTTAGTGATCCATGCGTTGGAGGCATATGTTTTAAACCCGAAATTTATGTCGAGTCGAACTGAACTACCGATTTTTTATACCTTTGTGGTATTGCTAGTTGCTGAACATTTATGGGGAACATGGGGGCTAATTGTTGGTGTTCCTGTCTTTACCTTCTTACTCGATGTTTTTGGGGTCAAATCAGTTCATCGGCGCAGACCACAATCAATTCAGGAATAAGTATTTACATTTGAATAAGAAACGATTATCCTATGAATGTATTCACGAACTATTTAAGCTATTTAAAAATAATAGTTCCTGTTTTTACTGTTTAACTTTAAGGAGGGCCAATGAATGTTAACAGACATTGAAATTGCTGATCGGACTAAAATGGAACCGATTACGAAAATTGCCGCGAAAATCGGTTTAGATGAAGATGACATTGAACAATACGGGAAATATAAAGCAAAACTCCAATTACCGTTAAAAAAAGCGCCCAATAAAAAACATCGGTTGGTCCTCGTAACCTCGATCAATCCAACGCCGGCCGGAGAAGGTAAATCAACGGTGCTGGTTGGTTTGGGCGATGCAATGAATCAGCTCAATCATCAAACAATTATTGCAATGCGTGAACCATCAATGGGTCCCGTCTTTGGTATTAAGGGTGGAGCCACCGGTGGTGGATATAGTCAGGTCATTCCGATGGAAGATATCAACTTGCACTTTACTGGTGACCTCCATGCTTTAACCAGTGCGAATAACACTTTAGCCGCTTTGATTGATAACTATATTATGCGTGATAATGAACTAAACTTGGATCCACGACGGATTATTTGGAAACGGGTCGAAGATGTTAACGATCGGGCATTGAGAAATGTGGTCACTGGACTGGGTGGCGTTATGCAAGGAATTCCGCGGGAAACCGGGTTCGATATTACTGCGGCTTCCGAATTAATGGCGATTCTTTGCCTATCGACTGACTTAATGGACCTCAAACGACGAGTTGGCCGAATCGTCGTTGGCTATACGCGGGACAAGGAACCAGTGACTGTGAGTCAACTTGGCTTTGAAGATGCGATTACGATTTTATTGAAAGATGCGCTCAAACCAAACTTAGTGCAAACTTTAGCTCATACACCAACTATTATTCATGGGGGACCATTTGCTAACATTGCCCATGGCTGTAATTCGGTTCTGGCGACGCAAGCGGCGATGAATCTGGCAGATTATACGGTTACGGAGTCAGGATTCGGCGCTGATCTGGGAGCAGAAAAGTTCTTAGATATTAAGCGACGGGTGCTTGGTAAAACTCCGGATGCAATGGTAATTGTAGCCACCGTTCGAGCACTTGAATATAATGGTGGCGCCAAATTAGCGGCGCTCAAGGATGAGAATCTCCCTGAACTAAAGAAGGGGATGGTCAACCTTAACCGACACATTAAGAATATGCAACGATTTGGAATTCCATTGGTCGTGGCCATTAACCACTTTGTGACTGATACTGAAGCCGAAATCAAAGCGATTGAAGATAACTGTCGAGCCCTGGGTGTCAATGTGGTCGTTACAGATGCTTGGGCTAAGGGCGGTGATGGTGCACTTGATCTGGCAAAGGAAGTTGTTAAACTCACGGAGCAACCAAGTGATTTTCACGAACTATATACACTAGACCAAACCCCTGAAGAAAAAATTCGGACGATTGTCACCAAAGTTTATGGGGCGAAGGATGTCGTCTTTAGTAAAAAAGCCCAAAAACAGCTTCGCCAATTTGCAGAGCTAGGTTGGAATGATTTGCCAGTCTGCATCGCCAAGACCCAGTACTCTTTTACTGATGATCAAACGCAATTAGGGGCACCCACTGACTTTATTTTCCACATTCGGGAACTTGTACCAAAGTTAGGTGCCGGATTTATTGTGGCACTATCCGGCAACATGATGACGATGCCAGGCTTAGCGAAAACGCCAGCTGCGGTGAATATGACGATTGATGAACAGGGGACAATTACTGGCCTGTTTTAATGGGCAGTCATTAACTAGTTTAATAATTAAGCAATGCGGAATGTTAGTTTTAACATTCCGCGTTTTTTTGAAGCATACACGAACAAAATTTAATAATCATATAAAATAGTTCTTGTTTTATTAAAAAAAGTTTGGTACTCTAAGGGGGATTTAAGGAGGAATGGAGCAATGGATAAAGTTAGCGTTGTGATGGGTAGTAAATCAGACTGGCCAACGGTTAAAGAAGCATGTTTAATCTTGGATCAATTCTGGGTTGACTATGATAAACAAGTTATTTCAGCACATCGAATGCCTAATGAAATGTTCGACTTTGCACAAAATACAGTTAAAAATGGTACGAAGGTGATCATTGCTTGTGCAGGAGGAGCGGCTCACTTGCCGGGGATGATTGCTGCCAATACGCCACTGCCAGTAATTGGAATTCCGGGTCAAACGAAAGCGTTAGGTGGCATGGACTCACTGTTATCGATTGTCCAGATGCCCGCGGGAATTCCAGTGGCCACCACGGCGATTGGCAAAGCGGGGGCTAAAAACGCAGCTCTGCTCGCTCTCCAGATTTTGGGGATTACCAATCCACAGATTCAACAACAAATTATTAATTATCGACAACGGATGCATGATGAAGCAAAAGAAAGCGGGAATCATCTTGACTAACTTTATTCAACCAGGATCAACGATTGGGATTATTGGTGGTGGTCAATTAGGTCAAATGCTGGCTTTGGACGCTAAGCAAACGGGGATGAAGGTTGTGATTTTGGATCCAACGCCGCATTGTCCGGCTGGTCAGGTGGCTGATGAACAAATTGTTGCACCATATGAAGATCTTTCGGCAATTCAAGAGTTAGCACAACGGGCGGATGTGTTAACTTATGAATTTGAAAATGTTGATTTACAGGCGTTAGAAGATGTTACGGACTGTTCGTACATTCCTCAAGGAACTCAGCTGCTTTATATCACGAAAGATCGGGTCCGTGAGAAGATGTTTTTGAACCATGCGGGATTGCAAACGGCACCATTCCGTGCAGTGCATAATCGTCAAGAATTAGCTAATGCAGTGGAGATAATTGGCTATCCAAGTGTTTTGAAAACCTGTGAAGGCGGATATGATGGACATGGTCAGGTTGTTTTACATCAGTCAGCTGATTTAGCAAAGTGTACGAAAATTTTAAAAACCCACAATTGTATTTTAGAAGGCTGGGTGCCATTTAAGATGGAGTGTTCAGTGATGGTGGCGCGGAATGAACGTGGTGAGATTACGACTTTTCCTGTTGCAGAAAATATTCACCATCATGAAATTTTACATTTGAGTATCGTTCCTGCACGAATTAGTGCTCACCTTCAAGGGGTGGCGGAAAAAATGGCTGTTCAAATCGCCGAAGCAATTCATTTGCGGGGAATCCTCGGGGTAGAAATGTTTATTGGTAACGATGATCAGATTTATATTAATGAGTTAGCCCCGCGACCGCATAATTCGGGCCATTATTCGATCGAAGCATGTAATTTTTCTCAATTTGCCATCCATAATCGGGCAATCTGTAACTGGCCATTACCGAAAATTCAGCTACTGAAGCCGGTGGTAATGGTCAATGTTTTAGGACAGCACGTGGCCAAAGTACGTCAACAGATGACTCAACATCCAACTTGGCATTTTCATGACTACGGTAAGGCTGAAGTACGTCATAATCGTAAAATGGGTCATGTGACAATTTTAACTGACGATTTCGCTCAGACGCTACATGAAATTGAATCGAGTGGAATTTGGCAGAAATAGTTGCCACAAATAATCTAATTCAGTATAAAATGGTAGTATTGAGAAAAAAGAAAGGATTTTAACCCATGATTGATCGTTATACTAGTCCAGAAATGAAACATATTTGGAGCGACCAAACCAAGTACCAATGTTGGTTGGAAGTTGAAATTGCTGCTGATGAAGCCTGGAGTAAACTTGGCCATATTCCGGCGGCGGACGTTGAAAAGATTAAGCAAAATGCGAAGTTTACTGTTGATGGGATTAATGAGATTGAAGCAGTCACTCACCATGATGTGATTGCCTTTACACGAGATGTTTCTAAATCACTCGGTCCAGAACGGAAGTGGGTTCATTACGGAATGACGAGTACAGATGTCGTCGATACGGCACAAGGCTACCGTCTGAAGAAGGCCAATGATTTATTACGACAAGACATTGATGACTTTATGCAAGTGCTCAAAGAAATGGCCGAAAAATATAAGTACACGGTTTGTATGGGCCGGACCCATGGTGTTCATGCTGAACCGACAACGTTTGGTTTGAAAGCTGCGCGTTGGTATTCTGAAATGAAGCGGAATCGTCGGCGCTTTGATGAAGCTGCGAAGGGAGTTGAAGCTGGTAAAATTTCGGGTGCCGTGGGGACGTTTGCTGAAATTGATCCCTTTGTGGAAGAATATGTCTGCAAGAAGCTGGGCATTCGACCGCAAGAAATTTCAACCCAAGTTTTACCACGCGATTTGCATGCCGCTTACGTTGCAGCGATCGCGCTGGTGGGGACGAGCCTAGAAGAAATGGCGACAGAAATTCGCTCTTTACAACGGACTGAAATTCATGAAGTGGAAGAACACTTTGCCAAGGGTCAGAAGGGCTCCTCAGCAATGCCACATAAGCGGAACCCAATTGGTTCGGAAAATATTTGCGGCTGTGCACGGATGCTACGTGGCTACATGGTTCCGGCTTACGAAGATGTGCCGTTATGGCATGAACGTGATATTTCCCACTCAAGTGCAGAACGGATGATTTTGCCAGATGCCACTTCATTACTTGATTACATGTTAAAGCGGTTTGGCCGGATTTTGAAGAATCTTGATGTTTTCCCTGAAACAATGAAAAAGAATATGGATAAGACGCTGGGGTTAATTTATTCTGGAAGAGTTCTTTTAAAGTTAGTTAATTCCGGAATGACCCGCGAGGCTGCGTATGATTTGATTCAACCTTACACTGCCAAGTGTTGGGCTGAGCAAATTCCATTTCGACCGTTACTTGAAGCAGATCCAACGATTCAAAAACAATTGACGGCGGCGGATCTTGATGATGCCTTTGATTATCATTGGCATCTTCGTCACGTTGATGATATTTACAAACGCATTGGTTTAGATTAGTAATAAAAGGTTCAGCTCTGCTGGACCTTTTATTACTTCACAATGATTTGCGGTTAGAACCAGCCTGCTTCATAATGAAATTAAGAGAAAGGCGGGTGAACAAAATGAAAAGTAATCGCCAAAAATTAATGGTCCTTTGTGGGATTGCACTGTTGGCGGCAATTTGTCAATGGGGATTTCGTGCACCAATCTGGGCACAGGTAATTAATAGTATTGCTGGTGGCTGGATGGCGTTGTTGATGTTCATTGATATGATTAAGAAACTCCGCTCTGGGGATTATGGTGTTGACTTGTTAGCGATCACTGCGATTGTGGCGACGCTGGCTGTTGGTGAATATTGGGCTGCCATGGTGATTTTGCTAATGCTGATTGGTGGTGATGCATTAGAAGATTATGCCAACCAGAAAGCGCATAGCGAGTTGAGCACGTTGTTAGATAAGACGCCACGGACTGCTAACCAATTGATTGATGGTATACCAGTGGCGGTGGACGTTAATGAACTTAAAGTTGGTGACCAGGTGATCATTAAACCAGGAGAACAGGTTCCGGTTGATGGAATCGTTATTGAAGGGATTAGTGATGTTAATGAAGCAACATTAACTGGCGAATCATTACCGATCACTAAGCATCCTGGTGAAGAAATACTATCTGGTTCAGTTAATGGTGATGGTAGGATAACGATGAAAGTACAACGATGCGCAGCGGATAGCCAGTACCAACAGTTAGTGGCCTTGATTCAGCAAGCGGATCAACAACCCGCCCGGTTTGTTCGCTTAGCTGACCGCTATGCATTACCATTTACCATTGTTTCATATGTTATTGCCGGGTTAGCATGGTGGATTGCTAAAGATCCCGTTCGCTTTGCTCAAGTTTTGGTGGTTGCCTCACCGTGTCCGTTAATTTTAGCGGCACCAGTAGCGTTTGTTTCAGGTATGAGTCGAAGTTCAACTAACGGGATTGTGGTCAAGACTGGGGATGTCATTGAAAAACTAGCCACCATTCGTGCTGCGGCGTTTGATAAGACTGGGACCCTAACTCATGGTAATTTGAGTGTTAGTGAGGTAGTGCCGAGTGGCAACGTTTCTGCGGATCAATTGTTACAGTTCACAGCAAGTGCAGAACAGGATTCAAATCATGTCTTAGCACAGTCGGTAGTCCAGACTGCTCATCAACAGGGACTGCCACTACTCCAACCAACGTCAATGCATGAAACGACTGCGCAAGGAGTCGCTGCAGTTATCCAAGGTCGGAGTATTAAAGTCGGGAGACGAACGTTTGTCGATTCTGGTCAGCAGATTCAGCCAGCTAACGTTACCGCAATTTATGTTACGGTTGATCACCAATACTGGGGCCATGTTGAATTTCAGGACCAGTTACGGAGCGAGACTCCTGAAGTTATTGCCCAACTTCGTGCTCGTGGTGTCAAAACGATTATGATGTTAACCGGTGATCAAGGACGGATTGCAGGACAGATCGCAAAAAAGTCTGGAATCACCAAGGTCTTTGCCGGGTTGCTACCTGAACAAAAGGTGGCCAACCTGCAAAAATTACCGCCTGAAGATCGACCAATCATGATGGTTGGGGACGGAGTTAATGATGCGCCGGTGTTGAAAGTAGCAGATGTTGGTGTTGCAATGGGTGCTCGCGGATCAACAGCAGCTAGTGAATCAGCAGATGTTGTCATTCTGGCGGATGATTTGCGAAAAGTGGCGAATGCGGTGATTATTGCTCAGGACACCTTACAAATTGCTAAACATGCCGTTTGGATTGGCATCGCGGTCTGCGTTGTTTTAATGTTAATTTGTAGTACCGGAGTGGTGCCGACGATTATCGGGGCGCTGTTGCAAGAAGTCGTCGATACCGTTTGTATCTTATGGGGGCTGCGTGCACGAAAGGACTTGCAGAATTTAATCTAACCATGTTGACCAACTAGCGGGTGAACAATCCCCTGCTAGTTGGTTTTTATTACAATTTTTTATAGTGAATACCGAACAATAAAATAGCAAAGATGACAAAAGTTTGGAAATATATTGACAGATCGTCAAAGGATTGATATGCTCATGATGTCTAATAACGAACTTTAATTTAATTACTAAATATAAAGTTCGTGTTTTATTAAAAAGGAGCGATATGCATCATGGGGAAACTACTATATTCTGGTAAAGCTAAACAAATGTGGTCTACTGATGACCCAGACCGCTTACGAGTGGTCTACCTTGATCAAGCAACAATGTTGAACGGTAAGCGCAAGGATCATTTTGCGGGGAAAGGAACCGCTGCTAATGACATTTCAACATTAGTTTTTAAATATTTAAGCCAACATGGGATTCCAACACACTTTGTGAATCGTCTTTCACCCACGGAAGAGTTAGTGAAGAAGTGCAAGATGATCCGTTTGGAATTCGTGACGCGCAATATTGTGGCGGGCCATTTTGCTTCGCGGTTCGGACTAACTGAAGGCACCCCACTAGCCCAACCGGTTGAAGAAACTTTTTATAAGAGTGATGAATTAGATGACCCATTCGCTAATGAATCAGATGCAATTGCTCTTCACGCTTGTACAGCAGAAGAATATCGCCAATGCTGGGCATTAGCACGACGTTGTAATGTTTTACTAACGGCGCTTTTTGCTCAGGCCGGCATGAAATTGGTGGATTTCAAATTGGAATTCGGTAAATTAACTGACGGTACGTTAGTATTAGCTGATGAATTTTCGCCAGACAACTGCCGGTTATGGGATCGACAAACAAATGCCCATATGGATAAAGATGTCTTTCGCAAAAATCTGGCTGATATTACTACTACTTATGATGAAGTTTACAATCGCTTGGTTAAGACCGTGACGGAGGAAAAAGATGATTAAAGTTCGGGTTTTTGTGAATTATAAGCAATCAGTATTTGATCCGCAGGGTGACACGATTACGAAAACTGTTCACACAATTGGTCATTCAGAGGTCGCCTCGATTCAGGTCGGTAAATTCTTTGATCTGCAGTTAAAGACAACCGCCGACCACGTAGATGCCATTGTTAAGGATATTGCAACTAATTTATTAGTAAACTTTAATATGGAAACTTATACTTACCAATTGCTGGAGGACTAATTATGAAGATCGCAGTAGTTGTTTTTCCCGGTTCCAATTGTGATGTTGACATCTATGAAGCTTTGGCGAGCGTTTGTGGGGCAAACGTTGAGTATGTTTCACACCGTGAAAAGAGTTTAGCTGGCTTTGATGCAGTGATGCTTCCTGGTGGGTTTTCATATGGTGACTACCTACGGGCTGGAGCACTAGCCCGGTTTACCAATATTATGCCGGCCATTATCAAAATGGCTAAGGAAGGGAAGGCGGTTTTTGGGACTTGCAATGGATTTCAAATTTTAACGGAAGTGGGTCTCCTTCCTGGAGCGTTGAAACATAATAATTGCCAAAAATTCATTTGTAAAACGGTCCCGCTTGAGGTGGTTAATAATCAAACACTCTTCACAAGTGAGTATGGGGTCCATGAACGAATCAATTTACCGATTGCCCACGCTGATGGGTGTTACGTGGCTAGCCAAGCAACGTTAGATCAGCTTGAACAAAATCATCAAGTTGTCTTTCGGTATGCAAAAGAAAACCCCAACGGTTCTCTGAGAAATATTGCTGGGATTACGAATCAACGAGGCAATGTTCTCGGGATGATGCCCCATCCAGAACGGGCAGTAGAAACCATTTTAGAAAATACGGATGGCTTACGACTGTTTAAGTCATTGTTAGCAAACGGCACCGTAAGAGCATAGTGAGGGAAAAACATGAAGCAAGCAATGACACCAGAGGAAATCAAAGAACAAAAACCATACCTTGATTGGAGCCTAACGGAAAAGGAATATAACTACATTGCCGACCAACTATTAGGTCGTCTACCAAACTTTACAGAAACGGGCCTCTTTTCTGCAATGTGGAGTGAACATTGTTCATACAAAAAATCTAAACCGATCCTCCGTCTATTTCCAAACCGTAATGAACGAGTGCTCCAGGGTCCCGGCGAAGGGGCTGGGGTAGTTGACATTGATGATGGCCAGGCCGTTGTTTTTAAAGCCGAAAGCCATAACCACCCAACGACTGTTGAACCATACCAGGGTGCCGCGACGGGTGTTGGTGGTATCCTCCGGGATATCTTTAGTATGGGCGCACGGCCGATTGCGTCATTGGATTCACTCCATTTTGGTGAGTTAACTGATCCGCAAATGCGGATGAAAGTTGCCCAAACGGTTAAGGGAATTGGTGATTACGGAAACTGCATGGGGATCCCAACGGTGGCTGGCGAAACGACCTTTGACCCGTGTTATCAAGGTAATC
This sequence comes from uncultured Limosilactobacillus sp., assembly GCF_934202705.1. Lineage (GTDB taxonomy): Bacteria > Bacillota > Bacilli > Lactobacillales > Lactobacillaceae > Limosilactobacillus. The sequence goes on from NZ_CAKPYE010000002.1 coordinate 236,891, forward strand.
TGCTTTGTAATGCCATGAGCGTTGGGTTAATGGACCAGAAGGATCTTCAACAGGGAAAGGCTGCGGGAATCGGTAACGCAGTGATGTACGTGGGGGCGAAAACTGGTCGTGATGGCATCCACGGGGCGACGTTTGCGTCAGCTGACTTCTCTGATGAAAATGCCACGCAACGGTCAGCAGTTCAAGTTGGGGATCCATTTATGGAAAAACTGCTGATGGAAGCGTGTCTGGAATTAATTCAACAACATGCTGATTGGTTAGTGGGCATCCAGGATATGGGTGCTGCTGGAATTGTTTCATCGAGCGCTGAAATGGCGAGTGAAGGGCATAGCGGAATGCAACTGAATCTTGATCGGGTACCACAACGTGAAACGGGAATGTCGGCATATGAAATCATGTTGAGTGAATCACAAGAACGGATGCTCCTTTGTGTCGTAAAGGGCCATGAAGATGACGTGAAACAGATTTTTGATCGTTATGATTTGGATGCGATTACAATTGGTCGGATTACCGAGGGCCATGATTATGTTTTGGAACATGATGGTGAAGAAGTTTGTCACATTCCAGTTGCTAGCCTGACGGATGATGTTCTGGAACAACCAAGTGCGGAACGGAAACCTGCTCGCCTTCAAACTACTCATAAGCTTCCTCAGTGGCAACCGGTAATTAATCATCCAGGACAAATCTTACGCCGGTTGCTTCAGCAGTCAACGATTGCCAGTGATGAAGTATTAACTCAGCAGTATGATACTCAGGTCCGAACTTCAACCGTTGCTGGTCCGGGCAGTGATGCTGGAGTGATTCGAATCCGTGGCTATCACAAAGGATTAGCCATGACAACCGATGGCAACGGACGGTTTGTTTATCTGGATCCAGAAATTGGCGGTCAAATGGCGGTGGCAGAAGCTTACTTAAATATTATTGCGAGTGGTGCAGAGCCATTAGCAATCACTGATTGTTTAAATTATGGCGACCCCAATGACCCAGAAATTTTTTGGGAACTCCACCACTCAGTCCAAGGGATGGCAGATGCTTGTCGAATCTTTAATACGCCGGTGATTTCAGGAAATGTTTCCTTGTATAACGAGAATAACGGTCGACCAATTTATCCAACACCGATGGTGGGGATGGTTGGTTTAATCAAAAATTTTGATCATGTGATTCCGTCGTTTGCCAAACAAGCCGGAGATGCTGTGTACATTATTGGTAAAACTGGTGATGATTATGCTGGTTCAGAATTGCAAAAAATGTTAACGAACAAGATTTCTGGGACGCTACGACAAGTTAACTTACATCGTATTCGGGCATATGCAGAAAGTTTGCATTCAGCAATGGTTGCCGGGTTTGTGACCGCCGCCCATGATGTCAGTGAAGGCGGTCTTGGAGTCGCACTGGCTGAAATGCTGTTTGCTGGTGAAACTGGGATGGAGCTAGACCTTCGCCAATTTACTGCTGCCCAATTCTTTAGTGAAACTGCTGGTCGGGTCATTGCGACCGTGCCAGCAAGCATGAGCAAAGATTTTGAGCAGGTGCTCGGTGTGGATGCCAAACAAGTTGGAACAGTCACAAACACTCACTGGTTAGAAGTTCATTTAAGAGATGCAGAATTGAATGAGAATCTGGCAGAACTGCATCAACTGGATAAGGAGGCGCTCTCGTGTCAGCTGAAGTTAAAGGATTAAATGAAGAATGCGGTGTGTTTGGCGTCTTTGGGGCACCCCACGCTAATCGACTGACGTACCTGGGATTACACACTTTACAACATCGCGGGCAAGAGGGCGCTGGAATTGTCACCACGGATCACAAAGAAATGTATCAGCATCGTGATCGTGGGTTACTAGCGCAAGTTTTTAAAAACCCGGCTGATCTTGATGGGCTGATTGGTGATGCTGCGATTGGTCATGTACGGTATGGGACTGCCGGGCGGAACGCGATTCAAAATGTTCAACCCTTCCTGTTTCGCTTTCATGATGGCGATGTCGCGCTAGCACATAATGGCAATCTAACCAACGCCGTCACGCTACGGCAACAGCTCGAAAATGAGGGGGCCGTATTTCAATCGGACTCGGATACGGAAATTTTGATTCATCTAGTTCGAAAATACATTCGGCAAGGGTTCATTTCCGCACTTAAACGAAGTCTCAATGAGGTCAAAGGTGGGTTTGCATTTCTGCTCTTACAAAAAGATCGTTTGATTGCAGCGTTAGACCCGAACGGAATTCGCCCGCTCTGCATTGGTCAAATGGCGAATGGTGCCTACGTGGTTGCAAGTGAATCATGTGCGTTAGACATTGTGAATGCCAAATTGATTCGTGATGTTCAACCTGGCGAATTGTTGGTGATTGACCGTAATGGACTGCACGAAGATCGGTATACGGACAACACGCGACTAGCAATTTGTTCTATGGAATACATTTATTTTGCCCGGCCAGATTCCATTATTCATGGGGTTACTGTTCATAACGCACGGAAACGGATGGGCAAACGATTAGCCCAGGAACACCCAGTGGATGCGGATATGGTGATTGGGGTACCAAATTCTTCGCTTTCGGCAGCGAGCGGCTATGCTGAAGAGGCAGGACTGCCTTACGAAATGGGGTTAATTAAAAGTCAGTATGTTGCCCGCACATTTATTCAACCAACGCAGGAACTGCGTGAACGAGGAGTGCATATGAAATTATCTGCAGTTCGCGGTGTGGTTAACGGCAAGCGGGTCGCAGTTGTTGACGATTCAATCGTTCGGGGAACAACGTCTCGGCAGATTGTGAAAATGCTCCGGGACGCTGGTGCTAAAGAGGTGCATTTGTTAATTTCATCACCGCCGTTTAAGTTTCCCTGCTTCTACGGGATTGATGTTTCAACCCGAGCTGAGCTGATGGCTGCTCACTATCGCGTCGAAGAAATGCGTCAACAAATTGGTGCGGACTCGTTGGCTTTCTTATCTATCAAAAGTTTAGAGGAAGCAATTGGAGTACCTGATGCGGGGAATGCACCGGATGGCGGCTTGACGGTGGCATACTTCAATGGTCATTATCCAACCCCGCTTTATGATTACGAAGCAAAATATTTAGCTTCATTAAGCGCACAGGAACGTCGCGAACGAAAGGAGCAACAAAGATGAGCCGTTACGAAGAAGCTGGGGTCAACATCGATGCTGGTTACGAATTAGTCAGACGGATTAAGGAACAGGTGAAGAGTACCCAACGTCAGGGAATGATAACTGGAATTGGTAGTTTTGGCGGAATGTTTGATCTGGGGGCACTAAAGACCGATCACCCAATTCTGGTTTCTGGAACTGACGGGGTTGGCACGAAGCTGTTAATTGCCCAACGAATGAATCAACATCAGACGATTGGAATTGATGTGGTCGCGATGTGTGTGAATGATGTCCTCGCCCAAGGTGCTGAGCCATTATACTTTTTAGATTACATTGCCACAGGCCATAATGATCCTGCTAAAATGGCTCAAATTGTTACTGGGGTTGCTGAAGGCTGCCGGCAGGCAGGGGCCGCTTTAGTTGGTGGCGAAACCGCAGAAATGCCGGATATGTATTCCAAAGATGAATATGATTTGGCCGGGACCGTCACTGGAGTAGTTGAAAAATCATCATTATTGACCAGTGATCAGCCACAAGCCGGCGATGTACTCTTGGGGTTGCCGTCAAGTGGTCTTCATTCAAATGGTTTTTCCCTCGTTCGGCAAATTCTTTTTAAAGATCATCAAGTTAATTTAAGTGATCAACCAGCCGAATTAGATGGGGCGACGGTTGGAGATACATTAATCACACCGACGAAAATCTATGTTAAGGCGGTTTTGCCACTGGTGAAGGATCATTTAATTAATGGAATTAGTCATATTACTGGTGGCGGGTTAATCGAGAATGTGCCACGGATGATTAGTGACGAGCTTCAGGCACGACTGGACACCAACAGCTGGCCAGAACTACCGGTGTTTAATTACCTTCGTCAACTCGGTCAGCTACGTGCTGATGACTGCTGGAATACTTTTAACATGGGATTAGGACTTGTGTTAGCAGTCTCACCAGAGAAAGTAGCAATGGTCCAAGAACGGCTCAAAGAAGCGAATGAAACCAGTTATCAAATTGGTCGATTAGTCCAGCGACCACGAGCAGCTGCCAAGATTGTGATTAAGTGAGGTTGAAAATGAGAGTTGCAATTTTTGCTTCCGGGAATGGAACCAATTTTGAAGAATTGGCCAAACAATTTCAAAACCGACAATTGTCCGGAGAGGTCACGCTGTTATTTTGTGATCATCCGGATGCTCATGTGATTGAACGAGCGCATCGTTTAAATGTCCCGGCCTATAGTTGGACTGTGAAAGCGGCTGGAAACAAGGAAAAATATGAACAACGAATTTTAAAATTACTGCAATCCCAAAAGATTGACCTAATTCTACTTGCGGGTTATCTGCGGGTGGTGGGACCGACGATTCTGGATCATTATGAAGGGCGGATCATTAATCTGCATCCAGCGTGGTTACCAGAATATCCAGGCTTGCACTCAATTGAGCGGGCATATCACGATCGGGTCCAACAAACTGGCGTGACGGTTCATTTTATTGACAGTGGGTTAGATACGGGACCGATCATTATGCAGGAGCGGGTACCGATCTACCCGGATGATTCACTAGCAGAACTCGAGAAGCGGGTTCATACAGTGGAACACCGTTTGTATCCTCAAGCAGTGAAGCAAGTTTTAAGTCAGTTAACAACAAAGGAGTAGATTACCAATGAAGCGTGCGTTAGTAAGTGTTTCTGACAAAACCAATTTAGTACCATTTGTCCAGGACTTAGTGAAAGCTGGATTTGAAATTGTGTCCACCGGTGGGACCAAGCAAGTTTTAGAAGATGCTGGCGTAAGGACCATTAGCATTGAAGACGTTACACATTTCCCAGAAATCTTAGACGGTCGGGTCAAAACCCTCAATCCATATGTCCATGGCGGCTTATTGGCACGTCGGGAAATGCCTGCCCACATGGCAACTTTGGAAAAATTAAAGATCACGCCAATCGATCTGGTCTGCGTGAACCTCTATCCATTTAAACAAACCATTGAACAGCCTGGCGTTAGCTTAGCAGAAGCAATTGAAAATATTGATATTGGTGGTCCTTCAATGGTGCGGTCGGCTGCTAAAAATTATCGGGATGTGACGGTTGTTACGGATATTAACGATTACGATCAGGTTTTAAAGGAAATTCAGGAGAACGGTTCGACCACTTTAGAAACCCGTGCAAAATTGGGGGCAAAGGCCTTTCGGACCACCGCAGCCTATGATGCGTTAATTGCTCAATACTTAACGCAACGCGAAGGGTTGGCGGATCCAGAAAAGTTAACGTTAACTTACGATTTGAAGGAAACAATGCGGTATGGTGAAAATTCTCATCAACAAGCATGGCTTTATGAGGATGCGTTACCAAAGGATTACTCCGTACTAGCAGCACGCCAACTTCACGGTAAGAAATTGTCTTATAACAACATTAAGGACGCAGACGAGGCCCTGAGGTGCATTCGGGAATTTGAACAGCCAGCCGTAGTTGCGATGAAGCATATGAACCCTTGTGGGATCGGACGCGGAACCACGATTGAACAAGCATGGCAACGGGCTTATGAAGCTGATTCCGTTTCCATTTTTGGTGGGGTCATTGCCCTCAACCGACCGGTGGATTTAGCAACGGCTGAGCGGATGCATAAGATTTTCTTGGAAATTGTGATTGCACCAAGTTTTGATGACGATGCTTATGACTTACTTGCTAAAAAGAAAAATATCCGTCTGCTCACCGTAGACTTCAGCAAGCGGGACGAAGCAACTAAACGAGAAGTTGTTTCAGTGATGGGTGGCTTATTGATGCAAGACCAAGACGTGCTCACTGAAGATGCTCACGATTGGCAATGTGTGACTGAAACCAAGCCGACAGAAAGCCAGCTGCAGTCGTTAATGTTTGCTTGGAAAGCCGTGAAGCATGCCAAGTCCAATGCAATTGTGATTGCTAACAATGAACGAACGCTGGGGGTTGGTGAAGGTCAACCAAACCGGATTGATTCGTTGAAGATTGCCGTCAAGCATGCTGGCGATGCCATCGATGATCAGGCGGTAATGGCCTCAGACGCGTTTTTCCCGTTTGGTGATTGCATTGAATTTGCTGGTCAGCACGGCATCAAGGCTGTTGTTCAACCAGGTGGTTCAATCAGGGATCAGGAATCAATCGACATGGCGAATAAGTACGGAATTGCAATGGTAACGACAGGCATTCGGCATTTTCGGCATTAAAATAGTTTGAAAGGATGGCAAAATGGAACAACAAAACGTTTTGGTAGTTGGTGAAGGTGGGCGTGAATTTGCCATTGCTAAAAAATTGCAAGCGAGTGACCACGTTCGACAGGTTTACTGTGCCCCGGGCAATGTCGGCATGGCATCAATTGGGGTGGCAACCGTCGCAATTGCTGAGAATGATTTTCCAAATTTAATCCAGTTTGCAAAAAGTCACGCCATTGCATGGACGTTGGTTGGACCTGAAGATAGCTTAGTGGAAGGAATTGTCGATGAATTTCAGGCGGCTGGTTTGAAAATTTTTGGTCCCACGGCACGTGCGGCCCAGCTTGAGGGATCAAAGGATTACGCATTAAACTTCATGGATCACTATGGAATACCGACAGCGAAGCATCATAGCTATCGTGATCAGACAGCGGCATTAAATGGGTTAGATGAATTCGGTTTTCCATTGGTCATTAAGGAAAATGGCCTCGCTGGTGGTAAGGGAGTAGTGATTGCTCAAAATCGCGAAGAAGCTGGGCGAACGATTGAAGAAATGTTTGCTAATGGTCAATCACGGCTCGTTTTAGAGGAATGTTTGATGGGACCGGAATATTCAATGTTTTTAGTCCTTAGCAATGGTCATTACCGGATTTTGCCAATGGCCCAGGATCATAAACGAGCCTATGATGGTGATCGGGGGCCCAATACGGGTGGAATGGGCGCTTATAGTCCTTTGCCACAGTTAGCTCCTGCTGATTATCAGCGAATGGTCAATGAAGTGGTGAAGCCCACCGTCAAAGGATTAGTGGCTGGTAATTACCACTATCATGGCATCTTATATATTGGACTAATCATGACGACAGCTGGCCCCAAAGTCATTGAGTACAATGTTCGATTAGGCGATCCGGAAACTCAGGTAATTTTGCCACGGGTAACAACTGACTTATATGAATTAGTGACTGCGGTGGTTAATGACGAGCCGCTTCCTGAAATTAAAGTGAGTGCTCAGGCAACCTTTGGGGTGGTTGTGGCGGCTGAGGGTTATCCAAAACAGCCGGTGCATGGGCAGAGTTTAGGAACATTACCGCAGACCAACGATGTGATGATTGATTTCGCTAACGTGACAGGAACGCTCAATCATCTGCAAGGGGCCGGCGGACGCTTATTGATGGTTTTGGCGAAGGCACCTTCGTTACAAGAAGCCCACGACCAGGTTTACCAGTATTTAGAACGACATCAGTGGAAGCAATGTCAGTACCGCCATGATATTGGAACAAAAGCAGGTCTAAAATAATTTAAATGAATAAAAATTTTGACAACCAGGGTCTAACTATTGGAATTTATTTCCGAATGGATTAAAATATTGAAGTAATGCATTTTATTGCGATATTTAAGAAGAAAGAGGTCAATTGAACATGGCTAAATTAGTATTAATTCGTCACGGTCAAAGTGAATGGAACCTTTCAAACCAATTTACTGGTTGGGTTGATGTTGATTTAAGTGAAAAGGGTGTTGAACAAGCCAAGGCTGCCGGGAAGGCGATTGCTGAACACGGTCTCCAATTTGATTATGCCTACACTTCAGTTTTGAAGCGGGCCATCAAGACTTTACATTATGCTTTGGAAGAATGTGACCAACTTTGGATTCCAGAATTTAAGACGTGGCGTTTAAACGAACGTCACTATGGTGCACTCCAAGGTCATAACAAGAAGAAGGCCGCTGAAAAGTATGGTGATGAACAAGTACATATTTGGCGTCGTTCATACGATGTGTTACCACCATTGTTGAGTGCTGATGATGAAGGTTCTGCTGCTAAGGATCGTCGTTATGCCAGCTTAGATCCACGGGCAATTCCTGGTGGTGAAAACTTGAAGGTTACTTTGGAACGGGTCATTCCATTATGGCAAGATGAAATCGCACCAAAGCTTTTGGATAATAAAAATGTCATCATTGCAGCCCATGGGAACTCACTGCGGGCACTTTCTAAGTACATCGAACAAATCTCAGATGAAGATATCATGAACTTAGAAATGGCAACTGGTCAACCAGTGGTTTACACGTTCGATGATAAATTAAACGTGCTAAGCAAGGAAAAGTACGATATTGACTAATCATCATTAGTGATTAATAAAGAGGCTGGGTTGAAACTCAGCCTCTTATTTTATAGATGGTGATCAAGAGAGGGGTACACAAATGGTTTGGACATGGGACGTGATTCGGCGGTTAATTGAACTGCTATGGCTGATTAACATTGGGTTTGCAGTATGGACGGTGTTCAGAAGTCGCCGTGATATAGCGTCAACTTGGGCATGGCTACTGGTATTATCAGTTTTTCCGGTGGTGGGCTTCATGATTTATTTAATTTTTGGTCGACAATTAGCGCATGACGATATTTTTACAATGCGGGCAGAAGATCAAAAGGTGCAAGAATATTTTTTAAAGAGACAACACCGCTTGATTAATCAGCACCAGCTCTTGCCAGTAGCAATCAAAAACACGAAAGACCGCATGATGGTTCGGGCGTTGATGAATAATAGCGAAGCGCTCATAACTTTTAATAATCGGGTTACTTTATTTACGGATGGTCACGTTAAGTTTGCCCATTTAATCGATGACCTAAACCACGCGGAATCGATGATTAGCTTAGAATATTACACTTTTTATAATGATAAGTTAGGGAAAAGAATCCTGACCGCCCTAGAGAGGGCCGCCGCGCGAGGAGTTAAAGTACGGGTACTCTATGATGCGAGCGGATCGCGAGGAACACGGCCACGCTTTTTTGATCACTTGCGTGAATTGGGTGGCGAGGCCCAGCCCTTTGTTTCGGCACCTGCTCACTGGTTTATGACTCCGCGCATGAACTACCATTTGCACCGTAAATTGGTCATTATTGACCATCAAGTTGGCTATATTGGCGGGTTTAATATTGGTGATCAATATTTGGGACTGTCACCGAAATTTGGTTACTGGCGGGATACGCATCTCCGGGTTTGCGGACAAGCGGCTCAGGTGATGGAAGTTCGTTTTTCAATGGATTGGAACACCAGCTGTCGGCGATCCAACTTAGCTAAAATGAATTTGGATCGAACTTTTGACCAGTTTAAAATTAATCGTCCCACCGTTCAGCAGTCAATTGAAGAACAATTTGTGCCCATGCAGATTGTATCTTCGGGACCGGATAATCAGCGGTTTGCCATTCGCCGTGGCTATGAAAATTTGATTAGTCGGGCAACCAAGTATGTTTATATTCAAACCCCATACTTGATCCCTGAACCGTCAGTTTTAGAAGCGCTAATTATTGCTGCCCATAGCGGGGTTGATGTTCGGGTGATGATCCCATGTAAGCCGGATCATCCCTTCGTCTATCGGGCAACTGAATATTACGCGAAGTATTTAGTTAGTAACGGGGTTAAGGTATATAAGTATGATCACGGTTTTATCCATGCCAAGACGGTGGTGGCTGATGGAACCCTTGCATCAGTTGGTTCTGCCAATATGGACTACCGGAGCTTTAGCCTAAATTTTGAAGTGAACGCGTTTTGCTATAGTCAAGAATTATGTAATCAGCTTCGCTCGGCCTTTGAACATGATTTACAACAATCAACCCTGTTAACACCCGAATACTTTGCTCAACAAACTAAATGGCACCAATTTAAAGAAGACTTTTCACGACTGCTTTCGCCAATTTTGTAAAAAATAACCACTTTTTCAAAGGTGGTTATTTTTTAGTTAATGTGATTAATTGCCTGGTGGTTGACGAATGGATAGGCAATCAGCTGCTGACCTTCCAAGTTAACTTGGTGCATATCAACGCAATTAATTTGATTATTGGTGTAGGTTGTGTAATAAAGTAATCCCTGGTCTAAATTATAGCCAACCGTATAAATCGTGTATTCAAACTTAGCAGGATTACTGGCGACTTGGTCGAGACCACTAGGTTGTTCTACGGCGTGCATAATGTGAAAAAGCTGAGTGATGTTAGCAACTTCGTCTTGAGAATTCCAGTGGGCATTATATTTGTTAAATGTTGCTCGGACAAAACGACTTTCAGCATCCATTCCACCGGGGAGGTCACGACTTCCTAAGCCGCGACTGTAGTCATTGAGACTGATTTGCTTGGCGAAGGTATTAGGTAGTGTGCTGGCAGAAAGGGTTCGGTAATTATTTAAATTAAAGAGTTGCTCAGGAAATGGCGGGTTGTTAGTGAGAACGCCAACGGGATTATCGTAAATGTGGATGCCATCACGGTCACTTTCGATGACAATGGCGTGGTCCTGGTCAGCAACTAACCAATGGAGCGGCGAAGTTGGTAGATCGGAACTAAATTGCCGATTAGTAATATTGACGTCTTTTAATAATTGTTTTGCGTCAGCAATGGTTGTACATTGCCCCAACACCCACGGGATTAATTCAAAAGAGGCGACGTTCTTGCGACCTGCTTGACTAGTGGCATAGTAGGCATTTCCTGGATAATTGAGGCCGCCCATTGCTAACCCTTGGTCGTTGGCAGCATCAAAGTAGAGCGGATAGTCATCCATTACAGCAGCAACGCCAATTAACGCGTAGTGATGATCGAGGTCATCAACTTCGTGAAAATGAAACGGGTCATTCCGTGGGGTGATTATGACTTGCTGTCCGTATGATAATTCAAGATCAAGATTCCGACCAAAGTAATGATGGTGAGCAACTGAAAAACTAAGGGCTGTACACATAATAAGACATCCTTTCCGTTAAGCGTGCTTTTGCAACGCTTTCAATTTATTATAGTCGGTTTTTTGTCAACAAGAAATTAATTGCTTTATAATAAAGTTAGTGGCTAATCATTTATTTTATGAAGGGGATGTCAAGATGGTTGATATGAGTAAACACATGCGGGACACGTTACAGAATGTTCCTAGTCAAAAGATTTTTGATTTTTCACAATTTACGAGTACGATTGATGACATAATTCAGTTAACGATTGGGGAACCGGATTTTAATACTCCGGAACACATTAAACAAGCCGGAATTCAGGCAATTAATGACAATCATACTCATTATGCGCCACAACGCGGGACTGCTGGGCTTTTGAAAGCAGTCAGTGATTATCTTAAAGATACAACGGGGGTGGACTACGATCCCAAGACACAGATTTTGGTAACTAATGGGGTAACTGAAGGCGCTTTTGCGGCATTAAACGCGATTGTTAATCCTGGTGATGTGGTGCTGGTTCCAACACCAACATTTTCTATCTATACTGCTGACGTGGCCATCGCTGGCGGAACCGCGGTCGAAGTTGATACCTCACCAGCTAATTTCCGGTTAACTCCAGAATTGCTTAAACCATATTTGGATAAATATGGTGACCGAGTGAAGGCGATTGTGGTAGTTAATCCTTCCAATCCAACTGGTGTGGCGATGAACCAGGCAGAGTTAGATGCGATTGCTGATTTAGTGCGCGACAAGAATATTTTTATTTTAGCGGACGAAATTTACAGCGAACTTTGGTATGCTGGCGAAGCTGCCTCCATCACCAAAGCGTTGCCGGAGCAAACGATCCTGGTTAATGGGCTTTCCAAGAGCTATGCGATGACTGGGTGGCGAGTTGGCTACCTAGCAGCACCTCAAGATGTGGTAGCGAAGATTTTTAAAGTTCACGCTTTTGCGGTTACGGATGTCGCAACGTTTGTTCAAGACGCTGCTCAAGAAGCCCTTACTAACGGGCGAACTGATTACCAACCAATGGAACAGGCTTATATTAAGCGTCGTGATGTGATGAAAGCGGCTTTGCAAAAGATGGGGTGGCAGTGTACAGCTCCTCAAGGAGCATTCTATATTTTTGCGCGGATTCCAGCTTATCTTGATCAAAATGATGAAGATCTGGCATATGATATGGCAAAAACGGCGAAAGTGGCCGCCACTCCCGGATCCTATTTTGGTAAGGGTGGCGAACACTACATGCGGTTTAGCTATGCAACCGCATTAGACAAGATCAAGGTTGCCATGGAGCGCCTTGCTAAGTATTGTCAAAACCATCAAGAGTAAATGTGACTAAATTACGAATTTTATTTAAAACAATTGCGACACGGTTGAGAAACCAACCGTGTTTTGTTATGTTTAGTGCGATGACTTATGCTATGATTAAACATAGTTTTAATTAGAGGAGAGAAAAGAATGAAAAAAGTTTCTTTAAAGGATTTTATCAGTGAATTAAAGTCCAGTATGAAGGGCGAATATTTCAATGCTCTTTGGCCTGTTGGTGGCTTCTTTATTATCTTCATTGCACTGAGTGCAATTTTGCTGTACTTCTTTCGGGGAATCTCAAGCTCAATTATGATGAATATCATGATGGTGATGTATGGGATGGCTTCAGCCGGAGCAATTGGGTTGGGTCTTTTAGAAATGCTGGTTGCACTTGGCCTAATCTTGGCAGTGAACTTCTTCTATGGGTTTATCCAGGTTGCCATTCAGTATGCCTATTTAGATCGTTTTCATAATCCGGACGACAAAGTTACTGCGGCGAGTGTTTGGGGTCAGTATAAGCGACTAAATAAAAACCAATTATGGCGACTGGCGTTATATATTGGATTATTTATGTTCCTTTGGACATTACCATTAGACATTGTGGCTGGGATCTTTGCGCGTAACCAAGTCGTGGTCATTATTTGTCGAGTTGTTAATTTGATTTTAGTAGTTTGGAAGTCGTTACAATATTCCCAAGCATATTTTGTCTATCGGGTAAAGCGGCCGGATTTCCTTGGGCAATCAATGCGGCATGCTTTAACGGCCAGCAAGCGGTTTATGAAGGGCTTGAAGTGGAATCTGTTGCTGGTTGCGATCGTGACAATTGTCCTGCCAATTGTGATCTGGTTAGCAATTTTTAGTGGTTTAGGTTATTACGGAATTTACACTGCCACTAACTTCTGGATTTGGTTTGGCTTTATTGTGGCATTTCTCGGATTAGTTGCCTGGCTACCAGTAGCCTACGCTGCCGCAGCGCTTTACTACCACAAAGCAGCACCGAGTCAAGATCTAGAAGCGGCATTTAATGGAACCTTCAAGTCAGTTGAGGAGTTAACTGGTCAAAAGTAATCTTCTAAATAAATTGAAAATGGCTAAGCGATGAGCTTAGTCATTTTTTATTAATTTATCGTTGACACTTGTAAACGATAGGCTTATACTAATTTTGCAAATTGAAATTACAAATGTAAACTAAAAAGGATGGTGGCAGTGATGCAGACGATGATGATTTTAATTATTTCTTTACTATTAATTGGTGCGATTATTTGGTGGTTCTTTGGTAGCCATGAACAGGCAGTGGCAAACGCCACGGCGCATGCTGATCACCAGGAAGCAACGGTGGTTGTCAAAGGCGGATATTCTCCAGAAACCGTAGTTCTGAAAAAGGGTGTTCCCGCGACTCTGACCTTTGAGATGAAAGATTCAACTGCTTGTCTTTCACATGTTGTTTTTGACAAATTAGGTGTTGATCGTGATTTAACAAAGCAAAAAGTAACTCAGGTCAACATCCCGACTGATCAGGCCGGGGATATCGATTTTGCTTGTGGGATGAATATGTTTCATGGGAAGGTTGTTGTTAAATAATGAAACTAGGCTTGCAGAAACGGTTTTGGATTTCGTTAGTCTTTAGCTTGCCATTAATAATTCAAATGATTTTAATGCCATTTCATTTGATGATGCCAGGTCATACTTTAGTAGCTTTTCTAGTGACTACGGTAATCATGATCGTCGGCGCCTGGCCATACTGGACCAGTGCTTGGGCTGCATTTCTACGTCACAATGCCAATATGAATACCTTGGTTGCTATTGGCACGATTATTTCATATGGCTACAGTATTATTGCAATGCTTACTGGTCGGGCAGTTTATTTTGAAAGTGCGGCTTTCATTACAGTATTTGTATTGCTTGGTGATGTGATGGAAGAACGAATGCATCACCGAGCTTCCAATTCACTTAAGAAGTTATTAGACCTTCAAGTTAAGCAGGCTTCGGTTTTAAAAAATGGTGAATACGTTGCGACACCAATTGACCAAATTAAGGTCGGAGATGTTGTACGGGTTAAGCCAGGTGAAAAGATCCCACTTGATGGTGTGATTACTAGTGGTTCGTCGACGGTTGATGAATCAATGGTAACTGGTGAGAGTATGCCAGTAAATAAGTCGGTTAATGATGAAGTGGTTGGCTCGACAATTAATGGTGATGGTAGTTTAACGGTTCGAGTAACGAAGGTTGGGCAAGATACTATGTTGGCGCAGATTGTTGAGATGGTTAAAAAAGCTCAAACCAGTCGGGCGCCAATTCAAAATTTGACTGACCGTATTTCGCAGGTGTTCGTCCCAGCAGTTTTGATAATTGCAATTCTTACTTTTGGTGTGTGGGTTGTGTTCTTACATGCTTCACTAGTGCATGCAATGTTATATGCGGTTTCGGTCATTGTGATTGCTTGTCCGTGTGCGCTAGGTTTGGCAACGCCAACGGCTTTAATGGTTGGCACAGGACGCGCAGCCAAATTGGGTGTTTTGATTAAGAATGGTCAAGCATTGGAAGTGGTTGATCAATTAAAGACAATTATTTTTGATAAAACTGGAACGATTACTACCGGTCGTCCAGTGGTAACGAATGTTGTTGGTGATGAGAAGCAAGTTTTGAAGATTGCGGCGAGTTTAGAGAGTCAATCAGAACACCCGCTTGCTGATGCAATTGTTCGCCAAGCGACTGCTGAGCATATTTCAACTGATCGGGTAGATAACTTTCGGGCGATTCGTGGACGTGGTGTCCAAGGCGAAGTGAATGGTGAACTAATTTATGTCGGAAGAAAGCGCGAAGATGATCAACTAAATTTATCAAAGAACTTCGAAAAACAGTGGAAACAGCTTCAAACGGAAGCTAAAACGGTTGTGATGGTGGCGAAGAATAAGCGAGTGATCGGGTTGATTGCGATTCAGGATTCGCCAAAATCGACAAGTGCCCAAGCAATTCGAGAGCTAAATCACCAAGGCTTGAATACTGTTATGCTAACCGGCGACAGTGAAGCGGTGGCGCAGGCAATTGGTCAGCAAGTAGGTATTCAGAAAGTGATTGCTGGAGTTTTGCCTAATGAAAAAGCTGATTATGTTGCTCAAGCTCAGAAGAAGGGAAAGGTTGCATTTGTTGGTGATGGAATTAATGATGCGCCTGCATTAACCACGGCCGATGTCGGTATTGCAATGGGCTCAGGAACTGATATTGCGATTGAGTCTGGAAAAATGGTCTTGGTACAGAATGATCTTTACGGGGTGGTGCGAGCATTAAAAATTAGTCGCAAGACTTTTCAACGGATTAAGCTCAACCTATTTTGGTCACTTGTGTATAACGTCATTGGAATTCCGGTGGCGGCGGGATTGTTTGTAACGGCCGGGGTAACTTTAAGTCCAGAACTAGCAGCCTTAGCAATGGCATTCAGTTCAGTCTCGGTTGTAACCTCTTCTTTAATGTTAAATCAAACTAAAATCTGATAATTTTAAAAAGGAGCTTCCAATTTGGTAAGCTCCTTTTTATGATTAAAAACTCATATTAATGATGGACACGTTATTTTGCGTTTGAATTAGTTAAAAAAGTTCGGCGAACTTGTTGACAAATAGTGGTAAGTAATTTATAGTATATAACCGTTGTCGCAAGGACAACAACTTGTTATTTAAATGGTTGATAATTTATGGTTGACATTTTAATAACGATTTACTAAACTATAATAGTTGTCTTTTGAAAACGAAAATAGTTAATTAATCAATTTGATAAAATTAACTATTGACCAGTTACAAATGACATGATATTATATTAAATGCTTGTTTCTAAAACTTTTAGACAAGCATGGTAGACCTTTGAAAACTGAATAAAGTTTCGACGAATCAAATGTGTAGGGTCTTTGATCGGAAGGTCAAAG
>NZ_CAKPYE010000003.1 GCF_934202705.1 uncultured Limosilactobacillus sp.
AAAGGAAAATGGAGCTCAACGAAATCCGAAGATTTCATTGAACTCCATTCTTTATAAGAGACTTATGTCACAGCCCCCTTTTTATTAGACTGTTCGGTTCCACAGGAAACTATTGAGTAAGGCATTAACATCCGGATTCGAATGCAATCGGCTGTGGGAAGCCATCTTCCCTTTCATTTCCTGTTCTTGATAAGATTTCGCCCGTGGAGCAACTAGATACTTCAGCGATTGCGCAGACTGGATGGTCAGATCACCATCCGTTCCCTGACCTTTATTCCCATAAATATTAAGCACTGCTGCCGACCGAGGATAGGTTCTTCTCAACCGCTCTAAGTACCGGTATTGTTTCGTCACGTTATTCAACGGGCGACCATTTTTAGCTAACCGATCATGATTTTTATTTGTGTCCGCCATTACTAAGCCATTAAAATGACCAGCAATTGCGACTTGCTTATTGAGAATCGGCAATTGTCGATCATTGCCATACTGCCGCAGGTAATACATTATCGCCATATTTCCCATTGAATGACCAACTAAGTTAATTCGTTTAAAACGATAATGATTTTGCAAGGTCACAATGACGTTCCGCACCCAACGACCGTCAGTCCGGTAATTACCATTACGCGAATTATCAAAATTAACCTCCACGATTGGATTCTGACTGGCCGCCTTAATCTTGCCAGTTAATTTAACCTGCCCATTGGGCCGGACATTGGCGCGAATTACCGCATTGTTACTTGTGATGCCCTCTTTAACCGCACCATTAACCATGTATTCTTCAGCATGATAACTGCTGCCGTAACCATGAAAAAGGAAAGTTGGCGTTCCAATCTTGGGACGATGTTCTTGTGGTTGATAGGTCACCGTTCGGGCAAATAAGTGTCCGGTATAATAACTGACCCCAAGACTAGCAACCAGTAAAATGATGATTAACCACCACCAGCGTTTACGCATCTTAAACCTCCTCTGCTCGATGAACCCGATGTAGTGAATGCTTCAAAATAAATGGTGCTAAGATCGTAGCTAACACAATTACTGTGATGATATCCGAATAATATTTTTCGGAAAGTAAATGTGCTTGAAAGCCAATCTGAGCGGTAATTAAGGACATCTCACCACGAGCAATCATGCCGCTTCCAATAATGTAGCTGCTGTCCAGATTAAAACCAGTCAGCTTAGCTCCGCCACCACAACCAAGCAGTTTCGTTAAGCAAGCCAGTACCGTCATCATCAGAATAAACCATAGTGAATCAATGAAGTGGTCAAATCGCATGCTAAGACCGACGTTAACGAAGAAAATCGGAATAAACATCGCATACCCAATTGGCACGAAACTCCGGTTAATCACTTCCCTTTTCTGAGTATTAGCAATTGCGATCCCCGCGAAAAACGAGCCCACTGCGCCGCTTAAATGGACCGCATCAGCCAACGCCGCCATGCCCAGACAGAGAATCATGGCAACCACGCTCGGTGCAGCCGTTGTCAACAGGTCAGAACTGATTTCCATTAAGTACGGTGCTAACCACCGCACTAGTAGATAGGTTCCACCAAAGAAAACGACCTGTAAGAGAATCACCAGTGGCAAACTCAGCCGTTGACCAGATTGACCATTCATCATGCTGATCAAAATACTAAGGAGGAAGACACCACCAATATCATCGGCCACTGCAGCTCCTAAGATGGTAGCTCCTTCTTTGCTACCCAATTGATTATAATCGCGTAATACCGCAACCGAAATACTGACCGAAGTGGCTGAAAAAATCACCCCAATAAACAGGGATTCAAACCACTGCATTCCGTAAAGATCGGAGGCAATTCCCATGATGACAATCGGTAACAGCATGCCCATCAAAGCAACCACCACCGCTGGTTTCAAGTACCTCTTCAATAAACTCAGGTCACTTTCCAACCCCGCAATAAACATCAGGATAATGACCCCAATTTCTTGAAATTCGTTAATCATGTGGGTTTGGGTAATCCAGCCCAAAACTGCTGGCCCCATCACAATACCCACAACAATTTGCCCAATGACGTCAGGAACCCCAATGCGCATACTAAAATGCGCAACAATTTGGGTAATTAATAAAATAATGGCTAGCGTGGCGATAAAGTTCATAAAATCCTCCGTTGACTGATTAGCTTACCAGTTATCTGGCGTGGCGACATAGTCATCAACCCCATTTGGATTGCCTGACCATTTGAATTTGTCGTACCAAATTGCGTGTTGCTTCTGATCTAAAGCATCAATCATTAACATTTCCGTTGGGGTTAACGCAAAGTCAAAGACCGCCGCATTTTCTTGCATCCGTTGCTCATGGGTCGTCTTTGGAATCACCACCAACCCGTGTTGCAGACTCCAGCGGAGCTCAATTTGGGCCGTTGTTTTACCATGATGATCCGCAATCTTTTGAATTGTAGCATTCTTTAATAGTTTACCATTACCCAGCGGTGACCAGGCTTCCAGCTGAATTCCCTGTTGCTGGCAAAAGTCAACAATTGGCCGTTGTAAAATGCCTGGATTAAATTCGATCTGATTAATTGCTGGGACCACTTGAGCATGATCAATTAAATTGATCATCCGTCCATTATCAAAATTACAAACCCCGATTGCGCGTGCTTGACCATCTTGTAAAATGGCTTCCATTGCCCGCCAAGTTTCATTGAACTTACCATCAACCGGCCAGTGTTCCAGCAATAAGTCAACATGGTCAGTTTGCAGATTCTTCAGTTGGCCTTCAAAGCCACGGCGAACCCGGTCATAATCGCCTTGATCACCGTTAAAAATTTTCGTGGTTAAAAAGATCTGGTCGCGAGTGGTGATACCGTCTTGAATGGCCTCATGGATTCCTTGGCCAACCCCGGCTTCATTACCGTACTGTTTTGCAGTATCGATTAAAACATAACCATTGGCAAGCGCCGTCTTAACCATGGCTGTCGTCTGTTGTAACGGCGTCTTCCAAACTCCTAAACCTAGTTGGGGCATCTTAACCCCATTATTTAAATTGATTGTTGGTTGTAAATTTGCATTCATCATCGACACCTCCTTTATTTATTATATGATGAAATCATCTCAGTAACGAAAAAACTCAGGATAAGTTGATCACTTAACCTGAGTTTTTTGACAACGGAGAAGGAGGGATTTGAACCCTCGCGCCGCTTGTCGCGACCTACACCCTTAGCAGGGGCGCCTCTTCAGCCACTTGAGTACTTCCCCAAAATTTATATGATGTAGTGAGTATAACACATTTAATAGTTCTGATGTTAATTTTATTTTTCAAATAATCATTTAATAACAAAATATGAAAATCAGCATAAAATGAGTTAAAATGAAATAGTTTAGTTTAACTTTAATATTGGGAGCCATCTTATGATTTATCTAATTGTCTGTGCTTTTGCTAGTTTTATTCTCTTCGCCATTTTATTAATCCATCGTGCCCGTCAAATCACGAAAACTCAAAGTCTTAAAAATGCCGGTCACTTTACAGTCATCTTAAGCTGGCTATTATTAATCATTTTTTTTGCTAGCATTTCTGGGATTGCGTATGGTGCTACCTATCCAGCAACATTCGCTAAATTAGAACATCAAATTACTGGGCAAAAACTAGCCTCCCCCAAACCTCAGCGGTCAGCTAAAAAAGCTCACTATTCGCAGAGAAACCAGCAATCAGCTAAGCACGAAAGCACCAACTCCCATCGTCAAAAGTCTGACAACAGTGAAGTAACTTGGGATCCCACGGCACCAAAAATTAGCGGATCATACGTCAACATTCTTTTCAATGTCCCCAAAAATACCTCGGTGGTGATTCGCGGTCATGTCTATCATCAAAAATACGGTGAGATTTTAGCGGATCCCCAAACACAACGAGTAAGCATCCAGTTTAACTATACTGGAACTTATGACGTGATCATTAACCACAATGGTCAAGAAACAACGAAGATTCTTAAAATTAATTAATCAGCAGGCAGGTGGTCAAAGCACCTGCCTATTTTTTCAGCAATTATTTGTTATTCGGTGTAAAATAAAAATGTTTATTTAATCATTTTAGTCAAAGGAGCCTAACGACCTTGCTTCATCATTACCCTCATCAGCGTCTTAATATTGCTTTGGTAGCTGACTGGCAATATCAAATGCCCATGGAAACCACCATTAAGTCCATTGCATGTCACAATCGCAATTTTAGTATTTATATCCTGAATCCCGATATTCCCCGCGAATGGTTCCAGTCTACCAACACTCATTTAGCTCCTTTCAATAGTCAGGTTGTCGACATTAAGATCGATCCTGATCAGCTATCTAACCAACACTTGAGCCAACCGCATCTTAACCTCATGTCCAATGCGCGGTTACTAATCCCTGATTTGCTACCGGTTGATCGAGTCCTCTTTATGGACTGCGACCTCATTGTCCAACGATCATTATTACCACTATTCAATACAGACCTGCAGGATCACGCAGTGGCTGCGGTTCAAGAAGCAGACGGCGATAACTTCAATGCTGGTGTAATGCTGCTCAACTTGACGAAAATTCGCCAGCTCCCTAATATCGTCCAACGCCTCTTAAACTATGGCGAACGACCTGATCTTGACAATGGCGATGAAACAGTCATGAATCACTTCTTCCGTGATGATTTGGTAAAATTACCTGCAATTAATAATATGCAAGTTGGTTTAGAGAAACCGTGGGAAATTGCCGTGATGAATCAACAACCGGGCGCCCAGGAAAAGCTTAACCACCAACGTCAATTACTTGAACAATTGGATCAAGCGGTCATCGTCCATTACCTAACAAGTGTTAAGCCGTGGGCCACCGTCTCATACAGTCGGTGTCGTCAATTGTGGTGGCAATACCATGATCTCACTTGGTCGACCATTATTAACAGCGTTCCGGTTCCAAAATTGCAAAGTAGCTACCCACAATTACTGACTTGGACCGATACGGATAATTTACCAGCTTTAGAGCAGCTCATCAAAGCCATGCCGTCAACCACAATTGCCTTATGTGCAGGCGGTGAAGTTAGTCACTATTTAATTGGATTATTACGCTACCCCAATTTTCAGCTGTTTCCGGGGGTTTTAGACCATTTCTTGGATCAATTTGCGGATCACTGCCTAGCTTATCTAGATTTGAACGTTGGCAACAAAAATTATCGGCTTCTCCAAACACTAGTCGATCGTGGCTGCCCAATTTATAGTTTTGATAATGTTCAAACTGATCAGTTAAAAACATACTTTAATTACCATGTCTTTGCTGACCAAGATATTACCGCAGTTGTCAATGACCTTAATCACTTGCGCCATCCGCAACCATAATTTGGCGAAAGGAGAAGAAACTTTGTCAAAACATGACTACTCAGACATTCCGCTAACCATCGCCATGGTGGCTGACTGGCAATATGCGGTTCCTGTGGAAACGACCCTTAAATCAATTGCCTTTCACAACCGAAACGCCACCATTTACATTGTCAATCCGGACTTTCCTCGTGAATGGTTTCAACGAATCAATGCGAACCTCGCACCGCTCAATTTACAAGTAATTGACACCAAAATTAGTTTAGATCTTTTAAAGAATCAACACGTTAGTCAAATCCATATTGATGTCATGTCCAGTGCTCGTTTACTACTGCCCAATCTGTTGAGCTGCTCGCGCGTCCTTTACCTGGACTCAGATATCCTTGTTCACCAGTCATTAGCGCCACTTTTCAATGTTAATTTAAATGGCCATCTCATCGGTGCCGTTCCGGACATCTTTGATCATAGTATTTTTAATTCTGGGGTAATGGTGATGGATTTAGCGGGCCTGCGTAAATACCCCAGCCTTGTTAAACAAATGCTTGATTTTGGCACTAACCCTGATTTACCTGATGGCGACCAAACCGTGCTTAACCACTTTTTCGGTCAGGACTACCAACCATTGGCCGATCAATTTAATCTCCAAGTTGGTCTCGAATCGAACTGGGACTATGAATGGCACTACGCTCATGATCCTAACATTAAGTCTAACTATCAACGAATGGAAAAAGCTCTTGGTAATTTTGCTGATGCCGTGATTATCCATTACGTTTGCCCTGACAAACCATGGTCACTAGTTTCAACACCACGGTATCGCCAAAATTGGTGGCAATATTACCAACTGTCCTGGCACCAAATTGCGACCCAGCAACTGCCAGCCATCCAGAGCGAACTAGCGCCAGCTTTAATCTATACCCAAACTGACACTATCTACCATTGGGATCAGCTGGCACGCGACCTTCCCCAACTGGACATTAACATTTGTGCTCCAACCCCCGTCAGCAAACAAGCCGAATTGATGACCCGTTACCCGAATGTTCACGTTTTCCCACGAATTATCAGTTACCGGCTCTATCAATTTGTCAAAACTTGTTCATTTTACCTCGACCTGAATCTTGGCCCAAAGAACATTCCGTTAATGCGCCAACTGCTGGACCGTGGCTGCCCAATCTATGCAACCGAGTCCACCGTTACCAGAGAAATCCAAGACGCGGCGAATTACCATGTTTTCGCTGATCATGAAATTGATCATCTTATCCAAACCATCCAGCAACATTTAGCTAGTTCAAAGGAGTAACCTCATGAGTCTGATTAATATCGCTATGGTTGCAGATTGGCAATATAAAATGCCACTGGAAACCACTATTAAGTCAATCTTCTATCATAATCAACATGTTAACTTATACATCATTAATCCCGATATTCCCCAAGAATGGTTTCGCACCCTAAATCATTTTGCTGATCAACTTCATAGCCACCTGATCGATTGCAAATACGATCCCGCAACGCTGAAGAGCCAAACGATTAGCCTGGATCATGTTGACAGCACCTCTAGTGCACGCCTATTAATCCCTGATTTAGTCAAAGCTGATCGTGTCTTATACTTGGATGCAGACCTCATCGTCTGTCAAGACTTAACAACTTTATACCAGACAGAATTGGAGGATCATGCCGTTGCTGCCGTCACTGATTGGGGACAGCCAAGCGACTTTAACGCCGGAGTAATGCTCCTTAACCTCAAAAAGATTCGGGAAACAGCTAATATTACTCAGCAGATGCTCGATTTTGGGGCGCAACCAAATTTGCCCACCGGTGACCAAAGTGTTTATAATCACTTTTTTGGTGGTGATCGATACCTTCGCCTGCCTGCCGAGGATAATCTGCAAATGGGTCAAGAACAAAAAATTGCTAACTGGATTGCGAATGGCGTACCAAATGCTGATCACCTCATGGCGGAGATTCAAGATCACCTGAAATCAATGCCTGACGCGGTAATCGTACATTACCTTGGAGCAGCAAAACCCTGGAACATTATCTCCGTTTGTCGCCATCGGGATTTATGGTGGCAATATCATGACCTCGACTGGAACGAAGTCAGCCACCACGTTACTTTACCGGTCCCATTCAACAAGCAACAGCCTCAGTTACTGATCTATACCTATACTGATCAGTTAGCTCACCTGGATGAATTCATTCAGCATCTGCCAAATATTACTTTTAACATTTGTACTCCAGGCCTATTTAATGATCACTGGAATAAGCTCCTGCAGTACAGTAACGTTAATTTGTATTCGGTCGTGATGGATGATCAGCTAACCCAATTAAAGCATGATTGCCAGGCTTACTTAGATATTACTAAGGTGCCAGAAGAATACAAGGGAACTGCACTTTTAAAAGAACTGTTGGAACATGGCGTCCCGGTGTATAGCTTCAATGCTACCCAAACGCCAAGTTTGGTTGACCATGATCACTACCATGTCTTTGGTGATGATCAAGTCCACGAGTTAGAAACGGCACTGTTTAGTCAGTTAGTGCTAAATGATTAAGTAAAAGGAATAATTAAAGGTCTTCAATGTCCCGACTTTGCGCTGGACATTGAAGACCTTTTGATTATTTATTGATTTAAGAAATCAACGTAATTAAACTGTTCAAATTTTCGCTTTCCTAAGTAGTTATCGCTCAGGTACCAATCGGCCAGCCGACCTTGATCATTACAATTAGTAATGCAGAAAGCAGAATCAATTTCTGGATATGGTTGTCCCGTTAAAATAACCTTATGTGAATTCGTTAATTGATCAAATCGTTGTAAATCTGCCAAACTCGTACCATCGCAATCCGCTAAAATAAAATACAGATTATTATAATTAACTCGCTGGCTGCGCTCTTGCCACTTCAGCTTAGCAGTTTGAAAATCTGCATAATGAATAAAAAACAATCTGATTGCCTGAGTGCCTGCCCCTAACTGACCAACTGGATAGGGATATCCCGAATTACTAATTTCTACCAATTCAGCTTCAGTTAAGTAGTAACGCAAGTTAGTCACCAACTTTAAAAAATCGTGCGGTTGGATATCGAGATTGATCGTCGGTGATAAAAATCGTTGGTTGAGTTCATGGTAAATCAGCCCCGCCACACAATTCGAAGAAATAATCGAAAAATTCCGATTGTTAAGCTCCCGTTGGCGAATAATATTGGGTTGTTCAAAAAATTTAACTGGATTATTGATCATGAGCTTGTTCCTGACTCGCGGTCATTAATGACAGCGTTAATTTAGCAGTATGAAGGACTGCATACTGACCGGTCTGTTGTGCAAGTTGAACTGAACTGGTTAAGGTACGTTGAACCTCAGCTCTTAAAAATTCAATCGGTTGCTTCTTAAGAGTTAATAAACAGATTTCTTCCTGGAGATTTTGCAAATGATTGGTCAATTGAGCAAGCGACGGCTGATCGACCTTGAGTCGTGCGTAGTAGTAATTCATCGCTACAAAGCCGATTCGTTCGGCTTGCAGATAAACTTTCCACATCACCCGCTCATCATGATTCAAGTGTGAACGATCAAAAATGATGTTTTTAAATAGCCGGCGCTTGTATAGCGCACCCCATGAACGATTAAAATTAATCGGTAAGTTCTGTGAACCAATCTCGAGCCACTGCTGACTAGTATAAACTCCGTTGTATTGATTATAGTTATAATCAAGTTGTGGTCCTTGCTGATCACCGTCCACTTTAGTATATGAAGATTCAATAATATCACAGTGATTGCCCGTCATCGTTTGTTCAAGAACGAGTAAGTAATTGGGATCCAAATAGTGGTTAGCATTGACAAAAGTTAAATATGAACCACGAGCGACTTCTAGCCCGCGGTTTTTAGCATTGCCAACTCCAGCGTGATCTTCATGTAAAAGAATGATGCGTTGATCACGTTCCTTAAATTGTTCAGCAATGGCCAACGACCCATCGTCTGAACCATCATCAACAATAATGATTTCTATATCCCGATACGACTGGTTAACAATGCTTTGCAAACATTGTTTCAAATGTTTTTCTTCATTGTAAACAGGAATGATTACCGAGATCGTTGCCATAGATCCAACTCCCTTATTCATACAAAACCTTGAACACCGCTTCAATCAACAGCCGCTTGGTAAAGTACCCCTGACGAATCAAGTCTGCAAACTTATCCACTGACTGTTGCATCTCGGTATATTGATCCGCCGTTGTGGCTTTCACTTTCGCGACGGCCTCATCTAAACTATCGGCAACCAAGCCGAGGTTCTTGCGGCGAATCGTGTCAATTTCTGGAGTATCAGAGTTTACGATAATTGGAATCCCCGCAGCCAGGTAAGTACTAAGCTTATAAGAAGCATTGAGTTTCATGTACTCTTTCCAATATGGCTCTTCGCCCCAAACTAAGCCAAAGCCACCACTTTCACGAAGGGTTTGTAGAAGCCGCGGGTCGCCTTGCCAGCCGACAAAGTTAATATTCCGGTCTTTACCCCAATCTTGTTTGCTTTCAAATAACTGTAACTTCACATCATCGTGCGACCATTGTTTAACAAAATCAAATTTGTTGACGTCTCCCGCAAACTGAATCAGTGGTTTATACTCCGGCGTCACTGTCGGGTCAATGCTGCATGGATGATCCCACATATGTTGAATGACCGTTCGCTTGACCGTTAATCCATGATCACGCAGTACTTTCAATAATTTTTCAGAAGCGACAATCACCAAATCTGCTTGGTTATAGAAATTAATATAGCGATCAAATAGGTAACGATTGCCTTCAAACATCAATGGCACAAAGTCATGGATGAACATCACCTTTTTGACCCCTTGGTAGATATTGACCCGTTGCATGAATTGTTCATCCCATTCCAACGAATTCCATGATGGACTCTGGAAAACAACCACATCACCATAACCGAGCTTGGCAAGAATCCCATCAAAACGGGATGATAATGAATCCTGCGGTTCATTCGGGTAATTATAAAAGTAGATGCTGAGTTCATCAAAACCTAAGTCCTTGGCATAGGATGCTGAGACCTGCTGAGCAATCTGCGCAACACTTGCGTATGACATTCCATATAAATTCGTAATTAATGCCTTCACTATTTAACCTCCTAGAAAAGCGTGTAGACCATGGTTGCTAACACGATTGCTAACAAGATCAACATGATTAATTGTTGCCAAGCAAACGGTTGGCGTTCTTTTTTGTACGCCCGACGCTGTTCTTTTTCGACCTTGGCGAGACGTTGAAAAGCATGCTGGTGCACCAAATTATTTTCGTTTTTTGAATCTTTAGACATTGAATAATTCCTCAAACGCTTTTTGGTAATCTTCGGCATAGACGTCACTGGCTTCTTGACGTTGTTGATCAATCTTTTGCTTCATCAGATCAGGACTCACTAGTGAACCCTTAATTTGTCCGGCCATCGCTTGTGCACCTTCAGGGTTACTGTCAAAGATATTTTCTTGGGCCACGAACTTTGGCTCATGGATCGTATCTTTAAACCCGAGAATCAACATATTTTGTTCAAAGGCTCCCCGAACGGCATCTAAAATTTCATTTCCATGATTGATGTCTAAGTAAATATCACAATCTGCCACTAATTCTTTAATCTTATCAGGTAAGATTCCTGGATACATATGTGCGTTCGGATATTTGCCAATCGTCAACAGTTTTGATGACATTTCAGTAATGGCGGCCACATGGAACTGAATATTCGGCATCAGTTTCACTAGATTTTCCAGTTGTTCCACTTGATCTGTATTAGTGAATACTAAGGCATTTGGACGTAACTTATTTCCCCGCGGGTGCGGATAAATCATTCCTAAGTAACGAACATTGATGGAACTATCCTGTGGAATAATAGCTTGTTTGCTCGTCCAGTCACGATAGTCTTGGAAGACGATGTTTTTCGTCCGCAATGGATCCTTACTGTCAAACATCATCTTCATATTGCCTGGTAAATCATCACCCAATTTTTCATGCCAAAACAGGACATCAGTTCCCTCAGTTGCTGGTAATTGGAAGGACGTCCCAAATGATTTATCGAGAGTATTGTATAAGATATGATCTAATTTGTAGTGCTTTTCTTCCAAATAAAACTTAGTAAATGCTGACATATTCGGGAAGTGGCGCCGCCGTCCATTCACATCCATAAAGACGTCACCAGCGCGAAGGTTATTTGATAATACTTCGTTGCCATGCCGATCATAATAATTGGTCGTCACTGGTTGTCCATTATCGTAATAGGTTTTAGAAAACAGTTGTCCATGTTGACTGTAATGATCAACCCAGGTAATCTTGCCAAATTCATCAAACCATTGAACATCACGCACAAACCGGGTGTTGTTTCCTGCCGCATAGAGAATTCGCCCGCGGATCCGATCTAGGTCATAGATTGTGGCGTGGTCTGCTTTTCCCTCGTTCCGCCAGAAACGGGGAATTTTCACTTCATCAAAATACACTGGTTTCCGGTTCGACACCAAACCACAATACTCTTTCATTGGTGAATCAATTTCGTCCGGGGTGTAACCATCGTCATTAATGACCACCGTTGGGATTTGCAACTTAGCTACGCGCTCCGAAAAAAGTAAATCCCGTGACGGGCTATCAAACTTGTCAAATAAATTAATCATTACTCATTTTCTCCACTAAATTTTGCCATTCATGTGTAATATTATCGTCTAAGTATGGGGTTGCTAAATCATAGGAATGCTGACTATATGCATCCAGGTCTGCCTCCGTAAACATTTTGACAATGGCTGCTGCCAATTGATCAACCTTGGCATCTTCACTGGCTTTTTCATCATACGGAATCAGATAACCATTTTGCTGATCATCAATAAAGGTTGGGTTCCCATATGGAACATCAAAACCAATCATTGGCAGCCCTGAACCGACCGCTTCCATCAAACTGAGCCCAAACCCTTCGCTGGTTGAGGCAGCGATATAAGCACTGTATTTCACATAAATCTGGTCAAGGTTTTGCTGCCCCATCAGATGAATATAATCACCAGCATGGTTAAAATCGATCACATCTTGAATCCGTTTTTGGTCGCCACCTTGTCCGTAAATATCTAACGAAACATCCGGAACCTGCTCGTGGGCTTTTACCACCGCTTTGGCCAACCAATCAACGTGCTTTTCCGGTGCTAAACGAGAGGCCGTAATTAGTGAATGCGGCTTCCGTGGTGCCGTCGGCTTGGTTAATTGCTTTAAACTCCCCACTGGAATGGTAACGACTTTAGTGGTGGAATCTTCATAGCGCTTGAGCTGTTTCTGTAACATTTCCCGCTGTTGATCAGTAGAAACGATAAAGCAATCAACGTCATCACTGTACGTAAATTGATATTCGTAGAAGTTATTCCACAGGACATTACGATTATTTGTGAAGTGCTTGTCATAATGATCCGCGTGCACCACAATAATCAGCTTGGCTGGTCCGTGGTGTTCAAATAATAGCTGACCATTGATCAGTACGCCGCCATCATCTTGGCGGTCGATGATCAAAATGTCACCCTTCTGGAAGTTTAAGCGTTTGATAAATTCTTCATATAGTTCATTTTTGGAATAGTACAATTTATTCGGAAATTGGAACATTTCCCGATTGCCTTTAACGTACTGGGTGTAGGCTTTACTACCATCTTCATTATAAAATTCACGATAACTAACGTGATTTTGCTGACCATCACCGGAGTAGAACTCTGTAGCGTACTTGACATATGAGTATGCGGAGCGGCGAACTAATTGACCATTGGCAAAGTAGTTGGCCTGATCAATCGTTTGCTGTTCAGGATTACTAAAGCGAACGTTAATTACTAAACCCTCTTCTTGTGAAACGTATTGAACCGTTTTATGGTCATCCGCCACTTTTTTAGTAAAGTTCCGCTGATCAATCTGTTCATCCGCTTCAAACTTTGCTAGCGGATAAGTGGATGGTGCAATCTTCACATCCGTGAAAAATTGATAAAACCAGATAATTTGGTCATCCGCAAAACCGATATTCTTGGTTAACGCTTCAATATTGTCTTGCAAAATACAGTCAGAGAAAATAAATTTCGAATCAATCTTTGAGTTTCGAAAAACCTTCCCCCGATATGCTTGGGCATACTCAACCCCACTGGAGGCCCAACCAATCCCTAAATTGACACTATAAACAGTCATATCTAATTACTACTCCTTATAAACCTTATTACTAAAATAATACCACTAGTCGACCCTTGGAATCATGAGTAATTTTACACAATAACAAATTTTTAATAGCTAAGCGTCGGGCCTGGTGCAACATTTGGACATATGATCGCATGGCTGCTTGTTGCTCCAAGTAGCCAGGATCACGCCCCATCATTTGGAATGGTTGCAGGCGCGTGTGCAAATTCTCTAAATAATCAACTTCGTCAATCCAGCAACGATCCAACGCTGCCAATAATGATTTCCGATAAAACTGATTAATTTGTTTTGAATCATTATTGAGTTGACGACCCTTATCAGCTAAGATTTTATGACTTAATAGCTTTAAATAACGTTTGAAGACCGCTGTATTTTGGACCGCAACCGTTGGTACTTGCGTGATTTCATAAGAGAAATTATGGTTAACTAATTGTTGCGCCGCTTCTAACGTCCACTCATCTCGTTGCTCAATAAATGAATCAATTCCCCGGGATACCCAATCCTCAACGACCGCTTCCAGGTGCGCCGCTGACATTAACTTTTGACGCTCTGCATACAAATGATTTCTTTGAATTCGGATTCCAAAATCTGATTTATTCATTTGCTCACGACTCGCCGTTTCATTACCAGCTCGCCGTGCTTTTAACTCATGAAGGATCCAACGTAACCGTGGGCTGCGTAACTCTTTTTCCTTACCGTTGCGTTCGCGCTTCTTTAACAAGTGTCGATAGTACTTTTTAAAACGACCGGTACTGCCACCAGAAATGTAAGAGTCTTCTAGTGAAATAAAGTACTCACTCGTTCCCGGATCACCCTGTCGACCAGCACGACCCGATAATTGTTGTTCGACCCGATCAGGTAACATCTCAGTCCCAATCACTGCCAAACCGCCTAAGTCCGCAACTCCAGGTCCTAACTTGATGTCAGTTCCCCGACCGGCCATATTCGTGGCGACTGTAACAGCGCCCCGTTGACCAGCGTCCTTGACAATGGCCGCTTCTTGAACAGAGTTAAAGGCATTTAATACATTATGCGCGATCCCTTCATTCAACAAGATTTCCGAAAGAATTTCGGAATTTTCAACGGAACCAGCAACTAACAAGATTGGCCGTCCCTGTTCGTGCAACGCCTTGACTAACCCAATAGCATGGAGTAATTTCTCACGGGTCGTCAAGTAAATTTTCGGGCGATAGTCTTTCCGAATCGTGGGCTTATTAGTT
Organism: uncultured Limosilactobacillus sp.; assembly: GCF_934202705.1. Classification (GTDB taxonomy): domain Bacteria; phylum Bacillota; class Bacilli; order Lactobacillales; family Lactobacillaceae; genus Limosilactobacillus. The sequence continues at coordinate 14,686 of NZ_CAKPYE010000003.1, forward strand.
GGAATCTGCACCACTTTTAATTTATAGATGTTCATAAATTCCGTGGCGTCACTTTTCGCGGTCCCGCTCATTCCAGCAATTTTATTAAACATTCCAAACAAGCTAGCGGCCGTTACTGAGGCAGAGGTCTTTTGGTTATCCGTAATTTGGACCCCTTCTTTTTGTTCCACTGCCTGGTGGAGACCAGTATTAACCTTAATTCCATGCTTTAGTCGGCCATCCGCTTCATCCAGTAAGACCACTTCACCATCAACGACGAGGTAGTCTTTGCCTTTGATCATGAAATAGTGTGCCCGTAAGGCGAGTGCAATATGCCGATAAAGTTCACGGTTAGCCGTAGAATACAAATCCTGAACACGGAAGTATTCTTCTGCCCGTTTCACACCATAGTAGGTGAGCCAGACCGCTTGCTCACTTCTCTTAACTTTAAAGTCATGGCCCTTTTGCAAAGTATTCACAAAGTTATCCGCAATCTCATAGATATTGGATTGTAGCTGTGGTGCACCGGCCACCACAAACGGTGTCGAAGCTCCATCCAATAGTACAGCATCCACTTCATCCACAATTGCGTAGTTAAACGGTCGCAAAAATTGGTCATCAAGACTGTTGGCTAGATTATTGAATAAATAATCAAATGCCACCGTACTTCCCGTGGAGTATAAAATGTCACTCTGGTACCACTTTCGTTTATGTTTAGGATCGGCCTTGCCCTTTTTACTATGTTCTGGAACAAAGCCAAGACTCACCGTTAACCCTAGCCACTCATAAACTGGTTTTAACTGTTTCTCATCTCGTTCAGCTAAATATTCACTTGTGGTTAAAAGAAAGGCGCCCTTTCCCGTCAGCGCATTTAAATATAAAGGCATCGTCGCGGTTAATGTCTTTCCTTCACCGGTCTTCATTTCGGCAATATTACCCTCATGCAAGACGACGGCACCCATTACTTGAACATCGTATGGATACATACCCAGAATCCGCCGGTCAGCCTCCCGCACTGTCGCAAAGGCCCGCGGTAAAATGGCATCCAGGCTTTTTCCTGCCGCTAATTGTTGTTTCAGGATGGCAGTCTGACTTTGTAATTCTTCATCACTCATCTTTGCCATCTTTTTCGACCAGCGATTGACCTTATGTAAGACATGGCGGACGTGCGCTAGTTTCATCTGGTTAACCATTCTTGCCACCCCAATTACGATTAATAGCCGAAAAAATTAGTTCCCAATCTGGTTCAAGCGCATTGGTCTTAATGATTGACGAAACTTGTCGCTGAACATATTGAAAAACATTTGCTGGCATACTGGCTTGTGAACGTTGGACCGCAGTAATGAAGGCGGTCTTAGGATGTTCCTCAATGCACGTTTTCAACTGCTCGCTAATTTTGGCATCAGTAACCACCACCCTGGCATTTTTTAATACCGGTTGGTCTAATAACTTGCTAAGGTAGCGACTTAACTGCTGCTGATTCAAATTATCTACCATGATTGGTAATAACGACAGGCCACGTGCGTACCGTACCAAGTCGGGAAAGTTGCTTTTATAACGCCGACCAGCTGGAAGCAACAGGATGGTTACTTGTTCACCCTCCTGACCAACTTGTTCCTGAATCCAAAAGCGCGAATTCGCCGCTGCAGGAACGGTCGCTAATGATAACTCCAAATCCGTAAAGTAGTAGTCGGTGGCCCCAGCATTCACAATCGTCAATTCATAGTTAGTCGCTGTCGACGGATAAACAAATGTAAAGGTCGTGTTCCGATAGTACTGCTCAAACACTTGATGTCCCTGCGGTCCAAAACAACGCACCCGATATAAAACGGTTTGCTCAGGAAACGCAGATCCATGAATTACAAACCGGTATTTGGCCCCTTGCTGAAGGAGCGGTAATTGTGGAACTGTCTTGGCGAATTGATAATTTTCGTGTGAATGCCAAAACATAATTGGATCACCCGGCGCCATTAAATCATTGTGCTGATGAACTTCACCATTGGCTTGAATTTGAACTTGTGACCCTGAAGCACCAAGTGTAAAGGCATTTGAATATTCAGGTGCCCAATAAATTTTATTAACTAACTGCTTCGTCACCTTACTTCACCTCACGTCCAAAATCATCATGCAGTACTTGATCCAGGCGGCGTTTAAACCAATTTGAAATTGCATAGGAATTATCGTTGTGTCGGCCAGGATAACCTTGATAAGCAAATTCTTCACTCGCTTTCACCGCTGGGGTTTGTGCAAATCTAGCAAATGATTGATCATCAAAATTATCACTCTTCATGTACGTTACAAATAATTTTGTCTGACTCAAGTCACACTCGCTTAACACGCGCCAATATGTATCATTCAACTGCTGCAGATCATGAATGTTCGATTCGTTGTTCATAATCCGCGTCACAATATCATAACTAGCTTGAAAATCATCGGGACGATGGAGTCGCCCACGCGCAGCAATATGCCCCAAATTAGCCAATAATTTTCCAACAATAATCGCTTTCGGTTGTAATGGTGCTCCTAACTTTACCGCCGCGTAGGATCCTGCTGAAATCCCCATCACAACCAGTTGTTGATGATTAAAGCCAAGGTTAGCGAGCGTTTGCTGAATGAGCTGCGTAATCCGTTTTTCTAAATTTGCGGAAAAATAAAATTGACCTAATGACAGCCGTGGATCAAAAATGGCTAATGACGGTGCTTGGGCCCGCCGTAACATATTTTTACCTTCGTAGGCCTCCACCATACTAACCCCTGAAAAATACACGTTTAACGGTGGCTGCCCATCGCCTGGGTTAAAGTAATACGGAATCTCTTCATTATTCTCCGGATCAATCAACCGTTGACCACCTGGAATATAATGACCAACGCCATACCTGGACCAACGCCCGTGGACATAGCCAATCGTCAAATCTCCCAAGCCGCGAACTTCCACTGCGACACTAATAAATTGACCATAGTCTTGGACAGCAAGCGGGATTACCGGTTCACGGCGACTATCCAAATCTAAAATAAACTGGCGTCGCTGACCATCTTGCGTGGCAAAAACCCGCAAACGAACAACAACGTTCACGTTTTGGCTAAACTCCAGCCAGACCTTCATTTGACGGTGCGGTGCAATGTACCAGTCCTCACGATAATTACCAAGGGTTTGCCAGTCCTCCGCATTCACGTGAACCGTTACATGTCCCGGATCAGGATAGGTAATTCCATCCTGAATCAACGTCCGATTGATGATTAAATGGTGCGGTGGCATTTTAAAGCCACCATGCTCCGCAGTGAAATATTTCTTATCCAAATCAGCAATGGTTTCCTGCGGTGTCTGTTGAACTAGCTTGGCCCGATTTTGTAGTAAAAATGATTGTCCTGCTGGGCTTAAATGATCGTAAACTCCTGGTGTATAAAGCACTCGGTATGGGTCAATCTTCCATTGTAATCTTGCCCACTCATCATCGGTTAAATTAACGGGGGCCGTCACCAGGACCATATTAAAAAACTTTTGCCGCTTCTTTGGTTTCCCGTTTTTACGCTTTGGCTTTGGCAATTTAGCAAAATAATCAGGTTGGTTGTAGACCCACTTAATTGCTTGCGGAATGTCAAACTGATCCTGCCAATTTTGATTGCCTAATTGTAGAACGATCACTTCTCCATCCCTCCAAAAAACTGCTCCCAAGCTACATCCCAATGGCTTAACGTTTGCTCACCAGAATGCGCATTCATTACTTGGACGTCATAAGCCAGGGCAATATTCCAATGCTTCAAGTTGTCGAGATAGTAATCTAAGCTCGATCGCAGATGGCTTAAATCATCAACAATCAACCCGTTTTTATGGTCGACCACTTCCGTAGTTGGCACTCGTTGAATTCGTGGAATCCCCACGCTAACACTAGTTGTGCGTAGATAATTGTCCGGTTTCTGACCCCAGTCGACTAATAACCGGGTTTTATCTAAAATTTCCAACACATCATTATTGGCGGTACACTGTTGTGCCTTAATCACTAATGACACTTTTTCATCATTGTCCACCAGTTCTTGTTTGGCATCGTCATCGTCTGGATCAAACAGTTGGAATTCGTCATCATGGTTATTTTGGAGCATTTGAATCACTTGATTTGCGATATCCAGCCCTTGGCGGGTATATGACATCAAATACAGTTCGTCATCACCTTTGGCCGTCAATAACCGTTGAAAAATAATTTCCGCTAATGACATTAGTTCATTCGGATCAATATCATCCGCAAACAACAAAATCCGTTGCCGCTCTTGTCGTTGACTATGCCCAAGCAGAAACTGCGTTGGCAATGGTGAAATCACGGTTGGCTGCATCGCTCCCAAACGATTAGCTAAATCCTTGGTATCGAAAACACAGTGAAAATCAGCTAATGACCGTAGATGTTGGTAGGCCTGTGCCGTTGGGTGCCAAGAACTCGCGTAATAAATCGTGGCTAGTTTTAAATATTCAGTTTGTGGAATCACTGCCTGATCATCTAATGACACTACAAAGCGGTCTTCTGGATTAGCTTTTACCGCCACCTGTTCCTTGAAAACTGCTAATAAACAATCTTGTAAATGGTCATAATGCAGCGGTAGCTGTAAATCATTATTCAAAGGGTTTACATCTACGGCATCGTCCTGAAGCGAATGCTTAAAACGCCAATTGCCAGATTCATCATAGTAGGTCCGCAAAATCTCTTGATGCTGGTCATCATATTGTTCAATACGGGAAACAAATCCCCGACTGTCAAACACTAACCGTTGCTGGGTCTGATCACGATGATATTGCTCGATATAAATGATCCGCGAATTACCGTCAAAAATGACCCGCGCATACAGCCGTTGTTCTACATAGACGTTTAAGTGAAAAGCCGAATATTCAAAGTAAGCCCCTGCTGGCCACTGTAAATCCTCATAAGTCAATGCTTTCGTTTGGTAATGATGGATTCCCTGAAGCAGATCATAAATAGAAATGATGCGGGTCGGAACAATAGCATGGTCGCTGAGTCGGGTCATCAAATGCGGTTGATAATCCGTCACAATTAAGCCCGCCTGCTGGTCTGCACTTTTCAGCAAGTTAAAAAGGCTAATTGCATCATCAAAATGCATCTGTGGCGTCGTCATCGCATTATCAACTGGCAAATCGTGCCACGCTGGAATCAGGTAATCCATTCCTACCCTTCTTTCTTCATCATTTCTTCGTATTCGTGGGGAACTAACATGATTAAGATCATGTCCTTAATCCCAAACATGAACATCACGAGCATTACAATAATCATTGGCAAAAAAGCAATTGAGCCTAATGAGCCTAAATAACGGACCCCGACAATTCCAAATACCATTTGAAACGTATTCAGGATTGCCCCCGGTAAGCTCACCCAAATTAAACGCTTCGTCAGGTACTTTTGGGTCGGTAGCCCTGGACGCACATCTAGCAGATAGTTATTTTGATTCCGCATCATTTTAGCTTGTTCCTTGGGGTTAAATTGCATAAAGGTAAAAAAGTAAAACAACGCAAATGTGACGACTGAACTGTAAATCACATTGAACCACGGATTTAGTAGCCATGAGATCTGCAGAATTTGTCCCGCCATCATTGGCAACGTGATCAAAGCCATTCCCATCATAAATGTCATCATTGCACCGCTATTCAGACCAATTGGCAACGTCAGCGGTTTGGAATAGCTAGGTAACGTCATTTGAATTAGCGGAATTGGATAATAAGCATAAGAGAAGGCAATCCAAAAGTATACTAAGGCTAGCGAGAGGACTAGTAATCCAACAATTAAGAACACCGGATGACTCATTTTACTCATGGCTTGAACCGCGCTTTGAATTCTTGGCACCATCCCTACAGAAATATTAATTAGGATTAACGTAATCATGCCGCCAATGCCCTTTTTCGAGTTCATCGAGCCTAACCACGTTACAAACATGGCACCAGTCGTCAAGATCAGTACGGCACTCACAATCTTTTCAATGTCATGGTGGGGAATTAAATGCAGCCCCCAAACAATCGTTACGCCTTGAATGGCCGCAAAAATGAGCGTCAAAAACTGTTGAAGCCAATTAATCTGGCGTTGGCTTAATGCATCAAAGCCTAAGATGCCCCCCATTTGTAACAGCTGGACTAAAATCATACTGATCATCATGGGATTGATCCCAATGGAGAACAAAGTAATTTGATTGTAGTTGGACCCGCCCATTAGCGAAAGCAGTCCTAATGAGGAGTTTTGTAATACGTGTGTGTAACGAGCAGTCACGCGAACAAAGGGTAGCGGAATCGCCATTCCTAAGCAATAGATAAACATAATTAGTAATAACCATCCCACCCGATGGCGTAAATTTTTTAACTGCGGACTGCCCTTCATGATTGAATACTCGCTTTCACTGATTAATTCATATAAATATAATTTTATATCTTTTTTACATAAATTTAAACACATTCTTACAATCGCTATTTATCACTAGTTAAAGCAAATTGAACCTTGCTAATAAAAAAGGACTAACGTTCGACTTTTGTCGAACCTTGGTCCTCTTCGTTTTTTAAGACTTAAGATGCCGAAGCATTCCCCATACATCCTAATAGTGTTGCAAAGGCGGCTGCAAAAACAGAGAATCCAGTAATCCTGAGTTGTTGCCGCGTCACGCCATTGGCAACCTTCAGTTTACCTTGTTGCTCATCTTCATTAATCACTTGTTGAAGTTCTTGAGCACTGACCGTAATTGGTTGTTGCTTAACCGCAGGAGCTGTCTGCTGATCCTTAGTCATTGGTTGCTGAACTGGTTTGACAACCGGTTTCAGCCGATAGATCACTTGGACAACCGAATCTTGGCTATCCGGCCGGACAATCATTGACGGAATTGCTTTTGGTTGCCGGGTATAGCCAGTGATATTTTCCACCACGTAGGCTGGTATAATTGCCTGTTTTTCTGTCCATTTATCCCAACGAACCGCGCCGGTTTGAAAATCTTTATAACCCACTCGTTTGAACGTATGGGACTGCACATGACGTTGCTTCTCACCGCTTGGCATGTTCAAAATAATTGTCCGCCGCACCGTTTGTTGACCTTCAATTTGAACATCATCCAATGAGTGATGAGCAATCGGCGCATCAGGACCGTTGACCACTTTTTGGAATGTTCCAGATTGCTCTTGATTATTGGTTGATCCTGAGTGATCTGGTTCAGCGTTAACGCTTGGGTCAAGGCTTGTGACATTTTGCTTCATTGGCTGTCTTGTCGCTAATGATGTTCCATTAGCCAGGTATTGGTTAGCAATGCTTTCTTGCGTTTGGATAGCATCCTGCATCCGTTGTTCAAGTGATTGCTGGGTCTTCATCAAACTCGCATTTTGTTCCATTACCCCGCTCATCAGATTAAAGAGGTGGTCATACAGTTGGCTAGTCATCCCCATTTCCGGCGATAAACTATTATTTTGCGTTACTGATTCAATCACTGATGATGACTGCGTTTTGCCTGCTTGGAGCTCTTCAATGGCGCATGATAAATGCGTTGCGATCGATTGACTCGCATACATCTTCATAATTGCTTCCTTATCCATACTTTGTGAAACCAAAGAAGCAGATTTATTGCGCATACTATTGGGCGTGGCTGTTGGCCAAGCATTTAACTGAGATTCACTTGACACAAAATCCCGTGTTTTTTCCATATGTTCTGGTTCACCCCGCAATCTCATTTATCCTTTTCATTTTATAACTTTCATTGAAATATTAATAGTAATTTTTCAGCCCTTTGACAACCAAAGGGCGATTATCATCCCAACCATTCAGATTGGTCTAATAATCACCCTTGATTGAAGCGGTTTACGCTTTAATTACGCTTATGCCGACGACTAGCAGCACCGAGACCAAACAAACCGAGAACCGCACCAATGAGACCGAATTTCGTCGTTGAATCATCAGCATTTCCGGTTTGTGGCAATGCGCCATTGCCACCGTTGGTTCCGCCATTGGCACCATTGACACCGGTTTGAGCAGCGTTTCCGCCAACTCCACCAGCAACTGATGGGGCAATTTGCTGACTGTCCTGGCCATGGTTACCAGTAATGGTACCAGACTGGTTGCCATTATTGTGACCACCATTAGATGTAGATCCTGGCATAATTGAGGATCCATGATCATTGGCGTCACTATTGCTATTGCTTCCTGGCTGATGGTTGTCGCTAGCACTGCCCTGTTGACCATTCACACTGACGTAGCTAATCGAGATGGATACCGAGATACTCATACTGTTCATGCTATCCATGCTCAAGTGGCTAAGATAACTCAAACTAAAGGCACTGTTTTCACTAGCCGTACTCATGCTCAAGTAGCTAAAGCTTGCTTGGCTTAGACTAGCTTGACTCCAGCTATCCGCACTCATATGACTTGCATAACTCATGCTATGCCGACTGTTTAGACTTGCCAACTGACTAGCTGCACTCAGACTTGCCATGCTGTAGCTAATCATGCTTTCGTGGCTTGCGAAGCTTTGACTATCAACACTCTGTTGACTTGCCAAACTTTGTTGTTCTGCACTGAGAATGCTGATGCTCAAGTAGCTGAAGCTGATCATGCTTTGATGGCTTGCCCAACTCATGCTCTCTGCACTCCGAATACTATCGGATTGACTAGCCACACTTTGACTAGCAGCACTGTAACTAGCAATGCTCATACTAAAGGCAATGCTCCGGCTGATGCTAAACATGTAACTGTCTTGGCTTAGGTGACTAGCATAGCTCAGACTATTTTCACTGTATTGGCTGGCCGCAGATTGACTAGCAACCGAGTTGAGTGATGCTTGAGCTGATTCACTATAACTGTACATACTTACCAAACTTCTGAAGATTGCAGCGTAGCTAATGCTCAAGCTGATTTCCCGCAGACTATCAGCACTGAGATGACTCAAGTAGCTAGTACTGTCAACACTTTGCAAGCTATGGAGACTAGCTTGTTCAGCACTAACAATGCTCATGCTCAAGTAGCTAAAGCTAATCATGCTTTCATGGCTTGCCCAACTCATGCTTTGTGCAATTGATAGACTTGCCAGTTGACTAACCGCACTCAGGCTTGCTTCACTCATGCTCTTCACACTCAGACTCGTCATTACGCTAGTACTGATGCTGAAGAAGTAACTGTCCCGACTTAACTGACTAGCAAAGCTGTTACTGTACATACTATCCTGACTAGCTAAGCTCATGCTAATCATGCTCCAGCTGTCATTCATGCTGCCCAGCCAGCTCGTGAAGATACTGATGCTTAAGCTATCTTTATAGCTATCCTGGCTTAAGTGACTCAAGTAGCTGAGACTATTAGCACTCAGGCTGTGGTCATAGCTATTAAAGATGCTGAGTTGACTGTAGCTTGCAACGCTTAAGCTAATCATGCTTTCGTGACTAGCTAATTGACTAGCAACACTCATGCTATCCGCACTCCGTTGACTAGCAATGCTCCAACTTTGTGCACTGTAGGAAACCACGCTCAGGCTGTTGTCGTAGCTGACACTGACAGAAACACTCAAACTGTTTTCATAACTGTCTTGACTCAAATGACTTAAGTAGCTTAATGCTTCATCACTATTTTGACTCAACAGACTTTGTTCAATTTGACTGTGTTGACTCATCAGACTAGCAACACTATAGCTCAAGATGCTGAGACTTGTTTGAACGCTAATGCTCAAGCTCTGAGCACTCAGACTAGCTTCACTGTAGCTGACGGCACTTTCATGACTGGCAATTTGACTAGCCATGCTCCAGCTATCAGCACTCCGTTGACTAGCGATACTCCAGCTTTGCGCACTGTAGGAAACCACGCTAATACTGTTGTCATAGCTGACACTGAGCGAGATACTCAAGCTCTGCTTGTAACTATCCTGACTCAAGTGACTCAGGTAACTCAGGCTATTGTTGCTAAAGATGCTGTCTAGACTAGCTTCACTAGCACTTGCGTAACTCAGTTGACTCAATTGACTGTAGCTAATGACGCTTAAGCTAAGTGAAATGCTGTTCAAAATACTCAAGCTGAGACTGTTGTCATAACTATCCTGGCTGAGGTGACTGAAGTAACTCATGCTATTAGCGCTCAAGCTATGGTCATAACTGATTGAAAGACTCAAGTTACTCTGGCTAACTACGCTCAGACTCTCGGCACTCCGGTAACTAGCGAATTGGCTATCAATACTCATGCTATGAGCACTCATTGAAACCACGCTAATACTGTTTGCATAGCTGGTGCTAATCGAAATGCTGAGGGAGTGATCGTAACTATCCTGACTCAAGTGACTCAGGTAGCTCAGGCTGTTATTGCTGAAGAGACTATCAAGACTAGCCGTACTATCAGCAAGGGAATCAAACTGACTAAGCTGACTGTAACTGATGATACTCAAGCTGGTTGAGATACTCTTCCAGAGGCTGAGACTCAAGCTATTGTCATAGCTGTTTTGGCTCAACTGGCTAGCGTAGCTCATTGAATTGTCGTAACTCAGCACGCTGAAGCTGCGTTGAATACTAATGCTCAAGCTCTGAATGCTTTGGCTGAGCTGACTGTAACTTAACCGGCTTTGCTGACTAGCAAGCTGACTGACTACACTCAGGCTATCAGCACTCCGTTGACTTTCTACGCTCCAGCTTTGGGCACTGTAGGAAACAACGCTCAGGCTGTTAGCGTAGCTGACGCTGACGGAAACGCTCAGGCTTTGATCATAGCTATCCTGACTCAAGTGACTCAAGTAACTCGTACTATTGTCGCTATTGACACTCAGTAAGCTGAGGTAGCTCAGGCTGTTAGCGGAATTAATGCTTGCTTGACTATTAGCAATAATGCTCAAGCTGGTTGAGATGGAAAGGCTCCAACTGTCTTGGTAGCTTTCTTGACTCAACTGACTCTGGTAACTAATGCTATTTGCAGAATCAAGACTTGCATGACTCTCACTAAGGATGCTCCAGCTCCGTTGAATGCTGATGCTCAAGCTTTGGATACTTTGACTGAGCTGACTGTAACTCAACCGACTTTGCTGACTAGCAATTTGGCTAACCACGCTCAGGCTATCGGCACTCCGTTGACTAGCGATACTCCAGCTTTCAGCACTGTAAGATACCACGCTGATGCTATTTGCATAGCTGACACTGACGGAAATACTCAAGCTTTGGTTATAACTGTCTTGACTCAGGTGACTCAAGTAACTCATCGAGTTAGCTGAGAAGATACTGTCCGCGCTGTGACTATTTGCACTCGCTTGACTAAGCTGACTGAGTTGACTGTAGCTGATGATACTCAAGCTGGTTGAAATACTCTTCCAGAGGCTCAAACTAATTTGATTATCATAGCTCGTCTGGCTCAGTTGACTCTCATAACTGAAACTATTTTGACTTAACTGACTTTGAACGCTGTAGCTCAAAATGCTGAAGCTGCGTTGAATGCTAATGCTGAGGCTCTGAACACTTTGACTCATTGCACTTTCGCTTAGCATGCTCTGGTAGCTAGCAAACTGGCTGACTACACTCAGACTAGCATTACTCATTGAAACAACACTAATGCTATTTGCGTAACTAGTGCTGATCGAGATACTCAAGGAGTGATCGTAGCTATCCTGGCTCAAGTGACTCAAGTAACTCATTGAGTTAGCTGAGAAGATTGAAGCTTGGCTGTAATCATTAGCACTGGCCTGACTTAATTGACTCAGTTGACTGTAGCTGATAACGCTCAAGCTGGTTGAAATGCTCTTCCAAATACTCAAACTCATTGAGTCGTTGTAACTAACTTGACTGACGTAGCTTCGGAAGCTTTGACTATCATTCAAGCTCAGAACACTCAGACTAGCCGAGATACTTGTTAAGATGCTCAAGCTTAATGAATTATCGTAGCTCATCAAACTCTTGTAGCTAGCAAAGCTGTAACTGTTGTCATAACTCAGCACACTCAAGCTCTTTTGGAGACTAATTGACAGGCTCTGAATGCTTTGACTCAGTTGACTGTAACTTAACCGACTTTGCTGACTAGCAAGCTGGCTGACTACGCTCAGGCTATCCGCACTCCGTTGACTTTCTGCACTCCAACTTTGAGCACTGTAGGAAACCACGCTCAGGCTGTTTGCATAGCTGACACTGACTGAGATGCTCAAGCTGTTATCGTAGCTGTCTTGGCTCAGGTGACTCAAGTAGCTCAAACTATTGTTAGAATTAATGCTATCTTGACTCAAGCTCAGAACACTGACACTTGCTGAAACTGAGCGAAGAACGCTGATACTCATGCTCTCGTCGCTAAGCTGACTAGCAAAGCTCCAACTGTTGGCATAACTAAGAACGCTCAGACTCCGTTGAACACTGATGCTGAGGCTTTGAAGACTTTGACTCCGTGCACTCAGACTTTCAGCGCTGCGGTAGCTAGCCCACTGACTAACCACGCTCAGACTAGCATTGCTCATTGAAACAACGCTGATGCTATTTGCGTAGCTGACACTCGTCGAGATGCTAAGGCTGATGACGCTTTGTTGTGAAGCGTAACTCCAGCTGGTGAGGTAGCTATCCTGACTCAGATGACTCAGGTAACTCAAACTATTAGCGGAATCAAGGCTTGCTTGACTGTAGCTAATTGCGCTCAGGCTAAGCGAAATGCTATTCAACCAACTAGTGCTGATTGAGTTTTCTGCGCTTACCTGGCTGACGTAGCTCCGGAAGCTTTGACTGTCGTTCAAGCTTAGGACACTCAGACTAGCCGAAATGGAGAATAACAGACTGTTGCTGTATGAATCCTGGCTCAAGTGACTGAGGTAACTCAAGCTGTTAGCTGAGGCAACACTAGCAAGGCTTTCACTCAAGACGCTAATGCTAATTGAGTAGCTTGCCGCACTCTGACTTGCATAGCTGTAGCTAATTGCGCTTTGTTGACTTGCGTATTGACTAGCTACACTCAGGCTCATTGCACTTTGTTGACTAGCAATGCTCCAGCTTTGAGCACTGTATGAAACCACGCTCAGGCTATTAGCATAGCTGACGCTGACTGAAATGCTGAGACTGTTGTCATAGCTATCCTGACTCAAGTGACTCAGGTAACTCAGACTATTAGCGGAATCGAGACTCGCTGCACTGTAGCTATTAGCGCTTGCTTGACTCAGTTGACTCAATTGACTGTAGCTGATGACGCTCAAGCTCGTTGATAATGAACGAAGAATACTGATGCTCAAGCTATTGTCATAACTATCTTGACTGAGGTGACTCAGGTAGCTGTTGCTGTTAGCAGAAGCCACACTAGCTTGACTCAGGCTAGCACCGCTCAAACTATTTTCAAGACTAGTCAAGAGACTAGTGGAAACGCTCCAGCTGGTAGAGTTTTCTGCACTGACGAAGCTCTTATAACTTGCAAAGCTATAGCTATCGTTTTGACTCAGAACACTCAAGCTGACTGACAGACTAGCGAAGCTATCGTTGAACTGACTCAGTTGACTGTAACTAGCGATACTCAAACTCGTTGAAATGCTCCGCATAATGCTAATGCTCAAAGAGTTGTCGTAACTCATCAAGCTTTGGTAACTAGCAAAGCTGTAACTGTCATTTTGACTGATAATACTCAAGCTCAGTGAGATACTTGCAAAACTTTCAGCAATGTTCTGACTGAAGGTACTCAAACTAATAAGCTGACTATCACGAATGCTAGTGCTGAGCTGACTCAAACTCATCGCACTGATTTGACTAATGTAGCTGAGGCTCATTTCTTGCTGACTCAGAACACTGTAGCTGTGATCCTGACTAGTACTGATCGACAAGCTGTAACTTGCATTCGAACGGTCAGTGCTCAAGTGACTTGCGTAGCTAATGCTATTTGCGGAATCAAGACTAGCTTGACTGTAGCTGATGATACTCAAGCTGGTTGAAACTGACCGCAAAATGCTGATACTCAAGCTCTTCTCGTAACTGTCCTGACTCAGGTGGCTCAGGTAACTGTTGCTGTTAGCAGAAGCTACACTAGCTTGGCTCTGACTCAATTGACTAAGCTCGCTGGCTTGGCTAAGACTAGCACCACTCAAGCTATTTTCAAGGCTGGTCAAGAGACTCGTCGATACGCTCCAACTCATTGAGTTTTCACCGCTTACCATGCTCTTGTAACTAGCGAAGCTGTAGCTGTCGTTTTGGCTCAGCACACTCAGGCTGATTGATACACTAGCAAACATTTCATTAAACTGGCTCAGTTGTGAGTAGCTAATAATACTCAAGCTTGCTGATACTGACCGCAGAATGCTAATGCTCAAACTATTGTCATAGCTGTCAAGGCTGAGGTGACTCAAGTAAGACAAACTATTTGCGGATGCTTGACTAGCAGCACTAATGCTGGTGTTTTGCAACTCACTAATACTATAGGAAGCAACACTCATCATAGAATTATGCACGCTTGTGCTAATTGAGTTCTCATAACTGACCAAACTCTTGTAACTAGCAAAGCTGTAACTATCGTTTTGACTAATGATACTCAAGCTCAGTGAAATGCTTGCAAAACTATTCGCAATATTTTGACTGAAGGCACTCAAACTGGTGAGCTGACTGTCGCGAATGCTGGTGCTCAACTGACTCAAGCTCATGGCACTAAGTTGACTAATGTAGCTCATGCTCATCTCTTGCTGGCTCAAGATACTGTAACTGTGATCCTGACTAATGCTAATCGACAAGCTGTAGCTGGCATTTGAACGATCGGTGCTCAAGCTTTGGTTACTCATCATTGAAGCCGCACTCAAACTGTATGCACTGACACTCGCACTAACCGTGCTATTTTCACTGATGCTCAAGCTGCGTAGCAGACTCGTATTTTGACTCAGGTTACTCATCAGACTGTAGCTTAAGCTTTGAAGTCCGCTAATGCTCTGACTAGCAAAGCTCATTACTGACAAGTAACTATTGTTTTGAATGCTAATGCTGATTGAGTTGTCATAGCTGGTCTGACTCAGGTAGCTAATGTAGCTGTTGTGATCATCCATGCTGATTTGACTCAAGCTCATGGAGTAAGACAGAACACTGTAACTATTAGCACTATTCTGACTTTGCGCACTAATGCTTACACTCCGTAACGTGCTGATACTCAAGCTTGCAAAACTCATCATCGATGCAAAGCTATTTGCAAGATCTTGACTAAGAATACTGTAGCTCGTATCTTGACTTCTCATGACGCTCAGTAGGCTGTAACTCGTATCGCTTAAGCTCCGGTCAATACTGAGGCTAACGACACTCAGGCTTTGAGCGCTTTGGTAGCTAGCGTTTTGACTAACGACGCTTAGACTAGCCTCTTGTAAACTGAGAACACTGTAGCTGGTGTCTTGGCTGACACTAATGGAGACGCTCAAACTGTTCTTGTAGCTGTCCAGACTTAAGTGACTTGCGTAACTCATGCTTGCGGCGCTAAAGGCATTATCCTCGCTGATACTCAAGCTCCGTAACATGCTGATGCTTTGACTAGCATAACTCATTACTGATGCGTAACTAGCATTTTGAACGCTAATACTAATTGAGTTGTCATAACTCATCAAGCTCTTGTAGCTAGCAAAACTGTAACTATCGTTTTCACTTAGGACACTCAGACTAACTGATACGCTAGCAAAACTATCATTGAACTGACTCAGCTCACTGTAGCTCAAAATACTTAAGCTTGCCGAGATTGAACGGACAATGCTCATGCTCAAACTCTGGTTGCTAAGCATTGAGGCGGTGCTTTCGCTGACCATGCTTCGGTAACTAGCGAAGCTCGTGCTATCGTTCAGGCTTTGATCACTCAAGCTGATGGAGAGCGAACGAACACTGTAGCTCGTTGCGCTTTGTACACTAACGCTGACACTCCGCAGAATGCTAATACTCAAGCTTTGGTTACTCATCATTGAGGCCGCACTGTAACTGTGGTCGCTATTTGTTGAAGCCGCGCTTTGGCTAATCATGCTCCGATAGCTTGCAAAGCTGGTGCTATCGTTAAGGCTCTGGTTGCTCAAGCTGATGGAAAGTGAACGAACACTGTAGCTCGTTGCACTTTGGACACTAACGCTGACACTCCGGAAGACACTGATGCTGGTGCTCAGCTGACTCATCACACTAATGCTTCGGCTATCAAAGACGCTAATACTCAAGCTTTGGTTGCTAAGCATTGAAGCGGCACTATAGCTAGCTTGGCTCTCATAACTCTTCAAGCTGTAACTATCGTTTTGGCTAATGATACTCAAGCTGAGTGAAATGCTTGCGAAACTGTTAGCAATGTTTTGACTTAAGTTACTTAAGCTGGTGAGCTGGCTATCGCGAATACTGGTGCTGAGCTGACTCAAGCTCATCGCACTGATCTGGCTAATGTAGCTCATGCTCATCTCTTGCTGACTCAGGACACTGTAGCTGTGATCCTGGCTGACACTGATTGACAAGCTGTAGCTGGCATTCGAACGATCCATGCTCAGGTGACTAGCGTAGCTCAGGCTAAGTTCACTTGTAGCACTGACACTAATGCTCCGGAAGAAGCTGATGCTCATACTCTGGTTGCTCAGCATTGAAGCGGTGCTCTCACTAATCATGCTTTGGTAGCTAGCAAAGCTATTACTATCATTCAAGCTCTGATCGCTTAGACTGATCGAGAGTGAACGAACACTGTAGCTCATTGCGCTTTGGGCACTAACGCTGACGCTCCGGAAGATGCTGATGCTCGTACTTAGCTGGCTCATCACACTGATGCTTCGGCTATCAAAGACGCTAATACTCAAACTTTGGTTACTGAGTAATGATGCGGTGCTCTCACTAACCATGCTTTGGTAACTGGCAAAGCTGGTACTGTCGTTCAAGCTCTGATCGCTCAAGCTGATGGAAAGTGAACGAACACTGTAGCTCGTTGCGCTTTCAGTACTTACGCTGATGCTCCGCAGAATGCTGATGCTTAGGCTTTGGTCGCTAAGAATCGAAGCTGCACTATAGCTAGCTTGACTTTCGTAACTCTTCAAACTGTAGCTATCGTTTTGGCTAATGATACTCAAGCTGAATGAAATGCTTGCGAAACTATTAGCAATGTTTTGACTTAAGTTACTTAAGCTGGTGAGCTGGCTATCGCGAATACTGGTGCTGAGCTGACTCAAGCTCATCGCACTGATCTGGCTAATGTAGCTCATGCTCATCTCTTGCTGACTCAGAACACTGTAACTGTGGTCCTGACTAACACTAATCGACAAGCTGTAACTAGCATTGGAGCGATCCATGCTCAAGTGACTTGCATAGCTCAAGCTCAGGTTACTCGTGGCACTGACGCTAACACTTCGGAAGATACTAATACTCAAGCTTTGGTTACTGAGAATGGAAGCAACACTGTAGCTATGATCACTATTCGCCGAAGCAGCACTCTCACTGATCATACTCCGGTAACTGGCAAAGCTGGTACTGTCATTCAAACTGTTATTGCTCAAGCTGATAGAAAGTGACCGGACGCTGTAACTCGTTGCACTTTCCGCACTCACGCTGACACTCCGGAAAACGCTAATGCTCGTACTGAGTTGACTCATCACGCTAATGCTCCGACTGTCAAAAATGCTAATACTCAAGCTTTGGTTACTCAAAATCGAAGCAACACTGTAGCTATGGTCACTATTCGTCGATGCCGCACTTTCGCTAATCATGCTCTTATAGCTGGCAAAGCTATCACTATCGTTCAGGCTCTGGTTACTCAAGCTAATGGAAAGCGAACGGACACTGTAGCTCGTTGCACTCTGTGTACTTACACTAACACTACGGAAAATACTGATACTTAAGCTCTGATCACTCATCAACGATGCAGTGCTCTCGCTGACCATGCTCTGATAGCTAGCAAAGCTCGTACTGTCGTTCAAACTATTGTTGCTCAAGCTGATCGACAATGAACGAACACTGTAACTGGCTGCACTTTCAGTGCTTACACTCGTGCTTCGCAGAATGCTAATGCTGGTGCTCAACTGACTCATTACGCTGATGCTCCGGCTATCAAAAATGCTAATGCTCAAGCTTTGGTTGCTCAAAATCGAAGCAATACTGTAGCTATGATCACTATTCGTTGATGCCGCACTTTCACTAATCATGCTCTTGTAACTAGCAAAGCTCGTACTGTCGTTTAGACTGTTGTCGCTCAAACTAATGGACAATGAACGAACGCTGTAGCTGGCTGCACTTTCGGTACTTACACTAACGCTCCGGAAGATACTGATGCTCCGACTGAGCTGACTCATTACACTAACACTTCGGCTTGCAAATGTGCTGATGCTCCGACTCAATTGACTCATCACACTAATGCTGCGACTATCCAGAACACTAATACTCAAGCTTTGGTTGCTCAAAATCGAAGCAGCACTGTAACTATGATCACTATTCGTTGATGCCGCACTTTCGCTAATCATGCTCTTGTAACTAGCAAGGCTGGTACTGTCGTTCAGACTCTGGTTGCTCAAGCTGATTGAAAGTGACCGGACGCTGTAACTCGTTGCACTTTCTGCACTCACGCTAACACTCCGGAAGACGCTAATGCTCGTGCTGAGTTGACTCATCACGCTAATGCTCCGGCTGTCAAAGATGCTAATGCTTAAGCTTTGGTTGCTCAAGATTGAAGCAACGCTGTAGCTATGGTCGCTATTAGTGGAAGCAGTCCTTTCACTAATCATGCTTTGGTAACTAGCGAAGCTCGTACTGTCATTCAGGCTGTTGTCACTCAAACTGATTGACAATGAACGAACACTATAGCTCGTTGCACTTTGAACACTGACGCTGACACTCCGATAAATACTGATACTTAAGCTCTGGTCACTCATCAATGATGCGGTGCTCTCGCTGACCATACTCTGATAGCTAGCAAAGCTATTGCTATCGTTCAAACTGTTGTTGCTCAAACTGATAGAAAGTGAACGTACGCTGTAACTTGCGGCACTTTGCGTACTTACGCTGACACTTCTGAAGATACTGATACTTAAACTTTCGTTACTTAATAAGGAAGCAACGCTATAGCTATTTTCACTATTTGCGGAAGCTGTGCTTTCACTGATCATGCTCCGGTAACTGGCGAAGCTCGTACTGTCATTCAAGCTGTTGTCACTCAAACTAATGGACAGTGAACGAACACTGTAGCTGGCAGCACTTTCCACACTGACACTCGTACTCCGCAGAATACTGATGCTCGTGCTTAGCTGACTCATCACACTGACGCTTCGACTATCAAAAATGCTAATACTCAAGCTTTGGTTGCTGAGTAAGGAAGCAGTGCTTTCGCTGACCATGCTCTGGTAACTTGCGAAACTATTACTGTCGTCCAAGCTGTTGTTACTCAAGCTGATGGAAAGTGAACGAACGCTGTAACTTGCGGCACTCTGTGTACTTACACTGACGCTCCGGAAGATACTGATACTTAAGCTTTCGTTACTTAATAAGGAAGCAGCACTTTCACTAATCATACTTTGATAACTGGCAAAGCTATTGCTGCCATTCAAGCTATTATTGCTCAAACTAATTGACAAGGACTTAACACTATAGCTGGCAGCACTTTCCGCACTTACGCTGACACTCCGGAAGGCGCTAATGCTTAAGCTTTGGTTGCTCATCAGTGAAGCCGTACTCTCGCTGACCATGCTCTGATAGCTAGCAAAACTATTACTATCGTTCAAACTGTTGTTGCTTAAACTGATAGAAAGTGAACGAACGCTGTAACTCGTTGCGCTCTGCGTACTTACACTGACACTCCGGAAAATGCTAATGCTCTGGCTAAAGTCACTCATCAAGCTGATGCTGCGACTGTCAAAGACACTGATACTCAAGCTCTGGTTACTTAATAAGGAAGCCACGCTATAGCTATTTTCACTATTTGTGGAAGCAGTGCTTTCGCTGATCATGCTCTGGTAACTGGCGAAGCTCGTACTGTCATTCAAGCTGTTGTCACTCAAACTAATGGACAGTGAACGAACACTGTAGCTAGCAGCACTTTCCGCACTGACACTCGTGCTTCGCAGAATGCTAATGCTGGTGCTCAACTGACTCATTACGCTGATGCTACGGCTATCAAAAATGCTAATGCTCAAGCTTTGGTTGCTCAAGATGGAAGCAACGCTATAGCTATGATCGCTGTTAGTAGAAGCTTCACTTTCGCTGATCATACTCCGATAACTAGCAAAGCTGGTACTGTCGTTCAGACTATTTGCACTTAAGCTGATGGATAATGAACGAACACTGTAGCTAGCAGCACTCTCAGCACTGACACTCGTGCTTCGCATAATACTGATGCTTCGGCTCAGTTGGCTCATCACACTAATGCTACGACTTACAAATGCACTAATACTCTGGCTGAGCTGACTCATTACACTAATGCTTCGACTATCCAGAATACTGATACTCAAACTCTGGTTGCTGAGTAATGATGCGGTGCTTTCACTGATCATGCTCCGGTAGCTGGCGAAACTGGTACTATCATCCAAACTATTGTTACTCAAACTGATGGATAATGACTTGACACTGTAGCTCACTGCACTTTGGGCACTGACACTAACGCTTTGGAAAATGCTGATGCTCGTGCTGAGTTGACTCATCAAGCTAACGCTACGGCTATCAAAGACGCTAATACTCAAACTTTGATTACTTAAGATCGAAGCGACACTGTAACTGTGATCACTATTCGTGGAGGCCGCACTTGCACTGATCATGCTCTTGTAGCTGGCAAAACTACTATCATCGTTTAAGCTATTTTTGCTTAGACTGATTGAAATAGATTGAACACTATAACTAGTGGCACTTGCAGCGCTAACACTTGTACTCCGTAGAGTACTAATGCTCAAGCTTTGATCGCTCAAGATTGAAGCCACGCTGTAGCTAGTAGCACTTGTGGCACTCACACTAACGCTCCGGAGAATGCTGATGCTCAAGCTTTGGTTACTTAACAGTGAAGCTGTGCTCTCACTGATCATACTCTTGTAACTAGCAAAGCTGGTACTGTCGTTTAAACTATTGTCGCTCAAGCTGATCGACAATGACTTAACGCTGTAACTGGCTGCACTGGCTGCACTTACACTTGTACTTCGAAAAATACTAATGCTCGTGCTGAATTGACTCATCAAGCTGACGCTACGACTATCAAAGACGCTAATGCTCAAACTTTGATTACTCAAGATCGAGGCAATACTATAGCTGTGGTCACTATTCGTGGAGGCCGCGCTTTCGCTAATCATGCTTCGGTAACTAGCAAAACTATTACTGTCGTTCAGACTGTTATTACTCAAGCTAATGGATAACGAACGAACACTGTAACTGGCTGCACTCTCCGCACTAACGCTGACACTCCGCAGAATACTAATGCTGAGACTTTGGTCACTCAACATTGAAGCGGCACTCATGCTGTACGCACTCACACTCTGGCTAACCGTACTTTGTTCGCTGGTGCTCAAGCTTTGCATGGAGGCAATTTGCTGGCTAACCGTACTCATTACACTAACGCTGACGCTTTGTTGAACACTGGTGCTTAAGCTAATCACACTCTGGTAAGAAGCAAAGCTGTGGTTAACTGCACTGGCCACACTGTGGTCGACAACGCTGACACTAGCCGAGAAGCTTACTAATGATCGTTGGTTAGACAGGATTTGCTGACTGATGAGACTTTCGTAACTATTAAACTGACTAATAAAGCTGTCTTGGTTGCTACCGCCCATGATGCTTATGCTGGCTGAAATGCTGAGCAGTGAATGTTCACTAATTGAGTTGAGTGAACGAACTTGGCTTTGGTAGCTAAGATAACTCTGGTAGTTGTCACTAACTGTACTATTAACACTAACACTTAGGCTCCGCATGATGCTTAAGCTCAGGCTTTGATCACTCATCATTGAAGCGGCACTCATGCTATAAACGCTAACACTTTGACTAATTGTACTGTTAACACTAACACTTAAACTCCGCATGATGCTTAAGCTCAAGCTTTGGTCACTCATCATCGAAGCAGCACTCATGCTGTGATCACTGTTCGTGGAAGCCGCGCTTTCACTAATCATGCTCCGGTAGCTGGCAAAGCTCGTACTGTCATTCAAGCTGTTATTGCTCAAACTAATGGAAAGTGAACGAATACTGTAGCTAGTGGCACTAGCAGCGCTAATACTTGTACTTTGGAAAATACTAATGCTTCGGCTAAGTTGACTAACTGCACTAATGCTTTGGCTCTTGTAGATACTTGTTTCACGACTCAGTTGACTAACCACACTAGCACTATAGCTCTTAACTAAACTCATGCTTACGCTTTGGTTACTCAGCATTGAAGCCACACTCAAACTATTATCACTGTTTTGTGAAGCAATGCTTTGACTGATCATGCTTCGGTAGCTAGCAAAGCTGTTGCTGTCATTTAAGCTATTGTTGCTCAAACTGATTGAGAGCGAACGAACACTGTAGCTGGCCGCACTTTCGGCACTGACACTGGTACTCCGTAGAACACTAATGCTTCGGCTGAGGACACTCATTGCACTAACACTCGTACTTTGCATCAAACTAATGCTGAGGCTTTGGTTGCTCAACATTGAAGCGGCACTCATGCTGTAGACACTCACGCTCTGACTAACCGTACTTTGTTCGCTGATGCTCAAACTTTGCATGGAAGCGATTTGCTGGCTGACCGTGCTCATCGTGCTAATGCTCAAACTCTGCTGAACACTAGTACTTAAACTAATCACACTTTGATAAGAAGTGAAACTATGGTTAACTGCACTGGCCACACTGTGGTCAACAACGCTGACACTGGCTGAGAAGCTCAGGAGTGACTGTTCGTTAGACAAGATCTGCTGACTGATGAGACTTTCATAGCTGTTGAACTGACTAATGAAGCTGTCTTGGTTGCTACCGCCCATAATACTCAAGCTGGCTGAAATGCTGAGCAGTGATTGTTCACTAATTGAATTCAACGAGCGAACTTGACTTTGGTAGCTGAGATAGCTTTGGTAGTTGTCACTAACCGTGCTATTAACGCTAACACTCAAACTCCGCATGATACTCAAGCTTAAGCTTTGGTCACTCAGAATTGAGTTAACACTCATACTGTGGTCGCTGTTCGTAGAAGCCGCGCTTTCGCTAATCATGCTTTGATAGCTAGCAAAGCTCTTGCTGTCATTCAAACTATTCTCTCTCAAGCTAATAGAAAGCGAACGAACACTGTAGCTAGCTGCACTGGCTGCACTAACACTGGTACTTTGGAAAATGCTAATGCTTCGACTGAGCTGACTTACCGCACTAATACTTTGACTCTTGTAGATGCTGGTTTCACGGCTCAGTTGACTAACTACACTAGTACTGTAGCTCTTCACTAAGCTCAAACTTACGCTTTGATTGCTGAGCAAGGAAGCCACGCTTAGACTGTAATCACTGTTTTGTGAAGCCGTGCTTTGACTAATCATACTCTTGTAGCTAGCGAAGCTCGTACTATCGTTCAAGCTAATCTTGCTCAAACTTGCTGAAATGCTTGCAAAGCTATTGTTAAGTTCGCTAACCGTACTGTGTTCACTAACACTCAAGCTCCGCAGCAAACTAATGCTAAGACTTTGATCACTCATCATGGAAGCAACACTTTGGCTAGTTTCACTTTGACCAGAGGCCATGCTTTGGCTGTAAACACTAACATTTTGACTAATGTAGCTATTTTCACTCGTAATCAAGCTCCGCATAATACTAATGCTTAAGCTCTGTTCACTTTGCATCGACCGGACGCTGTTACTATTAGCACTTTCCTGGCTCTGTGCACTAATGCTCTGCCGGGTCAAAATACTGATGCTGGCGCTGGCCTGACTCAAGATGTTATTAACACTTGCACTGATGCTAGCGTAAATGCTCAAGCTAACACTCTGATTACTGTATACCGATTGAACGCTTTGACTAGCGTGACTACTCGCATTTTCTACGCTGGTACTGATGCTGCGAATGAAGCTAACCCGTTGGCTCTGATAGCTAACCATGGAGGCCAAGCTCAAACTGACCTGACTAGTATCAAGGATGCCCGAGCTGACGCTACGTAAAATACTGATGCTTAAGCTTTGGGCACTCAATAATGACTGAATGCTTCGGCTGTACATGCTTTGGGCGCTCACACTCAGGCTAGCCATCAAGCTCAAACTAGCACTAGCAGCACTCGTGGCACTAACCGCAGATACACTGGTGCTCCGTAAGTAGCTGACTTGCAGACTATTTTGGCTAATTTGACTTTGGGCACTAATGCTTTGCCGCGTCAAGATACTGATGCTGGCACTCGCTTGGCTCAAAACGTTTTCAGCACTAATACTTACACTCTTATAAAGGCTGACGCTCAGACTTTGGTTGCTGTAAATCGACCGAACACTTTGACTGTCATGACTCGCCACATTTCGGATACTTGTACTAATGCTTTGAATATAGCTCAGTTTCTGACTCTGTACGCTATTCATTGAGGCCAGGCTCAAGCTGGTCCCGCTATCCTGAGTATTCTTGAGACTAGTACTGATACTGCGGAGGACACTCACACTGACGCTTTGCGCACTCAGCATCGATTGAATACTCCGGCTGTACATACTCTGGGCACTGACGCTCAAGCTAGTCATCCGACTTAAGCTGACACTGGCAGTGCTAGCGGCACTGGCAGTTGATACGCTGATACTCCGCAAGTAACTAATGTGTAAACTATCCTGACTGGCTTGACTTTGGGCACTAATGCTCTTTTGCGTCAAGATACTGATGCTGGCACTGGCCTGACTTAAGATATTCTCTGCACTAATACTCAAACTAGCGTAAAGACTCAAACTCAAGCTTTGGTTACTATAAATTGACCGGACACTTTGGCTGTCACGGCTCGTCACATTCCGGATACTTGTGCTGACACTTTGAATCAAGCTGAGCTTTTGGCTTTGCACGCTATTCATCGAAGCAATGCTTAAACTCGTCCGGCTATCATTTGTACTTGGCTTAAAGCTCTTGAGGCTGGTACTCCAGCTGTTCAGCAGACTAATGCTAAGGCTTTGGTTGCTTAACATCGATCGGATGCTCATGCTGTACATACTCTGGGCACTGACACTCAAACTAGCAGCTTGACTTAAGCTAACACTCATCGCGCTAGCGGCACTAGCTGCAGAAACACTGACGCTTTGTAGATAACTGACATGCAGACTGCCAGCACTAGCTTGACTAGCTGCGGAAATACTTGTACTCCGCATTAAACTAATACTGAGACTAGCCTCTTGGCTAGTTTGACTAATATAGTGGCTAACACTCAAGCTGCCGCTCTGGAGACTAGTAACGACACTAACCTGACTATCGGTGCTGGCTTGGTAACTGACACTGATTGCGGTACTGCTGATCGTAGCAGTAACATCAGTTGAACCATTTTGCCAACCGGCCTTACCATCCTGTCCTTGAATCTTAAATTGATAGGTACCAGCAAATGAACCTGGGTCTTGTAAATTTTCAAACTGATTTTCGGGATCCTCCTGAAATTGCGAATACGTAACACGTCCTTCACCATCATAATCAGGAGTATCAAATGCAATTGGCGAAACATCTTTGGCCGCTACAGAAGTCATTTCTGCACTAATTGAATTAAACGTAACTCCAGAATTATATTCTGTATAATCACTACCAGTAGTTGATGCAATCGATGCCCGCCAGCTAGCGTATTGGCTGCTAAAAATTTTATTTAAATTACCAGTATTAACTTCACTACCTTGTTTCTGCAATAAGCTGATTGCATTAGCTCCACTAGCTTTAAATGTATAGGACGCTGAGGTACCATCTAAAGAGCCACCCTGATAATTAACGGTTACGGTTTGGGTATTTTCACCAATACCAATAACTGTTGGTGATCCTTTAATGACTAGTACTGGATCACTAGAAATTGTTTTGACAAAAGTTGGTCCACCAATTTGATTACCCTGTGCATCAAATGTTAGACGATAAATATCGGTTTTACCATAGATATAAGTATCAGCCGTTCCAGGACGAATAACCGAAACACCTTGTGAATTTGGTACGTAAGAATAACTAATTGCCTGGTTAGAATAACTCTGTTGGTATTTAATGCCAAATTTGGGATCATTACCATTAGAATTCTTTACCGGAACATCATAAGTAGAGCCACCATCAGCAGTTGAATTAGTACTCATTTCCGGCTGGACCTTATTGCTCCACCAATCATACATGTTAACCTCACTGGTAACAAAAGAATATGACCAAGAAGTTGAATTATCCGTTGAACCTCCAGGGTTAACAACAGCAAAGTTAACTAGTGGGTTCATGTCCCTTAACTGTTGAAAAGTTTTTGCAATATCATTTGAAGTAACAGCAGACATGGAGGTACTTACAATGCTGACAGATACCTGTGACGTACTGTTATTAACTGCAGATAAGGAGCCATTTACACTAAGCATTGATTTAACAACAGAAGTGGAAGCTGTTTGGTTGCTAAATGAAACGCTAACTGTGCTTTGGCTAGTCTGACCACTGTTGGCCTTTGATTGGGTTGATGTGGAATTAGAAGCAACACTTGTAGCGGCACTATTCTGTGTCGCTGAAACCGTATTTGAATGTACACTATTAGTAGACGCTTGCTTTTGTGGTGCTGCACTTGTTGACAGGCTTTCAGAATTAATCGTAATCCCCGATTGCGTATTAGCCGTTTGTTGCTGTTGAACCGTTGCCGCCATTGCAGTACCGCCCATTGCGGCACCACCTGCAACGATTGTTGACATTGTTGAAAGCCCCTTTAGATAGGCTTTAGTTGTATCACTAAGGCCATTATCTTTTAGTGCATCTGGATCAACTTCTGGCACTTCAATGTCTTTTTTCTCACCGACTGAGAAAATTTTTAAAAGATTACCCAAAGCAGACATCCAGCCGCGGTGAGTCTTATACAACTTAACATGACTCTTATTTTCCGCTTCAAACTGGCGCTTCTTACTCCATTTTTCCATAACGTTTACTCCTCCCACAGTTTCCACTTCATTTATCAAACGAGAAACGTATTTATTTATACCGATATTTATATTACTACTAATTATTATTAATAATCAATTTTTATTATTAAACACTATAAATCCAATTATTATATTTATTCAGAGAATTCAGAAAATCCATGCCATATTAATCAATTTGTAACCAAACTCATTTGTAAATCCATTAATTATCCTTTGATTGGTTCACATTACTTTTATCGTTTAATTAGTGTTAATATCAGTATTTACTGCTTGTTTTGAAATATTTTTTATAATTGGTCTACCGTATTTTTTCGATTGATTAAATTTACTTACAAAAAGTATTTGTTAGCTCTTACGAAGTTAATATACAAAATCAATCAATTAGTTCGGTTATTGAGACAAATAATCGAACTTTTTTCTTCTAATAAATATGTTTTTTCATTCATATAAAAAAGTAATGCAAAATTTGTAATGGACCTTTAATAATTACGAGATATTAATTAACGTTGATGTCTTTTGTCAGTAATTCCCACTGCCAATAAAATCGCTGATAAGCTAATCATTAACACCATTAATCTTGTCATATTTTGCCGTTGATTACCCGTTTGTGGTAATTGCTTTACCTTTGATACACGATAATGAGCGGTTAATTCGTCATCATGGAGATCATCTATAGTCCCAACTCCCGTCACAAAGTTAGCTTTATCCATTGATTGGCTAATTGGCTCCTCAATTACTATTGTATTTCCAGTTGCTGACTCTTTTCTAGAGAATTGTGAAGAATTATTAATCGGTTTTTTTACTTGATCAGCCGTCAGTCCATTATTAGAACTATCATGGTGATTAATTGTAGATTGACCCGGCCTCACAGCATCAGTTGAAAGTTGATCCGGAAGATCAGTTTCAGGATGATCAGCAGTTGGCCCATCTGGGCTCGTCGGTTTAACTGTTGGCTGATCAGTTTCAGTTCTGTGACTGCCACCCAGATCATGGGTTGGTTGATGATCGTCTGACAGATCAGTTGATGGTTGGCTATTAGCTACTAATTGTACTGGAGCCATTACTGGTAAAGCTATCTTTAACCGATTGCCAAAGTCATCAGCTAACTGAACGGTTGCGTTACCTGTAGCAGTATGGTCACCTAATTGTAAATTAGTATTCAGTACTGCTAAGTTTAATCCATATTGATCCAAAAGTGATGTATTAATAATCGCTTGTAGTCGGGCTGGTGAAATCATTTGGTCATTTGTGCTGATCTTCAATGGTTGATTATTAACCGCTAATAATTGATGATTTGTTTCGGAGACAAAATGGCCTTCTTGATTAAGTCGATAATCAGCTAGTCGGTGGCCATTTTGATTACTATAAACTGTCAATTTATTAACCTGGCCATCCTTTGATCGATCATAGGTTACAGTTGCTTTCGTACCATGTAAAACTCCTGGCATGAAGTCACCTGCACTCGCTGGGGCAATTTCCATGTTATTAACACTAATCGGATAATGTGATAATTGATAAAGTGCCTGGTCACTAAGCTTCGGGTGTTTAATCTCCGTCCAGACTGGCTTACCATTTTGTTTTTGGAATTTGTAGTCAGCAATCTGAAAGGCTAGTTCTGCCAATCCATAATTGGGACCGCTAATTGCGGTATAGGGCTGTTGAATCCATTTGAATCCGCCATCGCCAACAACAGTTTGTTTGCCATTAACTTCTTTCAGCTTATAGCGGCCTGGATGTCCTGCGCCTGCACCATAATCGGCAAACAACAAATCGCCGTCTCCATCAGTTGGCATGTAGCCCACTGGTACATATAGCGGTAGTACAACTGGTTTGGCGACAATCAAAACGTCCAACTCAAAAACAGCTGAAGAGCCATCTGTAAAGGTGATCTTCATGTTACCAGACTGCTTAGACCAACCCGGCGTTGTGTCATCAGTAAAGTTACCACCTAACCAGGTATAGGACTGCACGTCCTTTAAAGTAACCGGCTTGGAAACCGTACCATCATCCTTCTTAATACCATTATCCTTATTCAATCCGCCAACTCGCATGGCCCGAGTCAATTTCTTAAAGGAATTACTATTAGTCAAAACATCATTTAACTGGTTATCACCACTCCAAATCCAGATACTCTTCCCGCCGGCGAAGTTATACGATTGAGCCTTAGTAACGGTCATTGCGTTGTCTGGCGCCTTTTCAGCAGTATGTGAAATGAAAGTCGTCCAAAATGCGTTATAAGTCGTAGTTGTACCGTGAATATCTGTAGTTTTAACCAATACCTCAGGAAGATCCTCTAAGGCCTTTTGCAATTTTGCGTTACCAACATTGGCCCCGTAGTAATTACCCTTTTGAATCCGAGCTGCCATATCTTGATCATAGGAAGAAACCCCGTGTGGCAATTCAATATCACCAAGTTTATCGGTGTTAGCCGTGACGGTTACCAGTGAAATTCCGCCTTCAATATCATACTGTTTAGCAAATTTAATGTGGTAGATGTACGTGTTCGGGTCATTCTTGTCCTGTTCACGAATTACCGAAACGTCGCTTTCTTGAGCATTGTCTTGAATGCCGCCCTTCTTAGTGGTGGCAACCAAGTAATTGGCTTGGTTATCAGTTAACTCGTTCGATAATTTCCGCTCCTGACTCTTTGCAATAATATTGTAGAGTTCCTTGGCTACCTCATCGCCTGACTTTGCGCTAATAGTAAATTCGTTATTTGGATTAGCCGGTAACTGCAAAACCAGATCAAATGACTTGCTGGTTTCTTTTAAGTCTGGCATGTAAGTAGTAACATTTTGCCACAACTTCGAACACGTCCAGCTACCAGAATTACCATACCAAGTCCGGGTTGGTCCTGTTGTTGAAGTACTCTGGGTTTTATTATTCTTATAAGTAGAACCTTGGTAGACGTATTCCTGCTGGAGTTTAATCCCACTGGTTAACTGCTGTGAATTACTCTGGTCAGCAGTTGAACCAATTAAAACATCATTCTTAGGAATGAAGTTCTTATCAATCGTCCCATCCTTGCTTTGGTCATCAGTATACGTGTAAACAAATGGGCCGTTATTCACTGTTGCAGTGTGACCATCATTGTTTGTTGTAAAGCCACCCGCATATTGAGGCGTCGTTGCCCAGTTGAGTTCGAAGCTATTAGCAATCAGCTTGCCGTCAGAGTTTTCTTCCTGCGCTTTTTTATTAAAGACCAGTCGGTAAAAATCACCCATGTTGTAGACGTGACCAATGACTGTTCTCTGTCCATCATTCGACAGGATCACCCCAACCGTGGACGAGAGAACTTTATCATAGAGCTTGCGTTTGACAGTCCCATTGTCGTTGTACAAGACACCCCAGTGAACATCAACATAGTTGCCATCCTCAGCAATGGCACCAGGGTTGAAAGTCATCCCTTCAATCGTTAGTTGTTCATAACCAGCCACATTGCTGGCCACTGGTGTATTGACCGCAATGCCCTTCGTGCCGCTGACGACATAGCCGCCCTTATTCAGTAGAGTCGTCCCAATGTCAATCGTGTAGCCGTAAGAATCATCGCTGCCGTCAGCTGCTACAACTTGATATTCAGTCTTATTGGCACCCTCGCCTAGCGTCACGGTAGTTGTCTGGTCAGAGAATTGCTTTTCCCCGTCAACCGTCGCATTAACTGCCTTAAGAAGGGCACCAGTGCTCGTGCTGTAGTAGCCACCATACGGCTGAGCAGCACCGTTTTCATCCTTAGTTGTATGTGTGGTTAGGACCAGGTTAGTTTTGATTTGGAGTGGGTTACTGTCACTCGGCCGGGTCGGCGCCGTGACTTCCCAAACTTGTTGTTCGTCAGGACCGCCAACAAAGCCGAGGTTCTTGAAGGTGACATCGCCAGTCCGTCCATAGCTGCCAGTAGCCGTTGGCGTGCCATTAACTTCAAAACCGGCCGGAATATAAATCAGATACTTGCTTTCACCATTGAAGCCGTCTTGGCCGCCAGTAGCTTGCTTGCTGTTACTCTTAATGTTGTAAGTGATAGTCGCGCTAGAGACGTCGCCCGGCTTCTTACCGTACATCTCAGTCGCCGGTTTCCAGTCAACGGAACCATTAAAGTTAACCGCTAATTGGGCATCTCCCATTAGGTAAGAAATACTGTTGTTAAAGGCGGTACTCTTAACGATTGTGTAGGTCTTACCCCCCAGAGTAATCGTCGCCTCACCACCAGTGATCCCGTTATCGTTAATCACCTTGGTCGAAAAGTTACCGTTAGCGATTGGGTGGAGCAGATCATTCGCTGAGAATGTGTAAACACCATTGATGCCGCCCTGGGCCGTTAACTTAGCATTGACCCGCAATGAGTAAGAATCACTATTATCCGAACTATAGCCAGGCGTGTACGGTACCGAAACCAGGAAGACTTGTTCACCATGAGGGCCAACCATGCCGAGATCTTCATAGGTGGCGTCCTTTCCACTAATCCCGTTTGCAAAAGTCAGACCATCCGTCTTGAAACCGTACGGAATCATCACTAAGTACTGGGTTGGCCCAATTCCTCGGTCATTAAGCTGCGGTCCACTACCATAGCTCGACAGCCGGTAGCTAATCGTGGCCGTCTTGGTTTGGCTACTGCCCGTTCCGTAGTTTTTTGCTGGGCTCAAGGTCGTGTTATCGTGGCTCCATGAAGAATTATCGTTGGTCCAAATCGTCCCGGACCAGTTGGCTGGCGTGGTGTTCTTCGGGTTTACCACATAGGTAATGCTGTTGTTTTCGGATGAAGCAGTGCTCTTGATAATTTGGTAAGTCTGACCGCCAATAGTAATTGTAGATGTTCCACCACCAATATTACTGCTAACCGCTCCTGTTGCAAAATTACCGTTATTGATCGGATGTAACAAATCATTAACTGTTTCCGTAAATACCCCGCTGACATTATCTCGAACCGTTAACTTAGCATTAACTAATAGACAATTAGTCTCTAAACTATATCCAGGCGTGTATGGAACTTTAACTAAGAAAACTTGTTCACCATTAGGGCCAACCATGCCGAGGTTTTGGGCGGTTGGCCCTTGGCCATTAATCGTAACACCATTAATAATGTTCAGTTTATCTGTTGTAAAGCCCCGCGGAATAACTACCAGGTACTCAGTTTTGCCGACACCCTTGTTATTTATTTGTGGCGCGCTGTTCCAACTGGAAAGGCGGTAGCTAATATCTGCCGTATCACCAGTTTTATAATTTACCGTTTGGGTAATATTGGTTTTATCTGAATTAATAGTCCCGGTCCAGTTACCTGGTGTTGTGTTGACTGGGTCACCAACAACGTATTGATTATTCTTAGATGTTACTGCAGAATTAGCAGTCAGTTCGCTATAAGTAGTTGAAGTACCATCACTAGTAAATGTGACATTTTGTGTCGGGCCACTCTTAAAACTACCATCATTATTGTCGATTAAGCGAATAAGATCACCACCAGCGGTATAAGTACCTGCCTTGGCATTAGCCTGTAATTTCAAGTCAGCAAGCACAGTCACCCCGTCCCCGTAATAAGGGATAAAATCCAGAGTTACTAAAATGGCCTCCTTGCCATTAACGGTACCCAGCTGATACTTGTACTGGTCAGCGCTAACAGCCTCGCGTTGATCACCATGAAGAATACTCAGCCAACCGGTTTGGCTTGTATTAAATTCAAAACCAGTTGGCGCATAAAGCATAAATTCACCCTTGCCAGGCCATCCCCAGACGTTGCCATATTTATAGGTGCTTGACATACCACTATTCGTCTGTAAGCGATAAGCAATCTTGGTGGTCGATGTTTGACCGGCACCATTCCCAAATCGGATATCACTTGTCCCATTGAGATCTGGTTCAGTTTGTCCATAAGGTTTTAACTGGCTGCCCATACTAACAATGGTTGAGTTAGTAGCATTAGTTGCATTCTGCTGATTAGATGCACTACTATCATCAGCCTGTGGCTTTACCGCAACTGGTGCTTTCATTTGCTGGCTACTTGCGGTACCACTGGTTTGCTGATTGTTATTTTCTTTGGCAATTGCTGACTGATGGTCAGTAACAACTTTGGTCACCGGTGTCGATACTTCAGTTGTCTTGTCAGTTTCAGTTTGACTTGGCACTGCAGTATCGGCGTGGACAGCTGTTCCCAAGCCCATCAAAGTAAACCCAATGAGTACAGAAGCGACCCCTACGGTTAGCTTCCGCAACGCAAAGCGTTGCTTCTTGGCCTCATGCTTTTGCAATTGAGCTTGCCAATTATTTTTAGAAAGCATTCCAATCCTCCCTATCATGGATAATAATTTCAATTATAGTCATACAGGTTAAGTGTACTACTTTCTCTAGTAATTGATAAATAATCTTAATAATAAGAAAAGTATTGCATAACAAATAAACTGGCCATCAGATTTTTAATCTGATAACCAGTTTTTAATTCAATGGAAATCTATTCCAGCATCATAATCATAAGCCATCTATCGGGTTCGAACCGACGACCTCATCCTTACCATGGATGTGCTCTACCTAGCTGAGCTAAGATGGCAATGCTAGTATAACTGATTTAATAGCTATGCATCAAGGATTCCCGACTAATAACAAAACGTCCTGGACGCTTTGTTAATTATCCAGGACGTTTGATTTAGTTATTGAAATATTTTTCGGCTTCTTGCTGTGTCAAATTAAACTGGGTCATCAACTCTTTAACAGCTTGCGGCCGGTCTGGTTCGTACTTTTGTAATAATTTAGCTACTTTAGGAATCGATTCGGCTAAGGCTTTTTTACGACCCTCTGCTAAACCTTGCTTATGTCCTTCCGCGAGTCCTTGTTTATGCCCTTCCGTAAGCCCTTGTTCATGTCCTTCGACCAAGCCCTTTTTACGACCTTCGACCAAGCCTTGCTCATGACCTTCTATGAGTCCTTTTTTACGACCCTCTGCTAAACCTTGCTTATGACCTTCTGTGAGTCCTTCTTTATGACCTTCTGCTAAGCCTTCTTTACGACCTTCTGCTAAACCCTCCTCGCGACCTTCTGCTAAGCCTTCTTCGCGACCTTCTGCTAAACCTCTTTTACGTCCCGCCGAGCGAGCATCCATTAGATTCATTTCATATGTCATGAAGTTCCGTCTCCTTTCGGGGTTTGCCTTAATTTGCTTCATTGTTTCCATGATTTGCGTTACAAATTGATCTTGTGAATCAACTTGATTTTCCATCAATTGTAGGAAACTTTTTATCTTCATATTATCATGAATCGTTGATGCTTTGGCATTGAAAATGATTTCATGCAAACCATCGCCAGCCGTTAAATCATGATCTTGATAATCCCGATTTTCAAATTCGTATTGAACGCGCCCTTTGCCATAATAATCAAAATCACAGAAAATAATCACGTAAGTTGGACAAGTTGCCAGTTTTTCAAAGCCTTCGCCTGGTCCTAAAATATCAAAATCCAATTGACTTTGATAGTAACGTAATCGATATGGTAAATTATGACGATTGGCGACCTGCATTTCAATCACAAAAATATGGCCCTGATCATCCTGGGCATAGACATCAAATCTTGAACCACGGGCATCAATTGGCCCGTCTACTGTGTACTGGTGCTGGTGAAATTTAATTTCTTGCACATTCAGCTGCGGTACCGCTCGTCGAATTAATTCCAAACATAACTCTCGCTTCTCCATCACCATCCCAAACATTATGTCACTAGCAATTCCAAGTGATTCCCATTTCTTTTGAAGCAATGCATATTGCCTCTGTTTTGCATCTTTTACCATTTCGTCCTCCAAATTATTAGTGCAGATAATTGCCTGCCTATTATCTAAATACGTAAAAATGGGAACCAATCACTTTGGTTCCCATTAATTTTTAATGCATTAAAGATTTTTTACCCACATTCTGCTGACTAACAACTGGCAAGTTTAAGCTTGGTAAGTTTTGAATTGGCGTGGTCTTAACGGTACCAACTGTCTCTCCCTTTTTCAGCGGTGCCCGTAATTTGTGTCGACCAATGGTCCGCTTAACCGGAATTAAGCTTAGTTCTCCATGGAGATTCTTCACATTACTGTTCTTGGGCAGCCACAATGCCAGTCCCGATGAAAGACTCACTGGTACCTTTGAGCGTTTACCATGGGTAACTCGCACCTGGTTTGGCAATCCCTTAAAAGCACTTAGCTGTTTGACTGCTTCCGGTTGGTAAGCTGCCTGAACGGCCTCTAACATCTTATTAGTTTCTTTAAATTGTTTACTGTAGTCGTGAATATCAGTTCCTAACACGACCGTAATCAGCCGTCGATTATCAAAAATCCCCGTTCCCACAAAACAATTGCCGGCTTTATCAGTGGATCCTGTTTTCAAGCCATCCATTGTTCCATTCTTGGGTGCATTACCATTATTCGGTAACATTCCATTAATGTTCTGCATCTTATAGCTCTGCTTAGCATCAACTTTAAATTCAACATTGGTGGCTTTGGTAATGTTGAGCGCATCCGGATAATGATTAACCAGATAACGACTAATGAGCGCCATGTCCTTCGCAGAAAAGGCATTTTCTGCTTTTTTTGGTACACCCTTCAAACCGTTGGAACCCAGTTCGCCATTGGAAAGCCCAATCATATTATAAATATTGGCATCGTTAACCCCGGCCTTGTGGGCAACTGCCTGCATTTTCTTATTAAATGCTGCCGTACTCCCCGCGGAAGCAAGCGCTAACGCCTCAGCACTGCCATCCGCGGACACAATCATCATTGATTCGCATAATGATTTGACCGTGTAACTATGACCAGCCTTCAATTCCACGTTGGAGAAGTGCCAATCAGTGGACGTTTTGGCCACCTTTTTACTAATTTTAATTTTCTGGTTCCAGCTTAGTTTTCCCTGCGCAATGTCCTGCTCGATCACTGCAAGTGTCAGGATTTTGGTACAAGAGGCCACTGCGAGCTTCTGATTGGCATTTTGTTGATAAAGAATTTGACCAGTCTGCGCATCCATCGTAATCGCTGCTTTGGCTGCTAACTTAGTTTGGTCTGCACTTCCGGTCATCGTTAACGCTTCCGTCAGGCAGCTCACGATCATTAACACTGCTAAGCCTAATCTAACCAGCTGTTTTAAGTGCTTCTTCAAAGTTATCCTCCTCTTATTAACGCGGGTTCATCATCATTGGGCCAGGCATCGGTTGCGGTTGTTGATGAGTCCGAAATTGTTGAATGGATTGTTCACGAATTTTGGTCGCGTTCTTTTTTAATTCAGTATTATTTCCCGGGTAATAGACATTAAAGTCGCCAACCAAGTGAATCGCCGTTAATTCTAACTCGTTGGGAACTAGAAAATCGTTTTTCAATAAACTAACGAGATACTTCGCCGAATCGTTAAGGTTTTCCAGCGCCCCAAAGTTTTCAACATTTCCTTCCATCTCCGCTGTTTTATCAATATTCCATTGATAATATTCATTAAATTGGTCAACAATATGTTGCATTTTGTGGCGTAATTCCCGTCGAAATTGGGGAACACCACGCATATCCTCAGAAATATACTTATTTTTAGCCACAAATTCTAAATTAAAACCATTTTGCGGTGTGGTTGAGTTTTTATCATCAGTCGCTGGTTTAACTTGTGGACTAATATGGAATTGGATTAATCTTGCATCCATGTTTTCACCTCATTATTAAAAGATAAATTAAATCGCCGCCAATCCACCAACTAACCGCTAGTAAAACAGCTCCGCCAACATCCGCCGGGTAGTGAGCCCGCAAGGTTAACCGGCAAATAATCACCAGCCCCCAAGCGATCCAGACTAAACTAATCATCACCGGCTGGGAAAATAACTGGCTCATCATCAAGGCCATCATCGTAGTGCCTAGGGTATGGCCGCTCGGAAAACTATACGTTTGAGTGAGTTGGTTAAACGTGATGGGTCGCTGACGCTTGATCATATGTTTAATTAAGATGCCAAAAGCATCAACGGTCGCTAACATTGCAAGGACATAAACTGCACGTTCCACACGACCATGGACAAGTAAATAAGCAGCCAGCAAGAAATCCCACCCAACGATTGTTTTCGGATCAAAAACAACCGCAATGCTCCGCCACCACCAGTGATTCTGTTGGTGAATTAAGCGTTCTTGAATTTGTTGTTCCACTAAATTGAAGCGGGGACTAGATTGAACCAGCCAACACAGAATGCCAAACCCAGTTGCAGTGATTATGAAAAACGTGAGCCACGTTAAATTGAATTGGGGTTGAATACTTGCCACCACCTTTACTGTAACCTCCTAAGTGTACCAAAGTTTTAGGAATTTGAGTATTGATTCTATACAAAGTCGTTGCTTTTATGGTATTTTATTATTATTAAATTTAGATGAGAGGATGAGGTGAATGATTCCACGAATTGCAATTTCTGCTGATACATTAACTGAGGCAACTAACATCATTAACGAACGTGATGCCTCATTTGCACCACGCCCGATTATTGAAGCACTAATTAAATCACACGCCTTACCCATCATTATCCCGAGCGTGCCGCCGAAACTGGCAAAATATTACGTGAACCAATTTGACGGGATTATTTTTGCCGGTGGCGAGGATATCGACCCCACCTTTTATGGCGAAGAACCCCACCCTGGACTAGGAATGACCTACCGGAAGCGCGACCTTTCCGAATTGCAACTATTAAAGGAGACGGTCAAAGCTGGCAAAGCCATCATGGGAATTTGTCGAGGCATGCAACTCATTAATATCGGTTTGGGCGGAACCGTTTATCAAGACGTAGCGGAGAATCCGCACGCCAAACTCCTGCATTCACAAAAGGCGCCTGGTAATTTACCCACTCATCACGTTACCACAGTTTCTGACAGTCGCATCCGAACGTTGGCTGGCGAACGACCATACGTTAACTCTCGTCACCACCAAAGTCTCCATACTGTGGCTCCATCATTAAAGGTGACCGCTATGGCTGATGACCAGGTCATCGAAGCCGTTGAGTCCGTCAACAGTGACCAGATTTTGGCGGTTCAATGGCATCCTGAAAACATGTATAAACATGATCCAGTCGCTCAGCATATTTTCCATGATTTAGTTGCTCGGGCCACCAAAGTTGCTGAACAACAATAAAAAGCTGGTAGTTCCACACTCTTGAACCACCAGCTTTTTATTATGCATCTAGTGCTGCCTTTAATTCTTTGGTTGAATAAATCTTGCCATCCTCAAAACCGTGAAAGGGATGCAAGCTTTCCAGGGCAGCTGCTTGGTACCGCTTAGCTCGTTGCAAAGCGTATTCCGTCAGCGAGCCATCATGGGCATAGTTCATTAACTGACCACTCGGCGTCATTAACGGATTAAGAATACGATCTTCCAGTTCATCCAGCATTTCCGTATATTCCGGTCCCAATTGGATTTGGTTGGCGTATTGCGCTAACCGTTTAACCATCGCTAACGCCATCTCTTGAAACTTGGTTTTCCCCCGTGGATCTTCTTCAGCCACCAATCGGTTCCGCTCATCTGCTTGTTTTAAAACCGCATCCACTTCGCCCGTTGGCATTGCTGGGTGCATGATAAAGTAACTTGCTAGCAAACGGATAAACCGCAACGTCACTGTCTTAACTCCAACTGCTGTGGTTGGATCTAAGTCCAGCATCCGTAATTCAACGTACTTAATCCCTTCTTGATGGAGCTTTTTTAATTCGGGATTGCCCTTGAAACGAACGGGACCGTGAAATTCATAATCAGAAGTCAGAATGCCGTCTTTAACCCCTTCTTCGATGCGGGCTACATAGTGATCGAGGTCTGTGAAGTCGCCCCGAAATTTGGTTCCAAAACCATATGAACTTTGCCGCATACTCCGCATTGGGTGATTAACTTTCTGGTTCGGTTCTAGATAATTAGCTTCCGCAATCGGACTAGCACCAAATAAATACGTTAATAACCAGCGATAACGAACGAAACCTTGAGCTACGATGGTATAAAGATAATTCTTCGCTGAACGTTCATCCGGAAATTGCTCAGAAAGCTGGTTCCGCACCAAGTCAACAATATGCTGTTTAATACTTAGGTTAATATGCACTCCGCATGGTGTCCCTTGTGAGTAGCCATGCCGTTTGGCCCATTCATGAAGATAGGCTTCTTTTTTCGGCCCCATCTTTGCCAACACTAGTTTGGACTTATCCTTGGGCAAACGTGGCGGCATGGATAGTGGCCAGAGTAATTCACCGGGTGCTAAGGCATTCCGTAAAGTCGTATTAAGGGTATATAGATAGTGCATCGCTTCCAAGGCATAATCAGCTGCTGGCGTCACCGTTTCCGACATGACCTCCAAGAAGTCATTCGTCATCCACGGATTGGTCTTCTCATCCCCAATACTAGCAGGGTATGGCTCCTGACTAAGATTTCCTTGACTATCAATCCGATCCATTTCAATCTCAATGCCCATTGTAAAGTCTGCAGTCTGGGCAACGGCTTCATTTTGAAAAATCAATTTACCAACCTTGCTAAACATATCATCACCACTTTATTAGATTTTTTAATTTTTATAATTATACTCTAATTTTATGGTTTAGCAATTAAAAAAAGGCCGAGCAATCTGCTCAGTCTTCTCTGGTTTGATCATGCTAACTCACTGTGAAGTAGGATTGGTATAGTTTTCATTAGCATTAATCGTTAATTATTATTCTTCAAAAATTCTGTCCCGCCACCCAACCATCTTTTTACAAAAGTTGGATATCCGCGGTTGCGCATTGTTCACGCATGTCTGCTGGCCAAATACTTGCTTGGACTTCACCGACGTGAGCCTTCCCCAACAACAGCATACATAACCGGGATTGACCAATTCCACCACCGATGGTGTAAGGTAGCTCACCATTCAAAAGCATTTGGTGGAACGGCAGTTTTTCCCGATCAGTGGCGCCCGCCTGTTCTAGTTGGTACTTCATTGATTCTGGACTGACCCGAATTCCCATGCTTGAAATTTCTAATTTTCGTTGTAATGGTTCATACCAGAAAATAATATCACCGTTCAACGACCAATCATCATAATCAGGAGCCCGACCATCATGAGGCTTTCCTGAACGTTTCAGTTTGTCACCAATTTTCATGACGAAGACACAGCCTAATTCTTTAGCAATCTTGTCTTCCCGTTCCATTGGTGTAAGGTCTGGCCAACGGTCTTCCAGCTCCTGGGTGGTTACAAAGTGAATTTCGTCTGGCAAATGGTACACCGCTTGTGGGAACTTGTACCAAACTTCGTGTTCCATATGTTTAATCACCTTAAAGATCTTTTTAACAGTGGCCTTCAGAGTTGCTTCAGTCCGTTCCTCCTTGGCAATCACCTTTTCCCAATCCCATTGGTCAACATAAATGGAATGGAAGTTATCCAAGTCTTCATCTTTACGAATGGCGTTCATGTTGGTATACAGGCCCTCATGCATTCCAAAACCATACCGCTTTAATGCCAGTCGTTTCCACTTAGCAAGCGAGTGGACTACTTCAATCGTTTCATCTGGTAATGCCTTCATGGTAAAGGAAACCGGCTTTTCGACTCCATTCAAGTTATCGTTGAGCCCGGTGCTCTGTTCAACAAACATCGGTGCGGACATCCGTTGTAAGTTCAGTTCCTTACCAAACTCATCTTGAAACGTTTCCCGAATGTAGCGGATTGCTGCTTCGGTTTCACGAATTGAAAGTCGGGGATCATAATCTTTCGGGATAATTAACTCTGTCATTTGAATGCACTCCTTCATATTGCTTGATCGGGGCGCAAATAAAAAGCCTTCCGTCCCTGCAATCATGGGACGAAAGGCTTTTTTCCGCGGTGCCACCCAAGTTATCTAGTCTAACACTAGACCACTCAATTTGAGTACGAACATACTCAACCAGCGGTAACGTGCTGGGAACGACTAAGCCTACTTTGAAGACCATTTGGGTTAGCAACTTGGAAAGGGTTTTTCAATATTCCAGGGTCGGCTGAGTTTCCACTATCCTCAACTCACTAAACGAATGTGAATACTTACTCGTCTTTCTAATCGTTTTTTAATTAACTTGTTAGATAATACTATAAACCCTTTTTTTGAAAATGCAAGATCTTTTTAAAAAACTTTTCCGCGATATGGTTTAAATACCACATCATGAAAATTAAACGCGGTAACTTCGCTCATCTTAATAATCTGCGTGTTCCCACACCCCACCATCAGGTTTAATGGAATCGTCATCTCATCGTCTGGCACCACAACGACATTGGGCTTATGTAAAGCGTAAAGGACACCTTGCTCATAAGCTTGCCCTACGTCTGGCTTGCTTGGCATAAAGAAGCCGATTCCCATGTCGTTGCCATACATGGCGTGCATATCCATTTGATAGGTGTTTTGTTGCCAGGTCAGGTCATCCATCACTTCTGGATGTTCGTTGACATTAATATCGTTAAACTGATGACTCAACGGATGGTGACTATACTTTAACGAGACCGTTGGATTTTGACCGAGGGCCGTCAAACCCGTTTCCATAAATTTAATTTCTTCGGGACTAAACCATGAGCATTGAATATAAGCCCTAACCGGCGCAATTTCCTGATTCTCAGTCACATCAATGTACTGCTTACCCGCTAGCGTCACTGTTGTTTTCATGTATGATGCCTCCAATTCTTATGTCTGAATCACTATTTTAGCATACAAGAAAAGCCGACCACCATGGTCGACTCATCATTAATGTCGCATTCCTTGATAGTGACGACTGACAAACGTAATCAATAAGATCGCCAGCAACCCAAAAATGGCGCCGACATTACCAACATTCCCCAATGAGGAGAAGCGGACCGTTTCCGCCGCCGCCAAGGAACCTAATGAAATCCCAATATTGGCAAAAATCGAATTTAATGATGACGCCAAGTCTAATGACTGTGGATACTTCTTCTCAGCAATATCCAAAAACATCAGCTGGGTAGAAGCTCCATAACTAGCAAAGGTGACACAAAGAATCGCTACAATTGCAATTGCTAGCCACTTGAAATGAAAGGCTGGCGCTAGCCCCACTAATAAAATCGTCATTACAATATAGACCCATGGTAGCCGATGAACCCCACCATTATCAGCTAAATAGCCACCAAACTTATTACCAACAATAAAGAAGATGCCCATCATGAACAGCAACCAGTTGAGCCAGGTATCATCAAAGCCCATCAGGTTCGTAATGATTGGTCGAATATAGGTGTAGAAAGTATAGTCGGAAGCACAGACCGTAATCACAAATAGGGAACCAACCAGAACCCGCCGATCACGGAATAAGGAAAATTGATCGCCCAAGTGTCCGATCACTTGCGGCGTATTATGTGGTACCAACCACACTAGCAGGGCAAAAACCACCACGGTCAAGCCAGTAATCATCCAAAAGCTATCATGCCAAGAAAGCCGTTGGCTAATTACCGTTCCCAATGGTACCCCAATGACAGAAGCAATACTGAACCCAGCAAATACCCAAGAAACCAAGCTAGCCCGCTTTTCGCGTGGTGCAACGTAACTGGCCAGCACCAACACAATCGAGATAATCGCACCAGCTACTGTCGCGGTCAACATTCGGGAGAGTAGTAACGAAGCGTAATTCGTTGCCATCGCCGTCCACGTATTTCCGATAAAAAAGATCACCATTAGTGTTAATAAAACATGATGACGCTGCCAACGATTGGCCACCGAAGTAATGATTGGCGTAAAGATTGCATAAATGATCGCAAACATCGTTACTAAATAGCCAAGCGAAGACAATGAACTATGATACTCACTGGCAATATCGGGGAGCACCCCCACGATCATATACTCATTACAGCCCAGCATAAAAGCCACGAAAACAAATAAAATGGCTTGCATCCGATACTTCGACATTTTTTCACCTTCGTCTGGCGAACTAAACGCCCCTGACGTCCTTTCATTTTAGAATCACTCAATCCATTGTACGGGAAAACGAGGTTAATGAAAAGCAAATCCCGAACTTTCCGCTTGAGAAAATTCAGGATTAAATGAAGTTCTATTGATTTTGGCCTTTTCCCCATAAGAAATTGATCAACAGCTTGTCAACTTGCTTATTTTCATGAAGTTTACTATGTTGAGCCATTCGGCCATGAATCGTCTTTTCTTGATAAGAGCGCGCCCGGTTAGCTACTAAGTATCTTAAAGAGAACGCTGAGTTCAAAGGAATCTGGCTGTCTGACTTCGAACCATCATCAAGATCTCCGGCAATGTTTAAGACACGTGAAGTGGTTGGATAAGTCTGTCGTAGTGGCAACAACGCTTTGTAATTCTTTTCCATGATGGACGGTTTGCCTTCACGATTTAACGTCGTCTTCTTGTCATAACCAAAGCCCAGTCCGCCATCAAAGTGACCAGCGATCGCCACATGATGTTCCAAAGTTGGTAGATTCTGGTTATCCGCATTCTGAAGCAGATAAAACATGATCGCTAAATTTCCCATCGAGTGACCAACCAGGTTCATTTTAGTAATGCCAAAGCGCTTTTGAACCGCCTTGATTGCTGATTCAGCAAACTCACCATCACGCCGGTAATTATCATTCTTGTTATCAGCAAAGTTAACTTCCACAATGGGGTTTCGCGACTTTTTCGTGATTTTCCCTTGAATTGTCGTCTTTCCCCGTCGATCAACGTTGGCCCGAATAATGGTATTCGTCGCGCCAGCCGACTTAGCTGCGTTCGCCATTTGACGTTCA
Source organism: uncultured Limosilactobacillus sp. (assembly GCF_934202705.1). Classification (GTDB taxonomy): domain Bacteria; phylum Bacillota; class Bacilli; order Lactobacillales; family Lactobacillaceae; genus Limosilactobacillus. The sequence goes on from NZ_CAKPYE010000003.1 coordinate 58,246, forward strand.
GCTCGATAGCTACTTCCCCAACCATGGAAGAAAAACGTGGCAGTCCGATTATCCACGTATTTAGCTGCTTGCGCATGTCGTTGGTGCGCCTGAACCCCCAGCAAGGCGACCACGATGACTGCCATCACTGCCAGGATAAGTGAAAACTTCTTCGTTTTTACCATATAATCACCCACTTTTCTTACTTTTCATATGCTAATATTATAACCAAATCGACTCTTAATTGTGAAATACTCATTAAGTATCTTGAACCATTCGTTTTAATTATGGAAGGAGAATTTTCGTGATTATTAAAATCTCTGATGCCGCTAGCCAATGGTTAATTCAAGAGTTAAACCTTCAGTCAGGTGATGGCGTTAAGTTTTTTGCCGCTTCTGATAAAATCCCTGCCGAACACGGTCCCAAGCAGGGATTTGCCAAAGATAACCATCCTGATCGGCCCATTTATGAAATTAAAAAAGATGGGATTAACTACCACGTCAATTTTGATGACGATTGGTTCTTTTCGAATCTCGAAACTCACATCGATTATTCAGCCACAGATGGTCTGACCTTTAAATTTCAGGGTGGTCCAGATACCGTCGCTGGGGCCTCCATCAATTATGAAAAATACTTAATGTAAAATTTACGGTTGACTTTCTCATTATTTTCTAATATTATGGTCACAATTTAAATCCTAAATTTTTCCAGAAGAGTAATTGATGGTCTGATTGCCCAGCGAGCTGCGGTTGATGAAAAGCGGCCTATCAGCCTTAACGAAGATGGTCTGGTAATCGTGAACTGGCGAACTATTAGTCAGCTCCGGGTCCGCCCGTTAACGCGGCCGAGTCTCCAATTTGGGCACTCAGTAAGGAGGTTACTGTGAAGTAATCTTAAATTCGGGTGGTAACACGTGTTAACTAAACGTCCCGCAAATTGCAATTTGCAGTTTGCGGGATTTTTTTATTTGAAGGAGGAATTGACAATGACAGAATCATTAAAAGAATATCTCTTAAACCATTGGCAGGACTTTAGCGACCTCTTACGTTTTAAAACCATTGCAGCCCAAAATATTGGCATTCATGCTACCAGTGACTGGTTGGTTCAACAATTTCAGCAACTAGGGGCTGACCAGGTTGAAAAGTGGACTGACCAGGGCGGTAATCCCGTGGTCTTCGCGAATTTTCAAGGCAAGCACGATCAGACAGTGCTTTTCTATAACCACTACGATACGCAACCAGCAGAACCACTAGACCAATGGGATACTGATCCATTTGAGCCAACCGTTCACGATGGTACACTATTTGCCCGCGGGGTGGCTGATGACAAAGGTGAACTAATTTTTCGTTTAACCCTGCTAAAGTATTATCAAGAACACGGCGGTCTACCAGTGAACATTAAATTCTACGTTGAAGGTGAAGAAGAAATCGGTAGCAGTCACGTCATTAAGTACACTACCGCACACCAAAAAGAGCTCCAAGCGGACGCCGTCATTTGGGAAGGTGGCGCGAAAAATGCCGCAGGCCAGCTCGCAATTACTGGTGGTCTGAAGGGCATTGCCTGCGTCGAGCTTACTGTCACCACCGCAAATGCCGACCTGCACTCTTCCAAAGCCGCTTACGCCGAATCAGCACCGTGGCGCCTCACGAAAGCGTTAGCTAGCCTACGCGATGACTCGACCGGGGAAATCAAAATCGCCGGCATCTATGATGATGTCACAGCGCTGACCCCCAAAGAATCATCTTTCGTGGAAAAACTTAATTTTAACGCGGCTAAAACCGCTCAAGCCGAGGGCTTAAGTTGCCCATTGTTAACTAAGACTCCTAAACAAGCCCTAGCTAATGAACCCACCATCAATATCGAAGGGCTGACTGCCGGTTATCAAGAAGCGGGCGTTAAAACCGTCCTCCCGCGTTTAGCCACGGCAAAACTAGACTTTCGGCTTGCCCCTAGTCAAGAACCAACACGAATCCCCAAGTTGGTTCGTCAGCAATTAGTGAAGAATGGCTTTCCTGATGTCAAAGTTAAATACCTCGTTGGTCAACCAGGCTTTCGGAGTGATATTAAGCACCCATTTGTCCAACTCGTTAATAAAACTGCCAAGCAAGTTTATGGTAACAATGGCGTTGAATATGTTTTAAATAGCGCCGGGGCTGGCCCAGCATATGCGTTCGGTCGGCTATTAAAACTGCCAGTTCTGGGCTTTGGGATCGGTAATGCCAATTCACGGGCCCACGGTGCAAACGAAAACGTCAAGTTAAGCGATGCTGTCCAAGCGGTAACACTGCTTGACCAAGTTTTACAGCAACTTTAAAAGGGATGGGCACATTGCCTATCCCTTTTAAAATACTCCCAACGTTAATTTAGCATAGTCAGTCATCCGGTCTCTGGTCCAGCGTGGTGAAGTGATAAATTCAACATCCACGTTTGTAACTTCGGAAACACGCATAACAGCTTCTTTTATCCGTTTGGCTAGGACACCAGTCAACGGGCATCCCAAAATTTCCAAGGTTAATTCGACTAAACAAATCCCGTTGGCATCAAGATCAATCCTTTCAACAAATCCCATATTCACAATATCCATGCCTAGCTCCGGATCAACCACCGTCGCTAATTCAGCAATAATATCATTTTTAATAATTTCTGGCGTTCTTGTTGTCGTCATCGCTATGCATCCTTACCAAAAATTTTCGCCTTGATTGCTTGTCCAGTCGGTGTCCCGGCCAAGCCGCCAATCCCCGTTTCCCGTAAGGAAGCTGGTAACTGCTTGCCAACCTTATCCAAGGCCATGATACATTCATCTGCCGGAATTTTACTAATACAACCGGCTAATGCGAGGTCCGCAGCTACTAAGGCGTTCGCGGTTCCAATCGCATTCCGTTTGACACAAGGAATTTCGACGAGGCCCGCAATTGGATCACACACCAGACCCAGGAGGTTACTAATGGCAATTGAAAGGGCCTCCGCACTTTGCTGCGGAGTTCCGCCAGCCGCTTCCACCGCTGCAGCTGCCCCCATCGCTGAGGCACTACCAACTTCAGCTTGGCAACCACCAGTGGCCCCGGCAATTCCGGCATGGTTAGCAATGATTAAGCCTAAGCCACCAGCGGTAAATAAGAACCGGATCAATGCATTTTCATCTAGATTCAGTCGCTCCTGCAGTGCTTCAATCACCCCAGGAAGCGTCCCTGCTGAACCGGCCGTTGGGGTTGCACAAATTACCCCGAGCGAGGCATTGACTTCGCTCGTGGCCATCGCGGCTTGCACCGCCCCCATCATCGTGTCCCCCGCCAGTGATTGGTGGTGCTTACGATATTCACGAATTTTAACGGCCTCACCGCCAGTTAACCCGGTTGGCGAGTGAACACCGTCGCCAGTCTCACCTTTGGTAACGGCCTGACGCATGGTGTCTAAATTGTGCTTCATTTTGGCCCACACTTCTTCACGTGGAACCCCAGAACTTTCAACTTCCGCTTCGATAATTAAGTCAGCGAGCGGCTTATCACGATCGTTCGCGGCTTGAACGATTTCTTTAATACTATCAAACATCGTAGTTCCCCTATTTTAGACAAACGATTCCCTTAAACTTTTCCTTCAGTTCAGCGATTTGTTGCGGTTTCAAATATTTCAGCATATCGAATTCGTATAAATTACCATCGTGCACTAATTTGGTTTGTTGTTTTTTCAATTTAGCACTTTGGTCCAACATCTTCGCTAACAGATTAACGAGTCGCCGGTTCTTATCCCGATCAAGGTACAACACAATCGGTAATGGTCCCGTTGGATGAATTTCAACCCCTTGCACCTGAATCGACCGAATTTCAATTGCGCCACCACCAACGGAACAACCGCCCACCTGAGTATTATGTTTTCCACCATCGGACAGGTCCAAAATTGCTGTATTCGGATGGTGAATCGGGCTCGGTCCATCCTCTTCCACGAAGCGGATATCAATGCCTGCTTGTTTCGCTAACTCGGGCGCCAGTGGCACCCGAGCATCATCAGGCGGAAATCCCATAATCCCAGCCGCTAGGGCAAAATCAGTCCCATGTCCACGGTGGGTCTGGGCGAATGATTCATAATAATGAACCGTGACTTTCTTGGGTACTTCTTGAAAAATTGAGCGGGCGGCTTTACCAATGGCCACCGCGCCAGCAGTATGCGAACTAGAGGGCCCGACCATAATCGGTCCAATAATGTCAAATACGCTCCGGTAGTTGCCGCTCATGATTTGATTACTCCTTCAATGATTTAATACTTTAATTATAAAGCGTTTACGAACAAAAATGGACCATGATTTTAAATAATCATGATCCATTTATTTATTGAGTTACCAAATAGTCAAGAATCCGGAACATCACTTGTTGATTTTGGGCCGGCACCCCATGAGCAATAATCTCTGCCGGGGTCTGATGCAAATCATTATGGTCAAGTGCATATTCACCATCATTAACTACAATCTCTCGAACGTTATCCGCTAATGGTTCAAAGTGAAACTGCAGTCCCACCATGTTATCGAGCACAAAGCCCTGATTTTTGACTAAATCACTCGAGAACAACAGCTGGGCACCATTCGGGATGGAAAACATTTCCTGGTGCCAATGCAGCGCCGTTAACTTATCCGGAATATCTTTAATTACATCCGTTTGTCGGTAGACCGGCGCCCAACCTACTTCTTTGTGCGGAGCAGCACCCACTTTACCACCGAATGCCTTGGCAATTTGTTGGGCGCCAAAACACGCTCCGAAAATTGGCTTACGCTGACCATGCAGTTCACGAATCAAAGCCCGTTCTTGATGAATCCAATCGTCATTATCGTTAGGGCTCATCGGGCCACCCAAAATTACGAGCAAATCAGTTTCCGCTGCCGTTGGCAACTTATGAAACTGGGCCGGATGATAAATGTATAACTCATGGTCACGGGCGTGTGACCACTCTTTAATTGATCCAGGACCTTCATTCGGGGTGTGCTGCAGTACATTAATTCGCATAATTATCCTTTCCAGCAACGGCAAAGTTGAGTTAGGTTTCGCCTGCACAGACCTAAGATTGACGTTATTTTACTACAAATTCAGTAATTGTAAATAGTTAATGACTGTCAGCAATTCTGGTAAAATTACTGGAAACATCAACATTCGCTGTTGGATGACAACGGGGATCGCCATCACGACTTTGGTCAACTAAGGCCACCGGTTTGCCGTGGTGAAAAGCAAAGAAATAAGTAATCCGGTTAGGCAGTGGCGGTTCAGTTCCATCATAATTGTAAATTGCGACCACGTTGTAGTCATATGGTCCCTTGCCGGATGGTGCCCACCCAATTGAGCCACCATCTGGGGTAATTTCGCGTTTGAGATCATTCGGGTAGTTACCGCCAACCGACACATGCAGTTGATTGCTCCCATCATACTTTTGATAGGATTGGTGCATTGTTGGGGCCCACGAGCTAATAAAGGCTTCTAATTGCCGATCCTTTGTCCCATTCCATAATGCATCAGCTTGACGGTTACTCTGTTGTTTTTCGTCAGTAGTTTGATTGCTCGTTGAGGCCCCCGTAGCTGGTTCCGATGAGCTGCTTTCCGTCGCCGGATTCCGATGATTCGTCGGTGAACTTTGCTGACCACAGCCCACTAGCAAAATTACCATCCCCAAAATTGATAAACCGACACCAATTCTTTTCATTTATTCAAACTCCTCTTCAATTTTCTGTGTCTATTATTAACGATTTTATATAATTTGCCAAGGGTTATTTAGCCTTTAAAAACGTTAAGACCGTCGCATTCGACCATTTCTCGCAATAGCGGTAGCCCAGATTAAACTGCTTAACCTGTTCTAAGGTTGTTGCCTGTTGACGAGCTAAAAATCGGACCATATTACCACGGGCCATTTTTGCTAACGTAGCTTTTTGTTTGGGTCGACCATCAATGATTTCCACAAACCGACATGTGATAAATTGTCGATTTTCATCGGCGTAAGGCTGAATCGCCTTGCTGTATTCCTGTGAAGCCAAGTTCAGGACTAAGCGATCATTCTGATACAAATCGTTTGCTAACCGGTCGCCCCAAAACTGGTACAGGTTTTGGGTGCCGTTGACATGCGCCCGATCACCCATCCCAAGACGGTATTGAACAATCCCATCAAACGGGCGAAGCATTCCATAAAATCCTGACATAATCTTGAGGTGGTGTTGCACATATTTAAGTTCTTCATCAGAGAAGACATCCGGGGCCATATACTGATATTGCAATCCCGTAAAGGCGATGATTGCCGGCGTCAAACGATCCCGCAGGTTCATTTGGTGAACCCATTCATAATTTGGTCGTGCCAGTCGCTCACTGCAGTTCCACCATAACCGATGAATTTCCTGATACGAAAGTTGTCTTAAGTAATTAAGAATTTGGGCCGTTGCCTTTAAATACTGTGGTAATGCTGCCACCGGAAATGCATCTAAATCAGTTTGCATTCGACGGGCAGGTGAAATAATAATTTGCATTTTTCTCCTATTTCCGAACAATAAACGAATAATTAATTTTAAAAATTTGTGAAATAATTAATTATATTAAAAAACCATTGCATAATGTTTGCATATAAGCTATATTACGGGTGTTGGGGTAGGAACTTCTGGGTTACTGTCCACCGGAACGGAATGTGAACGGTGGAAGAAGGCGCAAGCTGCCTTGAAGTTCCGCATTCACCACTCGACTAATCGTCAATGTGTTCCCTAACAAATTAAAAATCAGGGAGGATGATTGACTATGTCAATTCTATCATTTTCAGGTCCTCGATGGACCACACGTTATTTAACCCTTGCTGCTATGTTAACGGCCCTTGAAGTCATCTTAGGTAAAATTTCAATTGGTGACCCCGCCGTGCTCAAGATCGGTCTGGGTTTTATCGCTACCGCACTGGTTGGTTACTGTCTTGGCCCATGGATGGGCGGAATGGTCATGATCGTTACTGACATCATCAGTAATACCGTCTTGAACACCGGAAATTTGTTTTTCCCCGGCTTTACGCTTTCTGCCTTTATCTCAGGTGTCATTGCCGGCATGTTCCTTTACAATCAGCAGTTGACCTGGCAACGGGTATTGATCTACGAATTTTGCCAAATCCTCATTACCAACGTTATTTTTACGACCCTTTGGATCTACATCATGAGTTTAAATGCTAATTCAACTGGACGGACTTTTACTGCGCTGCTAGCAATCCGTCTGCCCAAGGAGATCATTTCATGGCCCATTCAAAGTTTGATTATCTTGGTGGTCCTCCGCGCCTTCAGTCGAACGCGTCTGAATAAATTCTCGAAATAAATGAAAAGCTTGAAATTGAGTGGTTGACAACTCGATTTCAAGCTTTTTTATTACTTCTGCCAAAGAAAGTTATTAATTAATTTAAAGATCCGCTGATTTTCATGGAGGCTGCTATGGTTGTACTGCTTTCCATTGAACATTTGGATCCGGAAGGAAGCCGGTCGCTCTCCCAACATTGCCCGAATTGAACGGGTCGCGGCGTTAGGAACCCGACCATCAGAGCCATGTCCGGTGTTGCCGGCAATTACTAAAACGTGGGCGTGTGGATAAACCTGCTTGAGGTTATCCATGTGTTGGCGCATCTTTTCCACGTTGGACCGATCACGCGTCCAGCCGGAAAGGCCACCACCAGCAATGACCACTTGTTTTTGCAATTTTGGCATTCCGGATTGTGAACCATAATCATTCAAATAACTAAATGCGTCCATATTCCCCATTGAGTGGGCAACAAAGTTATACTTAGTCAGCTGATCACGCTTTTGTAAAGCCAGAATCACATTACGGATATATTTAGCTCCTTCTGCCATATCGGTTTGTTTATTATTGACTAAATTAACTTCCACAATTGGGTTCCGCTTACCGGCCAGTCGATCACCAGAAATTGTTACCTGGCCATCTTTGGCAACCGTCGCTCGGGCAACGGTCTTGGTTACTCCAGCTTGCTTGGCCGCTTTAACCATTGATTCTTCAGCATGGTAACTGCTCCCGTATCCATGAATAAAGATGGTGGGCGTCGTGGAATGAACCCACTGCTGGGTTGAGCGTTGTTTTGCTAATGCCAAACCGCTACTAACCACAACTACCATTGCAGCCACTAGCCACATTAATGACCAATTTTTCATTCAACAACCTCCTTATTAATGCGAATGTTGGAATTCTTGACGATTGGTGTGGAAGAACTGGGCAATCACTAATGCAAAGCATAAAATAGCAAAACATGTAATAAAGCCAACCTGGATCCCAACCGCTGAAGTACCAACATGATAGTACCGATCCGTCAGGTTTACCATTGCGACCACAAAGGCCATCCCAAAACTAGCCGCAATCTGCCGGGTCGTGTTAAACATGGCGACCCCATCCGGCAACTGGTCTTGTGGTAATAGTGCCAACGCCTCCGTCTGCAACGGAATTAACAGCATCACAATTCCAAATTGCCGAACAAATTGCCAAAAGGCCGCAAAAACCGCGCCACTGTGAACACCAATAAACGCCTGCATCGCAGTTCCAAAGAGATCCACTACCAGTCCATACGTAACCATCCAGCGAATTGGGTAGCGATCAAAGAGCTTCCCGCTAATTGGCGACAGTAAACCGGTTGATAGCGCCCCTGGTAAAATCACTAGTCCTGAAATAAATGCACTTTGGTGCATAACATTTTGGACCAGAAGCGGCAGTAAGATTGTATTGCCATACATTGTTGAAACCAAAAGGCAATTAACCATTACTGCTAACGTAAACTGAGTATGGCGAAAGATGCGCAGATTCACAAATGGATGCGTACTATGCCACTGGGAACCAATGAATAAGATTAATGATAATAAGCCAATAAACAGCGCTCCGGCCACCCCGAAGCTCAAGAATGGTTCACTGCCGAAATTAGAAAAGCTATTTAACAAGAACCATAAACTGATACTACACGTCACTAAGCCGGTGACATTAAATTGCGGATTTTCCTTTGTGGATAACTTCGGCATCTCCACCCATGACAAGATGAGCGTCACGATAATGAACGGCAAAATCAGGATGAATAGGTACCGCCAACTAAAGAAATCGAGGATCAATCCTGCGACCGAAGGCCCGATAATCGGTGAAAAATTAAATGCTAAGCCGACAATGCCCATAACGGCACCTTGGTGACCATCCGCAGCATACTTCATCGCCATCACATTGACGAGGGGCATCATAATCCCGGAACCAATGGCCTGGATCATCCGCCCGGCCACAATGATATTAAAGGTTGGTGCGGTTGCCCCAATGATTGTCCCAATTCCAAAAATGGCGGTAAAAATCAGGAAGAGGTTCCGATAACAATACTTCTTAATCAAGTAAGCACTGACCGGGATCATTAAAGCATTGACCAGCATATAGCCATTACTAACCCACTGCACCCTGGCAGATGATAAGCCAAACGTCCGCATCAACGTTGGCAGGGCAATGTTCATCATCGTGGAACACATAATTCCAAAGAAAGTGCCCAGGATCATGATTGATAATACAAATTTTTGTTTTCGACTCACAATTGACTCCTCTGAATTTGAATGCTTATTCAGCATACACGCGATCGGAGCAAAACACAATCAAAAACGGCAGAACCCTTGCAAAGTTCCACCGGTTAATAACTAATCACTGACTTTAATATAAGATTTAATAACCTTGCGATCCGCCATGGCTTGATAGGCATCATTGATCTGATCCAACGTAAAGGTCTTCGTAAAGACTTTCCCTGGATTAATCTTGCCATCCAAAACTGCCTTTAAAAGAACTTGTTTATCATATGTCGTCACTGAGGCGGGACCGCCAGCAATCGCGGTGTTGGTATAGAACGGCGCGGTCATATCCATTGCTGGGGTATGTGGCAAACCAACTCGGCCAACAACTGCCCCAGGACGAGCAACCTTTAAAGCGGTGTTCGTGGATTGCTCTGTTCCCACACATTCAAGGACGGCATCAGCACCGCTCCCGTGCGTAAGATCCATGATTGCTTTGATTGCCTCATCACCACGGGCCGCGACGTTATCCGTTGCGCCAAATTCAATTGCCAATTGGTGACGATCTTCATGTCGACTAGTTGAAATAATTCGACTGGCCCCCCGTAACTTAGCCGCAATAATGGCAGAAAGACCAACGGCACCATCACCCATGACGACTACCGTATCACCAGGTTTAACGTTGGCTACGCGGGCTGCGTGATAACCAGTGGCCATCACATCAGCTAAGGTCAAAAGCGACTTCAGCATTCCTTCACTGTAATCACTTGGTTGACCCGGAATTTTAACGAGTGCCCATTGACCATGTTGGAACCTGATGTATTCTGCTTGAGTACCTACAGAGAAATTATCATTATGGTCCTGACAAACACCATCGAAGCCCGCTAAACAAGCAGCGCAATGACCGCAGCCATGGGTAAACGGGGCAATCACAAAATCCCCCGGCTTGACTGTTGTAATATCACTGCCAACTGCCTCGACAATGCCCAGGGCTTCATGGCCAGAATTTTCCGAATTCGGTTCCACCGGATTAATTCCCCGAAAGTTCCATAAGTCTGATCCGCAAACGCATGCCCTGACGACCTTTAAAATCACATCATCAGGCTGCTGAATTCCCGGCTTTGGCGAATCAATAATCTTAACTTCGCCGGATTTAGCAAAAATGGCATTCTTCATCATTATGACTTCCCTTCACGATACAAAGTTTAACGCTACCACTTTTATTGTAATTCTTCTGCCGATCATTATGAAATACTAATTATTAATGATCATTAATAACTAAAATGTATCAAACGGCACTACCTATTGGCGAGATCGCCGCCCTTGGCAGTGATAATTAATTAGCGACAGGAGCAATGTTAAGAACGTTAAAGTCACTGTCATCATAAAGTCGAGACGTCCCCCAGCATACGTCCGCATGGCCATCGTTCCGGCTCCATGGTTTTGAAAAATTGCCATTAAAGACGCGAGAAAGACAACTCCAGTGGCTCCAGCAAATTGTTGAATCATGTTAAATAATGAACTGACGTCCGCCGCATTGTTGGCCGATACATTCACCGTGGCATTTGAAATCGTGTTTGAAAACGCAAAATTAAACCCCGACCGTAAGATGATAAAGAAAATCATCATCCAAAATGGTGTTAAGTAATCCTGACCCAGCCAAAATAGCAATCCGCCAATTACAAACAAAGTATTCCCCAAAAGCACCGGCAATTTAAAACCATACCGGTCAGCTAGATGACCCGCAAAAGGAGAAATCATCGCACCACAAATGGCTCCTGGTAGCAAGATCAGTCCCGAAATAAAGGCAGAAGCATGTAACGTATATTGTGCATAAACCGGAATCACTAGTGAAATCCCAATATTAATAAATTGTAAGTTGAAATAATTCCAGCCGTTCAGCGCGACTGCCAAGTGTTTAAAGATTCCGAGATCAACCAGCTCTGTCGGTCCTGTTGTATTGACTTTGATAAATCCAGCAAAGAGCAGTAGTGACAAACCTAGGAACAACCAAAATTTTCCGTCAAATCCAGTCTTGCCAATCATTGATAAGGCATAGATCCACACCACCATCGCGGACGCCAGCAACATAAAGCTAGTGGTACTAAATGGCTTAGTTTCAGTTAATTCAATATTTGTAATCAACCATTGACCCAGTAATAGAGAAACAATCGCAAGCGGCAAAATGAGCCAAAAAATCATCCGCCAAGACATACTCGTGGCTACCAAACCACCATACGTCGGTCCCAACGCCGGGGCAAAAGAAATCACCATCGCCGCAATTCCCGTCATTGAGCCCAACTTTTCTCGAGGAATTTTCGTAAAAATCAATTGGAACATCATTGGGGTCGAGAGTCCAGTCGCCGCCGCTTGAATAAACCGTCCCAACAACAAGATCGGAAAATTACCTGCCACCGCGCAAATCACGTCACCAATCATAAAAGCCGCGACCGCAATCAAGTGCAAATGCTTAATTAAAACCCGCTTCAGTAAAAAGGAAGTGGTCCCCATCACAATCGTCACCATCAATAAGTACCCAGCGGTAATCCATTGCGTCGTATCCAGTGAAATGCCAAAGACCCGCGATAATTCAGGATAGGTTACGTTAGTTGCCGTTTCCGTTAAAATTCCAATAAAACTTAGCAGTGCCACCGAAAAGATTGCACCATACGTTCGACCACTCACTCTGTCATTCTTCGCCAAATCATTTCCTCCTCAAAATAAAAAGCTACGGCAGTCTGCTCTGCCATAGCCATCATGTTTTCTTATATTTTACTTGAATCCCGTGGCAAAAAGCAAAGGGGGAAATTAATTAATTGCAGATAAATTTAGCTGACCGCTGGAATATAACACTGCCTGGCCAGCTAACTTAGTCACCGGACCGGCGTACGTACAGTATAAAATGCCGCTCCGTGGGGAAGCTTGATAAGCCACAAGTTGCTTTTTGCCTAAACGACGTGCCCAATATGGAATAATGTGGCAATGACCACTTCCGCAAACCGGATCTTCTGGAACCGCAAGCTTTGGAGCAAATGATCGCGATACACAATCATATTGCTGACCGGGGGCCGTCACATTTTGCAAAAGACCATCCAGCTGGGCCAGCTTAGCTTGATCGGGTTGCATGTTGATGATGGTTTGGGGATCATCAAAGACACACAGCAAATCCCGACCCAAGTAGGCCTTTTGAGGCGTGGCCCTAAATGCCGCCGTCATGGCAGCCGTTACTGGCACTGCTTTAAGATCGTAAGATGGAAATTCCATCTCATATTGATCGTCCTGCTTTGTCACCAGGAGTTTTCCGCTTTGCTGGGTCTGAAAAGTAATGGTGGTAGTCTCCAATGGGGCAGCTGTTTGGAAAATTACAAACGCCGTTGCCAAAGTCGCGTGCCCACACAAGTCGATTTCACCACCCGGGGTAAACCACCGCAGATCATAATGACTATCATCACGGCGAATCGAAAACGCCGTTTCAGAAAACCGATTCTCTTGTGCAATTTTCTTCATTAACGTTGCACTTGGCCATTCATTAACAAAACAAACCGCAGCTGGATTGCCTTTAAATAATTCATCGGTAAAGGCATCCACAATATACATTTTGATCATGGTTATTCCTCCTTAGCAGCGACACAGCGCCGGTAAATATTCATCATAAAAGGTCACTACCCGCCGTTGCGCTAATAGCCCAATCACGGTCCCAACGTGGACGGCATAGAGTGTCTGGTTGTGTAAAACACAAACTATGATAATGATCACTGGTAATAGCAAATTAAAGCCCATCGTAAAGCGGACACTGAAATGACGTTTTAAGGTCATCGATAGATCATCCTGCGGATGACAACAATTTGCTTGTTGATAGCTGGCCACCCCAGCAAAAGCAACTAATAATCCTGCCAGATCACACACCAGTCGCCAGCCAATGGCGAGCCGATCCACACCGAAAAATCGCCACCCATCCGCAAACCATTGCATCAAGAAGCTGTACGGAATTAAAAAAGCAAATTCCTTACCTAAACCGCCCCAATTCAGCCACCCGCTAATCGCCGCATTTAACACGATCACAACCAAGCCTTCCGTAAAAATCGTGGCCGTCATCGTCCAATGTAGAGCATGCATCATGTTCACAATGGAAGCCGGCCAAGGCATACTTCCCATGTTTGTAACAATCGTAAGTGATTGCCCAAAGGCATTTAGGATGATTGCTAATGCAACCGTCAATCCACGTCGCATTCTTCCTCCTTAACAAAAAACAATTTCCCGGGAAATACCCAGAAAATTGTGCGATCGATTAATCTGATTTTTTGGCATTATTTAATGACTTCATAATTGAAGGGTTCTTAGAATGACAGTCCTTCAACATTTGTAAGTCTTCGGCACTCAATTCAACAACATACTTACTCATCGTAATCCCTCGCTCTTCGTTTTAGATTAACTATTAATATACCACGATTAAGCGGAACTGCAATGTTGACCACGATCATTTTTTGATCATTCCGTGAGAAGCATCTAACCAGCTAATCAACAATTTAATACAGTCTAAGTTTAATCATTTGCTGAATGCTTACGTTTTGCTAGTCCTAACGTTGCCATTAGTGAAATAATCCCTAGGCCCAGCATAGCTTCCTGTTGATTAGTCCCCGTTTGCGGCAACTGCTTGGCTACTCGTTTAATGGTCGGCCGGTCCACTACCGACTTTTCGCTATCATCAACCGTCGATTGTCCTTGCACTATCGTCATAACAGGTACCGATTGCTGCTTAGCAGGAGTCTCAGTTTGATGATGAACCACCGGTTGTTTTGGCAGTGTAGGCTGTTGCACTGTGCCCGGTTCATCATGATGGGTTGGCTGCTTCGGTGCAGTTGGTTGAACATCAGCAGCATAGGTTACAATAATTTTTACATCCGGTGACGTATGGTTAATTTGTCCCTGCGTTTTGACTTGATTAGTAACTGCGTTCCAGACATTGGTACCTTGTTCATCAACTGCCGACACAACATGGTAACCATTGATGACTGGGTTCTTCACACTGCCAAAATTGCCATGATCAGCATGACCATTTGCAATCTGCCACCCAGTTACAATGTCTTGGCCAGTAACAAGGTCTCGATAACCGACACCATTAAAGGTCAAAGTCTGAATCAGCGGGTCTGCTAATGAGTGGCCAGCCTGAGTCTGGTAATGTATAGTTTCCGTCACTGTGCGTTGATGTTGTTCAGTTAACTGACCATGCCCATGAGTAAAGTGAATTGTAAAGCTCCGTGCACCTTGCCCAAAGTTGCCAAACCTGCTTTGCCAATTTGTCGTCGCGGAGTCAGCAATTGACCGGTTGTTCATTAATACCGTCATTATGGATTTCGCCGGCGTATCATCAGTAATTCCTTTCAGCACATAAGATTTAGCAGTGAGCTGATCCACAATGGACTGAACATTACCAAAGTTAATCGGTTGCCCATCACGACCTTGAACTGTGATCACCGGATGGATCGGAACACCCGTTTCATCATCAATAAAGTTTAAACTAGCGCTTTGTTGCTGAGCATAACGAACCGTAATTACTTCATCGGCCATCGTTGGAGCTGTCGTCATTGCTTGGACATTCTGGCCAGCAAGTTGGCCATGAAGATCACTTTGCACATTGATAATCTGGTAACCAGTAGGAACTGGAGAAGAAACCGCTGCAAAATTGCGACTCCCGTCCGTGACTTGCCATTGATAATCCCCTGTCGTATCAGCCACTTGATCATGGAGCGCCGTTCCAGTAAAGGTAACCGTCTGGATCACTTGTGGTGCTACTGAATGGTCACCTGCCAGGTACTTAATGGTTCGGGTGATCGTAACTAACTTCGTCCGTTTATCCGTGGCGTGCTTCAAATGAACGACAAATACGTTGTTCTGATTATCTGCTTGATATTGAGCATTGGTAGTAAAATTGTTGCTGACTAAGATATAATGTTGCTTTTCATAATTCTTTATTTTTTGTGCTGGATCAACGAAAAATTGAATTTTAGAGCCATAATTACCCTCGGTGGTGTCCGTGTTTAAAGTAATCCCACCAAGCGTATCGTCAACGTAACTAATCTTCGCCGTTTGTTTATTAACCTGATAGACAACATCATACTCTTCTTTCAGCTGACCGCCATTATGGAGGTCAGTCTGAGCAATATTTGGCACGTCAACTTGCGTCAGATTTGGAGTATAACCATCGATTTGTGGTGATGGAATTACCTTAAAACTCCCATCTGCTTGCCACTCGCCATTACCAGTCCGCTTGTACGTTACAGTTTTGGTATATTGCGGAGCCGCTGGGGTTTCATCTTCGAACCGATAATTGATGATTTCTGTCACATGAGCGGTTTGCTGGACCGGTTGATTCTTTTGAACGTAGATAATAAATTCGTGCGGTTGGCTCTTACCAGCAGTGCCAAAGCTAAATGATGCTAACTTAGTTGGATCAAAATTTTGGAGAACCGTTTCTCGGCCATTTTGGACACTCACTGCTTTGACAAAGTGATAGTTCGACAAGTTATTATAAATTGCTTGGCCATCTGAAAAATGAACATTGGAGCCGGTTGCCCCTTGATAGGTCACATCATCAGCTACTGACTGACCAGAATCAAGATCTTCAAAGTGTAAAGTATTGGTAACGAGGTCGGCTGCTGAACCGCCACCTTCAACCGCATTATTACCGTTATAACTAATTGCCGCATTCCAAGGGCCACCAAAAGTACTGGAAGTCTTCGCTGGTTGACCATTTTGATAGGTCACAAATTTAGTCAACGCAACCGGTAACGATTGGAGAACCTTCATTAAAGCCGTATTACTGGTTTTAGCTCCTTGGTACGTGTCAGTTGCAATTGATTTGGCAGCCGCCTGGTCCTGATCATATGAGGTAATTCCATCAGGCATCGTAAAATTATTGGCCGTGGCGGTAACCAGCGGTACTGAATTTGCAAAAATAATCCGTGGATTTCTCGTCGGATCGAGATTAGCTAATTGAACATGCCAGACAGCCGTTTTCTGATTAGGATTGTGTTGATCAGCAGTCACGGTTAATGTCACGGTTGCTTTGATCCGTGGTCGTTCACCCTTTTGACTAGTCATGGTGACATACGTATGACCATCACTAACGACGCTGTTAGTTAATGATTGTTGATTATTCGATGCCACTGCCTTTTCAATTGCTCGTGCTAAATCTTGGGCACTAGTAAAAGTAAAGTTAACTTGCCCGGTCGGATCTTTAGTCACCGTCGTGCTAATATCAAATTCATTTCCCAACTCTTTGATTGCCAATCCCGCTGTTTGAACATTATCCCAGTGAGTATTTACTGATACATCCCCCTGTTGGTTCCAAGTTCGGTTTGTCGAGTAAGTATTGCCTACCCCTAGAGAATTGATCCCAACACCAATGGGCTGTGCAGTATAAATATACTGACCATGCGCGATTAGCCCGCTTGCCATGGTTTGGCCGTTAATTGTTACGTCATCTGTCGGCATGTAATCAAATTGTGTATGGTCTTGAAGAGGATCTGTTGTTGAACGGTAGACATAGTCACTACTATTGATCGAAGCCTGCTGATTTTCGGCACCCCAACGTAAATTCAACGTGAATGTTGGATTGTTTAAAGTTCCTGCCTGATTATCAAAAACTAACCGATAGTAATCACCCATGTTATAAACGGTGCCAATATTAGCCACGCTAAACTGCTTAGCTAAGTTGTGATCATATAAGATGTATTTGGTTGTCCCGGTTTGACCATCACGGTACGGAATCCCCAAATGGAAATCAAGATAGTCCCCATTTTGTACCGTTCCAGTAATTTGAATCTTAGGCGTGATTTCCTCATAACCAGCTTGCCCAATTTGAGTCGCATCAGCCTTAGCAGCCTTCACACTGATAATCTTATAATTATTATTCGCTAAAGCTTGTGCACCTGGAATAATGGTATACGCCGGCTGTGAATTTTTATCATACCATTGGACATTATTAAAACTCGTTAAATCGCGAACGTAATGATATGTCGTACCATTTTTCAGGGTGATGGTTCCCATTCCGCCACCCGTACCATTATCACCATCAGCATGGAGGTACTCAGCCAACGGCATTAACAAGGGTGACCACTGACTATACAGATCGTTATAAGCGCCACCAGCGGTTGCCATTGGAGTAATTGTCGCTGCGATTTGTAATGGCTGACGGTAACTTGGGGTTTGCGCAAGGGTCAACATAAAACTCCGTTCACCATTTGGACCGACCATCCCCAAATCTTGTAACTGATATCCCAATGCAGCATCGGTTCGGTTGGGTGTTAAGCCGGTTGTATTAAAGCCGGCCGGGATCATAATTAAGTACTTAGTCGTACCTTGAAAATCTTGAGAGTTGGCAACATCGGTTCCACCATAACTTTGAATAATATAGTTAATTTGTGATTGATCGCCAACTCGATACTGGGCATCAGTGGCCTTGCCAGTCCACTGCTTGGTAGCATTATTCGGTTTCCAGTTGGTCATTCCTGAAAAGGTCGGCGTAGCAACTTCATCCGCTTGTTGGTCATCCGTAACTTGAGACGTGACATTTGGAGACGTAGTCGGCCGCAACGTCGTTTGTTGTGAATTCGTCGCTTGCGTAGCAGGACCGTTATTAATCAGCTGATCAGTTTCTGGAGCATGGCTGCTAGTGGTTGTTTTTAATACGGAGGTTGTTTGATTTGTTTGAAAATCAGTGGACGCATAAGCAGCACCAACCATAAAAGTCGTCCCTAATAATACCGAAGCGACCCCGATTGTCAATTTTCGTAAGCTAAAATGTTGCTGGTGTGGCGTATTTCTTTCACTCAATAAACGTAAGTTATTTTTCGAAAGCATCTGAAATTTCCTCCCTTGGAATGGACAATTACTTATTCAATGATAATTATAGTTCTATAAATTTAATTGTAAAGGAATCCTTACAAAATAAAAAAGCAGTTGGGCCTTTCCCAACCGCTTGCTTTAATTCTCGATCGTAACTTTGGTGCCTACTGGTAAGTGTTCCATCATCCATCGGGCATCTGACACCGACAGACGAACACAGCCGTGTGAACCCGTCGATTTTCCTAACTTTCGAGCTTCCTGGCGATCATATGAACCATCCGCCTTGGTCGGCACGCTATGGAATAAATACTCACCATTATTCAACCATGATACGTAATAATTAGCCCCCTCATTCAAACGCTGGTTGAAAAAGTTCATCCCTCGTGCTTGCTGAATATAAAACGTCCCCACCGGGGTATAGCTTACATTCTTACCCCGCTTTCCTTGACGATGATATTGACCGGCCGAGCTATACATAGTGTAAATCACATGCTGACCATCTCGTAAATAGGTACGATTTTTACGAATACTGACCAACACATTCAGATCTTTAACCTTGGCAAGATCAGGGTAAGGTTTCGTTTCTGATGACTTTCGCCAATCAATTGGGGTGCGCATGAATTGTTCAGTTGCATCCACCGGCCGTTTCTTGGCTGGCTGTCGCTTGCCAGGATTCGTGGTGAGGGGCTGATTAGTCATGTGTGAGCGATGGTTCAGTACTGGCCGAACGGCGCCCGCATAAATCACGAACAGACAAAAACAAATATAAATTACATTTTTCTTGTAGCTATTCATTCAATAAACATCTTTCTTAATAATTCTAAATATGTGATAATCGAAGTACGTTAATAATTTTATTGAAGATCGTCAAAATGTCAATTGGAGCTATCAAAGATGCGTGAAAACTTAAAAATTTTCTATCTGACTGCGTTTATTTTCTTTATTGTGACTGTCGTATTAGCTAACTTAAGTTAGGATTTAACTACATGAAAAATTATTTAATTCAAATTTGGGACTACATTGTTAACCACTACTGGTCAAAAGACCTTTTACGGGCTAATATCCTATTTTTAATCCTGGTGATTTTGTTCAACCTTTGCCACTTCAATCTGCACATCATCAGTTGGTCACTTGGCTGGCGAATGTTCCTGCTGCTCAACCTTTGTCTAGTTTTTAAAATCCTCCTCGACCGCTTAAAAATTTGAATAATGAAAAACGACTGTTAGTGTTCATCAACGAACATTAACAGTCGCCTTTTTATTTAGCATGTAATTAGAAATATACTAATCATGCTTTTTCTTTTTGTTAATTCCACTTAGACCAATAATACTTACCAAGCCAGCAAAGATGAAGCCAACGGTGGCCGTCGCTTCGTTATCCTGGTTACCAGTCTGTGGTAACCGCTTGGCACCGTTCTTGGTATGCTGAGCGAGCTGATTAGTAATTGAATGATCATTAGTAATCTGGTCAGCAGTGTCGTATCCAGTTGCTGAACCATTGCCATTGGTTCCAGGTTGGCCGTCATGTCCGCCATGCGTACCTGGTTGATCAGGAATCACTGGGTTCTTGGTGTAGGTAACCGTCAACGAACAATCTGGATCATCGCTCGTAACGTTCATTGCAGGAACCATTGCTGGATGAGCTGCGTAACCCGCAAACTCATGCGGGGTGAAGCCAGCAAATTCGTGACCGTCCACTGCCATCCATGGTCCTTCACTGCCAGCAATCAATTGACCTGTAACTAAGTCATATCTAGCCTTCCGCACAAACTCAACGGTTTGCTGCTTTTGTTCAGCTGGAATTTGGCCAAGTTGTTCTGGATTTAAGCCTTGGTAATTGATGGTTCTGGTAATGTCCTTAACCAAGTGATGTTCCTTAAACCAATCTGGGTTACTTGGTTCAGGGTTGGTTGTTGGATCCGTTGGGTTAACCCCTTGGATCTTATGAACCAGCTTAATGTACAAGAATTGTTCTAACTGCGTACCGAATTGGTAATGCTTCGGCAGCGTTTGCCCAGGTGCTAAATCATAATTAGCTGGAATGATTAAGCCAAGATCATCAATTGACGAACCAGCAACCCCGGTCTTGGTAATGACCGAACCCACTTGTTGATTGTCCGCATCAGTATCCTGGAACTCAATCTTCAGCGTCGCATCTAATTCAAACTGAGCCGTTGAAGAAATCTCCAAGTCGTAGTTTGGATTGGCATCCTTTAACTTTTGCAGCGAAGCTGGTGTTAACGTGATGTTATAAGTACCAGAATGGTTTGGTGTCTCCGTAAATTCATATTCTAAACCAGTTGGAACTGTAATCCCTGCCGGAACATTAACCTGATATTTATTCGGGTTAATCGTGGCCTTCGTGCTCTTTTCAAAACCAGTAATCGTGACGGCAGCTTTAGCTGGACTGATGACGTACTTAATTCGGCCACTTTCACTAATGCGATAGTTTGGATTGGCTGCTTGGAGCTTCTTCACCCCAGCTGGGGTTAATTGAATGTAGTAAGTCCCTACATTAATCGGCGCGCCATTGGCATCAACCCATTCATAATCACTAGCTGTTAAACCTGAAGTATTCAATTTATCACCAGCGACAAGCCCTTGATCATTCCAGCTTCCCTTAGCTGGATTAATGACTGCCGGATGGCCATCATAAATCTTGCCATCATTACCACTTAACGCTACTGTGGCCGCCTTTGGATTAATCGTAAACTGAGCCGTTCCGCTAAGGTCTTTGGCGACAATTGTGACATTACTTTGATTGTCTTGACCAGTGCCGGCTAAGTCATTCAAACGAGCTTGCAAGTGACTCAAAATCTTGTCCGTATTCAAGTTAATGGTGTAGGTGCCGGCCTTAGTTGGCGCACTACCATCAGCCCAGGTGTAATCACCATCTTGTAGAGTATACTTACCAAGCTCAATCGTCTCAATTAATTGTGGCTCTTGACCAGGTTCAGATGGTTGACTGTATACGGGTAGTGTTAAGTCAACAGTAATCTGGCCGTCTTTATTAACTTCGGCCGTCGTGACTTGTGAACCATCAAATTCTTTCTGGTTTTGACCAGTTAGTTTAGCCTGCCCAGTTGCTTGGTCAATTGTGTAAAGAGCAGTTGGTTCGTAGTCCCAGTCGTAATTATTACCGTTATTACCATCTAAGTCCTGAATCCGTTGCTTACCACTTGCGGATAAGACAACATCATAGGTACCAACATTCTTTGGATTAGTGCCATCCGCAAAGGCAAGATCACCTGGCTGCAATTCAAATGAGGCTGGTGTGCCGTCTGGTTTGTAAATGACTAAGTCACCTAAATTGTACTTGTTAGTTAGGCTTTGCGGTAATCTTGTTTTACCATCGTAAGTTGTTTCCCAACTACCATTGAGGCCGACGTGCGCATAACCTTTTTCAACTACTAACTTAGCATCACTCGTTACATTTTGAACAGTCTGTGGATATGCATAGTTACCACCCAAAGTCTTCTCAATGTTAGCCAAACCAGTTGCTGATAGAACAACCCTGTAATCGCCTACATTGCCTGGTGTGTCAACGTATTGTAAGTCACCAGCTTGAAGTTGATAGTAAATCATGTTAGTTGGATCTGATTCAGGAGCAATCGTAATCCCATAACCAGTTGGAACAGCCGTAATTGCGTCCCGCCATTCTCGTTCACCATAAGTTACAGTCGATTCACCAGTAACTGTAATCGTTACCGGCATTTGATTAACCCTAAAGTTGGCTCGAGCCGCCGATGCTTGCGACCAATTATAGTTAGTAGCACCAGTCAAAGCTTGGAGCTTTTGCAAGCCTTGAGCTGACAGCTTAACTTGGTAAGTCCCAACTCCATCAGGAGTCGTCACAAATTCAAGATCACCAGCACTTAACTTAACGCTAGTGTAAATTGGGGTCTTTTCATTGGTTTCAGTTGCCCCTTCTGGCTTAGTTGGTGCAGTGATGGAAAGCGTGTAGCCATTTTCACCACCGTAGTTAATTGTTGGCGTCTGATCAGCAACGTACTTCACATGTTCGGTACCGTTAATCTTCACTGTAACGTCGGCTGGGTTAATAACATAACTAGCCGGATCATGACTGGCTTCTACTACTTGTTCACCACTCGGTTGCCCAGTAACTGCGAATAACATCACCGCGTGCTCCAGGTTACCGGAGAAGTCATAGTCTGGGAATAACTGACGTAATTCATCCAGTAGGTGTTTGGAAACTTTAACTCGGTAATTACCAACCTCAGTTGGCAAACTGCCATCGGGATGACCGTCCACATAGAGGTCACCAACTTGCCACTTAAAGCCCTTGGTATTTGCTTGACCATTGACGTAGAGAACACCATTTTGCCAAGCAATCGTTGGCTTAGTATCCGTTGCCAGCCAATTACTAAAATTCAATGTATAGGCATTCGGATCCAATGGTAAGTAACTGCCATAAACGGTCGTTTGATTACCCGTTAAAGTCAGTTCAGCCTTGTGTTCATAGATGTAGTAATCACCATGATCTTGAGACTGACTAATCGTGTAGTTACCAGCCCCAGATAGCATCTTAATCTTTGCTAATGCAGCGGTAGTTAATCGAACTTTATATGGCGTCCCTTTAATTGCAGTACCATCATCGTTATAACCAGCATTTGCGTGAATAACTGAGTGCCCCTGTTCATCAACAACTTCGAAATCAGCTGGCGTCAAATCAAAGTGACCTAAACCAACTGGTTCATTCTCTGAATTACCCCAAACTAGTTTAATATCACCCTTATTAATCTGATCTTGAGTAATCTGTGCTGACTGATTATCGAAAACCTTTGAAGCACTACCAGTAACAGTAATGACTAATTCAGCCGGATTAATGATGTAGTTAATCTGACCAGTAATGGTGCTCTTCCCGTCCTTAACGAAGGTGTGGTTCGGGTTGGCATTCGCCAAAGCTGCTTCACCTCGCTGGTTCAGTTTCAAGTTGTAGTGACCAGCATTCGTTGGTGCGTCAATCCGATGTCCAGCCGCATCGTACCAATCGAAGTCCGCACTTGTAAAGTTCGGAATCGTTAAGCCGGTTGCATTGTTAAAGCCAAAGTTATTCTTCACCTCGGCATTGGTTGGATCGAAGGTAACTGGATGACCGTTATAAATTGACTTTTCGTCACCATGTAACTGAACATTGGAAACCGCGGCCTTTTGAATGGCAAAATCGGCCGTTCCTGCATCGTTAGCTGTTGAAGTCAAGACAACATTACCGTCACCAACAGCTTCATTAATTTGTGCTTGAATCTTATTAATTCCAGCCGCCGTCAATGTGATCTGATAGTTACCAACGTCTTTTGGTGCTTTACCATCAGTGGTATTCCAAGTGTAGTCACCGTCTTTTAATTCAAAGGTCTGTGGCAAATTAGCAATGCCAGCACCGTTGATTGTGACCTTAATCGTGGAACCATCAGTATACAGGTCATCCGTTGTTACAGCTGCACCGTTGTAAACCATGGAATTCTTACCACTCAGTGTCGTGGTTACCTGTGCCTGTTGAATCTGCAGGATACCGTGAGCAGTTTGATCAAGGCTAATCTCATAGTTATTACCAAGGGCTTGCTGAATCTTAGCCAAACCAGTATCAGTTAAGACAATCTGGTAACTACCAACCTTCTCCGCTGGACCACCTACGATTTGGAAATCGTTAGCATCAAGATGAACATTAGCAAGATTTGCTAAAGCACCGTCGTTATTACCAGTTGCCTTAGCAACTGAAACAGTAACACTATTAGTCCCAGCTGTATTGTAGACGACATCGTATGGCGAACCCTGGTAAGTTTCAGTTTGGGTACCGCTAACACTGACGACATTCTTCGAAGCCGTAATTGTAAATTTAGCATTACCTGAAATCGCGTTATTCGTAAATTTCACATTGCTTTGGCCATTTTGACCAGTACCAGCTAATGACTTGATGTAATTTTCAACATTTGTCACACCAGCATCAGTCAAAGTAATGGTGTACTCACCAGCATCGGTGGCATTACCACTGATCTTGTAATCATTTTGCTTCAGAGTGTAAGTTTGACCGTTCACACCTGGGAAGTTCAGGCTAACCTTAATCTCGCCATTACGATTTAGCTGTTCAATTGAGATAGCACTACCATCATAAACCTTGCTGCTAGAACCACTTAACGTTGCCGTTGCATTAGCTTGCGTAATCGTGTAAACACCTAAACCAGTATTCGTTAACTTCAGATTTGGATTAGCCGCCTGCAATTGAGCAAACGCGGCCTCCGTTAACTTCACGTAGTAAGTACCAACGTTCTTCGGCTTCTCAGTCAAAGGATGTCCTTGAGCGTCAACCCATTCATAAAGATTTCCAGTGAGGTCCGCCTGATTAAGCGTGACACCATTAGCAATAATTTGGAACTTGCTTGCGTCAATCTCATTCGTGGCTTGGGCATCATAAACCTTGGTGTAATTACCGGCAGTAATATTTGATAATTGAACGTCAGTTGATCGTGGCGTAATGGTGTAGTTAGCCGTCCCCGTGATCGTTGACTTACCATCTTGCGTCCAAACAATACTATTATTGCCAAATTGCTGTTTAATGCCGTTTGCTCCTTGGGTAGTTAAACGAACTTGGTACTTGGCAGCATCGGTTGGCATGGTCGTTGACCAATGAGTACCATCCTTGGAAAATTCAACATCTCCAGATTGGATCCTGTAAGTCCCAGCATTGGCAGTTGGACCGGTTACCGTTACATGAATCCCTTGATTCAAATCATTAAGGGTAATTTGGCGACCATTGTAAATGCTTGAACCGTTACCAGCTAATTGCGCGGTTGCCGTTGCTGCATAAGTAATGTTAATCGCTGTATCTTGGGAATCACTATTAACGGCTTCCGCCGGAATCTGTCCATTATTCAAGTCAATGGTAGTCGTGTGACCAGCGACCGTTTGCTGGGCCACAATTTGGTAGCCTTCATGGACTGGTACCGACCAAACTGGCCAGCTATCAGTACTCCAGCCACTACCATCAAACCCTGAGTAGACAACACCTGTATCGTCAGCATTGATCCTGACCTGGCGACTTAAGTTAGCGGTTTGGTTAATTGTCTGTGGCTCCTTACCAGGTTCATTCAGCGTAATCGTCCTGGTAATGGTCTTATTAACCATGCTCTTTGGAACGTAGTAAGTAGTTAATTCATTTCGTACATACCACTCGTCTGCTGTAGAGTTTGTAAAGACTGTATTTGGTTTGTAGTTTGGATTAGCAAACGTCACGGTTGTCATATTGTTGCCAATCCGCATGCTGACTGTTTCATAGTCATTGCCAGCATCAGGTGGTGTGATCCCCCAAGAAGTAGCATTGCCCTTTGGTAATGACCATAAGGAATTACCGGAAATGATATGGAAACCAGGGGTTGCCTTATCACCAGCTGATGGATCCCAACTCCAATCACCATAAGTAATCTTATTGGTATTAACATTTAAGGTTCCTGTACGACCATAGAAAATTTGTACTTGCGCATCAGGAGCAAAGACTTGACCATCACGATCACCACCAGCAATCTTAAAGTGCGCCGTAATCGTCCGTGGTTGGCTTTCAACAGGGATGTACAAAATAGTGTGGACCGGTTGAGCTTCATAAACTGAAGCATCGGTAGTATATGCTTGTGAAGCCTTAGTGGGATCAGTCTGCCCGCCATTCCAAGTTGGGTAAACGAACTGGTTGGCTGGTTGTCCTGACTTATCAGTTACAATCGCCGCAGTATAACCATCTAGAGTTGGTACGTCAGCAACTACAGCTCCCCATTCTTGTGGAAGTTTAGTCCAGTTACCTGAAACGACATGATAACCATGTTGACCACTATTGGTATCCCAAAGCCATGGACCATACGTAACTTCACCAGTTACTAAGTCCTTAGTAGCTTGGCGAACGTAGTAAACATCAAGCTTAGCAGAATCAAATGCCTGACCATCTGTCGTATAGGTACCATCAGCATTAACCTTGGCCTTAACGTAATTTACAACTGCTTGCCGAGTTTCATGGGTTTTCTTGTCGGTAGCTGTAACATCTTCAGTCTTATGCTTCAAATTAATGACAATGTTAGCACCGCATAATTTAGATTCAGTCGCAATGTTGGTTTCCCACTTGTAGTTAGGAATCCACCACCAAGCATTCGGATCACTAAAAGAAGCCCACCATGAAGCACCAATAGTAACGCCTTTAGGAACACCACTCACTGAAGTCGACTGATAATCTCCAACATTTACACCATTGGGAAGATGAAGTATAGATCTAGCATCAGTATAAAAACCATTAGCAGGATTCTTTAAATCAAGCGTACCAAGATTGGTATTAGACTCTTCATCATGGAAAGTAATCGAAAAGTGCAGAATCTCATGAATTGGCACCTTCACAGTAATCGGATTCTTAGAAAATGCAGCTAAAGTATATTGTGCCGATTTCGTAGGAATTGACGTTCCAGTAGCTGGTTCATAACCGTCTGGCAACTTCATATCAAAAGTGTAATTAGTTGCTTTCCCTGGAATAAACTCCTGTGAATAAGCTTTGCCAACTGGTGCATCGTCATGATATTGATCGACAAACTGGAAGGTAACCTTCTGGGCCACGTTAACAGTCGGCTTTAATTCATAGTAATAGCGGACTTTACCATCCTTATCCGTTTCAGCTGAAAGCCCAACAATGTCTTTGCCATTTGGTACATAAACCTTAATAATAGGGCTTTGCTGACCACTAACCAAACTACCATCAGCGTTGGTTTGTAAGCCTGATAAGTCGAAAGTTGGCGTGTAGCTCATCGCCTCATTGGTAATGGTGGAAGGTCGACCAGCTACGCCACTTTCCTGATAGCCGTTGTAATTAATTGGATCACCATTAGCGTCATTGGTTAAAATACCACCTTGGTTTTCGCCATTCGCAATGGTTCCTTCACTACCGTCATAATGATGACCATTTGTGAAGAAATTTTGGGGATCAGTTGTCGTTACCTTGGGAATCACGTTAAGGTAAACCTTAACCTTTTGATCAAGACCACTTGATGGATAATGAACGGTAATTTCACCTTCGGTATTTTTACCTAATTCGATTTTCTTGCCAGGTGTCCAATCAGCATCATGGTTTGCCCAGGTGGCCGGCAAATTCAGGATATCCTTTACACTAGGTATATGAGTGCCTTCCATGACGTTCACAATTCGTGAATCATTAATCGCCACCGCTACAGTGGTTGGACCCGTGGTAATATCTTTTTCCTTTTGTCCATTCGCATTTTTGAGTGGATACGTTGCCGTAATTTGTACCGTGTCATATGAACCGGCCTTCTTCCAGTCTGGTTCAGTCCCGTTAGCAAATTGGAAAGTTGTGCCATCAGGGAAGGCGCTCTTGTTAGTTACTAATTCGTCTGCAGTTAAAGATGTCCCATAATTAACCGTTTCACTCTTCGCTTTTACATTAGCCCGTGAAACCACTTTAATTGACACATCACTGCTTGAACCACTTGGCAAAGTAATCCTGATCTTACCAACTTTAGTTTCACCAGCGGTCTTAAAGGTCAGCGGGGTGACCGTTCCATTTTCGTTAACCCATTCAAACTTGGTCCCTTGTTGCCACTTATTGCCATCTGGCAACTCATATGGATCTTTAGTATAGTCTTGTTGCTTTTCTGTCGCGTTCTTAACTAAAGCAGCTAAAATATCGTCATTTGTAGAACTTTTGGGGCCATCAGTGACGTCCACTTCTGGATGAGCACTTGTTGGTACTGATGGCTGTAGCGGTGTAACATCTGTTGCCTTGGCACCAACCCAGATTGACTGCATTGTTCCGATTGCAAGTGATGAAAGTAACATGGTATTAGAATTATTTACCGCCTTCATCTGTTTTGCAATATTGTCAACGAAGTCTTTTGTAACAGGTATTTGATTGCTTAGCGAAGCACCATTAATATTTTCGTAATTACCAGCAGTATTAAAAATAAGTGGAGCGTTGCCATTATAGACGACATTAAAGGTCATACTAGCTTTACCACTCTGTATATTTGGCGCAGTAACATTGCCACTAGTGAATCCCGTTGGCGCTATTTCGGTTCCATCTGATAGGACCAAATGAACAGAATCTTTCATCGCGCCATCTTTAATTAAATTCTCAAGTTCTGTTTTATTCTTATTTCGATTAGGAAATTTCGTCCAGTCTCCTTTTGAATAATAGTACATTGGATCAACTTTTACTTGCGTAACATAGTTAACCTTTACTTGCTGGACGGGAGCATTCTTCAGCCCAGTTAAATTGATTGAGAAGCTTGATTCAGGTAAATTATGGATATTAACGATTCCAGTTGGCTGGGTCCAGCCAGTAACCTGAGTAATAATACCTAAGGCACAAGCCAAGTCATAATTTTGATAAAGATATTCTCCCCAAACTGTTGGATTAGCAGTAGGAATAAAGCCATTACTTGTTCCCAAATTTATATTGCCATTAGAATCTGGTAAAGCTTGTGAAAGCTGGGCATTAATCGTCATCTCGCCATCTGCATCAACCGGACTATCCTCACGTGGCTTCAAAGTTTTAACAACATATGGCACCTTAACCACGTACGGACTACCAATGACTTTATGAATTGGGTTATTATTGGCGTCAGTAAACATTGAATCATCAGTTACCTGCACCTCAGCCCACTTAATTCCAATTGAACTTGTGTCCAGTGGCTGAACTAGCTTCAAGTGAAGGCCAGTAGCATCCCCAGTAACACCTGCTGTTAATTGAAGAAGACTTTTAGTTGCATCATCAGAATTAGCAGCATCAAGAATTACGCGGCCATTCGCATCCGGTGTCGTCAGCGGATCGACTTGGTCGCCAACATTATTAACATAATAGTAATTAGCATTAAGCTGCGCCTGAGGTTCAGAATAGAAACTAACTTGGACATCTTTAGTCGTTCCGTTAGCATAAGTTACACGGACTGTCCCCGTAAGAACATCACTAGTGCCAGCGGTAGAATTAGCCTGCGTTGGCTTTGGAACTTCCCCAACCCACGAGAATTTAGCGCCGGCCTTGGCAAGAGCATCACCATTTTGCAATAATTGCCCTGCCATGTTGGTCAAGTCAGTCCCGGCAACTACTGCTGGTGAAGCTCCAGTTTCAGTTGACCATGGCACTGGTGCAATTTCTTCACTACTTTCAGCATGTGGCGTAACAGGCGTCTGCTGACGTTTTTCTGTCAACTTTGGCTGTTCAATTTGATGAGTTGGCTCAGCAGATTTACTTGGTGCATTAACAGCTTTCGATTGGTCTCCAGCAGTGGTCGCCGTCTTTGATAGCTCACCTTGATTTTCCACAGCGGTTTGATCAGCCGCACCCGAGGCATTGGTGTTCGGTTCATGTTGATTCAAGGTTACTTGGTGGGCCTGTTCACGATTATTAAGTGCCTCCTTTACGGATGGTACTTAAATTGCAGGTTGGTCATCTGCGGTATTATTCGTAGTATCAGCGTGGGCGCTGACGTTCATGACCGCAGTTGTCCCAAAAGCCAGTAAAGCAGTTGCACATGCCGTTACCCATTGCTTTTTAGCCTTATATAATTTAAAATCTTTCCGTTCAGGAATCATTCTGCGTTGTTGATTGTTCTTACCCAAATTAAACATCCTCTCTATCTCAGGATTAAGTCCCTTGTTTTTGCTAAAAGTTTAATTGGACTTAACTTTTAAAATAAGTTGTGATTGCGAAGTTACTAATGTTAATGATTGAGTGATTATGGTGCCCTTCATTTTTGTCACTGGCAAACTTACCGAAGCTTGATAACTCTGTTAGCTTTTACTTATACATATTCTATTGTATCATTATTTTGATAACACTTGGCATAGGTTGATAACTTCTTAAAATAGTCTTTATGTCAAGATGCAAAGTAAAGTTGCTTTCAAATAATACGATTAAATCGGGTGAATTTCCAGTATGCATAATCTAATTTTTCTTTCAAACCTGAATGACCATAACCTAGATCCTTACGTCCGGCTAAATGAAGCCCAGCTTTTCCACGCCCGAGAACCTCAACCCGGATTATTTATTGCCGAAAGTCCCAAGGTCATCGAACGAGCATTGCGGGCAGGCTACCAACCGGTCTCCCTTTTAGTAGAAAATGGCGTCCTGGAACGTGATTTAGCGGATCTGGATCACGAAATGGCTGCTCACCAAACCAGTGGCCTTCAGCAGACCCCTATCTATGTTATTAACCATGATTTAATCCGTCAATTACATGGTTATAATTTACTTCGTGGGGCGTTAGCGGTGGTAAACCGCATCAAGCGTCCAAGCCTCGCAACTTTTCTATCATCAATCCCTAGTCGTCACCCCCGGATTGCGGTTTTGGAAAATGTCGTCAATCCGACTAATATCGGGGCCATCTTTCGCTCGGCAGCTGCTCTTGGGATCGATGGGATCATCGTCACCAGTGATTCTGCGGATCCATTGTATCGCCGTGCTTCACGAGTAGCAATGGGGACGGTCTTTCAAGTCCCTTGGACCTATATTGATGCGCAGCTTTGGCAAACCGGAGGGATTCAATTGCTCCACCAGGCTGGTTACCAAACTGCCGCCATGGCGCTCCGTCACAACACCATCAACATTGATAATCCCCAGTTAGATCAAGTCGATAAATTAGCAATCATTCTAGGATCAGAAGGACCAGGTCTGCGACCCCAAACGATTGCGGAAAGTGACTTTACCATTAAAATTCCCATGACAACCGAAGTTGATTCTTTAAATGTTGCCGCAGCTTCGGCGTTAGCTTTCTGGGAATTAGGCAACCGTAACCATTAACTTCATTCCAAATAAAGCCGGATCATGAACCCATTAGATTCATGATCCGGCTTTTATGTAACTTCATTATTCGTTTAGAGTAAGAGATGTTTCTTTCATATTAATTATTGAGCTTTCTTTTTACCACTTTAGCAGACTTTTGTCAGACCAATAATTGCATCACCACTCATATGTTGATTACCATTGAATGCTATCCCTGATTTTTGTGCAGGAGTGATCTTCATACTACCTTCCATTTTAGAAGCAAGTACAATGTCATTACTACTAAATTTAAGAGTTGTTAAGGGACTGCTGAGACCTAAACGATGGCTTACCATTAAATTCTGCAATTAGATCGTTCATCAATTCCATGAACGCCAGCAAACCTAGAATAGCGATTAATAATTTTGCGCAAAAAATAAATTTAAATCATCAAATGACTATCAAACCTTACAATCATTCTTTATTTACCCTCGGATTCCGCTTATAATCGGTGTTCTTATGATTTCACTTTTTTACGTAATTTACAAATTATGCGTAAACAATTTGTACTATTCTACTGTAAGAATTAATGCTAAAATAACAAAAGTGCACTAGCTACCACTAATGCACAAGTCCAATTTAAGGAGCTGATCTCTTTTGGAGACGTTCTTTGTTGCGCTTGGCTGGTGGTGTATTGCAGTACACCAGAACAAGAGCGTTACCGTTAAGCTATCAGCCTAATTGTTGAATATAGTATATTCTCATTTACGGTTATATTATAGCATGGTTTGACGACCTTGGCGACCGCTTGGCTTTCGGGCCGAGCGGTTTTTCTGTTCAATATACTATAATTTCAGCAGGATTAGTTGAATGAGCTAGCTACTTAGACAACTTATCCAGGTGAATATAAATCAGATGATACGTAACCCCCATTTACGAAGGTGAGTAAGAGCTAAAAAATGATTAGATGAATAAGAACAGTCCAATTGACTACGGCTATTTGGACTTTAGCTCGTGTGCCTTTATTGTTCTAAAGTGCTTACTAATATAGTAAAAGAGACTAACCTCAAAGGGCTAATCTCTTTTCAAACCATAAAGTCTTTCAAATTCACGATCGAGCGTGGTGAACTGCAGCTCCCTGCTCTCTTTTTGTATGCTATGATACGAAAAAATTCAAATCAAAACTTTAAGTCGTTTTCTTGATGAAGTGACGACTTTTTATTTACTATTCGCTTTTTAGTCATTCCGCCAATGCTTAGCCAATCTAAGCATAGCTGGGTTGTACTTAACAGTTAATGTCACTTGCTTAGTAACGGTTGAACCATCTGGGAAGGTGATCAAAACATCTTCCGTGTAAGTTCCGGCATGTTGTGCATCAGCGTTGGCATAGTAATCTAAAATGCTGTTATACCGGTATTCCTGTTCCTAGCGCAAAAGTCGAATTATTCGTATTCAATCGTCGAAGGCGGCTTACTCGTGACATCGTAAAGGATTCGGTTAACGTGGTCGACTTCATTAACGATCCGCACGGAAATCTTTTGCAAGACATCCCATGGAATCTTCGCAAAGTCAGCCGTCATTCCATCAATGGAAGTCACTGCCCGAATGGCAACGGCATAGTCGTACGTCCGACCATCACCCATGACACCAACGGAACGAATTCCTGGTAACACTGTAAAGTATTGCCAGATCTTTTCGTCTAATCCAGCCTTTGCAATTTCTTCACGCAAAATGGCGTCGCTTTCGCGGACAATTGCTAATTTGGCAGGCGTAATTTCGCCAATGACCCGGATCCCTAACCCAGGACCAGGGAACGGTTGTCGCCAGACTAACTCGTGCGGAATCCCCAATTTTTCACCGAGGGCCCGCGTTTCGTCCTTAAATAAGCTCCGTAATGGTTCAATCAGCTTGAAACCGAGCTTCTTGGGTAAGCCTCCCACATTGTGGTGGGATTTAATGGTTTGTGCGGTGTCCGTTCCGGATTCAATCACGTCGGTATAAAGCGTCCCTTGGGCCAAGAATTCTGCATCATCCATCTTTTTGGCTTCTTCATTGAAGACTTCCACGAACTCTTTCCCGATAATCTTCCGCTTTTGTTCAGGATCAGTGACACCCTTTAATTTACCTAAGAATCGATCACTAGCATCGACTTTAATAATGTTGACTCCAAGGTCACGGTTCAAAGCATTCATTACTTGATCCGCTTCGTTCTTCCGCAAGAGACCGTGATCAACAAAGATACACGTTAATTGGTCACCGATCGCCTTATGGATCAAAACCGCTGTAACACTGGAGTCGACTCCACCAGATAACCCCAGAATGACTTTTTTATCGCCAACTTCTTCGCGAATTTTGTCGACTTGCATGTCAATAAAGTCATCCATTGACCAATTGGCCTTGGCACCACAAACATTAAAGGCAAAATTCTTCAAAATATCTAAGCCATACTCTGTGTTGCGGACTTCCGTATGGAATTGTAGACCATATAATTTCCGCTCATCATCTGCCATCGCTGCAATCGGGCAGTTCTTACTGGTAGCGGTCACTGCAAAACCATCAGGCACTTTGGTAACCCGATCGCCGTGACTCATCCAGACATATTGCTTCTCCGGCAAGCCTTTGAACATCACTGCTTGACTATCCGTCACTTTGATGTCGGCCCGACCATATTCAGAATCATCAGCTGATTCAACCTTGCCACCTAAATCATAGGCCATCAATTGCATTCCATAACAAATTCCTAAAATTGGAATCCCCAATTGATAAATCTCAGGATCAACTTTGAAAGCATCCTTTGCATACACGGAATTTGGTCCACCAGAGAAAATGATTCCCTTTGGATGCAATCTTTTGATTTCTGCAGCACTGACTTTATGTGACATTAACTCTGAGTAAATCCCAAAGTCCCGAATCCGACGGGTAATCAATTGGTTGTATTGACTACCAAAATCCAGTACCAAGATCTTGTCAAAAGCATCTAAATCGATGTTCGCCACTTCGCCCACTCCTTTATTTTGAATTCAAACTTAAAACTATTGTAAGGTGTTTACCTAAACGGGTCAATATAGTTCGTCACGGTTACTGTCAATTACCGAAGATTTTCTAAAATTCGTTATCGCTGACTGACCACCACTAAATTCTTGTTATAATGAATCCAATTTGATAAGGGAATGATTTGCATGAATATTTATCAGCAATATGAACCAACTTTGCACCAAGTAATGGACGATTTACTTGTCAGAATTGAACAATTAAATCAGACCGAACTTCAGCATCACCAACCGAAGCTCTATGAACATTTAATTAGTCGAATCAAAACACCATCCAGCATGGTAGAAAAATGCCAACGGAAAGGTTACCCGGTAACCACCAAAGCAGCCTTACGCCAATGCAAAGATGCCATTGGCATTCGAATTGTCTGCAATTTTATTGATGACATTGATCGGTGTCTAACCCGCTTGCATCAAGCTGATTGGTGCCAAATTGTCAACGAAAAGGACTACATTACGAACGCCAAACCGAATGGTTACCGTAGCTATCACGTCATTCTTGACGTCACGACTCCCTATCGCGATATTGACGGTCACCTTCCAGGCCATTACTTTGCTGAACTTCAGCTCCGGACCATTGCTATGGACTCGTGGGCGAGTCTGGAACACGAAATGAAATACAAACACCACATTCATAATTCGGAACGCATTGGTAAAGAACTCAAACGGTGTGCTGATCAGCTCGCCTCTTGCGATGTTCAAATGCAAACCATTCGACAATTGATTAACGAAAGTGATTAGGTGATAATGATGCAAATTTTACTAGCAGAAGATGAAGCACAGCTAGCGCGGGTCTTAATCATGGCCATGCAAAACGCTGGCTATACTGTGGATCATGCCCATAATGGTCAGGAAGCCGTTGACCTGGCCAAGGCGAATGCCTATGACGTAATTATTTTGGATATTATGATGCCGGTTAAAACCGGATTAGAAGCTTTGCAAGAGATTCGTCAAACTGGTGACCGCACCTACGTCATGATGCTGACCGCCATGGCCGAAGTGGACGATAAAGTCGCTGGCTTGGACGCAGGGGCCGATGATTATATGACGAAACCATTTTCACTTAAAGAACTCCTGGCCCGCTTACGGTCATTAGAGCGACGCAACGAGGGACTCGATCAAGACGTCCTTAAATTTGGTGACTTCACCGTCGATACGAATCAGCAAACCCTCACCAGTCATAATTCAATTAGTCTCTCCAGTAAGGAAGCACGTCTCTTGCAGTATTTAATTTTAAATGCTCATAAAAAGCTATCGGTTGATGACTTGCTTAATCATACCTGGGACGACGATGATGAAAGTGCTGATCATGAAGACGTGTGGTTTACCATTTCCTACCTGCGTCAAAAACTCCAATCAGTTGGTTCCCGAGTTAGCATTACTGGTGAAAAGGCCGGCCCCTTTACAATTATCGAGCCAAGCTAAAGGAGGGGTTTCATGATTCGCCATTTTCAAAGAAAATTTATTGTCGTTTCGACTTGTGCCCTCGTCCTCGTCTTAGTTACCATCATTGGCAGCATTACTTCAATTGCTTTCTACCGTTCACAAAACGAAGTCAACACCGTTCTAACAATGTTAATTCAAAATGACGGCCAGTTGCCAAGCAAAAATATTCAGCAACCAACTAATGGCTTCCTGGGCTCCCGCTTTTCCCGAGAGGGACTGTATCAGTATCGCTATTTTAGTGCTGAATTACCAACTAATCACGATCCGATCAAGATTAACAGTCAGCATATTTTAACGGTCTCTCCAAAAGCAATTCAGCAACTTGCCAAACAAGTAATTAAACGGTCAAGTAATCATGGCACCGTCCGTTATCAAGGCATTCGCTATGCCTACCAAATCAAGCGACGTTCTCAAGCCACCCAAGTGGTATTCCTCGACGAAACCCTATTAATGTCAGAAACGCGTGAAATTCTCCACGTTAGTATCATGCTTGGGTTAATTTGTCTCATCTTGTATACCGTGATTCTCATTGCTTTTTCCAAGCGCGCGATCAAGCCCATTATAGAAGCTGAACAACGGCAACGGGAATTCATCACGAATGCCGGACATGAATTAAAAACTCCCCTCACCGTGATTTCTGCTAACACCGAAATGCAAGAACTAACCACTGGTGAAGATGAATGGACTAAAAGCAATCAGGAACAAGTTACTAGATTAACTAAATTAATTAACAATTTAATCTCGCTAGCGCGCTTAGAAGAACAGCCAACGTTTGAAATTACCGCTCTCAACGCTAGTAAAATCGTCCAGCAGGTCGCGGAAAGTTTCAAGAGTGTGACGATGAAGGATGGACATCAACTACAAATTCACGTTCAATCTGGACTAATGATTCAAGGCGAAATGACCAGATTTGAAGAACTAATCAACATCTTGCTTGATAATGCCAATAAATATTGTGACCCCAATGGAACCATCAAATTACGCCTCCGTAAAAGCAAACGGGCCAAGGATGTCACCCTAACCGTTGCCAATTCCTATGCTCACGGTCAAAATATCAACTATCGAAAGTTTTTCGACCGTTTCTACCGCGCCGATACCGCTCACCATATCACTCAGCAAAGCGGTTTTGGGATTGGATTGTCAATGGCGCAGCGAATTGTAACTCTCTTTCACGGTAAGATCAAAGCGCAATATCAGAATGGCATGATTAGCTTTCAAATCACATTACGAAGCGCAAATTAAAAAATTGGCTGGCGATAACGCCAGCCTGTTTTAGTCTTCCCGTAAGTAAATCCGATCAATTTTATGATGATGGGTCTTATGCAAGATGATGTCCGCTCGATTACGCGTTGGTAAAATATAATCACGTAGATTAGGAAGGTCCACGTCATCCCATACTTGACGCGCCATTGCAAACGCCTCTTCATGGGGACGCTTTGTGTATGGATAATAATAGTTATCCGGATTTTGAAACGCCGTCGACAATAAAAGGCCAAATCGTTCTAAATACCATTGCTTCACTAGTTCAGCATCCGCATCAACGTAAATCGAGCAGTCAAAAAAGTCACTGACGTACAGTCGTTGCGTCGTCGGCAACTGCAGGACATTAATCCCCTCCACAATCAAAATATCCGGTTCCCGAATGATTTGAGGCCGATCCGGCATAATATCATACGTATTATGCGAATAGGTTGGAGCAACCACTTCATCCGCTCCCGCTTTCACGTCATTGAGAAAGGTTAACAACCGTTCCATATCGTACGATTC
This sequence comes from uncultured Limosilactobacillus sp., assembly GCF_934202705.1. GTDB lineage: Bacteria > Bacillota > Bacilli > Lactobacillales > Lactobacillaceae > Limosilactobacillus. The sequence continues at coordinate 95,605 of NZ_CAKPYE010000003.1, forward strand.
TGGAAAACCTTTGCGCGCCATTAACCCGCGCTTTTTTAATTCAGCATTGGAATATAAAAAACCATCCGTAGTAATCAACTCAACTCGCTGGTCAGGCATTAAACGGTTCAGCAAGATTTGCAGCAAACGCGCGGTCGTACTTTTACCAACCGCTACTGATCCAGCAATGCCGATAATATACGGAATCCGCCGTGACGGCTTCTTCAAAAACGTGAGCCGCTGCAACTGCATCTGAATATAATTTTGGTATTGGAGTTGTAATAATTTAATCAAAGGCAGGTAAACTTCCTGAACATCATTAATGGAAATTTGGTCGTTTAGTGACTTAATTGCATCCAAATTTTCCTGTGTGAGCATGACACGTTCGCTTGGAAAAAAGCTATGCCAAGTTTTCCGATCGAATTGATCATAATTGAGCCATTCATCCATGCTATTATTTCCTCGAATCATTAAATTAATAGGTCTATTTTACCATTAATCTGCTTTTTAAGGCGAGATTTGCTTTTTGGGCGGGTTTTCGTTAGAATGTGAGCAATTTAGGAGGGATATTGTGACACTTACTGCCCAAACCGTCAGTCGCCACTTGACTGACTACGAGCAAATCAAACAACTCTATCATGATGCTTTTCCAGTCGATGAACAAGTCAAATGGTCATGGCTCGTGCATAAAGCCAATTCTAAGCACGGTGAATTTTTAGCTTACTATGACCACAATCAGCTGGTTGGCTTTAGCTACTTAATTCACCATCAGCAACTCGACTTCCTGTTCTTTTTAGCGGTGGACCCGAAGCTTCACTCGCAAGGGTATGGTGGCCAAATTTTAGATTGGCTGAATGCTAAACGGCCAGCAATCCCACTGGTCTTGGATGCCGAACCGCTTAATGATGATGCCACAAACGCAGAGCAACGGCGACGGCGGTTAAAATTCTACCAAAAACACGGTTTCCAAGATAGTCATTATCAAGTGACCGAAGATGGTTTAACCTACACCATTTTAGCCAACCAGCCCTTCCAATTGAAAGATCTTGAAGCAGCCTATCGGTGGTTTTTCCGTCCATTTAACTATCGCCACCAACTAGCTTTTCATCAACTATAAACTAATTAACCCTCGTGATGATTGTCATCACGAGGGTTAATTGATTTATTGCGGAAATTTACGGTGCGAACTATTTTCTAGTTCAGGCGCATCGGTGGAGTAGTCATCCAGAGTGGCTTTCCCGCCATTTTGTGAACGAACACTATTTTTCCGTTTCTTATCGGTCTTTAACTTCTTCAAGGCCTTCTTCATGTTGTAAGAATATTCTTTCTTGTTGACTTTCTTAAAGCCAGGTAAATTGTAGAACCGGAGTAAATCACCGTTCATGACCTTATCAGACAATCCAAGATCCGTGGTAACCCACTTTTGAATTTTATCAACGGTGCTTTGCTGACGAGCAGATAAATGCTTAATCTGCTTACCACTCTTGGTATTGTAGTAATCGCCATTGTATTTCGTATACTTTGGCGTGACCCAATCACCATTCCGGAATGGCACAATCTGCTTATTTTGCTTAGAAAGCAGGTCTTGACCAAATTGGATATACTTATTTGAACTAATGCCAAGCAAGTCTTCCAAGGTTGGCAAAACATCAATTTCCCCGCCATAGGTGTGATTAATGCCCCCTTGTAAACCATCCATATTAATCATAAATGGTACCTTTTGGAACATTGCCAAGTCATAATTATTCACCGAACTCTTGCCAGAAAGCTTGGCAATCGCTGGCTGGTGATTATTGGAAATTCCGTAGTGGTCTCCATATAAAACCAAAACACTATTTTTCCGTAAACCGGTCTTATCAAGATAATTAAGCAGTTCACCAACTGACTGGTCTAAGTAGTGAGCCGTTTGAACATACGGATCAACCGTATCATCACCCGTCTTAAGAGCATCAATGGACTTGTTCTTCTTATCTAATAAGTATGGATAATGGTTTGTAACCGTAATTAATTTCGCATAGAACGGTTGTGGCAACTGATCTAGGTAGTTAACTGAATCCTTTAAGAAGATCTTATCCTTCATACCATACCCGATTTCACCATTCTTAGTCTTTGGATAATACTCTTTGCTGAAGAAATAATCATAACCAAAGGACTTATAAGCATTATCACGATTCCAAAAGCTCGGCACGTCACCGTGGAAAGAGGCGGTCGTATAGCCCAGTTTTTGATGGAGTAAGGCGGGTGCTGACTGAAACGTGTTAGTTGTTCCATCAGTAACCATTGCTGACCCTTCAGGCAGACCAAATAATGAATTTTCCAACATCATTTCAGCATCCGCCGTTTTTCCTTGACCAACCTGATGGAAGAAGTTGTCAAAGGATAGGGTATTATTAGCATGATAGAGCTTATTCAGGTTCGGGGTAACTTCTTGTCCGTTGACCTTATAATCAATTAAAAACTGCTGGAAACTTTCCAGGTGAATAATAATAATGTTTTTGCCCTTGGCCTTACCGTAATATTGCATATTCGGTGCCGCATAGTTTTTCTTAATCCACCGTTGAACGGGTGCCATGTCTTTTTGGTTAGCTTGGGCCTTAATTGCGCTATTATGCGTGGTTTTAACCCCATCATAAATCGTATATGCTTCCAGGCCCAGGTACTTTACGATGTAATTGTTATCGAACGTCCGCGTTAATAATTGACTGCGGTTGCCTTCTGCCATCCCCAGGTTGGCACCAAAAAGCGCCAAACCAATCACTGTAATGGTGGCCGCATAGCGGATTTTAAAATATCGCATATCCACACGAATCACGTGAAAAAGCAGGATCAAAACGATGACTAACACATCCAGGTAAACGCAAAAGTCACTTGGCCGCATAATACCCAGCAAACTTTTGCCGAGATTATTGGAAGTCGCTCCGCTCCCCTTAATGACGTTAAAGGTAATAAAGTCAGAAAACTCTCGATAATATAAAATGTTTGCAAATAGCCAGGTTGAAAGTAAAAAGTTAATGATGCTCATTAACCAATAGGAAAGTCGCCCCTTGAAATAAAGCGCAATGCCTAGAAAAACAATGGCTGTTGGCAGGGTGTTAAAAGCTAGTAAAAACTCTTGGACGCCACCCTTAACCCCGAGGTTAAACTTAGTCTGGTACGCCCAGTAACTTTTGACTGCAAATAACAGTACTGAAAATATAAAGAAGCCTAATTTAGTATTCAGGCCGCGTCTTATCTTTGCCAACGCAGTGTTCATTGATGCTCTTCCTCCATCATCTTTTTCAACATTTACCATCATACCCTAAAATGATGGATGCGCAACGCCCATTATTTGGTCTTTGCGAAAAGTTTAAGAATTATCATCGATTGTATATAAAGCTGGATTCACCCGTTTTAATAATGGTGTAAGATGCTGAACTGCCGTAATGGTCAACGCATGCATGGCACGTGAAGCGATTGTGTACAATAGCTGCCGTTCATCATCGGCCACGTACTTCTGGTCATTGGCGTCCCAAACAACGACCGCGTCAAACTCCAACCCCTTGGCGAGGTAGGATGGCACCACAATCACCCCATCAACCAGTCGTTGGTTTTCGGTTCGAATCAGCGTATTATCAACACCCTGCTCTTTAAGCGCGCTGGCAATTTGTTCACTGTCCGCCAGTGTTTTACCAATCACCGCGATTTTATCATGCGCAGTTTGGTACTTTTGCAAAGTCGTAATCACATCTTGAACCGCAGCATCACGATCCTTACTAATCATAACCTGTGGTAGTTCACCAGGACGGTCAAACGCTTCAATTGCTTCACCATCAAGTAAGATTTCCCGAGTAAAATCGGTAATTTGCTTGGTCGAACGGTACGACTTGGTCAGCTGGACCACTTTTGTTTTTTCAGGATCAAACATTGTCCCCAGTTCTTTTAGCAGATTTTTACTATTTTCGTGAGTGAAAATCGCCTGGTTCAGATCCCCTAATAATGTGAACTTTGCCCGTGGGAAAGTAAACTTTAAGTATGCTAGTTGAAAGGCATCGTAATCCTGTACTTCGTCTACAAAGACGTAACGAATTTCCCGTTCACCGCGTTTCCCCGTCAAAAGATCGTAGAGGTACAAATAGGCTGAAATGCCATTGGCACTAATTTGTCGGTTCTTTAAGGCAGTCACTTGCTGGTCGACATAATGCTGCCATTCTTCAGCCGTAATCTTAAACTTCGCTAGATCAATAATTTTAGGTGTCACCCTTAAGAGATGAATATATTGTGCGTTAATATTTAACCACCGGTTATGATCAATGGCCCGTTTGATGGGCTTGAAAGCATTAATCACAATCATCCGGGCTAGAAAACGATATTCTTCATTATCATTGGCAAAGGCTTGTGGATGCTGGGCATACAGGACGTTTAATTCTTCCTTACTCATACTTTGAATTTGTTCTTCTACCCATTTGGCGCGCATTTCAGAACTGATCCGCCGGTTAAGATACTTCGTTAGCTCTTCTTTCGTTCCATCTAAACGGTTGCCGAGGTTGTACGTATGATTAAAGGAATAGTAAATATCTTTAATTTTGTCTTTAGCCACAAAAACCTGCTTGCCAAACTTCAAATTGCGAAAGCGGAGATGGCAATCCGTCCCGAGTCGTTTGGCATAGCTGGTCACTGCCCGAAAGTAATCGAGACTACTCAGCAGTCGCACGACGCGGTCATTGACGTCATGGTCACTTTGTTCAAACCGTTCTTTCAAGGTGGCCACTTGCAAGCGTGGTACCCGCCGGTTCACATACTGATAGTAGGTCAATTGGACCATATTTTGTTCACCGAGTTCAGGTAAGACCTGATCAATATAATCATTAAAGAGTTGGTTGGGACTAAACAGGACTACCTGAGAAGCTGATAGATTGCCTCGGTAACGATATAACAACCAGGCAACCCGCTGCAGCACCGCGGCCGTCTTACCAGAACCGGCCGCTCCTTGAACAAATAGTAAGTCGTCTTTGGTATTTCTAATAATGGCATTTTGTGCCTTTTGAATCGTCGACACAATACTCTTCATCTTGGTACTGGAATGATTGCTCAAAGCGGACAGCAGCATTTGGTCGGTCACCGCTTCATCCGTATCATACAGGGTGACAATTGTCCCGTCTTCAATTTGAAATTGGCGTTTTAATTTGACATTGACCGTTTCCTGACCATCTGGCGTCGCATAAGAAACCCTCCCGAGTTCACCATCATAATAAATGGAAGAAATCGGTGCCCGCCAATCATAAACTAAAAAGTGATCCGGCTGATCAGAAAACGATGCTAAGCCAATGTAAATTGTTTCAGGGTGACTACCATTTGTTTCCTGAAAATCAATCCGCGCAAAATACGGTTTAGCTTCCAGTCGTTGCAAGGTTGATAAGTGATCGGCAGCATGCTGCCAGCTATTTTCCCGTTCATCGAGCATTTGCTGCTGGGTTCGTACTGACATAGCCGTGTCCATCATGCCTGAATATGTCGTTGTATTCATGTGGATTGTGTCAAACTGCTTACTTAGATTATGAATATCTTTTTTGGCTGTGGAAATATTTTTCGTCGCCTTCTTCTCAGCAAGCTTAATCTCCTGAATAACATGATCAAGATGGGCTTGTTCTTTTTTGATGATTTCTTCTGTCACAATCCGTACTCCCTTACGTATTTTTAATTTATCTATTATATCATTTTGTCAACTAATTCCACCGCTAAAAGCGTAAAAAAGTTATAAAGCACAACCTGTTTTGACCTTTCTTGACAAAAGAAGTTTACAATGGCATTAGAACGACTGTTTAAAGGAGGCCCCGCGCATGGAACAACTAATTTATGGCTTAACCCACCTTCCGGAAGTGATCATTCCAATCTTTAATGCTACTGGTGCATGGGGCTACCTGATTTTGTTTTTGATCACTTTTATGGAAACCGGGTTAGTTATTTTTCCGTGGTTACCAGGTGAATCTTTGATTTTTGTGGCCTCCTCATTAGCTGCCCTCAATACGAATTCCATTAAAATTAGCGTTCTGATTAGCGGCTTTTTCGTGGCCGCCTTCATTGGCGATATTGTGAATTACACCATTGGCACTCACCTGATTAAGTGGCCTTGGTTACGAAAAAAAGTGATGGGCCCTAATTGGCAACTAGCTCATGATTTTTTTGAACAGCATGGCATTATTGCGGTGATCTTCGGACGGTTTGTCCCATTGATTCGGACATTTGTCCCGCTCATCTCTGGCTCGGCCGGTTTTAAATTTTCCCATTTCATCGTGGCTAATTTTTGTGGCACCCTCCTCTGGGTCCTCATTGCTGCCCTCTCAGGCTATTACTTAGGAACGATTCCGTTTGTCAAAGCTCACTTTTCATTATTATTGTTGATCCTAATCATGATTCTAATGTTGCCGGCATTGATTTTAACGATTAACCGGCTGATCCGTCGACGACTAATTAAGAAAAATAATCTAATGAAATAACCATTCCGAACTATGGTAGAATATTAATAATATTACGGTTTAACAGGAGGCGCTTTATGGCAAATACGGTTTATTTCATCCGTCATGGCGAAACTTTCTTTAATAAGTATCGTCGGATGCAAGGGTGGTCAGACACCCCGCTCACAAACAAGGGGTGGGAAGACGCCGCTCAAGCAGGTCAAGCGCTTGCTCATCTCGACTTTGACTATTTGTTCAGCAGTGATTTAAAACGGGCTGTTGATACCGCTAAAACAATTTTACAAAATCATCCCACAAACAAAATTCAGAAACCCATCCAAGAACCCGCTTTTCGGGAAGAGTTCTTCGGCTACTTTGAAGGTGCCGACGATGATCAAAGTGCCATCATGGTTGGTGCACCGGAACAATTTATTAATTTTCGTGAAATCATTGCTAAGTACGGCCTGCCGAAAATGCAAGATTTGATTGCTGAGCGTGATCCTTTCCATGACGCCGAAAATCACGACCAGTTTTGGCAACGGCTTGACCCTGGCTTTGATCGGCTGCGGGCCTTACCAGATGGCAGTGTCAGCGTCGTTGTTTCTCATGGCATGACCATTTCAGCGATTGTTAATCGATTTGGCAATGGCGACTACTCTGCGGCGCCACTAAATGGTTCAATTACCAAATTGACGTTAACGAATAATTCCACCACTGTTGACTTTTACAACCAATTAAAAATTCCAGATAAGTAAGGGGGACTATACACATCCATGGATACCACCATACAAGCTGATGAAAAAGTGATTGTGACCGGATTAAATACCGGCCAAGAAGATTATGACTATTCCATGATTGAACTCAAAGAGCTTGCCCAAGCCAACCAAATGGATGTGGTTGACCGGATTGATCAAGTTCTTGATCGGCCCAACGCAGCCACCTATTTTGGTGCCGGTAAAATTGAAGAAATCAAAAATACTGCGGTCGCTGAACAAGTTACCACTGTCATTACGAATGATGAGTTGTCACCAAGTCAGCTCAGTAATTTAAACGATGAAGTGGGGGTCCGGGTCATCGATCGCACGGCTTTGATCTTAGAAATCTTCGCCAAGCGAGCCCAAACGAAAGAAGCTAAAATCCAGGTTCAAATTGCCCAACTGGAATATCGGCTCCCTAGATTGCACACCGCCGCTAACCAGCGATTAGACCAGCAAACTGGTGGTGGCGCCGGCTTTACCAACCGTGGTGCCGGGGAAACTAAAATCGAAATGGACCGGCGAGTGATCCAAAAACACATTAGCCACCTCCGTCACGAGTTAAAAGAAATCAATAAATCGGAAGCCACTAAACGGGCCCTGCGGGATAAGAGTGCTATTCCAACCGCCGCTTTGGTTGGTTACACTAACGCGGGTAAGTCAACCTTAATGAATAAGATGATTGAACGCTATGGGATTTCCCGGGAAAAGGAAGTGCTGGAAAAGGATATGCTTTTCGCCACCTTGGACACCAGTGTCCGACAATTAACGCTTCCGGATCAAAAACGGTTTATTTTAAGTGATACTGTCGGCTTTGTTTCGAAGCTGCCCACCCACTTGATTGAAGCCTTTAAGTCGACCCTGACCGAAGCTGCGAAGGCCGACTTATTAATCCAGGTCGTGGATTATTCCGATCCGCATCGTGACGAAATGATTAAAACTACGGAGAAGACCCTTCACCAGATTGGCATCGATAATCTGCCAATGATTTACGTCTTTAATAAAGCCGACAAAACTGATCTGGAATTCCCAACTATGGAGGGTGATGATCACCTGGTAATTTCCGCTAAGGATGAAAAATCATTGGATTTATTCATTAGAGCGATCAAGGATCATCTGTTTGACGATTACGTGGATGCTGAACTTCTGATTCCGTTCACTGATGGTCATGTCGTTTCATACCTCAACGAACACGCCAACATTACTAATACTGACTACCAAAATGATGGAACACTGTTGCAAGTGGAAATTAGTCCGCGTGACTTGCAACGCTTTAATCAGTATGTCGTTGAATAACAAAATGGGATTGCTGAAATATCAGCAATCCCATTTTTGAATTAGCTTACTAAATTAACGAACCATGTTCCGGGTTTTACCGCCTTTAACTAGCGTCACGGTATCATTCAGCGCAATTTCTACCATATTGCGGACTGATGTCTTCGTAAAGAAGGCAACGTGTGGCGTAACCACAACGTTTGGCATGGCTGCCAGCGTCTTGTAGTCGTCAGGAACTTGATCAGCACTGACTTGCTTGCCAAAGTAAGTTGTTTCATCTGCTAAAGTATCCAACCCGGCACCGGCAATTTCACCGTCTTGAAGTGCCTTAATCAAAGCTTGGGTATCAACTAAGCCACCCCGTGCCATATTAATCAAGTAGGCAGACTTCTTCATCTTCTTTAAGGCGTCTGCATTAATGATGTTCTTCGTACTTGGGAACAATGGTGTATGGAGACTAATAATGTCAGATTCACGAAGCACAGTCTCTAAATCAGTGTAATCTACAAAGGCTTCTTGTTCTGGGTCATAGAATGGATCATAAGCAATCACCTTCGCACCCAGGGCCTTATAAATTTGTGCAGTCGCACCGCCAATGTGTCCTAATCCAATAATACCGACCGTCAGATTAAAGATTTCGTTAGATACCAAATCTGGCGCCCAACTGAAATCATGATCGTTGGTCATCCGTTGGTTGAATAATCCAATCTTCCGATTGAGGTACATTGCCTGAGTGACCCCCATTTCGGCAATTGCCCGTGGGGAATAGATTGAAACCCGTGTAATGGCAATGTTGTTAGCCTTAGCAGCGTCTAAGTCCACCATGTCATAGCCAGCCGTCCGTAAACCAACTTGCTTGATCCCAAAACTAGCCAGTTGCTGATAGACTTTGCTACTACCCAGGGACTGGGTTTGTTGAGTAACGACACCATCATACCCCTTAGCTAGATCGACAGTTTCGTCATTAAGAATGTCAGCGACCATTTTAACCTCATGGCCCGTCTTCTTTTCCCAAGCTTCAACAAACGATTTTTCAATTGGCTTCGTGCCAAACATAATAATCTTCATAAATGTGTCCCCTTTCAGAAAAATACTAGCTCTACACCGTCTAGTATACACGATTTTAACGACAAAAAAACGAATCAGGTCGCAGTAACTGATTCGTTTAGTAAAGTCTTAAATCGCAGCTTATGCAAAGAACGCTTGCGCAAAATCTTGGTAATAGTGGATGGCATTGTAATAAGCATCCAGGGTCACGTATTCATTCGGCATGTGGGAGACATTTCCTCCGGGGCCAATAATGATACTAGTAAAGTCCTTCTTGGCCTGAGTAAATTCCTGACCATCATTAGCACCAGTGCTCCCAATCGGTTGTGGCGTAATCCCGAGTGATTGCTGGGCCACCTTTTGTGCCAACTTAATCAATGGAGCATCTGCATTCCCGCCCATCGGCTCTTCGGGGAAGGTGTACTTAATCTTTAAATTAACCCCAGGTTGTTGATTTAAGTCTGTAATAATTTTTTCGAGTTCATCATAAACCACCTGGTTAGGATATTCAGGAATGGTCCGAATATTACCACCGAGGGTGGCTGCTGAGGGGACGTTATTAATCTGTTCACCACCATTAATCAACGAAATCACGTGGGTTAGTTTGCCCAGGACTGGATCAGTATGATCAAACTTTGCCAGCGCCGCCTTCGCTTGGTGAGCAAATTCCAGCAAATTATCAATTGCGTTAATCCCCATTTCCGGACGTGAACTATGTGCCGCTTTGCCAACTGAAGTAACATGATAGTCAATTACCCCTTTGCAGGTATACGTAATGGCTTGCAAGTCATCCTGTGGCTCTGCAATAACCAAGCCATCAAGATCATCCGCATAGCCTTCCTTCGTCAGCTGACCAGCACCATAGTTACCTGTCTCTTCGCCGACGGTTGCTAATAGTTTGATGGTACCTGCTGGTTGCTGACCTTTTGCTAGCATCTCTAATAATGCCACTACCAATGCCGCAAGCCCGCTCTTCATATCACAAGCACCACGACCGTATAACTTGCCATCTTTAACCACCGGATTAAACGGATCCGTATCCCAGGCAGCTAAATCACCTGGATCAACGACATCCAGATGTCCTGAATAGCCCAGTACCTTACCGCCATTACCAATGGTGACCACGAGGTTATCACGACCAGGAGCATAGTTGACCTTTTCAATCTTGACACCATTGCCCACATATGGTGCAAACAAACTAGCAATGTAATCTGCTAATTCTGCCTCATTTTGATTGACGGTTTGAATACTAATGATCTTTTTTAAAATCGCTAATTGCTCTGTTTTAGTCATGATCAATCCCTCTTTACTTATTATTAGCTACTTGAATGTCTTGTGCTTGATGATAAAGCTTATTCAGCATGCCATTCTTTTTATCTTTACTGATCGTGGCATTTACTTTCTTCAGCAGTGCTTTATCATTCTTCCGAACAGCCACCCGGGTTGCGGATTCTTTCTTGTTGTACTTAAAACTAATATGGTTAGCAACCGCGTACTTATCAGGGTGTTCCTTGGCGTACGCTTCGGCCGTATCATCACCAGTGATTAATCCATCAATAGAACCATTTTGCAATTCTTGAGTTAAAGTATTGTTTGAACTTTCGGTAACTAGTTTAACACCCTTGAGCTTCTTACCAATCTTTTCTTGTTCAGAGGACTGTTGAGCTCCTAGCGTTGCTCCCTTCAGTGCAGCAATATTAGCATATTTATCTTTATTCTTCGGTGAAACTAAGAGGACCTGCCCGCCATCATGGTACCCTTCGGAAAAAGAAACTACTTTGGCCCGTTGCGGTGTATAAGCCATTCCGGCCATGACAAGATCAACTTTCTTGTTCTGTAACTCGTTAATTAATGATGGAAAGGCCATGTTAACAAACTTAACCTTCTTGACACCAATCTCTTTGGCAATTTGATGAGCTAATAACACATCGTAACCAACAATTTGCTGCTTGCCATTTTTCATAATTTGAAAATCATATGGTGCAAAATCTGCTGAAGTTCCGACTACCAATTCTTTTTTATCTTTAATCGCTTGAACACTGTTATCTTTTTTTGCGCCACAGCCCGCAAGGACCGTGCTCAAACCAATCATGACAGTTAACGCTGCTAATACTAACTTTTTAAAATGCTGACCTTTCATCTGAATCTTCCTCCTATTTATGCATTACATTGCGCTCAACTCAATCTCAATATTTATACGTCGTCGCATCGTTTATACCCCCATATACGTATTAATATTCAATTTATGCGTATATAATAACTTCACATTTGAATAAATGCAAGCATTTTTTGAAAAAATATTCAAATACTATTCAAGAAAACGTTTTATTTGTATTTCCTTTCCAGAGCCCATTAAAATTAAGCTAACATCGTGCGATTAGCAAAGGAGGGGTCATGATGAAACTTGTGTCATGGAATGTTGATAGCTTTCATGCAATTATGGAAAATGGTTTTTTGGGAGTAATGCAAGAATTAAACGCAGATATTTTTAGTATCCAAAACTTGCGTCTTTCCGCTGGAGAACGGCTCCAATCTCTTCCTCAGTACCATCAATATTGGAATTATGCTCAACAAGCTGGTAATGCCGGAACGGCGATTTTTGCTAAGCAAAAACCTCAAATGGTGATTAAAGGGCTCGGCCTTGCCCAATTTGATAATGAGGGGCGAACCATCACCTTAGAATATCCAGAATTCTTCTTTGTGAATGTTTATTCACCATTCAGCGGTCACCATCTAGTTAATTTAAAGCAGCGCCAACAATGGGACCAAATCTTCCAAGCCTTTATCAAAGCCCTTACTGCCACCAAACCCGTAATTATCGGTGGTGACTTTAATGTTGCTTACCAGCCATCTGACATCTTCGATCCCACCGTTAATCACCAATCTGCGAACTTCACTGATACGGAGCGACGTAACTTTGGCGATTTATTAACTGAAGGCTTAACCGATTCATTTCGGTACTGTCATCCCTACCAACCAGAAGCCTATACCCGCTGGCAATGTCCGGCTGACCGTCAAATCAACCACGGTACCCGAGTTGATTACTTTCTGATTTCTCATCGGTTACGCGCCAACGTTCAATACGCGCGAATTCTTGATCAAATTCATGGATCTAACCATTGCCCCATTGAATTAGGCTTGGCACCAAGCGCTAGTTAACCATCAAAAAAGACCTTCAATGTGCAAAACCACATTGAAGATCTTTTCATCAATCATAATTAAATTGTTTGGTCACGGTCTTGCAAATGCATCCCGTCATCATCTTTTTCTTCACCTAACAATTCTTGGTTATTATCTAATTCGGACTTACCCGCGAAATGATGATGTTGCAACCAAATCATTGCAACTAATAACAATAAGAAGAAGGCGATTGTAATGCCCAAAAGGACACTGTTGCAGAAGGCAACATAGTGTTCACCAAGGCCACCGCTGATGCCATCCCGCAATCCAAGGATGGAGTATGTCATTGGTAAGGCAAAGTGAATGACGTTGTAGAACTTCATGGTAACTTGCATTGGGAAGGTCCCACCAGAACCACCAAGTTGGAGCATTAATAGAACCATGGCGATGAAACGACCTGGATTATCAAAGGTCATTGATAGGAACATCACGACTGCCATCGACGCTAAGCCAAAGAGAATCAGCGTGCCAAAGAAGGATGGAACATGAATGACCGTTAAACCAAGGGCCATCATAATGCCACCTTCAGCAATTGCCATTAATGTAATAATCAGGCTTCCCAGCACAACTTTACTTGCCCACCAAGCAAGTGGTGAACGACCTTGAATGGCCACCCGACGAATTGGATAAACAAAATTGAAAATCAAGGCACCAACATACAAGGCCACTGACAATACGTATGGTGCTAAAGCGTGTCCGTAGTTTGGCACGTAGCTGTAGCTCTTGTGCTTAACCCGTGTTGGTTCAGCAAACATTTTGGCCGTCTTCTTGGTTGGCTTAATGCCGTTAACAGTCTTGGCACCCTTGCCAAGCGCTGAAGCTAATTGACCAGCACCGGCATTGAGCTTCGTTATCCCTTGTACAAGGGCTGGTGAATTGTTAACCAACTGTTGAGTCCCATTAGCTAACTGATTGACACCACCAACTAGAGTTGGGATCTGACCATTTAATTGACCGAGCGCACCAGCTAACTGACCAGCGCCGGCATTCAGCTTGCCAGAGTTAGCAGTTAATTGACCAGCCCCAGCGCCAGCTTGGGCAACGCCAGCCGTATATTGACTAACCCCGTTCGCTAGGGTTTTCGAACCAGCAGCTGCCGTGTCAACGCCGTTCGTGTATTGTTGGACACCGCCATTCAGAGTGTTGGCACCAGCAGCAATCTTGTTCGTAGCTCCCTTCAACTCATTCAAGGCACCAGGCATTTGCGTCAGCATTGGCTTATAACCATTTAACGTGTTTAATAAACTGTTAGCTTGATTAATGGTCGTATCGGCGTTATTGAGCAACGTGTTCATAGACGACAGTTGTCCTAGTTGCGCTTGCATTTCTTGCAGTGCAGAACCAAGGCTATTGAGCTTACCAAGCGCAGTGCCAACTCCTTTCAATGTTTGAGCGTTGCCACCTGCCGTGGCTGCTAAGCCACCTAACTTTTGCTTGATGGAGTTGTCACTGGTGGTTCGAGCAATTTCACCTAATTGTGCAGCAATTTGCGCGTCGCTTCGTGCAACGCTCCCCAACTGTTGGCCTGCCTGGCTGACCCCATTCAATGAGCCAGCAGCTGCTTCTAACTTACCAGCACTTTCTTGGACCCCGCTTAGGGCCGTCTTGGCCTGCGCTAAACCGCTTTGTAGTTGGGTCATGCTTTGTTGCAAGGCCTGAGCCTTATCCATTGCGCCCATCAAGTCATTAATCGGTAAGTTACCTAACTGACTATTAACAGTATTGTTTAATTGCGTCGTTCCGGCAGCTAATTGATCAGAACCATTCCGCAGGCTCTGCGAATTACCGCTTAGCGTATTCAAACCACTCGTTAATTGACCAGCACCTGAATTAAGTTGACCGGAATTAGCCATCAGCAAGTTTAAGCCACCTGCCAACTGGCCAACCCCACCGGTGTATTGAGCAATCCCGCTAGCTAGAGTAGCGCTCCCGTTAGCTAATTGCTGCGCCCCGGCGGCTAATGGAGCGACACCCATCCGTAAGGTTTGAACCCCATTATTAACTTGGGAGACTCCCGCAACATATTGGTTCACACCGCTCTGCAATGTCACCAAACCATTATCTAATTGATTAGCACCATCAGCAGCTTTAGTCATCCCCTTGCCAAGCACCTTCAGTTCCTTAAACATCGCCGTTGCGTAAGCGTTCGTGACATTTGCCCGCACTCGTTCGTTCAGCTTGCTCATGGCCACTTGGCTCATGACATAACCAATGTAATTTAATGAGTCATTGGTGGAATACTTCAAATTCATTGGCTTGGGATTCTTATCTAAGACCGTCGTCGCATTCTTAGAAAAGTTTTTTGGAATGGTAATTACCGTATAGTATTTACGATGCGACATTCCATACTTCGCCTCACTAGGCGATACAAAATTCCAATCAAGTTGTTTATTATGCTTTAGCTCCTTGACCATCTGGTCACCGACAGCCATCTCTTTACCCTGATAATCAACGGGAACATCCTTGTTGACAACCGCCACAGGTAAGTCCTGCGTGCTGCCGTACGGATCCCAAACTGATTTCAGAAAGAAAATACTATATAGAAACGGAATAAAGCAAATAACAATTGATGATAATAATAGCAGGTGGTTTCGCCGAATATGACGAAATTCTGCTTTAATCATTTCCCACATTGTTTTTCCCCCATTATGCTTTTGTTATCGATACAGTAGAGAATGGTAAAACAGATTGCTTAATAAAATCAACCACATCATTCACCGGAACGTCATAATTTTTCGATTGCCACCAGTAAAAGGCTCCCATCACTGCTCCGGCTAAGGCACAGGCTTGCAGCTCTGGATTATCAGAATGACGAACCGCTTGAATGACGTGTCCCTGACTTGTTTGATCTTCGCTCTGCTTAATTAGAACTTCACTAATAATCCTAAGCATCTCAGTATACAAAGTACTGTTAGCATTATCAGCAGCCAAATGCCGAAAAATTGCTTTATTATCATTTAAATAATTCACCGCTGCTTCAATAAAGGCATTTTCATCCGCCGTTCCATTGGATAATTGATCCAACCGGTTATTAATTAACTGTTCCAGTAAATCATATTTATCATGGAAATATCGATAAAAACTACTTCGATGTAATAAAGCTTCCCCGCAGATTTGATCAACCGTGATTTTTTCGAAAGGCTTCGTGCGCAGCAACGTTTCCAAAGCATTTTGAAAATCACGGACCGTCCGATTCATTTTCAACCGATTCCACCTCCTTATCTACTTTTCAAAGCAAAATTATAATTAGTTCCTCATTAAGACTGTATGGCTATTTTAACACTGATATTTCTATTTAAGACGTTTGCTGTTCTTTATTCCATTTGCCTTAGTATAACCAATCGACCATCAAATATGGTAAAATAACAAATGCAAGCGTTTGCATAAGGAGGCAATCAATCATGAACATTACAGAAGCAAACTTTGGTCAAGTCAATAACCATGACGTTACTAAATACACTGTCACCAATGATCATGGCGTCAAAATGAGTGTGCTTAACTTTGGTGGAATCTGGCAAGAATACTCGGTTCCAACCGTTAATGGACAACTCAACCTGCTCCTCGCTGCTAATTCGATGGCTGATTATTTAGATGCTGGATACAGCATTTGTCAATTAATTGGTCCGGTGGCGAACCGGATTGGTAAGGCTCGTTTTCAAATTGACGAGCAGCAGTATTCACTCCAAGCTAATGAAGGGGCTAACTCTCTCCATAGCGGTGACCACGGCTGGCAAAACCATTTCTGGCATGTTCAGACCGTCAGTTCAGCAACCAAGGGACAGGTCATCCTCAGTAATCATTACCGCCCTGAAGATGATGGAATGCCGGCAGACACCGATATTCACGTGATTTATACCCTTCATAGTGACGATAGCGTCACGATCGATCTGTTTGGCGAATCTGATGCGCCAACCTTGTTTAACCCAACTAACCACGCTTATTGGAACTTGGCCGATGCTGGCGTGGACACAATTGAAGGTCAAGAATTAACCATTAATTCCCGTTATCACTTAGCCGTGAATGATGAAAAGATTCCAACAGGGGCGCTGGTTGAAAATCTGGGTTCGGCTTACGACTTCAAAAATGGCCAGGTGCTCGGCCACGCCCTCAATGAAATGTTAAAGACCCCCGAACAGGGCTTTGATGATTTCTTTGTCGTCAGGCCAAGTACCACATTTGCTAATGACCCCATTGCGCAATTGAAGGATCCGCAATCCGGTCGAGAGCTAAAAATCTATTCTGATCGTAACGCCCTCGTAATTTTCTCAGCCAATGGCTTGCCAGCATCCGTCAAGTTAAATCGCCCCGGCAAATCCTGGGCAGCGTTAGCTCTAGAAGCACAGGCATTGCCTGATGCTCCCCACCATCCTGAATTTGGCGATATCACCTTACGACCGCTAGCGCCCGTCCATCACCAAATTCGTTACGAAATTAAATATTAAACCATTCAAAAAAGGGGTGAAGGAAGTTTTTTATTTATGACTTCCTTCACCCCCGCAAGCCCAAATAGGTCTTTAGCGTTCGGCTTTGCCAGGCGTTAGAGACCCCTATTTGTGTACTGTGCTGTTGGTACTTCATCTCAGTTATCGAGCTTATGCCTCCTTTTGCGTCATCCTAATAATGTTTGTCGACGCAGCTTCACAACATAGTTTAGGTTCACGATCCCCAGTAAGATGATGGCCAGCCAAATGGTTCGAATTCCCATCAGGTGTTGTAACATGGCTGAACAAATTGCCCCGCCAGCAAACGCTAAAACTAATAACAAGTAGTTCACCGCAGCGGTATATTGCTGATCATCAGCCCCAAAAAAGTAAGCACTCCATGCGACCACTGACTTTTTTAGATTGCCAGTGGTAAAAGTATTATTGTACCCCATCCCTTGAATTTTACTGAACGACCCGTTTTGCATTGCAAGGCCAAACGCAATGGTCGGCACAATATAATAATTAGGTATTGACCGCGGTAAAAAACCAACGACCCCGCAAATTAGTAAAATGGGAAACAAGCAAATCACTCGCCAGTATTGAGTTTTCAACCGAGCATGCAAAAAGCCGACCACGGCTAAGCCCAATGAGAATGCTAAAAAGGTGCTTAACCGATTTAACATCCCCAAAAAGTTATGGTCCGCCATCGCTGAGGCCAAGAAAATTACATTCCCCGTTTGACCTGCCGATAACGTATGGCCACGTTGAATATATGTATAAGCGTCTACGAAGCCACCGCTAAAGGTCAATGCCACAGCCAGGCTGCGGGCTTCCGCTGGTTTCCAATTCATTTATTATCCCCCATCCCCATTAAACATAAATAAGACTCCAGAGGCGGCGTTGCCGGACACTGGAGCCATTTTTTTGCTACGCTGTAAATCAATCATGTTACTTAGTCTTTGACTGTTGGTAATTGGCCATCGCTAAGAAATTATCAACATCCAAACTGGCTCGGCCAATTAACACCCCGTCAATATCTGGTTTAGCCATGATTTCTTGAATGTTTTTCGGGTTCACACTGCCCCCGTAAAGGATTCGAATCTTATCGGCAATCTCATAGGTATAGATATCCGCAATCATTCGGCGAATCTGCCGACACCCTTCTTCAGCTAACGCCGTGTTCGCGCGCTGGCCAACCCCCACGGCCCAGCTCGGTTCATAGGAAATAATAATATCTCTAATCTGATCTAAAGATACCCCATGCAAGACACTTTGCAGTTGTTTTAATACATAGTGAATCTCACCATTCATTTCCCGCTGCACCATGGTTTCATCTGTACAAACAATTGGGGTCAAGCCGGTCATGATCGCTGTTTCAACCTTTTGGTGAACGGCTTCGTTGGTTTCATTAAATAACCGTCGCCGTTCAATATGACCAAGCATCACGTGACTCACACCAGCTTGGCTGAGCCCACGCATACTGATTTCACCGGTAAACGGACCGGACAATTGCGGTGCACCGTTTTGTGCAATTATCCGCAAGCCCGAATTACCGGCTGCTGCTTGCATGCTATAAAGGGCAAATGCCTGCCCAGCAATGCCAACTTCTACTTTTTGCGGATCTGGCAAGTGATCCTTGATGGCTTTGACAAAGTCAACTGACTCCTGAACCGTTTTGTGCATCTTCCAGTTTGCAACGATAAATGGCTTTCGCATGATCTTTCCTCCGCTTGTTTCGTCATCATGTTGGGTCTATTTTACTATTTCGTTTCGCTAAACAAAACTAATTTGCTTCAACCTGATCAAAGAACTGATATAAATATTCGCGATACACAAAGGCCATAATGACGTTGCGCAACATTTGCTTTTGCTTCGTGTGCTCTTGACCAACGTGTTCGAGGGTTGTTTGCTGACCAAAAACGTAACGGGCCACGTTCCCCAACTCCTGGACAAAGTAATTATAAGCCACTTCCGTTTGATAGCTTGCTTGCTGAATTCGGATGGCTTTTCGTAAATTATTTTGTTCGAGAACATTTTTAGCCACCACAATAAATAATAATTGCGCCAGTTGATCGCGACTGTATTGCCGGTTTTGTGGACGGCTTATTAATCGATGTTTGACGTAGTTACTGACCATTGAATCGGTAATCGTGACGCTTTCAAACGGGGCAACACTTTGTTGTAAATACGTTACAACCTGTTTAAGATACAGTCCCATGGCCGGTAGTTCCTGATACATTGGCAAATCAAACCATTCTCTGGATTTTTGTAGAGTCATTCCGTATTCCTCCCAATGCATATTTTATCGACAGCAGCCACGGAGTGTCAATTAAATCCGACGATAAGTTTTTGGAAAACCGTTGACAAGGATATTAAAAACGAATATGCTTTAACAAAATCATTTGCGGAGGTAATTATAATGACCGCTAAAATTATTACAGACTCGGGAGCAAATTGCTTTGCACCAGTAATCGGTGGCATTCCCCATGCCAATGTTCCCTTGACCATCATGGTGAATGGACATGCATGGTTAGACAATGAGCAATTAGATCTTGCCAATTTTCTATTGGCGTTAAAAAACACCAAAACACCCACGTCAACCGCCTGCCCGAGTGTTGGCGAATGGTTAAAAGCCTTTGCTGGGGCCGACGAGATCTTCGTACTGACGATCACCAGTGCACTTTCCGGTAGTTATAATGCTGCTGTACAGGCGGCCGAATTGTTCATGAATGACCGTCCAGGTGTCCGTATTCACGTCTTCGATACTAAGTCGGCAGGCCCGCAAATTCGTTTATTAGCCTCCCAACTGGCGGTGACCATTAACCATGGCTACTCGTTCGATGAAATCATCGAGATTACGAATACCCAGATTCATCAAACTGACCTCTTATTTGCCCTCACTGAATTAAATAATTTAGCCAATAACGGACGAGTCAGCCCGGCGATTGCTAAATTAACACGGTTATTGCACCTCTCTATTTATGGCACCACGAGCACAACTGGCGAATTTCAAATGTTAGGTAAAATGCGTGGTGGTAAGCGCCTGTTGCCCAAGCTAGCGCAAGTTATGGAAAAACAAGGGTATGTTGGGGGGCGCGTGTTCATTGACCACGTCAATTGCCGCCCGCAAGCTGATCAGCTCGCTTCCACAATTGCTCAAGTCTTTCCCGGTGCCATCATTAACGTTTCCGCATGCGGGGCGCTTTGTTCTTACTACGCCGAAAATGGTGGTTTAATGATTGGCTTTGAAAAGTAATGGAGTTTCATTAAAATTGAATGAGAATTTTTAATAATTTACTTGCGTTTTATAATTTGCAGTGATATATTTACAACAATCAAAAAATACAAGTAACCAAATTAGTAGATTACCTACCTCAATGTTCAGAAAACTGGTGGTTGCTGCAAACCAGGCAGGGTAGGTAATCGAATTACCGCTTGTACGGATTCATTGGTACCGTTAGCAACCAATACAAGGTGGAAAGTTATTGCGCACTTTCTAGCTAGGTGGTACCGCGGTCAAACGTCCTGGTTGAGTCATTGTACTCAATCGGGACGTTTTTTATTTGGAGGGTTTAATTATGAAACAACATCGATATAGTCAGCACTCATTCTCTTTCTAATAATCTTTAATAATCTATTTCACGAATGAGGTGCTTATTATGAAAAAAATCAACTTTCAAGAATCAATCATTATTTTAATTGTGATGTTAGTCATTTTAGGAAGCGGCGTGATCGGGTTCGGCCTTTCGCCACAAGTTCCCGTCCTCACCGTCATCGGCTTACTATTAGCTTGGCTGTCCTTCCGGAAAACTTCCTGGAAAGAAATTACTGATGGCATTACCGAGGGAATTTCAACCGCCATTGTCCCGATTTTTATTTTCTTACTCATCGGGAGTCTGATTGCCGTTTGGATTCAAGCCGGGATTATTCCTTCATTGATGGTCCTTGGTTTCCATTTAATCAGTGCTAAATTCTTCGTCCCATCAGTCTTCATTGTCTGTTCCTTAGTTGGGCTCGCCATCGGGAGTGGCTTTACTACTGTCTCAACCGTTGGTCTAGCATTGTTTGGGATGGGCGCTACCTTGGGCATTAATCCAGCCCTAACGGCTGGAGCCATCATTTCTGGCGCCGTCTTCGGTGATAAAATGTCACCACTTTCCGACTCTACTAATCTTGCATCCGCGGTTGCCGGTTCTGACCTGTTCGCCCATATTCAAAATATGATGTGGACGACGATCCCAGCCTTCGTTGTTTCTCTCGTTGTCTTTACCATCTTAGGACTAACGAATAAGGGCACTTCCATGGCCACCATTGCAAAAACCTCATCCATTCTGACCGCAAACTTTAGCGTGTCATGGTGGGCAGCCTTACCAATCATTTTGATGTTCGTCTGCGCTTGGCGAAAAGTCCCAGCCATTCCGACCTTATTCTTAAACATCTTTGTTTCCATTGTGATGATTTTTATTGAAACGCCGCACTTTGCCATTAGTAAACTAGCCACCCTAATTGAATCCGGTTTTGTTGCTAAAACAGGGAATAAGGCTGTTGATGCACTGTTAAGTCGGGGCGGTATTGCTAGTATGATGGGCACCGTTTCTCTGATCGTCATGACATTAGCTCTTGGGGGAATTTTAATGCATGAAGGGATTATCGAAAGTGCAATGAAGCCATTGATTGAACGGCTTAAAAAGCCTGGTCGCCTGGTCACCACCACCATCTTTGCCGGCATTGGCGTCAACCTCTTTGTTGGTGAACAATACCTCTCAGTCATCCTGCCTGGAAATGCCTTCCGCAGGGCTTTCAAACAGATTGGCTTATCCCCGCTCGCCCTTAGTCGGGTTCTTGAAGACGGTGGGAGCGTGATTAATTACTTGATTCCATGGGGTGTCGCCGGTTCGTTCGTTGCTTCGACCTTAGGGGTTCCGGTTTTACACTTCCTGCCATTTACCCTCTTTAGTTTACTTTCTCCAGTGTTCTCCATTTTAAGTGGTTTCACTGGGCTCGGCTTAAAATGGGCCCCAGGCAAGCAACCCGTTACTAACCATCATCAAGCAGAAGAAAAGGCCACAGTTTTAGATTAATGCCTAACCGTATAACAATGTAACGTTGTCACAAATCAACAGGCATCAGCTAGTTGCTTATCAGAAAGCGGACTAGCTGATGCCTGTTTGAAATTTAATTAACTTGACGATCAATACTAAAATTACTCTTCGTAATTTCAATCCTAATTAGTGATAAAATCAATTTAACGAATCAAAAATTGAGGTGACCACCATGGATTACGAAGCATTAATTTCAAAAATTTACCAATGGGCCCATGAGCGCAAAATCGATCAAGCGGACCCTCGGGTTGAATTCATGAAAATTGCCGAGGAAGTCGGTGAGCTTTCGGCAGCTTACAATAAGCAAAATCATGCTCAACTCGTTGACAGTATTGGCGACTTGCAAATTGCCCTCTTAATTTTTTGTAAATTAGTTGGTGTCGACCACCAAGCAGCGTTAACTGAAGCTTATCAAACCATCGCCCAGCGGACTGGCAAGACCACTCCTGATGGCGTCTTTATTAAGCAAAGTGATCTTGAGAAAGAAAATTAAACTAGCGGCGTTCGCCAGTCATTGTGAATGATGATTGGGGAACGCCGTTTTCCGTTCTAAATAGTGTTTAATTCCATAGTTAGTTAACTTGTACGTTTGCAAATCACGCACAAAGTGCTGATAAATAACCGCACGTTGATCTACAGGAATGAGCTGCCAAGCTTGTACATCCCACTGACCACCATCCTTAACAATGTCTGCATAACTGCCACCACGCTGATAATCTTGTGGGAACTGCCAATATTGCTTAGCCTGCTGACGAATCGCACTATTGAACGGTTGCTGAACATCCAACCGCTGGTGAGTGCTTCGATAACGTGCTGGTACATGGTAAGTACCATACGGGATTCCATAATTAAATGATTCTGTATCCGCTACTGCCCGTAATTCCGTCAGTGAATAATGTGTTGGCTTGGCGTCAATTTGACCATCTGCTGTTGCTCGATAAACATTCCATTCAGAAACAAATTGTCCCGTTTCAATGTTCACTACCAACTCCACCATGCGGGCGTCATTATAACGACGGGCTGTGGAGTTCTTCATCAACTGAACCTTCATGTTCCGCGGATAAGTAAAGTGATCATGAAACCGGTTGTGATAATTCGCTCCGGTTTGATAATCAAGTGCCAAATGATGATCGTGACAATAAAGTAAAAGTTGCTCATAATCGTTCTGTGTATATATGCCCGTCGCTGATTGATAGTGGCGTAGATACTGGATCACCAGCCGATCTAAATAGCTGCGGAACAAATGCACTTTAGTCCCTAACTCATCGGTTTTGAGCCCTTGCTGAGTTGGATAAGCCCGCACCACTAACTCTCGTAAATAAGGGAAAAAGCAGCTGTGCGGCGCGAGCTGATTCACTAGTCGGTACCGTGTCCCCGTGATCTGTAGAAAGCGATCTGCATCAATCGTGGTCTGTAAATGCTGGTTTAACATCAACGCTAATTGTGCATGGGCTGACAAATGCGATTTTTGTAAAAAGCGAACGTAGGTTGGCGACCCAACTTGTCTTAATTTCTTCAGCAATTGTTGACTATTTTGACCATGCATCACTTGCCATAAGAAAACTGTTCCTGCAATGGGGCCCCATCCATCAGTCATGAGTTGTTGATAGGACTGTGCGATTTGCGGAACCTTAATCAAATACCGAATCAGCAACCGATTGATTGAATCAACCATTCGCTTGAGCAGTCTGGTCATTCAGCCACCTCCTATTTTGTATGGGAAGTTTGGACTAGCCAGTGCATATTTTGGTGGTTATGGTGGCGCCAAACACCCTCGACCACGAAACTAATCACCAGCAGGAAAATAACGGATAACCACGTTAAAAGTTCACCGTTCATAATGGTTTGGGCAAATAACAAAATAAACAAAGCAAAATTGAGCACAATTGCGCCAACTAAGACCCAGCGTTTAGCACCCGTTTGTTTTGCCAACCGCAGGTGGCCGGCGTTCACCATCGCATAAACCAGCAAGAAGGCTAAACTGGCCATTTGACCAACTGAAGCTAGCGGAAAAATCACGATAAAAATGCATACCAAAAATGAGGTAAAGAAGAGCCCCCACGTGCCGCCAATGCAAGTCATCGCACCAAACTTTGGTGGAATTTCATCAATTTTAGCAATTCGAATTGCTAAGTTTTCATCGCCGAACATCGTCGAATTGACGGCCGAAGCAGTAGCCACCAAAGCAGCTACACTAATTAAAACCATTCCGACCTTACCAAAGACAACCTTGCCGGTGGTGGCTAAGACGTGTCCTTGATTAGCCACTGCCCCGTGAATTCCCAAGGTGGTCAAGACGACTAAACTAGCGATGATATAAATAAACATTACAATCCCTAAAGAAATGAATAATGCAAGCGGTAATTGTTTGCGCGGATTTTTCATGTTACCAGCCGTATTCGTCACTACGCCAAAACCTTCGTAAGTAACATATAACAGTCCAGCCGCAGATAAAACGCCCAGTGGGCCATCACCGCTATGAATTACTGCCACTGTTGGCAGATGAGCCTGCATAAACCCAATAATAATAAAGCCAATTAATATGATTAATTCAAAACCAATAATCGCTGTTTGGGCGCGAGCCACCTGTTTGGAACCTAAGATATTCACAAAGACCACTAGTAGCACAATCACAATACTAATGCCTTTTCCCAGCCAACCAGAGCTATCTTTCCCCAAAAGTTGACAAGCATATTCAGCGAACCCAGTCGCATACAGGGCCATTGCGATAATCCAGCCTAAGTACTGGAATACATTCAAGCCACCAGCCAATAAACCATCGCCAAAACCTTTGACAAGGAATTGGGCAGCCCCACCCCGATCTGGATACTTCATCCCTAATTTGGAGTAGGAATAAACTGAGAAGGCCGCTACTAGCCCGCCAATTAAAAATGATAGTGGCAAATAAGCGCCAGCGGACTTCGTTGCTAAACCGAGTAACGTATATAAGCCGGCTCCCATCATTCCACCAACCCCAATGGCGGTCGCCCCCACGACGCCAATGGAACCATGCTGATTTGTTGTTTGTTTCATAATGAATGCCTCGATTTGCTTTGATTTATCAACTTAATTATATCGCTTTTTTAGTTTCGATGATTGAAGGGAGGATAACTCGCTTCGGGCGGATAAAAAAAGAGATTAGCGTTTTTTGTCAAATCGCTAATCTCTTCAGTGAGGTTATCAAATAATAATCTTATTTTTTAGTCATGGTCACGCTTTTTACCAGCAAGTCCTAACAATGCCGTGAAACCAGCTAATCCTAATCCAGCAATTGCGGCTGCATTACTCTGATTACCAGTTTGTGGCAAAGTGGTCTTACTATGGTTACCATTGGAAGTGCTTTGTTGAACATTTCCGTGGTCATTTAAGCCATTATTGCCTTGACCATTACCATTGCCACTGCCGTTGCCGTGATCTGGGTTGGTTGGCTTAGTTGGTTGATCACCACCACCTGGATGGTTTGGTTGGCCGCCATTATCCTTCGTGTAAGTGATCGTTACCTGAGCATCTGCAGTTTCAGCAGTTACATTTTCTGCAGCAACCTTAGCTTGTGATGGCGTATAGCCGGCAAAGGTTGGCGCATTAAATGCGTCCCACTTAGCAGTACCGTCTGGTGTGGCAACAAACTTACCATTTTCAACCTTACCTAATTGCCACTCGCCATAAGTTGGGGCAACGTTTGGATCAGTTGAAGTCGTCATCGTCCGACCGAACCATACCGTTTGCGTGGTTGTATTAGTTTCACCAGTTAATGGGTTCTTAACGTTAATGGTCCGCGTTGGGTGAGCAAACATCCCCTTGTACTTGTCACCAGGCTTGTTCGGGTTGATGGATGGATTCGTTGGATCCGTCGTCTTCGTGTAGGCAACCACAACATTAGCATTTGCCGTGTCAGCCGTTACAGGCTGTTGGTTAACTTGCGTTGCCTCATGACCATCAACCGTTGACTTGTAACCATCGACTTGATCAACTGGATATTCAGCCCAGGTTCCTGTTGAGGCACCAGTTGACTGCCAAGTATTATCATGCTTAGTGGCAACAGTCCATGGTGTCCAAGTGATGTGTCCATCCTGATCTTTGGTTCCGGCATTTTGACCTTCACCGCCACGAACAAAGTGAACAGTTTGCGTCTTAGTTTCAGTGGTACCATCCGTCTTGTAAATCGTGATCGTCCGCGTAACATCCTTGTTCATGTTCTTGTCATTTGGATCGTATTTCACTGGAGTAGAGTCCTTAGCCACATACTTAACATCGACAGTCTTGTTAGTATTTGGCTGAACATCGTTGACCGCTACAACTTTCTTATCGGTCGTCTTCGTCCCATCAATCAAGTATTCATAACCTTCTGGGGCATCAGCAATGCTAGTGTATGCTGCCCAAGTTCCAGTCTTGTCCTTTGTCAACTTATTAGTTGTGGTGTTGTAAACGTACCAATCGCCTTCTGAATCTGCAATGATCTTGCCAGTGTATTGATCCAGCACACCCGTCCGACCAAAGGTGATCTTTTGCTCTTCAGTGTGATCAATCGCTGAGTTATCAGTCTTGTAAACATTGATCGTCCGCGTTGAGGTCGTAAACAAGTCTTTGTAGTTAGGATTATCTGGCGTTACACCTGGTTGACCTGGGGTAACCGTATTCTTAACTAACTTAACAGTAATCGTATTATCGTCGGTTTGGTCGCCTGGGTAAACAAATCCTGGTGCAATCTTCCAACCAGCTGGAATGTTGCTATCAATATTGGTCTTCAAGATGTCAGCCTTAAGCCCTTGCTTCTTGTTGAATTCAAAGGTTAATTCATCTTTGCCATCCTTCGTCTTCAATGGCGTTGGTGCACTCGGGTTGGTATCGTCAACATACTGAACCTTGACTGTTGCATCATAGTTGGAATCATCATGTTGCTGCTTGCTTTGCTTCAATGGCACGATAAGTTCCGCCGGTTGTGCAGTAATGTTGTTTTCGGCAACTGGGTAAGTATAGTGATCATCAATACTGTAGTTAGCTGGAACATTATCATCAATTGCATTCTTCAATTGATCCGCACTTAAGCTAGAACCCTTAGCAATATCATTAATCGTAAAGCTGGCCACTTCTTGACCCTCGTATCGGTAAGAAATCTTCTGGTTGAAGCTCGTCTTTTGATCGTCAGGCTTGTCAGTATTTGGATTTGCAACCACGTTGATGGTAGCTGGAACATCCAGGTACGTCCCATCATTGAAACTGATCCGCACCGTCCCAGTGACACCATTCTTAACAGTTGCCGTTGATGGCATACCGTTTGGTGCCCAAGTCATGGCAAATTGACGTGAATGATCAGTACCTTCAACGTAAGCCAAAACTTTTGGTGCATTTGGATTAATGTTTTGACCATTCCAGCCAGCTTGACCAAGGTCAGTGACATTAATTAACTTCCGGAATTCATCCTGTGATAAGCCACTGATGTCTTGTCCTTGCTTAAAGGTTTCCGTATTACCAGTCGTAGCTCCGTAAATATTACCAAAGGCATTGCTCCAACTTGGATTTGCTAACAAGTCAGCAGCTTGTCCAGAAAGCGCAATTGTTACCCGCGTCTTCGAGTTACCAGGTAAGTTCTCGCCTTCACCGGTCCGTTGTTCACTATTTGGATCACCATATTGAGCTTGGGCTGTAGAAGTCCCAGTACCAGTTTGACTAAAGTTGGTAGTGTTAGTAATTGGTGTGAAACCATCCTTCCAGTTAGTCTTAACATCACTAGCAGAGAAGGATTGAACCGCATTTTGACCATTCATTAATTGAATTGGGTGTCCACTGCCATCAACAATGGCACCTTGGGCAACGTATTCGGTGCCCGCGGCATTTAACTTGTAGGTCACAGAACTAATTGTGTTCCAGTTAGCATCCTGATTCTTAAAGGTAATTTCTTCAACCGCAGGGGCTGTCACAGTTTCACTACCATCAGTGGTCTTGTGGGCAGTGTATTCCGCAATCGTGTATGAGGTCGTAGTGTTTTGACCATAAATAATCGTTTGATGATCGCCGTGATCAACTCCAGTAATTGCTACTGAAGCATTGACATTATCAGTAGTATGGTCGGCATAGGTAACCTTAACTGGAATTAAGTAATGACCAGCAGCTACTTTATCGTTGAAACTAATGGTCCCAGTATGAGAATCAATCGTAACCCCAGCTGGCGCAGTATAACCATCTTTGAACGCATACGTTTCACCAGATGGTTGACTTTCGTTCACATTGCCATCCTTAGCATATTGAACTTCATCAGTGGCAGCCGTACCTTGAGCAACGGTTAATGGCTTATAGCTTGGTTCATACTTCTCGGCATCTGTCCGAGTATCTGTATGCTGTGTCGTAACCGTCAAAGGAACTGTAACGTTTTCACTGTAAATAACCTTACCGTCAGCATTCTTATATTGAACAGTTACCGTTTCGTCAATTGGAGTAGTCGTGACGTTTGTAATATCATGACTGATCTTATCTGGATCAGCCCACTCAGCACCTGATGGAATTCCGGCACCCTTGCTATCCTTATCCAAGTTAGTGATGCCTTTAGTTGCATCTGGAGTGTCATTAAGCGTTGTTGTAACTCCAGTTGTCTCTGGTTTAGTATAAGTAACCTTGACGTTTACTGGAACATAGTCTTCTGAACCGTCCGCATACTTAACAAGTGCTAAACCGGTTGATTCACCCGGCTTGTTCACGTTCGGTGTTTGAGCCGTCCAAGTTACCGTAGTCCCCTCAGGTTTAGTTGCTGGTTGACCATCAGCAGTCTTACCCCAGTTAATGTTGACATCATTAATGTTTGGTAAGTTACCAAGCACCGCAGTCGCAGAACCATTGATCGGATTATTCTTGCTTGCGTCATCAGTCCCTTGATGGCTTGGATCAGTAACATTGACGACGGTTGGTACATAATCTACTGAGCCGTCTGGGTAAGTAACCTTCACAACTCCTGGATGGTTACCAACCGTGGAGACATCTGGCGTTTGTGACCAAGTATAAGTTGGCGTGCCACCAGTTGGTTGTCCACTTGGCCATTCTACCCCTTGACTAGGATCTGGGGTTTGCCCAACGGTCGTATCAATAGCTTTTCCACTTGGATCATTCTTGTCGGCATCAGTATCATTCTTATCAGCTGGCTTTGAAGTGTCACCAACAATCACATTTACTGGTACCAAATCAACTGAGTTATCTGGGTAAGTGACCTTCACGATTGCTGGAACCACACCAACTTTGGACGTATCTGGCGTGTTAACCCAGGTATACTTCGTCCCTGCTGGTAAAGCATCCTTGTTGCTGATTGCCTCCCCAGCCTTGTTGGTTAAGTCTTCATTTTGTGTAGCGTTAATGTCTTGACCATTAGGTGTGTTTTGATCAGCATCAGTTGCAGTTTGTTCAGTAACCTTCAGTGGAATCTTAACAAAGTCAACCGACCCATCTTGATAGGTTACCTTTGCCCATGCTGAAGTATCGCCAGTCGTCAGCTTACCGATTGGGTTAGTTGGAAATTCTTGAGCAGTACCGTCAGGTTTAACCATGGTCGTATTCCATTCCGTTTGGTCAGTACTCTTCAATCATTCAACTTTGTTGACCAATTGATTAAACTGGTCGTCAGACTTATTAATCTTGCCATCCGGGCCAATCAGGTCTTTAATCCCATTAATAGGCTGCAAATCATTCAGTGTCTGATCAGTCGTAGCATTAATGGTTTGAACTTCTGGCTGATACTTTTGATCATCTTTAATTTGACCATCACTATTTAACTCAGTTCCCATGGCAAGTCGTTGTGGCTTCCACCAACTAAAGTTATTTAAGAACTGGTTAAGGTATGGCGTTTGATATGAAACCCCTTCGCCGGCATTTGAAGCAAAGTTACCATTATCAAACTTAGCAGTTCCGTCACCGGCTTGGTTAGCAGCCATCGCAACTTGACCATTCGAGTTGTAGAATTGGTCGACGCCATCAGGCAAGCTGCCACCATGAGCATGCTGCCCTTGAGCGATAAATTGGTTAGCCTTGTCACCCCATGGGTTCTGGTTATGTTCAGATTCTAGATACCAAACATAATTTGGTGTTGTCGTGGTATTCCCTTGGAGCCATTGTTCAACTGGGGTCACGGCATTGTTTTTATTATGATTAATCCAAACATCATTAGAACTACCTTCAAGACGCAAGAGGTTCCCACTTTGCGCACCAGTCCGTTGTAAGTTGACATACTTTGGATTATCAATGTTGATAACGTTCGTACCGCTGGTTCCCCACATCGTGATTAAGCCAACTTTAGATCTATGATTAGCACTATCAACTAATGCACCTGTGTTTTGTGCTGAATCTGACAAGTTCAAGATAGCCCCATCTTTAACATCAATCGTAAAGGTTTTTCCTGATGATAATGTCGCATCACCATATGAAATTAATGGTTGATTGGATTGGGCGACACCTTCACGGGAAATTTTAATTGTTCCAGCGTCACGAATTCCCGCATAGTTATCACTTGCTTCAATACCACCCGCAATGACACCAAAGTGAGTCCCAGCTTGACTAATTACTAAGTCGCCAGCACCACCGTCAGTACAGTCTTGCTTAGTATTGATATTAATTACACCAGTCGACGTAACATCGACATATGATGCCAGAATAGCGGTTGAAGCGCCTTTACCCATGTTCATGTTCAAATTACCATTAACATGAACAACACTGGTTTTAGCATCATCAATATTGGCAGTCTTTGCCCAATTCAGGAAACGAATTCCCATTACGCTGTCGGAACCATTGATATTCAATGTAGCCCCATTGCTGATGGTAAAATTACCGGCATACTCAGGAGTAATATTAATAGCAAATGCCGCATGTTGCGTACCACCATTATTAGGGTTATTAAATTTAACATTAGTCGTCGTTGTTCCATCGATAACGTCAACCCGGTTCGCAAAAATCGCTGACTTGTTATTAGCGTTAATCGTACTATTAAGAGTGTTGTTACCCTTTAAGACAACATTTGTTGTATGTTCATTCCATAAGATAACTTGAGTGTCATTGGTTGTAGTAACTCCGTTAAAGGTTACCGTATCTTCTGCTGCATGCTTCCGACTAAGATCTTCTGTATATACAATTCCTTGTTTGCTGTGGGTACCATCACCTACACTGCGAATTGTCATATTCTTAAATTCAAGATTCCACTTAGCGTCATCTGAACTTTGAGTTGCATCTTTGAGATAGAGATATGACTTACCAAAGTCAATGGTATGACCGTTCCCGTTGATCACAACATGACGCGCAGCATTTTGGTGATCAATTGTCCACCAATTCTCAGTTCCAAGATTAATGTCACTGTTGATATTAATTGTACCAACGTTGGCATCATTTAAGCCGTTAATCAAGCCTTGTGCATCACTAGCAGTTGCAGTTTGACCAGTAGAATCAGCTACCGGTGTGGCTTCACTAGCATTCGCGTTAGCTGAATGAGTTGTCGCATTAGCAGATGGATTGGCTGCCTTTTCATCTTTCAGCGTTGCTGCTTGATTTGTTGAAGCATTCGTTGCATCGTTCTTTGGCAATGTCGTTGTTGCTTCATTTTTCTTCGATGTTGAAGCTGCTTGATCATCGCTGGTTGCCGTGGTGGTCGTTTCAGATGTTGCAGCTGGAACTTGCGTATCCGCCTTAGCAGCAGCATTTAATCCCATAAATGTAAAACCAATCAAAACGGAAGCAACCCCGACGGTTAACTTTTTAATCGTAAACCGTTGTCGTTTTGGCTCTTGCTTCCGAAATAACTCTTGATGATTATTACTTGATAACATAGTCGTAACCTCCATTACTTCAGTTGCTAGTATTATAAACACTTTTTCTATAAATGGTTATTTATTTTACTAAATATTTTTAAAACGCTATTAAATCAACGGATTCTACCCCCCAACAGTTTTAAATGATTTTTTAATCATATTAAATTCAAATTATATGTTTTTAATTTTTGACAAAATCATTGGTCCGTTGATAACGTATCATTCACTTTTGGTAGGACCTTTTTCTGATCAAAAGATAAGTGTTTTATCAACCAATTAATCACTAGAAAATATTATTTAATTGCACTGAATTCACAATTCTTTCACCCTTTTTCGGTATAATTAACCATGAAGCTTAATTAACTGCATCCATAGGAGGTTAACAATGAAAACATCAAGCTTAAAAAAGCAGCTCATCAATGGATTGGCAATCACAGTATTGACGACGAGTGCTTTAGGCGGGGTTGCTATCGCTGCAACTCCATCCGTTTCTGCCAGCACTAGTGCCATCCAAATTTCCGAAAAAACTGCCGTCAAGAAATTTCAAAAGACATTCAAAAACAGTAAAGTGGTTGAAGTCCAATTGGAGAAAAAAATGGGCGGCTACCGTTATGAAATTTCCGGTCGTGATGACCAGCAAGAACATGACTTAACGATTAATGCCAAGAGTGGCAAGATCATTAACAAGCATTCTGAACAACTGGATGACGATGATCAAGATACGGCCTTGGACCTCAGTAAGTTAATCACTCGTAAACAGGCCACCAAAATAGCCGAAAAGGCAGCTAAGTCGGGTAAAGCAACTAGTTGGGATTTAAGTTATGAAAATGGCACCCCGGTTTGGGAAATTGAAGTTAGCCACGGTCATCAACAACACGATGTCAAAATTAATGCTGATAACCAAAAAGTGATCAGCAACGAACAAGACGATTAAGCCATCAGCACAGTAGAAAAAGCTCGGAAAACCAAATTGGTTTCCCGAGCTTTTTTGACTCAATAATTATTAATTAATGATTTTTCTTACGGCGTCCGACCGATAACAACCCAACCATACTCAATAATGCGCTCAGCCCAATGCCGACTGTCGCTTGAGCAGCTTGATTACCAGTTTGTGGC
Source organism: uncultured Limosilactobacillus sp. (assembly GCF_934202705.1). Classification (GTDB taxonomy): domain Bacteria; phylum Bacillota; class Bacilli; order Lactobacillales; family Lactobacillaceae; genus Limosilactobacillus. The sequence continues at coordinate 128,687 of NZ_CAKPYE010000003.1, forward strand.
AGCCGTTGTGATTGTGAACTAGCCGTGTTTTGACGATGGGCACCGCGATCATTATTAACCACGCCTGAGTGCTGCCCGCTTAGTTGACCATTCTTTGGTTGTGGTATAGCAGAGTAGTAAACGTCCACCGTAGTTGAAGTGGTCGTTTGCGTTACTGTTGCCGTCCGAATGAATGACTGACTCGGCGTATAGCCACTGATCGTTGGCACATCATAAACTGGCCAATTAGTCGTTGTCCACGGTCCATAAACTACTTGTCCAGTGACCTCATCGACCGTTGCCGTCCGCGTCAGATGAGCGTCCTGGTGGATTGTCTTGATAGATCCATCTGGCAAGTGCAAGTTGATCGTTCGGGTAATGGTTTGATTCAGATTATCATGATCAACGCCAGTTGGGTACTTCTTACCTGGATTATCCGGCAGCGGATCTTGTGTCGTCTTCGTTTGATCTGGTGTTACCACGATCTTGGCATGCTTAACATGAACAGTGATTAATTGGTTATCATCATCGTCATGATCAAACTGGTTCGGTACCTGGTTGCCACTGACCAGTACATATCCATGCTTCTGACAATCACGAATGATTTGGTCAAGCTTTTGGTGAGCTTCAGTTGGCACCCCATGATCAGACAATCCTTTGACTAAATGAACTGGCTGGTTACCACTGATCATTGTCCGCGTATTATCGTCAATAATCCGGTAGTCAATCGTCTGCTGATGAGGCGTGTAACTAATGTCCACAGTTTGATTATTCATCTTGTAGTTAACCGGTACCATTGAAAGATGCGTGACCGTTGGTGTGTACCCACTGAGTGAGGGTGTTTGATATGCCGCCCACTTATCAGTCGTCCCTTTCTTAATCGTCCACTCTCCGTGATCGACATGACCAGTAACTTCATCAACTATTGCTGTCCGTGTAAAGTGCACCGTCTGGGTCGTATTATCAGTAATCCCGTTCGGTCGGTGCAAACTAATCCAGCGAGTAACCGATTTGTTTAAGTCATCATGATCAACGCCCTTTGGGTATTTCTGACCAGGGTGATCCGGTAAGGTATCTTTTGGCGTCTTTGGCTTGTTTGGTTGAACCATAATCGTGGCGTGCTTCAAGGTAACCGTATAGGTAACGGTTGGCTTATCATCGTCACCATATTTTGGCGCCTCACCCGTTGGGTCAAAGCCGTTACCGTTATCGACCAGGACATAACCTTGTTGTTTCAAACTATTCAGAGTAGAAGCAGTCTTGTAATCAACTGTTTGACCAGCGGTTCCCGTTAAGACCTTTGAACCAGTGCCGGGAATCTCTGCACCATCATTATCTTGATCCACGTATTTAACCTCGACGGTTGGGTCCTTCGCATATTTAATCGCCCGGGTAATCTTGGCCGTAGTCGTTCCCTTGGTCAGCGTTACGGTGGCGCCGTCCGTTAAGCCTTGGTCTTGATTAGCGTCGTTATCAACTGTAATCGTCAATGGAGCCAGCTGTGGAGTAGTCGTGTGATAACCCGTCTCCGCTGGTGATGGAACCGCCTGGGTGGTTGCTGATTGCCAGTTAATGGTTGGGGTGTCATGGTTGGCAGAATCCACGATTTCGTTTCCTTGCTGGTCCTTCACTGGCGCATTGGTCAGCTTACCAGTGACTAAATCAATGTAGGCTGTTCCAATTAAGGTGACTTGTTGACGAGCGTTAGTTGGAACATGACCAGTAAAGATACTACCGTCGTTATTAACGTAGTTAACCTCTAAAGTAGCTGTCTTCTTCAAGTCGCTCAAACTTAACTTACTCTTGTCAGGCAACTTCTGATCTGTTCCCGTGACCCTTTGAACTTTGTGATACAAGTGTAAGAACACATTTTGGTCGGTTTGATCATCATGATCGTATTTAGCAGGTAATTTGTCGGCAACCACGACATAGCCTTGATCTTGATATTGCTTAACGATGGTTTGATAAGTCCGCTGAGTATCACTACTGATAGTCTGATCTGATACACCATTTTCTAATGCTGCTTTATCTTTGAGTGTCGTCCCAGTCGTTTCATCCTTAATGGTGTAGGTCAGTTTTTGCGGATCGGCTTTGTAAGTCACCACAACATCTTTAGCATTTTGGCCCTGTTGAGCCTTAACTGCTGGGACACTCAATTGATCTGCAGTATAACCATGAATCTCTGGTGAAGCCACGACTTCATATTTATGAACATCCTGTCCACTCGTTGTCCGACCACTTTGATTAATAGTTGACGAAGTTGCCATCCAATCGTTATTCGGTACTACTGCACCGGTAACCAGGTTCAGCTTCCCGGTCCGATTAAAGGTCACCGTTTCGGTAACCGGGTTGGATGCTTGCCCGCCATTACTATACTGGTAGGAAATCTGCCGTGTCGATTGTGACTGGTAATCCCTGGCATCAAAATTGGTCTTGGCTGGCCACTGATAAGGGCCGTCTTTGCCTACTGGCTGGTCCGCCGTGACCTTCGTGGTGGCGTTAACCGGAACCACGTGTTCAGCATAGTAAACCTTGACGGTTTGATCATCGTCATTTGCTCCCACCGTGATCCTGGCAATCGTTGGCATTGCGGTTCCTGATTCATCCGTGGCTGGTTCATAGCCATGACTGCGTAAATCAGGATTAGTGACTGAGGCCCAGTCTGGATCGCTTGCTTGCCAAGCTTGATCACCATTAGTCTGGTCAACCTTGTAAACTTTCACCTGCTGACCATTAGCACCCTGATATTCGGTGTAGTCACCAGAAGTATTATAACCAATCAGCTGATGTGTTACGGTATCCGTAACTGCTGTTCGAGTAAAGGAAACCGTTTGTGGATCATGCTTAACTAGCGTGTCCGGCAACTTTGCACCCGTCGTCTGGTCATAGTAAGCAATCGTCCGCGTCACCGTCTTGGGTTCACTCGATACCGTTGTCCCATGTAACAGATGAACCGTTACCGTCTGGTTATCTTGATCATCAGTATCAAACTTCGTTGGCACTAGGTAACTGTCCTTTAAGACATAACCTTGACCAAGATAACCATTCACAACCTGTTGCAAATCAGTCTTGGCACTGGCTGGAACGTCACTAGCAGAGTTACCACTAGCTAAGTTAGCGGACTTCAGTATATTCCCCGAGTTATTATCATCAACAATTTGATAATCAATGGTCTGCTTAATTGGGGTGTAGGTAACGGTATATTCAACATCTGATGATGCATTATTGACCGTAATGGACTTTATTTGTGAATTAGCGGCATCGTAGTTGGCCGTTGGCGATACTTTGAATGTATAGCCAGCTTTATCTGGAACCGTAACGGCTGGAAATTCATAACTGTCTGCCGACCCATTCCAAACAATGCGGCCAGTTTGTGGATCTTTGTACCCAGTGCCAGTGAAATCATGGCTGGATTCCGTATCATCATGGGCCTTGCTGCCATCCGCGTAAACATAGTGAATGGTTTCTTTAACGGTATGTTTAGCCGTAATCGGTGTCCCAATCACCGCTTTAAAGACTACTGCATCCTGATCGAAGTCATACTTGGCTGTCTGTCCAAAGGCCGCCGTGCCGTTAGCGTAATCGTTTAAATAGCTTTCATGTGAATTTTCAATCGTGGGATGAGCGTAGTCAATAACTAAATGTGCTGGCAATTGAGAGCGGTCCAATTCTGTTAAATCATGGTCTGATTGGAGGAAGTCAGATCGTTTCATCTGATCTTTTCCTTCCTGATATTGATGATTCTGATCTGTTAAGACGACATCGTGGCTTGTCCCCTGCGCGTCAGTGTAGCGAATGACCGTTTTAATCGTTGACTGACCATTAATCTTAATCTTTGCGGACACCGGACTTTGCATGTTAATAACAACGGGCTTTAGTCCCATCGAACCATCAGAATTAGTGCTCCAAGTATTACTGGTGACTTGCGTAACTTTATTCACGTCGTCATAAATATGTCGATCTTGGATTGGCATCACGGTACGATAGGTCGTATTGGCGGCAACATTGTCAGCCGTTACTAGAAGGGCTTTAACCTTGGACCAATCCGTAATTTGATCTGCCGTCTTAAATTGGGCTAATTGCGCATCCGTTAGATTCTTCAGATCATAATTCTGTGTGGCATAACGAATCGTAATGCCCGAAGCCGGTTGATTGGTAGACATATTAATCACCGTTGCTGGTCCGGTCAGGATGGAAGCAAAGTGACCAGTCGTCTGCCCATCATCAAGGTCAATTACTGACTTTACATTCGGCAGCGGAATGTTTTGACCATTGATGATCGAATTATAAACTTTCATCTGGTTACCGGTATGATCCGATTGACTTGTTTGCAGCGCTGGCGCCGGTTGATCAGTGGTTGACGTCATGGTGCCGACAGTGGCTCCCTTTGCCACAACAATATCCCAGTGACCATTTTCATCTATCAGCGTATTGGCAGCTGCCAAGTGGTCATTCTGAGCGATTGTCTTGAACAAAGATTTAAACGTGCCTTGATAGGTATCAACAGTTGCTCGTTGCTTAAGAAAATGAGTATTATTATTAGCAAATTGCTTTGAAGCAACTAGCATTGCCACCGGCTTCGTGGTGGTTTGCCAGTCCGGAACATTCGATAATCCCTTGACCGTGACGTCAAAACCATCATAAAGGTTGTTGTAATTTGACAAGTCCACCATGATCACCTGATGACCATCAATTACCTGTAATGAGACTGCCTTAGGATTAATTACCTGATGACCATCACCCGTCGTCACCTGAATGTTTTGTCCTAATTGTTGTCCATTAATTGAAACCACATTATCAGGCAAAACCAGATAAGCAACCGGCTTTTTCAGTTGTGGCTTGTAATTATTCCTGATATCCATCGATTGAATACTCAATCTGTCCAGCATTAACTGTTGATGGAGTTTTCCCGTTATTAGTATTTTGACTCACCACAATTTGTGCAGCACTCCCGCTGCTAGCTGGTTGCTTAGCAATTACTAGAAAGTGTGTCGAAGCGCCCACTAGTGGCTGAGCGAACGACGGTGACGTTACCGTCGTCATAAGGTTCATCTCATCGCCAATCTGAACTGTCTGACCATTAGTATATTTATCCGCAGTCGCATAGGTGAATTGACCAAAGTTGGCGGGCAAACCAAATGTTGCCCCACCATAAACATGGGCATAGTGAATATCTAACGATTTAAAGGCTGCATGACCTGAACCAAGCACAATCCCTTTGACTCCCATGTCATTTGAATAACCACTAAATAAGTTAAACATGGTGCTAGCTTTCATCTTCGACTGCCAATCATGCGGTGTTAGGACAACCTGGGTGCCATCTGTTAAAACTGCCGTAATCCGATCAGCACCTTCTAAACTACCTTCGTTATTAACCTGCAAACGATAAATGTTGACACCGTCTGGGAAATCAATATGGACGTTCACATCCGCAATCGTGTCATTCGAATTGTTCTGGAGCGGTACCATAATATCTCGAGTACCATCCGCTCCTTCATAGTGTTGCCCATTAATCGTTTGCGTAGTACTACTGTTCAATTGATAAGGGCCAAAGGTATAGTTAGCCCCATGTTGGTAGATGACCGCGTTGTTTTTAAGCAAAGCTATGTCACCATGTTCATTATGATCTGGCTGTTCGACCGTCATTTGGAAGTTAGCATCGTTACTACCATTCACGTCAACTTTGGAATTTAATGTTTTAATTTGACTCTTAATATTTAACGTTGTCGGCAGACCAATCGCATTCCCCACCGTAACTGTCTTTCGACCATTAGCAAAGCGACTGTCGTCAACATTAACGGTAAAGTTAAATAAGAAATTAAAAACGTACGCATCAGTAGAATAGGCCGATTCACTTGGCAATTGATCCGCATTTAACTTCACCTGATTAATATTAAGGACGCCATTATTTTCAGTCGCCTTGGCAGTGCCTAATACTTTGCCATAATCATCAATTACCGTTACCTGCGAAGAACTTAATTGCATTTCCTCTGGCAACGGCATTTGAACGTTAATGTCATGGAAAGAACGAGCAACGTCAAAATACTTTAAGTGTTGGTCCGTTCTTGATGAACCATAGGAAATCCCAATTTTACCTTGGTAATGGCCATGGTTATTAACCGGATACTGAAAATCGCCATGATACAAATGAAAGCTGGCATCAATGTTTGTCAACGAATCCTCTTCACTGGCAAAGGTCAGTTGCTTTGCTGAACCAGCATTTTTAGCCAATGAAATCTGCCCACTGATTAATGCATACGGCGACCATTCCTGCTTATAAAATTTATCAACTGGTTGTGCATCACGAAGAACAATATCCTGAGCAATGGTTCCTGAGTTAATAAATTTATCTTTGATTATCCACCAACCATCCGGCTGCCCCGCTTCAATCTGGAGCGTGACCGTTGTCGTACCGAAGGCTGGCGCTAATTTGGCAACGTCTGATTCACTGCTTAAAAACGATTGCGGAATGCGAATCGTATAAGTATCACCAGCTTGAAAACTATGGGATTTAAAAGTTAGCTTAGCTGTCGGATTACTGGAATTAACAATATTATGGTCGATGGTTAGCGTCGATCCATCATCTAAAGTCACTGACTGCTGATTCCCACTAACTAAGCTCGTTTGCTTAGAATTAGTTTGCACCTGAACTGATGGTGCCGTATCAGCTGCTGGTTTTGTTGCCGAATTTTGCTGAGCCAGGTTTTGCACCTTCGCTTCTGTTTGGTGCTTAACTGCTGTGTTCGATGTCGAAAGTGTTACGGCTTGGCGATGGCTAGCTTCACTCTCTGGCACATTTTGATCAACTTCATCTTGTTGGGGCGTAGCAGTCACATCGGCATGAACCGGTGTAGAATTAGCTGCTCCCCAATATAGGGTGGTTCCTAAAAGAACCGAAGCCACACCAATACTGAGCTTACGGATTCCATAATGCGGAATCCGCCGTGCATTTTGTTTCAATCGATTCTGCAAATTATTCTTTGCAACCATTCAACATATCCCCCTTTATTTACTAATGAATAGTATAGCTCGTTTTTGTATTATAAGTTCATATATAGACAATATTATTGAGCTATAATACTATTTATATGCATTTATTAAGACATTTATATAGGATAACGTTAATTAATTAAAAAATAACGCTTCTCATTCAGTTTTCTGAATGCAGAAGCGCTATTTATTATGACTAAATTTAGTGATTTTTTCGTTGTTGATCGCCCAGTAGACCAATCATCATTAATAAGGCACTTAAACCTAAGCCTAATGTTGACTGGGCATTATGATTACCAGTTTGTGGTAATTTTTGCTGTTCCTGCTGAGCGCCGACATTTTTTTGAGCAAGGTTGCTATGATCGGATTTGGTAATGGTTGAACTGGTCCCGTTTTGACTAAGCATCGCCTGTGGCAGTTCGTGGTAATAGACATCAACCGTAACTGGAGCAGTCTTCTCAGTCACTGCTATCGCTGATATTACAGCTTGACTAGCTGTGTAGCCACTAATTGTCGGCACTAGATATTCTGACCAATCAGCGGTCGTCCAAGAACTGTAAACAACTTGACCATCTACTTCATCGACCGTTGCTGTCCGCGTGAGATGGGCATCCTGATGGATTGTCTTGATAGATCCATCTGGCAAGTGCAAATTGATCGTCCGGGTAATGGTTCGGTTAAGATCATCATGATCAACACCACTTGGATATTTCTTGCCTGGATTATCTGGCAGTGGATCATTATTTGTCTTAGGATCCGTTGGTTGCACCGTCGTGGTAGTGTGTTCAATCAGAACCTTAACGGTTGGAATCCCTTCTGGCGTTACCGTTTCTTCCGTTGGGATCTCTTGGTCTGGAATCATCTTCCAACCAGCAGGAACCTTTGGCTTGATTTGAACAGTTTCATCAGTCTTGCCGGTCAGTGGCGTTGTTGTAACCTCATGACCACGACCGTCCACATAGGAAACCTTCCCAGTTTGTTGATCTGGTTCATAAGTAACGTCAACCTCACTGTCGTGATCACCATTCTTAACTGATACAGCAGGCACGTGTTTTTGACTTGGTGTGTAGCCAGCAACCGTTGGTACATCCACTTTCGACATCGTTCCTGTTGACCAAGGCGTGTAAGTGACTTTACCAGTCACTTCATCAACCGTTGCCGTCCGCGTTAAGTTGACGGTTTGGACCGTCTGATGATCTCCAGTATGTGGATCATGAATGATGATCGTCCGCGTAATCGTCTGATTCAAATCATCATGATCAACACCACTTGGATATTTCTTGCCTGGATTATCCGGCAGTGGATCATTGGTCGTCTTTGGTTGATCTGGAGTTACTTCAACTTGCTTGTGATGGATTTTCACTACCACATCGTCATGACCATCTGGACCAAAGGCAATTTCCGCTGGCACTTCTTGACCTTGGTCCAGCTCCCAACCATCCGGAACTTTCATCTGGTAATCTGCGCCCCGTTTTTTAGTTTCATCAGTCTTTCCGTCGACGATAACGGCATTACCGACGGGAGTACCCTGGTCGTCTTGGAAGCTCAACTTCGTTGAATGAGGATTGGGGGTATAAGAAATCTCTATTTTCGTGTCATTGTAGTCAACAGTGACCGGTTCAGCGTCAACGTCTTGCCGACTTGGCGTATAGCCAGCAACGTTTGGCGTAGTAAACTTCGGCATTGTCCCCGTTGACCAATCAGTATAAGTGGTCTTACCTGTGACTTCATCAACGGTGGCCGTCCGCGTTAGATGAATGGTTTGAACCGTCTGATGATCTCCAGTATGTGGATCATGAACGATGATCGTCCGGGTAACCATATGATTCAAACTATCATGATCAACTCCACCTGGATAATTCTTACCCGGATTATCCGGCAATGGATCATTGGTCGTCTTTGGTTGATCTGAAGTTACATCAACCTTCTTGTGGTGAATTTTCACCACCACATCGGCATGTCCATCGGGGCCAAAAGCAATTTCTCCTGGAATCGTTTGACCTTGATCAAGCTCCCAGCCATCCGGAACTTCCATCTGGTAATCGGTATCAAGATGCTTGGTTTCATCAGTTTTACCATTAACGGTGACTGAACTACCTACCGGAGTGCCTTGATCATCTTGGAAGCTCAACTTCGTTGAATGAGGATTCGGGGTATAAGAAATCTCCATTTTCGGGTCATTGTAGTCAACAGTGACCGGTTCAGCGTCAACGTCTTGCCGACTTGGTGTGTATCCGGCGACACTTGGCGTATTAAATTTTGGCATTGTCCCCGTTGACCAATCAGTATAAGTGGTCTTACCTGTGACTTCATCAACGGTGGCCTTCCGCGTTAAGTTGACGGTTTGGACCGTCTGATGATCTCCAGTATGTGGATCATGAACGATGATCGTTCGGGTAACCGTATGATTCAAACTATCATGATCCACCCCATCTGGATAATCCTTACCCGGATTATCCGGCAATGGATCCTTCGTTGTCTTTGGATTGTCAGGCGTAACCGTGGTCGTCTTGTGTTGAACATAAACAATCACGTCAGGTATCCCACTCGCTGTTGCTTGAACCGTTCCTGGAATATTCTGACCTGGTACTTTTGCGTAACCAGTCGGGATTCTCAAGTTAACGACCACGTCACTTCCCGTGGTTCCCTGCAGTAGCGTCTGGCCAACCGTTGCATTATGGTTATCCTGATCCTCGTAGATAATGTGACCAGTTTGATTATCTGGAAGGTAGTTAACATCTACCGTACTATTCTGATCACCAAAATTAACCGTGGCACTTGGCACACTTCCATTGGTTAAATTAGTGTGATAGCCTTCCACGGTTGGCACTGTGAATGCAGGGTACGTTTGACTAGCTACATTATTCCAGACTGTATTCCCAGTAACCAAGTCCGTGGTCCCGGTTTGGGTAAAATCAACCCGTTGCTCATTATTTGATGGTGTTTGACTACCCGCACCGTGATATCTAATCGTCCGCGTAACCCCCGTTGAACGTGAGCTGGGCTGTGTTTGATGAACCAGGTGAATCGTTAACGTTTCATCGTGATCAACAAAAGTATAATTATTTGGCAGCTGACCCGTTACCAACCGATAATTGTGGGGAACAGATAGGCTGAGCGGTAACGAATGTCCTGGTAATTCTGGATCAGTCGTGTATGTTGTAACCTTTTTTTGACCCTCATCATCGTCAACAAAATTAACCGTCAACGTGTGCTTTTTAATTGGCTGGTAAGTAATATTAACCTGAATATCAGATTCGTAGCACTGGCGAATTTGTGCAGGTACCACTTTCGCCTTAATCTTTTCCCCACCATTAATGGAATAATAAGAGTCATAGCCCCCGTACTGATGAATTTGTTTTTCAGCAAATTCTGCCGGTGGTAGAACTTTAGCAATCTGTTGATCAGTCAGCGTCCCCGGAGTCGTTTCTAATACCACTTGGTTGTTACTATTTAAAAACAGAACTTTCCCATTGAGATAAGCCGTATTGTACATCGGCGATTTCAGTGCATTACCATTTTCATCATTTAGCGTCCCAAAAAAGGCCGTCCCAGACGTTGTAATGACCTGTTCACCACTGTGAACCGTATTGCTAGCGCCTTCAAAAGTAAACGGTGAATACGTCTGCTTATATTGATCATGAGAAGTGCCATTATTAGGAGTATTGATCGTAAACTGCTCTTGAATGGTCTTGTTATTATATTTATTAGTAATGCTTTCGGTCACTCGGCTAATTTGACTATCGCCGTCATCAGCAGGGTTAGTGGCTTTCATCGTTGACAACGATCGTGCTGGCAAAACACTAGCTGGATGTTGCGTAGTGTTTAAACTTTGTTGGGGTGTTGTATTTACCTGCACAGCATTAGTCGTTGCGGCGTTTTTATTCGCCTTTTCTTGCTGTGGACTAGCAGCGATTGACTGATTTTGCTTTGCGGACTCTGCAAAGGCATTTTCCGTCACTGCCGCATGTGCCTCAACAGTTACCCCCCCTAAATATAAAGTGGTACCGAGTAAAACAGATGCCACGCCGACACTCAATTTGCGTAAACCATAATGCGGACGACGGGTTGACTGCTGCTCTGCTTTCTTTTGCAGATTAGACCGTGAAACCATTCTTGATACTCCTCCAAATATTATTAAACAAAGGTTATTAACGTTTTTATTATAAATGATTTCATTGAAATAGTTAATTTAAATTTGTAACAAACTATCAAGTAACAAAAAACGAGAGTGTCATAATCACATCACACTCTCGGTTGCTTTATCTTAAAATATCAATCAGGTTTTTATTCGCCGCTTGTCGCGCGGGAAGAATCCCAAAAATTAACCCGACCGCAGCGGAAGTCCCAAAGGCGAGTACAAAGGCTTGCAGCGAAACATGGGCATGAATATGAATGCCCGCACCGCCAATGGCGTTCGATAGCAACGGTGCTAAGAGGTGGGCTAATCCAGCCCCACCGAGGAAGCCTAGCAGGCCCCCGGTGAGTGTTAAAATGACTGCTTCCACCAGGAATTGCATCATGATATTGAATGGCGTTGCCCCAACTGCCAACCGAATTCCAATCTCTTGCGTTCGTTCCGAAACCGAGATGTACATCATGTTCATCACCCCAATGCCGGCAATAAAGAGTGAAATCGCCGCAATCAAGCTAATAAAGGTGGTAATGATCTTCATTTGTGATGAGAACTGCTTCAGAGCTTTTTCCATATCAACGTATTGATAGCTCCCTTGATTACGGGCGGGGCCATTCTTTTGCAGATACTTGGCAACTTTTCGCGAAATCCGACTAGCGTTGACGCCTTGATTAAAGGTCAGCTTTAAAGTGTTCCCCTGTGTGGCACCTTCACCATGATAATACAGGGCGTTGGACACTAAAAAGTCAGCACCGTATGGATTTTGTTCCCCAGCACCAGTATATTGGCCTTGCGCCTGATAAACCCCCACCACCTTGTAAGTGACATCATTAATCGTGACGGTCGTTCCCAAGGCATTTTGCGCCGTCCCAAACTGCTTTTTGGCCACTTTACTGCTCATTAAGGCCGTTGTTTGTCCGGTCGTTAACATATTCTTAGTCAAGTTGCGACCAGCAATCAGGTGAACCTGTTTCGTGGGCTTTTTAAGCAAACTAACGCTCGTGCTTTTGGTCACATCTCCAACCTGCGCAGAGGTTGATAAATTATCCGTTTCCCGTTCAATTTGGATCTTCGTGATTTCACCACTAAACTGTGTCTTTAAATCATCAACTTCATTTTGGGTAAAGGCATAAGAATTATATTCCGCCCGATTCGGGTTAAAGCCAATCTCGGTCGTTTGTTGCCCCTGTTTGGCGTTGTTGCCAAATTTATCATACATCGTTTGAGTAATTCCATCCCCAATCCCCAAGATCGCAATCACGGCCGCAATCCCAATCATAATCCCGATGATAGTCAAGAAACTCCGTTTTCGGTTACTTTTTAAGGATTGGATGGCTGATTTAAGGAGTTCAATGAGTTGCATCTGATTCACCACCCTTGCTATCACTGACCACGCGGCCATCAATGATTTTAATAATCCGATCACATTGGGCCGCCACATGGGGATCATGGGTCACCATAATGATCGTCGTCTTCTCGTGTCGATTCAAGTGTTTAAATAAATCCATTATTTCCTGGCTAGTTGCCGTATCTAAGGCGCCCGTCGGCTCATCAGCAATTAGAAAGTGGGGATGGGTCGCAATCGCGCGAGCAATGGAAACCCGCTGCTGTTGTCCACCAGACATATTCTTTGGTAGCTGCTTTTCGTAACCAGCCAAGCCAACTTGCTTCAACACTTCACTAACCCGAGAACTAATTTCTTGCCGACGTTTTCCAGCGTAAAGCAACGGCAGAGCCACATTATCCGCCACTGTCGATTCCCGCAGGAGTTTAAAATTTTGAAAAACAAATCCCACATTTTCATTCCGCAAACTGGAAAATTGACGTCGCGTATAGTCATGTATGGGTTCGCCTTGATAAAAATAAGTCCCGTCAAAATCATCATCAAGAAAGCCAATAATATTAATTAGGGTCGACTTTCCTGAACCTGATTCGCCGACAATCGCCACCAGTTCACCTTGATCAATGGTGAGGTTGATATCGTGGAGAACATGAAATTGCTGATCCCCCTGCCCATAATATTTATTGATATTTTTTAACGTAATCATTATTCGTCAACCTTTGCATGATTTTTTAACTTGTGATTAGGATTAATCACAATCCGTTCACCAGCATCTACTCCGTCGGTGATCACATAAGAACTATTCACGGCATGGCCACTCACTTTAGTCTTACGGACCCGGCCATCACTATCAACCACAAATACTTGACCGTGTTGCACGGCTCGTTTAGGAATCAGCACGCCGTCTTGCTTAACGCTCGCCTTGGCAGTCTGTCCAGCCATAAATTCATTGGCGTTAACGTTGGCCGTCACCTTATAACGGGTATTATTACCTGAATTTTTTGTTGGAATCGTCGCCAGATAGCTAACTTCCGTATCGGCCACCCGCCTGGTGGCTAACGCTTGCACTCGCAAGTTAGTGCTCTGGTGTAACTTGCTGTAGTCATATTCAGAAACTTGTCCCGTAAACTGGAGATTATCCGAGTACAGGGTTACCACCGGCTGATTTTGTTTGGACTGATCTATTGATACATAGCCAGAGTAAGGAGCCGTCACCGTCTGGTTGACCTTTTTGGTAACTTGGTTAAGTGATTGTGGATTGGACTCCCCATCTGTAGCGACTCCCTGGCCACTACTCATTTGATTTTGTAATTCATTCACATTTTCTTGCAAGTTATCATTATGCATGGTCAAGATCGCTTGTCCCTGGGTGACATGGTCACCATCTTTGACACTCAAACTCTGGAGCTTCCCATCCGGAATCGTTAACGTCTGCGTCTTTACTGGTTCAATCTTTCCCGTCAGATTAAAACTCGGTTGCGAAGTTACTTTCATCGTGGTGTATTTTGGCTTGGCTGCTTCACGTTGCGCCCGAAAGTGTTGGATCCCAACCACCAGTAAAACTACTAGTAGGACGAGACCACTACCCATTGCCCAACGGCGTCGCCGCGTGGCAAATAATTTGCGTAAACGCTGATGATGCGAGGTTCTTCGTGATTTCATAGTTTAACTCCTCCAATACCATGTTAGTTACTTATGTGATTAAGTATATAAGTAGCTGACCAGAAAGGCAAGCATAAATTTTGAAAAATTTTACCAACAGTAAAACCCACCTTGGCGAACTTGCAGTTCGTCAAGATGGGTTTCTTAATTTGATTATTTATTTTCGCGTCGTTTCTTTGGAATCAACAAACCCAGACTGGTCAGAAGACTCGTCATCCCAAGAGCAATCAAACCATGTCGAGTTTGACTACCAGTTTGTGGTAATTGGCGTGACTTTTGATTAGCCGCCCAAGTCCTCGACCCATTCTCCTTTATTGGAACCTGATGAGTTGCTGTCGGCACAGCATGTCCGTTTTCTGGAACTGTGGATGAAGAAGGCTGATCAAGGCCTGATTGTTCAGGATGATATTGATGTCCTGGATCGGTTGGCTGATGACCTTCCTCATGATGATCAGGCGTCGATACAAGATAATAAACAACGAGTTCATGAGTATCACCGTCCGTGTACTTAACAGTTGCCACATCGACCTGATCTCGATCTGCAGTATAGCCGGCCACTTTCGGCGTCAATACGGCTGAATACTGCTGATCCCGTGGAACTGCATTCCAATGTGTAATCCCAGTGGATAAATCCTTAGTTCCCGTTTGCTTAAAGGTCACAGTTTGAACCTGATCACTCGGCGTCTGATCACCAGCGCCTTCATAATGAATTGTCCGGGTAACCTTGTACTCACGCTCAGTTGGCACTAGCTTATGTGTCACATAAATCGTTACTAACTGCGGTTGACCAGCCTTAAAGGTTAAGCCCGCTAACGTATCTGACTTCTTCAATTGCTGAGCAGATGAATCATGTGGCACCACCGTATACTTATTTTGCAATCCATCCATAATTGCTTGGTAACGATCTTGAATCGTCAATGGCTTAGTCACATTATTTGGATCCATAAGGGTCGACGCTACTTCTTCATCGGTACCACCGATGCCCAGCTGCGTCGGTTCAGTAATCGTCTTTTCAACATTACCGTGTTGGTCTTCCAACTTCACTTGGTAATTAATCGTATGTGCTTTCTTTAAGAAGACGTAGTAATTCTGCACCGCACCAGATAACTCACCATTGTAAACCATCCCGGCATCATTACCATCATATGACCGGTTAGAAGCATCACTAGAGTATGGATCAAACTTCTGCGGGCCACGCGTTTGCCGGTCCCGTTGGACGACTACATATCCCTCACGAGCCAGCTTTTGAATCACTTGGTCATCATAGGCAGTGTTGTCATAACTTTGATCCACTTTCGTGATGTTAATCGTATGCGGTTCACTATTACTATCAAGTTCCAGTTCATTTCCTTGCGAATATGCATAATAACGATTTGTCGTTGGCGCCAATTGAACACCAGTCTGATTTTCAAAGTCAGTTTTATCAGTGGCCTGCATTGGTTCCACGCCATCAACATCCATATAATGAATTTTGACCTTGACGGCATTATCAGTTGCCATTGGGTAAGCTGCATAACTAAGCTTCAACACTTGCGGATGCGGGTCTTGTCCTTGACTAAATTGCGTATCATCGAAGGTCCAAGTCTCATCACCTGGAATGGTAATCGACAACTGATTTGAATTAGGGTCAACACCAACCTTTGCATTTGGTAAGCCATCGACTGAAATCACGTATGGACTTGTTTGCTCAGTCGCACCATCAGCCACCAAACTAAAGGTGTTGCCGTTGCTGCTTTCACCACTAACTAGATAGTTCAGAATCTGCAATAGTTTATCGTCACCAAGGTAGTAACCAGCCGCACTTTGCGGATCGTAGGCCGCCGTTAATCTAGCTTTCAGGGTCACGGTATGTACATGGCCTTGATTATCCGTCATTTGATAAGTGGCTTGATTAATATAGTAGCCGGCCCGTTGGTAAACCTTCAAACCACTTAGATACGACGCCATCGGGTTGGACTGATCAACGCTTGGGTGGTGAGGAATTGGTTGTCCCTGATCATCTGTATCAGCAGTCCCTGTTTGATAAGAAACGTTGACATCCAACCCATTATAAGTCTCACTAGCGGTGCCATGTTTCAGTTTCATGGTAGCATCGCCCGTATTACCGGTCAGTTTAAAATAATCAGTCTGTGACTGGTCGGCTTGTGCAGTCGTCTTAGGTAGCGCAAACGGTGCCGTTACCGAGTTATTCGCATAAGGATCATTATCACTAATGATGTAGAAATGTTGTTGACGCTGTTCAATTGGTGAATAAACGACGAAGAAGTTTTGCGTATAGCCAGCGATCCCTAATTGATCAGCTTGCGTTCCATCTGAATTATGATCGAATTCTGAGTTAGCTTGCAAGGCTGCCTGTAAACTATCGTATTTAACAATCGCTTGATTTTGAACCCCGCGATCTAACTGGGCTTTTGTAACATTTTGCATCACCGCATTTGGATCTTTAACCTGAGACAAACCCGTTAAGTCACTCATGGATTCCTCAGCATAGTAAACATGGTAAGTGTAGCCTGGCCGTTGTAAGTTTTGATCCGTCACCTGATCAAAGTTAATCTGCGTTTTCGCGGCTCCAACCGCCGACTTTAACAGCTGGTTGTTTTGACCAAGCGCTGAGCCAACCAACACGAGATTGGCATGTTGAGCACCGTACACCACTTGAATGTTCTGCACAAGGCTAATCGTGTTATCAGGTACTTGAGCTCCTTGATCCACCTTGACATGCGAATCGTAAACTAATGGATAATTAATATTAATCTGGATTCCTTGCTTGGCAGTTAAAGCATTGAATTTTTGGATAATCTCCGCCAAGTTGGAAGGATAAATCGGTGTCAAAGTACGAATCGTTTTACCATCAGCACCTCGATTCGTATCAGTCCCGGCATTGATACTTTGCAAACTATTAGCCTGAATCTGTTCTGGGATTGTTACCTTATTCAGGGTTAACTTTTGAAATTCTGAACTATAGTCGGTAACATCAACATGACCCGTTAACGGATTACATTGTACCGTGACCGTCACTGGATCCACGGTTTCCTGGTCTTTTGGCTGTAGCTCTTTCCCGGTGTCACCATTAATAAAGGTGACCGTCCGCTTAAGAGTAATCTTTTTCGTAACGGTTACCTTCTTAACCAAGTTGTAAACAACCGTATCGCCATCAAAGTCATAAGCGACCACTTTGCCAAACTGGGCCGTACCATTCGGTAACCCATATGGATATTGCGCATGACTATTTTCAATTCGTGGACCAGCTTCAACATCTAAAACATAGCCATCAGGGATCGCATCCATAATTGCTTTCGGAATCTTAGGTGTTCCAAATTTCTTCTGGGTCGCATAATTATCAAAGTCACTGTTCTTTGTCGCAGCCATAAAGTCGGTCTGTTTCATGGTGTCACGACCGTCTTGGTAAGTGTGGGCAGCAGCTGGCACCTGGATGTCCGGCTGGCTATTATCGCTGAAGTGTAACTTAAAGTTAACCTTTGAACGTCCACCAATTGTGATGGAAGCTGAATTTTTCCCGGCTGGCGTAATCACACTCTGTTTCAGATTATCAGCCCAGGTAGTCATAGATGCATACGCCGTTTTATTCAGATCGGCCACCAAGTCATGATCAGCACCATTTAAGTTCAAACTATAGATGCTATTAGCTGCTACCTGTGGTAATTCTGCCAAGACGGTTTTAATCTTGGACCAGTCAGATACCTGATCTGCCGCCACAAAATGCGTCCGTAATTGTGGATCATCCTTGGCGGTAGCAAGGTTGATATTGTCAGTTGAATAATACAGTTTGGCACCTGCAATCTGCTGGCCAGTTTGCGCGTTGACCACTTGAGCCGGCTGATGCTGATTTAGAGTGAAATTGAATTCCGACTGGCCGTCATCCGTCCCTGGAACATGGGCCACCATCGTGACGTTGGTCAACGTCACATCTTGGGAATTTACCACCACGTTGGCAAACGTCATGTTTTGACTGCCCTTATCTTCAGAATATCCCTTGGTGGTAAGCGCCATGTCCTTATTTCCTTGTGACTGGGTGGTCGGATAAATGCCAAGCGCTGCGAGAATTTGCCATGAAGATTGCATTAGTCGATAAGTATTCGGCTGATTCTCCACATACGCCAGTTCGTCACCAGTCGACCTACTACTACTCGAGATTGCTTCGCCGTCAGGCAACACTACATAAACGCGGTATTCACTACGTAGATTACCGGAAGTGATTAATTCCGAGTTGTTCAGCGGAATCGTCAATGAAACGTTCTGGTCACGAGTAAACGTCCCACTGATTTTAATCACTTCGTGACCATTAACATGCTGTGCCCTGATTTGTGCATCATCCGGCAATCCCGTTGTGTTGGCTAAATCAGCAGTAGCATTGGTTGGCATGACCACATAAAAGCTAAGCTTTTCCTGTTCATGGGTGAGATCGTCAACCCGAATCTCCATTTCACCACTGTGCTGGGTGCCACCTTGCTTATCATTTTGGTAAGCATTCGCACTCACGCTATTGTAATGCTTCTTTGGTACCGTTGGTTTCTTGGCGACAATCTTTTGGTTACCAGTGAAGTCGGCTACCGCATGGTTGTATGCTATTTGCAGTTCAGTATGTAAATTATTACCGACCTTGACCAGGGAGCCATCACGATACTTCGCCGCTAAGACTCCATCCAAATCAAATGTCTTTTGGTCATAAGCCAATAACTGGTCAAAAGTCAGTTCAACCTTTTTAATCAAACGACCATTTGTTGCATAAATATCATTACTTTTATAATTGGTCTTAGTTTCTTCAGAACCATCAGTATAAATCAATCGGTAGTTAAAGCTCCCTAAATCGTTCCATGAGTGCACCTTGCTAATTTTCATCCCATCAGGAACGGTAATAGTAGCCGTGACATTCTTCAAATCAAAACCTGTTTGGTTACCAAAAGAAACGGTGTTCAAATCGTGAACATCGGTATCTTCCTTGGGGGTAACTGGCTTACTGTAATCTTGATTACCATCATCTGTATACTCATAACGATCGGGCTGGACTTGCCCCGTTAGCATATCACCAATCGGCGTTTTATCTGGTCCATGATCGGCGCCTAAGATTTCAACCGTGACTGGATCAATGCTGACTGTATTGCGTTGCTGCTTAGTAGCATCCGTATTTTCAACTAGTTGTGGCTTGGCCGTGGTCTTAACCGTAGTATTGCCCCGTGGGGTGTCCATCTTAAATTGACCCACT
The DNA here is from genome assembly GCF_934202705.1 of uncultured Limosilactobacillus sp. Classification (GTDB taxonomy): domain Bacteria; phylum Bacillota; class Bacilli; order Lactobacillales; family Lactobacillaceae; genus Limosilactobacillus. The sequence goes on from NZ_CAKPYE010000003.1 coordinate 148,019, forward strand.
AAGGCCACGTTTTCATAGCCAGTACTAGTTAATTGAGCTGGCGCTAATTCGGGCAGTTCAATGACAATTTGAGTCCCTTGCTGACTAATTTGAGCATGAAACTTACTTAACCATTTTTGGTTAGCTTGCTTGGTCGCATCAGCATTGAGCACAAAATGTTCCGGCATTGGCACCGTAATTGTGGTCCCGTGATTAAACTTCTGGTCAATGGCAAACCGCAGTAGCCATTGATAATCAGTATTCGTCAAGATTGGTCCTTGAACCCGGTGACCTTGCATCGTATAAAGATTACCGCTCCGACCATAATTTTCCCAGGATAAATTAGCATCGGTTGATACCCGCTGTTTGAAATCAAGCTGCTTAATCAGTTGATCATTTTTATATAAATCAATATGCCGGTTAAAGATCCCCGTTGAATGGACGGTTTGGTTATTAAAATTCGTTCCCGTACTTAAACCAATGACTTGATAAGCCGGCGCATCTTTCGTAAAGCGGTCTACAATGACCCACGCTTTGTTAGCAGCGTCATATTCACCATGCACATGATCCACAGTAGCAAAGTTACCACTAAAGTTCCCTGCTTCGACTTTATAAGTCCCACTGGCATCTAAGCCATCACCGGTCTCGGGAATCACAATTTTATAGACATCACCTGCTTTGGCTTCATTCGTATTAAACTTCACCAGTAAGGGATCACCGGAATTAATTTGTTGCTGATCTGCTGTGAAAGTGGTTTGCTTTTTTACTTCAGTAGTGCTTTTGTTGGCTGCTAGTTGGTTTGGATTGGTAGCAGTGGTCTTTACATCCGCAACCTGTAAACGATTGTCCTTAGATGGTTGTGCAAAATTTTGCTGATTAGCCGAATTTTTTAGTGTGACTTGCTGCTTAACTTGCTGACCACCAGTAGACACCTTGGCAGCGGCTGCTTGATCCACTGTCGGCTTAGCAACTGTATCGGCCTGAGCAGTTGCTGAATTACTGACAAAATAAAAAGTGCTTCCTAATAAAACCGAAACGGTCCCAATTGATAGTTTCCGTAAACTAAAACGCTGTTTTTGGTTAGCACTATCCAAATTACGATTACGTCTCATGAATAGAATCTCCTATATAAATCTTTTGATAAATAATTACTCACACTCTTTAATTTTAACATAAGGTTGCTAGCAAATAATCCCCAAGAATAGGGCAATAATGACTGAATGTTTCTTTAATAAAAAACTAGTACCGTCAGTCACACTGACGATACTAGTCTCCTAATTATTCATCCAACCGAAGTTAGGAAAATAACTTTTCAGTTGTTAATTATTTTTCATTTTTACGGTGCTGACTACCTAGCAAACCAATCATCCCAAAGATCGCACTCAGGCCAAGGCCTAATGCTGCTTGAGCAGGATGGTTACCAGTTTGTGGTAATCGCTGCTTGGACTGGTGGTTAGTAATACCGTTCATTGCAGTGGTACTCAATTGACGATCACCATTTGCGGTTCCTGCTTGGTCACTAGCAGTTATTACCTTGTGGTAGACAACGGTTACTGTCTGATCTGGCGTATCAAAGCTGACCGTCATCCCAGGGATCAATGCCACGCTTGGTACATAGCCATTAATGGTTGGTGGTACCAGTGAGGAGAATTGTTGATTGGTTGGTGTCCATGGTTGCCAGCTAATCTGGTTAGTTACCCGATCCTTGGTTCCAGTTCGTTGGAACGTCACCGTCTGGTAACCATCCGGTTGAGCTGGCGTACCATCATCATATCGATAGTGGATCACCCGGGTTACCGTGGTCGTTTCACTAACCGGTTCTGTACCATGCTTGAAGTGGACCTCGTATGACTGGTCAGTATTGTCATCCGTATCATAGATGATTTCCTTACCTTTCGTACTATCTGAGACAAAATCATATCCTGAGTCTTTATAGCTCTGAATTGTCTTTTCAGTCGTGTAACCAGAATGCCCGTTGGAATAACCATTAAGCGTCTTCGTCGCTAATGTCTGGCCAGTCGTATCATCAATGTACTTTACGATTGCCCGTTGTGCGTCTGGCGTGTAGGTAACCTTCTCAGTAATGTCCTTCGTATCATGTTCGACCGGCGTCTTAGCTACTTGCTTTCGATCCGGCGTATACCCCGTTTCGGTTGGTGACGGGACTGCTGGGAACGTTTGCGATAGACTCCAAGTATCGTTCAGGACTTCTCCGGTAACCTTATCAATAACTTTCGTTTCTTCAAAGGTCCGACTGTCGTGATGTGGCTTAATGCCGTTTGTAACTGGGGTCCCATCCGAGTTCACGTACGTTATTGTCTGGTTAACCACATGCGTTAAGCCATCCTTATCCGTACCTTTCGGATATTTAGCGCCCTTTGGATCCTTATTGATTGGCTGGCCCGGTTTCCCTGGCTTTTCTGGGTTCACCGTGATCTTACCGTGTTTGAAGTGAACTTCATATGACTGGTCAGTCTTATCATCATGGTCAAAGACGACATGTTTGCCACTAGTTGTGTCTGAGACAAAGTCATAACCCAAGTTCTGGTAGCGGGTAATGGTGTCCTTAGTCTGGTAGCCCGAATCTTCGTCTGAGAAACCAGTTAGGTCCTTGGTTTCTAATGTCTGATGATCCGTATCATCAATATACGTGACCGTCGCCTTTTGAGCATCCGGCGTGTAGTAAACCGTCCGTTCAACCGGTTTCTTCGAATCATCATTTGGTGTTACCGTGACATCCTTGATACTCGTGTGATCCGGTGTATAACCTTGGACTGGTGGCGTATCAACCGGATCAAAGGTCTTGGACTTTGCATCCCAGGTTCCCGGAATGATGTTGCCAGTGACGTTATCCTTTTGGTTACCAGTTTGGGTAAAGGTAATCTTGGCTGGCGATTGATCCGCATGAGCCTGCTTACCAGTCGGTTGGCCCTTGGAATTCTTGTACTGATAGTGGACAACCTCTTTGAAGGACTTCTTGACATCCGGTGCCGGAGTCAAGTGGTGCTTGAAGTGGACCTCGTATGACTGATTAACCTTGTCATCATGGTCAAAGACAACGTTCTGACCATGCGTACCGTCTGAAACCAGATCGTAGCCCGAGTTTTGATAGTGTGTAATCCGCTCTTGGGTCTTGTATCCGGAATCTTCATCTGAGACACCAGTTAAGTCTTTCGCTTCTAGATGTTTACCGCCATCAGTATCATCAATATACGTTACTGTCGCCTTTTGAGCATCCGGCGTATAGTAAACCGTCCGTTCAACTGGTATCTTTGGGTCAGCATTTGGCGTTACTGAAACGTTCTGGATACTAGTTTGATCTGGTGTATAACCTTTGATTGGTATCGTATTAACCGGATCGAAGGTCTTGGACTTCGCATCCCAGTCGCCTGTCGTGGTTTGACCAGTAACCTCATCACGGGTCGTGGTTTGGGTAAACGTTACTTGTTTTGGCGATTGATCATTGCCAGCCTTGCGATCGGTATGGTGACCTTGAGCATCGTTGTACTTATAATGGATAATTTCCTGATAGTTACGCTCCACTGGGGTCTTAGTCAAATGATGTTGCAAGTGAATTACAAACTGTTGACTTGGTGCTGTCGTGTCATCATTTTCTGGCTGATTATCAAACTTACCAAATACATTCGTCCAGTCTTGCGGTTCACCAGTCTGGATAACTTGTGTGGCCGTCTTGCCCGTTACCTTCACGACGTCGTACCCTTGACTCTTCACCAGGTTCAGATCATTTTGTAAATCATCAAATGTAATCTGATCATTGTGCTTACCACGAGTAAATAACGGTGTTGGTAATCCACTATTATTGTGATCAGTATCATCAGCGAAGCTGACTTGGGCCCGTTCATCCTCATCTCTGGCAATCAAGTCATAGATGACCACGTCACCATCCATGTAATACTTGACCGTCTTGCCCGACGTTAAATCACTAATTGATAACTGTTTATTTGGCGCACCATTCGCATAGCTGCCATGAGTTGAGTTCTCAGTGGCCTGCGGCTTGCTAGGATCTAGTAAACGGTACTCGCTGAGGTTAACACTCACATACCACCGATAACCTTCTGAATTAATCAGGTCCGTTGCCACCTGATTAATTTGGCCTAGGTTTAAATGATCTTGATTATCGGTATACGTCACGGCACCTTGCAGTGGCGCCTCCGTCGTTGGATGATATGAACTTGGGTCTAGAATGTGTTGTACCCCATCTATATCTTTATAACGGTACTTGATATGAATCGTTGACGTTCCTTGGACTTTGACCGCCGCTGATGATCCCATATTACTGCCTTGCGGAGCATTATACATTGGAATTGGGATTTCATCACACCAGGTCTGACCAGTCAAAACCCCTGTATTTCCGGCATCAGTAGCTAGCGTTGGATCGATCCCTTCCAGGACAACTTGGTACCCAGCGTTGGCGAGTTTATTAAATTTCACTGCCACGGACTTAATCTGAGTCCAATCCGTAACTTGACTAGCTGGCCTATAACTAGCCAGGTTCGTCTTTTGATTATTGTCATTACCTAGTTGGGTTGAATACAGAATGGTGGCACCACCAACCGTTTGACCAGTTAATGAATTGATAACTCGAACCCCATTCGGATTCAAATGGAAACCAAAGTGCTTATTGGCCCCATCGGTCTGTGGCAAATTAGTAATGATCACAACATTGGTCATTTGAGAAATCTTATTGGTTGGTTCACTAACCACGTAGTGGCTAAAGACCATGTCAGCACCTTGTTTATCATCTGATGTCCCTTGTGATGTCAAAGATTGATCCTGATTACCTTGGGCTAACTCACCATTTTGTTGCTTGGCTGCGGTTTCAATTTTGACTGGTTTAGTAATAAACGCCCGGGTTTTACCGTTGACCGCACCATCCAGCATCGCCATTTGGAACGGTGTAGCCTCAGTTCCCTTAGCATATGTAGAAATTTTATCATTGACAACCAGGTTGTCCGCTGAAATAAACCAAGTCCCCGTGTCTGAAGATGCTGGCACACCAGTCTTTAACTGGAAAGGAATATTAAATATAAGATCATACGGTCTCATCTTGGTGCCCGCACCATTGTATTCAACAATCGTCTTGCCGTTACGCTGATACATTGTAACTTTACCTGCCCTAATCGTATCGGCCTCCCTTTGAAATGCATTAAACACACTCATTGGGTCAACCGTTTGTGGTAGTACTAAGTATACCCGCGGGTTAGTCAAATCATACAAAACCGTATTCCAGTCTGAATATTGAAACTCGATATAGCCATCGTTATCATTCTCAATTCCTGCGGGATTAGCTTTGTCTCGATAAAAGGTATTTTGCTCTAAAATATTTTGAAAAGCGTATTGCCCGCTAGCTTGGCCCACCAGTTCCTGGGTATTAGACCAGGACATCTGACTCGGATCATGACCAACTGCTAAACCAATTCCGGCCGTCAGCTTATCGTTAATGGTCATCCCGTTAGCAACCGTCCCACTAGGTGATAGGAAGATAAGTTCACCGGTATTAAAGTCACCAACCCATTGAATACTCTGGAGTTGCTTTTGATCATCTAAATAATAGATCCCGCTTTGGCCATTTACCGTGGCGCTCGATCCATCATAGTATTTCACTACCAAAGCTGGTGATGGTGTTTGACCAATCACCCTTTGAAACTCTAATTGAACTTTGTTCACCGCGTATCCGCGAGAAAAGTTGGCTTGAAAGTGCACATTGTGGTAATTCTGAACATCAACGTTCTCAACCTCGATGGTATTCAAATCACCATTCCAGCCTTGCACTGGCAACGTATTAGCATCATAAGTCCCGGTACTATCTGGATTTGCATTATCAACTTTCCCCGTGAACGCTTGTCCAACTGGAGTCGTTGTCGAATTACCTAAAATTGTGTCGCTCCATGCCGGTACGGTTAAGACTTGCTGTTGGCCACCATAAAAATGGAAATCCCCGTTGGAAGCGGCCGCTTGGACCGTCTGGTCTTGCCCAGGAGCTGCCATTACATATTTACCAATAATTTGAATGCCAGCCGCTCCCTTATCAGCAGTTGTAATCCCCGTCAAAATAATCGGGGAACCGGCTGCTTGCTGAGTAATATTACCGCAGGCCAATCCTCGTTGTGCAAAGTAGTTCTTCATCGCCGCCAGGTTAGCTTGAAAATGCGCTGGGACATTGAGTGTTAAGTCAAAGGTGCCAAAATGCTGATTGGTTAATTGTTCTGCAGAAGGTAAGTTAGCATAAGAATTAGTAACTGGTAGCCAATACTCAACGTCTTGGTTGACCATTACTTGGCCATGAACCTGGCCATCCGGTAATTGCCTTGTCACATTACCAACGGTAATTTTTGGTGAGATATTTTCAAAGACGGTTAAACTGCTATCATCCTTGCCATTCTTTTGCACAATGATCTTTTTGGCTAAGTTGCCGAGCTCATGAATTTGATCCACAGGTGCTAGGCTAATGTCGATACTTTGGACAATTCCAGCTGCCGTCTGGCTATTGGTCGTAAAAGCATCAGTTACGACATAGGAGCCATCGTTTTGTCGATCCACCTTCACAGTAAAGCCTGGGCCGCCTTGAGCCGTCACTGCTGTCCCATGGCCACTCCAGAGATCTGCCTTCGGAATCAGAATTCGATATTGATCACCATTGTGATAATTAGCCACATTAAACGTTAATTCAAGGGTGGATTGGGCTGGACTAATCGTCACATTTCCGCTAGTCGGGATGAGTTGCGCATTCCGATCCGTGCTTACTAATGATTGTTGTAGGGTCCGTTGTTGGTTGTGATTGGTTTGAGCTGAGCCGTTCACTTGGTTAGCTTGGTCCGCCGCCTTTATCGTCGCTTCAGGTTTGAGCGTCGTGGTGGTTGTCGAGTGGTCAGCTTGATTATTTGGAATAATCGTTGGCCGCTCATTAGTGGCGGTTGTTTTAGTTGTTACATTTGTCGTTGTGGTACCTGCTGGAACCGTGGCCGCATGAACTGCAGTATTCAACCCAAAATAAAAGGTCGTACTTAACAAAACTGAAGCAACCCCGACGGTTAATCGTCGCAGACCATAATGAGGACGCTGTTTGGCTTGTTGCTTGAGTAAATACTGTCGATTATTTTTCGAAACCATTACAAAACCTCCCAATTATCAAAATCTATGAATACGGTTTCATTATAATCGGCTTAATATAATTTGTTAAATATTACAGTATTTTGTAATCATATCACTTTATACTTACTATTAATAAGAAATTTATTATACGTAATTAATTGTATTTGTAAAATATAATATCAACCTAAACAATCACCTTATTGCTGAAAATGTTAAATTACATCGGCAAAATACAAATAATAGTTGACTTCAGTGCAACAAAAAGGCCTGTCATTTTTACATGACAGGCCTTTTACTTTATTCAGGCACTTTGATCATGGCTCCATAATTGATCGAAGCCACGGCATTATTAATTGATGTCTGCATCTGTTTAAGTTGTTCTTGATGAAACTTTTGCTGTTGAAACATTTGTTTACTTTGGTTAGCAATCATCGTCGCCATTTGGGCTTCCTGGGCGACCGCATGACGCTGCATTCGATTGGAAAAGCGCTTAATTTCTTTATTAACTGCTTTAATCCTGCGCGCTGGTTCTGGATCATCGTTTGCTGATTATTCAACATTGCAGTTTGATTTAAGGTCTGACTATGGAATTCTGCCATTTGCTTATTTTTATAATCCTCTTCGGAAAGCAAACGCGCGCAATCTTTCCAGTCAGATGCTTGCCCGGTTTGTAAATAATATAGTGCCCGATTAACTGATTGATTATCCTGATACATCTTGGGAAGAAGTTGGTAATTAGAAAAGTCAAGTGCCATAAATTCTTGCAAATAATTTTGAATTTGTTCATTGACCTCTTCAATCAGTACTTTGACTTCAGGCCTTGTTAAAAACTGATTAAAGTTTTCAAGATAGAGTTCTTTAGCCTTGGCCATGACCATTTCGTTTAATTGAGTTTCGTAATAATCACAATTCTCTCGTAACTTTTTAACCGTTTCACTGTCAACGTTACTCCGAAAAGATTTAACACCCTCCCATACAACGTAACAACAAGCAAAAAAAATTAATGTGCGGAACGAGAAAATCCCGACATAACTAATCGTTGCAAATGCCCAAAGACCGATCAAACCAGCAATAATTATTGCCCAGAAGGCCGTACCCGGATTTTGAAACTTATGAGAATTTTCTTCTACTAGTCGTTTCTTCGCCGGCTTTACAAAATTGTCGACTTTCTCGCCAAATATCTGTTGTAATTTGGCCTGGGCGTTTTCTACAAGAACATTACTTTCTAAAACTGTATATAGATATGCATACCGATTAAAATCAGTATCTAATTTTTGAAGTATTTTAGTTAACCGATCCCGGTCCATATCAAAGACTTCCGCCTTGTCTATTTCCTCCTGTCAGATGTGGATAAATCACATAAAAAGGTCTGCGGTAAGCAGACCTTGATTCTTTATTAAACTAAAACTTTTTATAAGTTAAACCGCTTCAGTCTAACCTGTCAAGCCCGTTTACAACTTCATCAGTACGGACCATTGAAGTAGCCCTAGCTATAATACTCTCACTAATTGGCCTTTAATTATTTATCTTCAATGTAAGAATTAAATATCATCCAACTTCCGATCAGCTCCTCCAGTGTGTTTAATCCTTCGTCGCCATCGAAAAGTGCATCCCAACTCAACTAACCAAAGGGCCATCGCACAACTAAGAGTTAGCATCATGGTTAGCAATGTTCCCCACACAATTGGAACAACTTGTTCACCCTGTAAGCCCTCAAATAATAGCTGACCAAGGCCACCAGCATTAATAGTCGCAGCGATTGTCGCCATTGCCATCGTTGATGCTAAAGCTATTTGCAATCCACTAAAAATCGCAGGTAAAGCCAGTGGTAATTGAATTTTCCAAAAGACTTGCCGATTTGTCATTCCCATCCCAATCGCAACTTCTACCAGTTGCGGATCGACACCCTGAATGCCGGTAATAAAGGACCGTAATAAAACGTATTCAGCATAAAGAGTTAATACAATAATGGCAGTCCGCATTCCTAAACCTGATAACGGTAGTAACAAAGCAAAAAAGGCAAAACTTGGAATCGAGTATAACAAGGAAAAGAAATAGGTTAAACCATTCAGCCAACGTTGGTGACGCAGAAATAGTAAAATAATGAACACTGCAATTATGAGGGCTAAACCCAGCGATGAAAGGACCATGATTAGGTGTTGTTGCATCTCTTCTATCATAGTTGGCGCATTAGCACTCCAATACTCACCCATTCTGTCGCCCCCAAAGTTGCTGATTTTGCCGCACGGTCCCCAGCAGTTTTTTGACAAAGTCAGTTGCCGGATGGTGAACAACTTCATCGGGGCTGGCAAACTGTTCAATCCGTCCTTGACGCATGATCATTACCCGTTGGCCTAAAAACAAAGCTTCATTAATATCATGAGTAACAAACATGAATGTTTTGTCCGTCAAAGATTCATGAATTCGCTTAATTTCCCTTTGAAGTTCTTCACGAGTTAAAGCATCTAAAGCACCAAACGGCTCATCAAATAACACATATGCTGGATTGGCCGCCAATGCCCGTGCGACTCCAACTCGTTGCTGCTGTCCACCCGAAAGTTGAGCAGGATAACGTTGAGCATACTTATCCGGATCCAACTGCACTAACCTTAATAATTCGTCAACGCGTTGGTTAATCTTATCCGGCTGCCATTGGAGTAACTTCGGTGTAACTGCAATATTTTGCGCCACTGTCATGTGAGGAAACAAACCAATTTGCTGAACTACATATCCCATGTGACGACGTAATTTTACTAAATCCAGCTGCTCGATATTTTGCCCATTAATGAAGATTTCACCAGCAGTTGGTTTCCATAGGCCATTAATCATTTTGAGCGTCGTCGTTTTTCCTGAACCAGACGTTCCCAAAATTGTAATAAACTCCCCCTTTTGGATTTGAAAACTTAAATCAGGAAGGACCAGATTAGTACCAAAACGTTTTTTTACATGGCTAAATTGAATGGTTACTTCTGTCATATCGTTGCACCTTCCTAATTAAAAAATCGAAGCCTAACATGGCTATTAAAGAAAGACTAGCCACACTTAAAGCGCCAATGACGACGTAGGTCATGTTATATAAACCGAGGCCTGTAAAAATTAACGTCCCGAGTCCTCCAGCACCAATATAGGTGGCTAGAGTTGCACTGGCAATAATTTCTACAAGAGCCAACTTAATACCGTTTAAAATATAGGGAAGTGCAAACGGAATTTCAATTTGCCGCCGTAATTGTCGTTGATCCATTCCTAAAGCCCTTCCTACTTCTTCGTAAAGCGATCCTACTTCATTAAATCCTAAAATAGTGTTAATTAATAATGGCGGTAGCGCCAAAGCCACCAGCGCAATTAGCGCGGGAATAAATCCAGTTCCAATGAAAGGAATCAATAAAAATAATAAAGCTAAACTTGGAATGATCCGTAAAACCTGCGTAAAAGCTACACAAAAATGGGCCACCAGTTTGCTTCGCGAGCCAAGGTAGCCAAGCGGTAAAGCAATCACTAACGAAATGACTAGGGCAACGCTCGTTAAACTTAGGTGTTGACCAACATATTGCCAGTATTGCCCACTATTTGATTGAAAATATTGAATGATCTGGTCTAACAAATAATCACTCCTGACTTGAAAAGCGAAGAGACTGAGTTAATTCCCAGCCTCCACTATTTCTTATTTCATATTGTCATTATACCAATTCTTGGCAACGGTCTTATAATTTTGCCCATCAACATTTACCTTTTTATTTAAAGCAGTTAATTGGCTGGTTGTCAGCTTGGCATCAACCTTGTTCAGCGTCTTTTCCATCTTCGGATGACTCTTCGCAGCCTTTTGGTTCACTACTGGCACTAGGTTATATGGTGGCCAAATGTCCTTATTATCCTTGATCAAGGTAAAATTACTTGTTGCCAATTGTCCATCAGTAGTTGAAACGGGAGCTGCTTGGGCCTTGCCTTCTTCCATAATCTTATAGAGTAGGTTAACATCATAATCTTTAATTGACTTAAAATTAAACTTTCCGTAGACCTTATTCATTTCTGGTAAAGCATCCGCTCGTTTTTCAAACTCGCCTTGCGAAGCAAAGCGAATTTTGTGAGCTTTCGTTTGTAATTGACTAAGATTAGTAATGTGATACTTTTTAGCAACCTTCGTCGGCATCGCAATTCCTTGGCGGTTGTCACCTGGAGCGTATTTAAAAATCGTTAAGCCGTCTTTTTTAATTCCTTGGCGGGCAATGATAGCCATTTGACTAGCGCTCTTGCCAGTCCCTTTCTTCTTTAAGTAGGCCTCAACAATGGTTCCAGTGTAATCAGGATACACATCAACCTGGCCCTTTTGCGCTGCTTTAAAAATAACATTATTAGCAATATTCGGCTTACGCGTTACCTTATACCCCGCCTGTTCAAGGGCCAAAGCATAAATCTCGCTAACGGTTTTACTTTCCGAAACGTTTTTTGAACCGACAATAATTGGTTTGGTGCTAGCGGCAGTCGCTCCAGCTGGCATCATAACTCCTAACAAGATGGTTACTACGCTCAGAAGTACCACCCAATTAAATTTTTTGATTTTCATTGGCTTCTCCTTTTTGTAACTTTATTAGTTTCAATTAACAATTTCAAACTACCATTTAATTATTGATGTGTCAAATTAAACTGTTGACCATTTGTAACTTTTGCTGTTACAATAATTAGTAAAGGAATGATAAGATGAAAATTTCAACAAGATTTAGCGATAGTATCCACATTCTAGCGTTTATTGACATTTACCGCGGGATTATCCCACTAACGAGTAAAAACATCGCTAGTAGTATTGAAACTTCTCCTGTCGTTGTTCGGCGCTTGATGAGTGCCCTTAATAAGGCGAGGTTAATTAATACGGTTCACGGAGCCGCCGATCCTGAATTAGCCAAGTCACCTCAGGAGATTTCATTATATGATGTTTTTCTAGCAATCGAAGGGGATGCCCCGCTCTTTACGATTGATGAGCAGACTAATCCGCAATGTATCGTTGGGGGGAATATTCAAGCGACCTTAAACGAATACTACCAGCAAGCTGAAACGGCCGCTAAGGCGAAACTCGCCGCAACCTCTCTACAAGATATCATTGACACCATTCGCGTGAAACAAGCACGCAAAGACGCATTAAAACGAAAGAAGGAGTAATGATGAAGTATATTATTACTGGTGCGACTGGTCATCTCGGTCAACACGTTGTTCAAGAATTAAGTAAATTAATTGCTCCCCCAAATATCCGGGTCGGTGTCCATAATCCCGCTAAAGCCAAGCAATTTATGGCGGCTGGTTATGAGACTGCTCCAATTGACTACAATGATGTTGACTCAATGATTAAAGCATTTCAAGGAATCGACGTGGTAATCTATATTCCAAGCATTACCTACCAAGTTAAGGACCGGATAGATGAATTTGAAAATTCATTAGCCGCAATTAAGCAAGCAGGTGTCCACAATATCGTCGACGTCAGCTTCATTGCTGATCAACCCAATAATCCCTTCCAAATGGCTGGCTACTACGCTTACTTACCAGCACGGCTGGCCAGTTCAGACTTAAACTACGCGGTTGTCAAAAATTCACTCTATGCGGATCCACTCATTCCTTATCTGCCAGAATTAATTGAGCGCCACAATGTCATTTACCCCGTGGGCGATCAGGCAATGAGCTTTATCTCACGTCAAGATAGTGCCGAAGCAATCGCCAACGTGGCCATTAAACCTTATCTCCGCGATCAGGGACAAAATTACTTACTGACGATGGCCCAAAATTACTCGATGATCGAACTTAGCTACATTATGACGAGGGTAACTGGTAAACAAATTGGTTATTCACCAGTCAGTGTTGACCGTTTCGCTGAGATTTATCAAGCAGAAGGTGACGGTCAAGAACTAGCGTCAATGTACCAAGCTGCTGCGATGGGCCTGATGGATACCGTCACAAATGACTTCGCCCATATCACAGGTCACCAACCACAGGATATGGCAACTTTTCTCGCTAAAAATTATTGATGATCAAGCTCCGGCAATACTACAACCTTGCCGGGCTTTTTTTGTTGTTCCAAATAACGATGAGCTTCCACAATTTGTGACAACGGAAAAACCTTAACTGGACTAACATCAATCTGCTTTTCTTCAATGAGCTTAAATAGCTGGTTAAGGTACTTACTATATAATTGATAGCTCGCAAAGGAAGTCATATAGCAATCATTAGGAATTGCGGTGACTGGGTCAAAATTATCAAGAGTCCAGACCCCACCCATATCGCCGGTGACACTAACAATCCCGCCAGTAGTGAGGTGCTGTAATGAGTCAACTGCTGACGCCGCCCCAACCAAGTCAAAGATCCGGTCAAAGTGCTGATCAGTTGCCAGTTTATTATGATGGTCACAGACAAATCCATCAAAGCCTAACGCTAATACTTCTTGTCGATTTTCCTCATGCCGTGAAGTCCCAAAGACTAGCAAGTTTGGTTGCATGGCCTTAACTAATTTTAATGCTGCAATGCCGACGCCACTAGTGCCACCCCGAACTAAAAGAGTTTTTGCATGGGCTAGTTTTAACTGGAGCATCCCCCGATAGGCGGTATTATACGTTTCCGGCACGGCCGCTAAGTCCGCCCAATCAAGCTTTGTCTCAACTGGTTCGATTTGCTTATTAGGTAGCAACACGTATTCAGCATACGAGCCGTCAAAGTCGCGCCCCATTTCACCATTCATTGAAATAACTTTCTGTCCAACTGGTAACCGTGCCGGTTCAGTTGACTTAGCGACTACTCCAACGCATTCGATCCCCAAAATACGGGGGAATTTAACTGATGGTGATTTTCCTTGACGGGTAAAGACCTCTGAATGAGTGATTCCAAAGCCCATCACCTTAACTAATGACCATCCTGACTTAACATCCGGCGTTGGTACATCGGTATACTTTAGTGATTCTGCCTCCCCTGGCTGATAAATAACTGCTGCCTTCATAGCTAATCCCTCCTGAATAAAAAAGCTATGGTAATCCCTTGCCATAGCCCAAAATATCATCCAATTACTTTTATTGTGGTGATGAAAACATTCCGAATTGGTGACCACCATTATCTTCGAGACGTACAAAGGTTAGACCAGTCTTATCCGTTACTGGTCCCCAAATTACCTTGCCACCAGCCTCTTCTGCCTTCTTGATCATTGCTGGAACATCATTAACTAAGATATAAAAGGTTGAATATTCAGGAATTTTGCCGTCAGTGCCAAGCACTCCACCGGTGGGATATTTTTGACCTGGTTCAAGAATATTATGGTACTCATTTTCCATATCATTATAGTCAAGGAACTTCCAACCAAAGAGCTTACCGTAAAATTCTTGCGTTTCTTTTGGCTGATCGGAACCAATTTCAAACCAACCGACATTATTTAATTGCATCATAATAATTCTCCCTTCCTTTTGCCATAGTACGTTATTAATGATATTATTTTGAATAATCCCCGTACATAACTTAAAAAAGGTTTTCCATACCAAAAGCCTTATAAAAAAAAGGAATGTGACGACATGATGAAAATTGATGCAATTGATAATCAAATTCTCCATATTTTAAGTGAAAACAGCCGCATCAAGCTTAAAGAACTGGCTGATTTGATTCATCTTTCAGCGCCAGCTACCAAGCAACGAATCCTAAATCTGCAAGATAGTGGGGTAATCGCTCGCTATACAATTGATATTAATCATTTTAAATTAGGGTATACACTCCATGTTTTCCTTCACTTTGCACTAAAAACCCCCGATCGAACTTCATTTATTAAAATTATGGAAAAATGGCAAGGACACTTCATTCAGCAGTGTCAAAGTATGGGTGACACTTGTTTTATTGTTGAAGGACGTTTTCGCTCCCAAGATGAGCTTTGGCATTTTCTTGAAGATATTACTCCAGTTGCTAGTTATAAAGTCTTTAATATCTTAAAGGGAAGCAATCAGAATGTTGACTTCACTGCTTGGTATCAAGAAAATTCCCGTAATGCCTGAGTTCCCACTTTAAAAACGAAAAAATCTTGGGTATGACGGCCTAACTATCCGGCCAAAACAAATCATTTAAGGTTTTATCCAGTGCTTGGCATATCTTAATACAGAGATCCACTGATGGATTATAATTGCCCTTTTCAATCGCAGAAATTGTCTGGCGAGAAACGCCCACTTGATTAGCTAACTCTTGCTGAGACCAATCCTTGCCTGCGCGGGCCGCCTTCATCTTTAAATTCTTCATAGTAATTAATCTCGCTTGTGTTGGTCACGATAATAACAATAAACCATTAAACCACCAACTGACATGAAGTAAATGGCCAGTATCAACAAGCCAAAGTCTGGGTCCCACGATTGTAAATTAAGCGACGTCGTTGCTAAATCAGTAATGGATTGAATTCCATACAGAACCCCTAACAAGAGGAAGACCCAACTCAACCGTTTAATTTTTTTCTGATTCATGGCGAAATATGCTGAATTCCACAAAGCATAAACACTAAAGACCCATAAACCGATAAACATCGACGTTAGCAATAACAATGGTGGTGATAACGGAATTTTTCTGGTTACTAATAAAAGTAACGCATCTGCCAACATCATTGCCCAAAAGCCGTATTTAAATCCTTGACCGCGAATTAATTCTTGACGTTCATCAAAATGGCCCTTTTTGCCAAATTTGAGTAACAGAAACATGAATACCAAAAAGGCCACAATAAAAATCATTAAAAAGTCATCCATTTTGAGTCATCTCCTTCTGATTGCTTATATCATAATATCTTTTTTACTTTTTGTAAAGTTTATTTTACATTTTTCTATAATCATTAGAACTAGCTTCTTATCATTAATCCTGGTCACCGCTTGTTTTTAGTGTCCTTTAACCTAATTGTTAAATCGCTAGCAAGGATTTTTAACGATTTAAAATAAAAAAGAGCGCTTATAAGGCGTTCTTTCTAATAGATTTATGATATAGTTTGAAAAGGTATTTTATCAGCTAGTTCATTAATTTCAGGCGGAGGTCACTTTTGTTCTATCAAATCATTTTTGTAATCTTATTATGTGGTGAAATTATTTTGACAACTCGTTCTGACGTCCGCTTATACTATCATTTATTTTACAAGCATGATTACCTAGAATGGTCTGCAGAAAAAGGTAACGATAGCCAAGATTTACGATCATTAATGGGCGCTCAACGATTTAGATTAATCTATACAATTGCCTTTGGATTTGTTATTTTCTGCATCATCTTAGTGCGCTTCGCTTTATTTTGGTTGTCAAAATCATTTGAATTACCAATGTTAACTCACGTCGCCGCCACTTCACTACTATTGACAATTCTGGGAAATTTCATGATCCTTTTTATCTACCCCATCCCCGGAGTAACAAATGTTAAATTAGAAACCCCAAAAATTATATTAGACGTTATAGTTACCGTTGCTAACTATTGTTGTCTACTATATATGGCCATTCAGATGATAAAGTGGTATTTTTAAAAACATCCGCACTAATTAAAAAGACAGAAGAGCATCACTCTTCTGTCTTTATTCTTAATTCAAGGAGTAAATGGACGAGGCAAACATAAACAATCCCTCTTAAATGCAGGCAAACTAGGTCCACACGACTTATCCACGCTTCTTGTTAACACCGACTAAGCCAAGCATCCCTAACAGACTTGCCACACCAAAGCCCATTAAAGCTGACTAGAGGTGCTGTTTTGTAGTAGCTGAGGTATTGGTACGACACCATTCGGCTCTAAAACGTGTTAAAGTTTTGTGCAGAAACTTTGTTCAAATAGCGTCATGACTGAGTTTCAGCGCACCCATATTTCTCCATCATTAAGTCTCAGAACACTGTTCTAGATTAGATTCCAAAATAAAAAAGGAGTGCTGTTAGGCACCCCAACCATCGGTACTTTATTGCAGACCACGGTGACCAAACCGTTTGTGCTTAGGTACTTCATCTTTATCGTATTTACATTATATCATAAACGAGTATTATGGTAAAATAATTGCTGTGCTTCAAGCGGGTTTGACCGACCCAATTGCACAGGAAGGAGGTAACTCCTACTGATGAAGGTATTCTTCATCTTTATCGTAATAGTGCCTAACAAGCACTTAAAAAGGTCAATTAAAAAGGCTATTAAGCGTTTGATTGATTTCCTGTTGAAATAATGTTCATTCAGGTTTGACACCGGCGGGAGATGGTTATTTCAGCGGCAATTTCGATCGTCGCTGTTTTATTTTATACCTATTTCTCATTATCAGTGCAAATTGAAGATTATCGGTGCAAAATCTGCCAATTTTGCACCGATAACTCATTTATTGCACCGCAAAGTAGTTTAATTTTATTATCACATGGACAAGTAATGATCCATTAAACTACTATAACCAGTGTTAAACGTCTTCACATAGTACCGCATATAGAGACTGCCAACGAATTACCCAAACGATTGCAAGCCTAACTGTCATCGCCCAGCCTAGCTAGCCTTGTTCCGCAAGTGGTTCTTAGCGTGTAGCAACTCAATGGTAGATTACCATTATTAACCCCCATTCGACGGCAAATTTCTTTTAACATGTCATTCATCGAACGTTGAGTAACCGAGTAACCTAGCCTGGCCAACCGATAATCAGATAAGTTAAGAAACAACTTACCTGTTTAACATTAAACGATTTAGGAATGGTGACGACCGTTGCTTTTCTTGAATCCTTGCTTTAACAGTATCCATCTTGCCACCGCCTTTGATAGTTTGTAATTCATATCATATGTAATTATTAAAGTAACTACTTTTGTAAATTAATGGCGATATGGCTAGCTCATAATCATGAATATCAGCGACAAGTCTCAATCAAAATGTTAAAGCATCTCCCAAGAACAACGCAAAAATATAGGCGTCTGTAGTTCCTAGTTTGGCTTTACATACTAATGATTGTTCCGATTAAACCAGCGATCGCTCAAGGCTTCAAAGATTTGGTAATTTAAGCCATTACCCAATCCAAAAGTATGATCAGCATATGGAATGGCAACGATTTTAGCCTTTAATTTCAGATTCTTTATTTTATTTAAGAAAGGCTTATTACCTTCGGGAACTACAAGATGATCACTGCCACCGTAGACCATTAAAATTGGCGGCGTGTTTTTATTAATGACTTGTGCGGAATTATTGGTTGCATAACGGTGTGGATATTGTGATGGTGAGCCATTCCAATGAGTTAATGCCATGTCCCGCAACATTGGTCTAAGTGTCGGATCTGTGTGGTTCCATAAGTATTGTGGATTAACTGCCGGAATCATTGCACTGATTGCTTTGACGTGTGGAATAGCAGTTTTATATTTGCTAGCAAATGTACCATCATTGGCTTTGGTTGCTACATTGATTGCTAAATTACCACCGGCAGATTGACCAGTAATAAATAATTGTTTTGGATTACCACCATATTGTTTAGCGTGTTTATTAATCCAAATTAGCGATTTAGCAATAAATGTTTCTTGTTGATTCCAAAGATGTTGGTTCTTTGTGGATAATGGGTACTCAATACTAATTGTTGTGTATCCATGATCACTTAAATATTTACAATACGGAGCATCCTCATAGCGGTTTCCAGAAATCCAGCCACCGCCATGAATATTAAGGACCACCGGGTGAAGCTTATTATTATCTTTGGGTTGCCAAATAGATAAACCATAATTCCTACCGTTAAATTTGCCATAGGAATTAATTTTCACATTTTCTTTAGGCGTCGACATATCTATTTTTGCAGTTTGAAGAATGTTGATTGGAAGATCGTCCTTTTTCACTAAGTATGCCTGCCGACCAACAATTATACCAGAACTACAAACGCTAACGATCGCCATTACCACCACTACCATTCGCGGTTTTGACCGCTTAGTAAACCATCCTAGAAGATCAATAATCAGAATGACTATGGCAATAACCAAAACGGCTACGCTAATCCCAGAAGTAATAAAAGTAACAATCGAAAGAATTGGAATCCGGGTTAATGAAAAAACACCATTAATTGTTAAGAGCAGAGTGACAACTGCCAGAATCACCGTTAATATTTTGGAGGTGATAATTCTATGCGCTAAATTTGTATTATCTTTTTTCAAAACATTCGCTCCTCAATAGAATTTTCAGAAATTATAGCATTATGCTATAATTTCAGACAATATTCTGGATGCTAAGAGAAACAAATGCTTAAAATTATGTCTTTAAGGGGACTCGAAATGGTTAAAAAAGTAAAAGCAACGTTATTCTTAAAATTATGTTTAGCAGATGCTTATGTTGAACTCTTAAAGAAAAAGTATGCTGACCAAATTACAATTAATCAAATTACTAATAAAGCATCAGTTAGTCGCTCAACTTATTATCGACACTTTACTAGCAAAGATGACCTTTTGAAATTTAAATTACTGACAATCATTGGTAGAAAAAGAGCTGATCTTTCAGCTAATTTGAGTAATGTCGAGTTGATTCGATATTTTTTTAATCTGATGGCTGATAATCATGAGTTATTAAAAATTTTGGTAAAGAATAATAAATTCCAAATCCTAGTCGATATAATCCTACCACCCTTAGCCAACTTAAGCATCAAAGAACAATACCAACGCCAAAAATATGG
Organism: uncultured Limosilactobacillus sp.; assembly: GCF_934202705.1. Taxonomy (GTDB): domain Bacteria; phylum Bacillota; class Bacilli; order Lactobacillales; family Lactobacillaceae; genus Limosilactobacillus. The sequence goes on from NZ_CAKPYE010000003.1 coordinate 167,724, forward strand.
CTATGCTTTTATCGGAATGTTAAAATTATGGATTATTTGCGATTTCAAAGAAGATGCTGATAAATTAGCAGATCTATATTTATCTACGTGGCAAAGCTAGTTAACTTTTAGGACTAAATTAAAAATAAAGCCGCCATAATGTTCCAACGAGGTTCTAAATGTACTACCATCCTTTTTAATTAGCATACTCATTAAATCTAGCTTATTAATAAGCGCGTCTTCAAATTAATTTTTAGCACCACGTTGATACAAAGTGCCATAAAGATGCATATAATTACTTTTGTTTAAATTTAATCCTAGTTGCTCTCTTAGTCTTCACAAAAATTATATTCTTAACCAACTTCTCCTATAAGTAGTCAGCTACTAGATTTATGTCCTTAAAGCACCTAGATAATCTGATCGCTTCGCCAGATCTCGGTTTTCAATATTGGTTATCTTTCATAGACATAACTCCTTACTAAATAAAAAAGCGAGCTGATATTCAGCTCACTTTTTTATTGGTTTCGTTTCCGTGCTGGGTAACGCACGAGGCCTAACAAAACATTTACCAACCTCCACCCGTGTTAAGAAACGTGTTAAAGTAGCACCATTTAAACAACGAAAAAAGCCTGTAGCACCAACGATCATCGCTGGTATTACAGGCTTTTGTGTTCTTTGTAGTGCTCACTAAAGTCGCTGTTTTAGAGTAGTTCAACCCTTGGTATAAAAGGATTTCATCCTAAACGTGTTAAGGTTTTGTGTTAAAAGCATGGTCAGAAACTTTGTTCAAATAGCGTCATTATGGGATTCCTACAGAATAACTACCCCATAAGCAACTATACTCAGCTATCTAAATTGGTCGCTATCTGACCTACTCTCTGACAGCTATATCCAGCTATCTAACTTGCTTGCTATTCTGCTTACTCTCTAGTAGCTATATCCAGCTATCTAACTTGCTTGCTATTCTGCTTACTCTCTAGTAGCTATATCCAGCTATCTAATTTACTTACTATTCAGTTTACTCTCTAATAGCTATATCCAGCTATCTAATTTACTTACTATTCAGTTTACTCTCTAATAGCTATATCCAGCTATCTAACTTGCCTACTATTCTGCTTACTCTCTAGTAGCTATATTCAGCTATCTAACCTGCTTACTATTCTGCTTACTCTAGTAGCTATATCCAGCTATCTGACTTGCTTGCTATTTGGCTTACTCTCTAGCAGCTATATCCAGCCATCTAATTCATTAACTGTTAAACATTATTTCTGTGTTTTCAATGTATAGTAAGTATTGGGTGAAGTTGGCGAATCCGCATGTCTTTCTAAAAGCTCTAGTTTTGTCAGATCACTTAATGCTTTCCGAGCGGTTGATGGATGTAACTTAGAATTAGAACTAATAAATTCTTTAGGTCGTAGTTCTTTATGTTCATAAGCATAAATCAAAGCTGCTCTTTCAGGATAAGTTAGCTTAGTAAAATCATAGTTAGTAATTTTGCTTATTTCTTCTTTCAACAAAAGAAGAGCTGATAAACAGCCCTTCTTCTATATTGGTTTCGTTTCCGTGCTGAATCACGCGCGGGGTCTAATGTAGATTACCTCTATCAATACTAAATTAGTTCAGGTTCTAGCAACCCAAGTGTCTATTCACTTCAAAAATCTCAGTTAAACAGTGCCAATTCACTGACCTATTCGGTAATTTAATTATACTATACTGAAAAATAGATTTGGAATTCTTCTATTTGTCTTTTAGAAAATCCAATATCTCCTTATCTTCAAGTAAACTTTGTTCCAAAACCTCTAAAAAATTATCATGGTAGTCTTTAACTTCTTTTGTCATTTTAGATTACCTCTGTTATTTTAAAAATTTATCGGTGCAAAATTAGCCGATTTTGCACCGATAAATTATTTATTGCACTGATTTAATCGTTCACAACATATCGACTTGCACGGCCCTTACCCAATAATCTGATTTTATCTTGTTTTCGCAAAACAGCTAGTGCATGCTTGATGGTGCTTTCACCATACTGGGGAATCAAATCCATTAATTCACGTCTTGATAGCGGCTTCAAACTATTATTAAGTTTGCTCAATACTAACGTTTCTGGGCTTCTTTCAGTATCATTAGTAAAATCAATCCGCGAGTTTAATTCACGATATGCCTGCAAAACAATACTTAAAAAGTAATCAACATATGGGCCATAATCATTTTTATTATCAATCCATGCCGTTCCTGAACTTTCTAATAATGTCCGGTAATATTGTGCCTTAGTTTTTTCAATTAACCGTTCCAGACTAATATATTTACCAACTTCAAAGCCTAACTGATGTAGTTCAAGCAACATAAGAAGCCGAGACATCCTACCATTGCCATCTCTAAAGGGGTGAATTGAAACAAAGTCCAACATAAATGCTGCGGCCAAGATTAATGGCGGAAAAGTGTTATCTTCAATCGCATTATTGTACGCATCACATAGATTCTGAATCAGTTCAGGAGTTATATAAGCCGGTGGTGGAGTAAAACGCGTTTCTTTGTGTCCATCAGCAAAGGTAGTCACGATGGAGTTATCAATATTCTTGAATTCACCACCCCAAGTGCTTTCAGTAAAATCAAATAATTGCTTATGTAGAGCTAAAATATTATTAGGAGTAATTTTAATATACTCATAGTTCTCATGAATAGTTGCTAAAACATCACGGTAACCAGAAATTTCTTCCTCACTCCGGTTTTCTGGAGCGGTCTTTTGACTCATTAATTTTTTAAGCCGGGCATCACTAGTTGCAATTCCTTCAATTCGGTTTGATGAATCTGTACTTTCGATTTTAGCAACCGCCAATAGCTTATCCATAATATCCTTAGACTTTAAAGATACATGGGCTGTTTTACCCTTTAGCTCATAGATTTGATTGAGCTTTTCGACCATCTTAGTAGTTAACTGTAGATCATTTAATGTTTGGTAATCAAAAACTTTCAATTATTTCATCTCCCTTCATTAGCATTTCTCTTTAGTATTTTATACCAATTATCAGCGCAATTTAAAGATTATCGGTGCAAAATCAGCTAATTTTGCACCGATAACTCATTTATTGCACCGAAATTCCACTATGACCAAAAAAGAATGCTAATCAGTCATTCCTACTATTGATATGATTCCAGTAACCAGCTAAAAACATATGTACATCGTCATTTTGAATTCGATAGTCCTACTTTATCTTTTTCCCACTTAAACTATAGTTGATACCTCCTAGGAGACAATCATTCTACTTATTATAGTACCAACCTAGCTTTTTTCCGTACTTCATCAAACACATCCATTGGCAGCATTTCAACAAACTGCCATTTACGGTGGTTAAAGTCAAATGATTTAATCTGTTCAACATACACAGTTCCATCAATTTGAGTTCGTCCATCTAATTGGACATGAAGTGGGTAATCTTCTCCATTAAAAGCCCCATGTGAAATCGGCACTACCCAAGCAAATGGTGAAGTCTGGGCTAACATATTATTGCTAACCACTACTGCTGGTCGACGCTTTTGAATTTCTGCGCCAACTGAAGGGTCAAAATCAATATAGATGATACTACCACTTTGTAGATAATCTACCATAATTCTTCTCCTTCAGGTTTTGTATTTTGCCAATCTTTTAAGTCATCTGGCATTTGGTATTTACCATGCCAATCCTTAAATAACTCTTCAATGGTTGACGGTACCTTTTTAGCTGGCGTTAAAATTAGAGTACCGCCTTTCCCCTTAGCAAAACGATATTCTGTTCCTGGTTTAACATTAAATGATTTGGGAATGGTTACAACCGTTGCGTTCCCTTGGATTCTTGCTTTAACAGTATCCATCTTGCCACCGCCTTTATTAGTTTGTAACCATTATTATACCATATGTAATCATTAAAGTAATTACTTTTAGCAATTGTTAAAATAACTAAAAAGAGCGCTGATTAGGCGCTCCAGCTACCGGTACGATTTCAGTAACGAACTGAAACCATTTTGCATGCCGGTGTTATTCATTTGATAGTTACATTATACAATGTTCTCTTTTATGATTCATTCCAATAAAAAAGGAGTGCGTTTAGGCACCCCCAACCATCGGTACTTTATTACAGACCACGGCGACCAAACCGTTTGTGTTTAAGTACTTCACCTTATTCGTAAATCAATTATCCATTGTTTGAATTTAACTGTTTTAACCAATATTCATAACAATCAACATACCATTGTATATACGAACGGTGATTTTCTTTATAGAATTGTTTATTCTTTTTCATAGCATAACCAATCATTGCTGCATTATTGTCAATTGGCATTGGTTGGCGAGCAATCTTATTATTTATTAACTTAATCTTTGATGGATTAACTAACCGATAATCATGAGTGTCCGCAACTATATATCCCTTATCATATCCATTTACGCGGGCATTAAATTTAATGAGGTCGCCTTCTTTCAGTTCCCCTAATTTAAGAAAGCTTTTAGTATAGTTGAACCACAAATGGTCAGTTACTAATTCATCATTCTCAACTAGTTTAACATTCGCTAACATCAACGTTGCCCGAAAAGTTCTAAAGCTATTCTTATATCCGAGTCGTACAAATTCACCAATAAATTCATGGCGTTTTTGACTGCCTAATTCTTTTAATTTTTCTCGCATTTCTTTCATCCTTTTCCATTCTTCACATCATTATCAGTGCAATTTAAAGATTATCGGTGCAAAATTAGCTAATTTTGCACCGATAAATTGTTTATTGCACTGAAAAATATCTATTCATTACTTACATCGACAGATAACGATCCATCAATCCACTATAACCAGTATTAAAGGTCTTCACATAATACCGCATATAGACAGCTAACGAGTTGCCTAACCGATTGCAGGCATAACTGTAATCGCCCAGTCTTGCTAACCTGGTTCCACATGTGGTTCTTAGGGTATAGCAACTCAATGGCAGTTCCCCATTATTAACCCCAATTCTTCGGCAAAGTTCTTTTAACATGTCATTCATTGAACGTTGGGTGACTGGATAGCCTAGTCTGGCTAACCGGTAGTCAGTCAGATTAAGGAATAATAAGTCACTAGTAGTTTGCAGACCTTTTTCTTTTATAAACTCTTCCTGTTTTTTCTTAAAAACTTGCAACTGATCATAAAGCTGCTGAGTTATTGGTGGAGTGAGACGACTTTCACCTTTGCGGCGGGCTTTAAGGTGACCGTTTAGCCCCTTAGTCAATTCAGAATAAGAATCGTTAATTCGAAATACCCAGTGACCTTCATCTTGGGTGAGATTAGCCAGCTTCAATGCTTGAATCTCCTGTGGTCGCATCCCGGTTTCCGCTTCGACCCACAATGCCATCCTAACTACCCATCTTTGGATTGGGATCTGAGTTAAATCGTCTTGAATGGCTTGCCGAAAGGCCTGAAACTCTTGATCCGTCATTGCATATTTCTCTTTAGTAATTGATTGCTTATCCCGTCTGAAGAAGTAGTCAATTGGTCGCTTAGGCACTGGTGATTTGACAATTACGTCACCCTCCAAAGTTAGAAAATATGTTCTCAATTGCTGCAATAATTTACTAGCCGTTGAATGAGTAGTAATACTGGCATGGTGTTCTCTAGCATAGGTAGTGATGAACTCTCTAATGGTATCTTCATCACAGTTCCTGACCTTCACTCCACCTAGATAACAATGCACCATTTTTTCAGTGTACCGCCAGGTCTTAATTGAAGCTGGACTCCAGCGTTCCATTTTAATCTGCTTTTCAATCCATTCCGACAAGGCTTGTGGAAGGTACTTGCTTCCTGTATTGAAGTCATGCCCAGTCTTGATTTGATCAATGAGATCCGCTTCAATTTTCCTAGCTTTCGACTTCGTTTCCGCATAGTGAACGGGTGCCGAAACCAGCTTGCCATGCACACTTGTCTGTGGCCGAATCCAATACTGCCCGCAATGTTTACTGTTCTTATTAGTTACTAGTCTAATCGTCAAACATCATCACTCCTAGAACCCATTAATAAAAATATTAACGTGCTTTCCAAGTTGTGACTTGCCTGAATCCCGCAGTTTTGAGCCAACTTACTACCTCATCAACTACAAAGTAGCGTCTGGATTTTGGATCCAACTGATGGTATGGCATACCCAGCCGGATTAAAGTGTAGATGTAACCATTGCTGCAACCAATAATGTCCGCTAATGTTTTAAGGTTTACGATTTCGTCTTTAACCATGATACTTTTCCTTCCTTAACCGCCTAATTTCATTTCTTAACTTTTCAATTTCATTAACAACCTTCACATATGTTACTCTTGGAAAATAAATTCCCACTAGCTGACACTGATCGTCATAAACATTCACTGATGCTTTTATTGTGCCGCTATACTCATCCAGCGCGTTAAATTTTAGTGGAAATTTAGCCTTTTTAACGTTCACTGTCTTCTCTTCTAACTCATTGATTAACATTAGTCTTTTCCACCCTTCTTATTTTTCAATTCGACAATGCTTTTTTTCATGCTACGCGCTAATTTTTTATAAGTTTCAATCGGGAAATAGACTCCCTCAACCTCATCATTTTCATCCCATACAAGTGCAAACGGATTATCGTTGCTTTGTTGATTCATGACCAGGTTAATGTCATCAAACCATGCTGTAAATTCCTTATTAGTAAACGATGCTGCATTATATTCTCTATCCATTTTCATTTTTATTCTTCCTTTCAGATTCAAATAGAAATTCTATGTTAAAATTAACGTAATTAAGTATTTTTTAGTTACTGAATTTAAATGGCTTAAATACTTCATTGGCGTGAGGGTATTTATCCTTTAAATTTCCGTAACCGTGATGCCATGTTTTTAATGACTTGATTTCACCAGTATCGAGATCCACACTATTTACTTGATCTGGCAGAATATTAAGTTCATTGAGCATGGCTTTCATTTTTTCTTGGGTTAATTGATCGTTAGCTGAACAAATCACTTTCTGGAAGTTTCTTCCATTAAAATGTTTCCGCTTCAGTACAAGTCCCAACAATTCTAGCTGATCCGTAAATGACCGATAAGACACCCCTGGTTGCTTAGCTTCATCCTTATATACATTAAAAAGTTTATTAGCCTGCATTCCAATGAGGTCATACGGTGACATGATTCCCTGATTTTCAAAGAATAACTCCAATGAATCATTGAGTACCGATAACTTAGATGCTGCTGAATACTTGTGGTCAAAGATTTCTGACCGTTCTTTGTCAGTCATTTTCATTAAATTAGCAGCTTCCCGCATGATGATATAGAACAATGCTTGCCATACTTTCGGATTATTAATAAAATCAGCAACCTTAATAACATTACCGTTCTCATCTTTAATCGGATCTTCTTTGAGCGTTTTCGGCGAATCAATCACGAACATTCTAGATGCGGTTCCTTCCTGCGTAACCTGCGGTATAGAATTAGTCGCGATTACGATTAGTGAAGGTAATGTTACTGGATGATCCCGCTCATATTTTGCAGAAGCATTTTGTTCTACCCCAGAAATAACTCCATTAATTACTGTTCCCGCATTAGCAGTAATAATATTGTTCCGACTGGAAGACTGGAAATCGTCAAACCATAACATTAACATGCCGCTTTTAGTATCGTTAAGAGCAATATAATGCCCATCAGTAAAAGCTTTGTTAACGTTTTGCGTATTAGAAATAATGTTAGAACCAGCCTGGTCAGGATCATTAAAAATTTTCTCTAATAAGTTCGCTAATGTACTCTTCCCAGCGCCACTCTTACCTCTTAGTACGATGAAGGTCCTCAATTCCTTCATAATATCGGTATGTTGAAGCGGAATTAGGCCAAGCATCGCTTTTAGCTGGCGCTCTTGTTTAGGTGCCAAGTGCTTAAGAAAATTATTGACCTGATGGTACGCTGTGCTGCTGACAATACCCGGACTATAGCTCACATTCACACGATGTCCAACTACATGACCATAATGTGTATCGATTCGGATCTTGCCATTACTATCTAACCAGATGGTCTGTGTATCGGAATTAAAGCCACTTTCTAAAGTGTCTTGATACTTATCGTCTTGCAGCAGTGCTAAAATATTATTTTTCACTAAATCAAAGTGTTGCTTCTGCTTCCTACTCATGTACTTCTTCAGTAAATGATTAACCACCGAAGCCTTAGAACTGTATACATTATGACTATCCTTCACCATCAGTTGACCATTAATCACAATAGTATTCGGATCGTTATATACCATATCGGCCATATCCAGTTGAGACAGTCCCTGCCTTTTTCTTAGCTTGATTAAATACTTAACCGCTTGGTTGGGGTTCTCATCACCTTGAATTGCCCATGCCTGTGCGGTCATTGTAAGCAGATTGTATTGGTAAGCCAGATTAACATTACTTTGTTGTATCTTCTTAACCTCATACTCCAACCACTGTTCAATAGTTTGGTCATTACCAATAGGATCAATAACTGACGGAATATAGTTATTTATGATTTGTACCCGGCTATGATTAAGATACTCATCAATATCGTTAATTTCATCAACTTTGATGGTTTGACCCAGTAAATTAACTCGGTTTTTCAAATTATCTTCAGTAGCAAAAATCTGGTTCTGCAGTATCCGCTTAGTGAACTGATATGCCCAATCATCAGAGTCATTATCATCACCTAAGGAAACATTGTAGAAATGCTTTCTCGGTACCTTGTATTCAACATCATTAACCCCAGCTTGCTGAAGAATTTCATCCAGGTCCTTGAACTGCTCCTGCTCATCAAGCGCCCCTAAACCCTCAATATCTGATTCGAACATGTAACGATAAAGCACTTTAATCACCTCTCCTTCTTTTGCTTGTACTAACTTTAAAGTATCTTGATCAATCTCATTCGGCTTAAGTGTCCTCAAGCTGTGTCTTGTTTTCTGTTCATACAACGAATTAACATCAAACTCATGATTTCTGCACTTATACTCTTGTGGTGAATTGATCAGTATATATTCTTGCGGAGTCTTAACAATTCCGTACTTCCACTTCTTAGACGAGAAGGTTAAATGAGGAATCTGTTCCTGATAATATTTTTCGAACTTAGCAAACTCCTGATTAAACTTCTTACCAATCCGCATAATAAAACCATCATTAAGACAAGCTAAAATATTATCCAGTCCCCAGTAGCACAAGGCATCAAACATAAAATTCATGGAACTGAATACTGGGAGTAGCCGATTAACGTATCTCCCTCTGCCACTATCATTAGTAGAACAGGCTTGGTTAAGCCGGAACTTGATGTCCGCTCTCTCCTGTACTAGCTGGGAATTAGCCTGATAACCATCAATCTTTTCAATAGATTTCTTCTTATTATATAGAGCTTGATATTGACCATTTAATATACCAAGATCATAAGCAAAAGTAGGAAGCATTGAATGAACATCAATCTGTACCACATCATTTGCAACTACTTTATTAGCAGCATAGATACCATTCTTCGTAAACTTAAACGTTGATTTAGCATTATTTTGGAATGGGCCTTCGGCTACTAATTCACTAAATACTTGTTCCGGAAGGAGTTTTATCGCTTCACTCTTACCAGACTCGTCCTCACAACGTCTACTAAACTCTTTGTTTAGCTGAAGTGATTCTGCTTCAAGCAAGTAAGATGGAGTACTCGGAAAAGTCATAATTCCGCTGTCATCTATGATCATATTACTTCTCCCTTTCTAACTGAGAATATTATTGCTGTAGTGACACCATTAGGGCGGTGGTCGATTCTTATTTACGCATTTCATGGCCTAATCTTCTTGTTCACTGTTCTTATTTTCTGAATGATGTTTAGCTGCCCAATCAGCCAATTTTTTCAAAAATCGCAAATCAATTCCTCGCAGCGTAGGTTCTTCCGTTATAACTCTTCTAATATTTAGTTCCTCTTCGAATGACAATGGAAACTTGATGTCACAAGCTGCATCGTTGAAGTTCCTTCGATAACCAGAAAACTCTGGATATGCTCTTTCTAAGTCAGATACCCATGAATATTCACCAATCATTACAACATTCTTAGTACTCGTGTAATTCCACTCATCAATTTCCTCAAAGTCAGCTTTATTATCATCATTGAGTCGTGCTACCGGTGTTATAGTGTCATTGCCATCGTCACGAATTCCGCATTCAATGACAATCTCTTCCTCATGATCCTTGTCCGCCAGTAGCCTATCGATATATACGCACATATAGTGTCTAGGCTGTTGCACATCAAACGGCGTATCTTCTGTGTTTTTCTCTTCTTGATTCTGTGGTGCTTCATTCTCAATTAGTTCTTCGTTATCCATATTAATAACTTCCTCTCAATTTCATCATTAGCTTTTATTATTTTTATATAATTTTTATGCTGAAATGGGCCCATCTCTTATCCGTATAATCACAATATCAGCTCCTGAATATCATTAATTTATAATTAATAATTATTTATATATTCATAATACAAAATTTAATAATCAACGCACGAAAAGAATTAAATTTTTTCGATATTTTTTTATTTATATTACAAACGTTGCAAAATAAGTATTAGTTAGCCGAAAGTGATGGATTTTCGTATCGAAGCAACATTAGATTTAGCTAATTTTGTCTTATAGAAGTGCTAAATTAGCCGTCAATTTTCTAATTTTTCAGTCAAATATTTGAATCAATTAACAGTGATAAAGTTAATGATTATATTAAGTACTCATTGCCAAGCACTATTTCTATTTATCTACTGAAGTATCATTCATTAGCAAAAATGTCCGTGATCTAAAATTAATAAGGCCACGGACATTTTCACATCAAACATTCAAACTTACTCTTCTTTATGCTGACAGCTTACTTTTAATTACAATTACATGTTCAACCAATACTAGCCTAAGCAGGTGTCAGTTGTGTCGATTTTGGGGCAAAAACATAATTAATAACTGTTACCTACTCTTTTACACACTATTTACTATTATTTTCTTCATTAATTGTCTAATTTAAGAAATTATGCTCAAAACCTGACACCTTTGACACTTTTTCTTCCAATTCTTTGATACCACTGGTTTTATCTATCATTACTCAGTTGACACCAAAATCAGTAAAAAGTTATCTAATATCCGGTTTAATAAGGTTTCATTGGTACCAGCTAACTTGACACTAACCCGACACTAGTTGAGTTAATAATCGGTACTTTTCGAATTTCAAAACAAAGTATCAAAAATGGTGTCACACATCTTCTGAAATGTGTCGACTTAACTGACACCGAATCTCAATTTATTTGCTATGTAGATTTGCACTATATTAATTGCAAGTCACTTATCCCAAAATTATTTTAAATTGATAGGTAAAATATATGGTTATTAAGATACAGAAAAACCGCTCAGCCCGAAAGCCAAGCGGTCGTCAAAGTCGCTAAACCATGCTATAATATAACCGTAACAGAGAATATATTATATTCAACAATTAGGCTGATAGCTTAACGGTAGCGCTCTTGTTCTGGTGTACGGCAATACACCACCAGCCAAGCGCAACAGAGTACACCCTCAAGGGTATCAGCTCCTCAGTTGACATCTTGTGCATTGGTGATGGCCAGTGCACTTTTTTATTATAACAAGTTTATAAGGACATTTGATGTTAATGGATTACTTTTCTTGCAATTATTGATTAGATGCTTTCTTTTTAACTGCATGGCTAAATGAAGTCTTTCCAGGATTAATAACAGTAGACTTCAAGCTATTTTAGTTACCCAATTCAATTGGTGTCGGTTGTGTCGGGTTTTGAATGAAAACATAATTAATAACTATTAACTACTCTTTTACACATTATTTACTATTATTTTTCCTCATTTAATAGTTAATTTAAAAGTTCTTCTCAAAACCTGACACCATTGACACTTTTTCTCTCAACACCTTGATACCACTGACTTTAGCCATTATTTCTTGATTGACACCATCATTATTGGAAAACGTCCCAATGCCTGATATAACAATAATCTGCTAGTGTCGGCTTAACTAGCACTAAGCCAACACCATTTGAGTTAATAACTGACACTTTTCTAATTTCAAAATCCGGTGTCAAAAATGGTGTCGCACATCATCTAAAATGTGTCAGCTTACCCGACACCTAATTTCAGTCTGACTATGTAGATTCTCAACCATTCGCACTATATTTAATGCAAGCCTGTTCAAAAACTTAAAACTTTTTGAATGGACAAGCTGGGCCTATAACATCAAGCTTTAATGATGTTCAGAAACTTATGGTCAAAAAGGATGGATTGAAATGACACAATATGGCTATGCTAGGGTCTCCACCAAAGGACAAGAACTAGCAGATCAAATTAATCAATTGCAGAATGCTGGGATCAGTGAGAATTGTATCTATTCCGAAAAATTTACCGGGACCACTACTGACCGACCGCAATTTGCTAAACTGACTCAATTGGTAAAACCGGGTGATGTGATCACGGTGACCAAGCTGGATCGGTTAGCTAGAAATACCCGGGAAGCATTAAATGTAATTGACCCACTGATGAATCAAGGGGTGAAGATCAATGTGCTTAACATTGGTATGTTGGAAAACTCGACTGTGGGTAAGTTAGTTAAAACGATTCTCTTAGCGGTGGCCGAAATGGAACGGGATATGATTGTGGACCGCACCCAAGAAGGGAAACGCTATGCTAAACTGCACCGGTCTGATTATCATGAAGGAAGGCCCAAAAGAGCCATCACCCCACACTATCAGGCCGCCTATGAGTATTTACTTACCCATTCTTATAAGCAGACTGCGCGGGCTTTTGATATTTCGATTTCAACTTTGCAACGGATCCGAAAGCAGGTGGAGCAAAATAATATAGCTTAATTTTTCAAAAATATATATTATTTTGCACTGGAGGATTTGAAAATGCTGAAATGTTATACCCCTTTTATATATTGGATTGATACTACTGGTTTAGATTGGCAAAGTGATGAAATTATTCACCTAACCATAACGGATTTATTTGGTAAGATTGTGTTCTCTCACTTATTCAAACCAGTAAAAATCAAAAGTTGGGATCCAACTCAACAAGGTTTCCACATTACCCCAGAAGATGTGGCTAATCACCCATCATTAAATGATTACTTGTCAACCATTCAAAAGTTCTTTGATCAAGCTGACACTTTAATTGGCTTTGGCAATTCTACTTTTGAAGATCTATTCTTACAACAGGCTGGGATCAAATTGCCACAAGTGATAGAAGTTGATTTGCAACAACAACTCTTTAAGAGGTACCAGTTGTTTGGCCATATTCCGTCAATTTATGAATGCGCTGATTATTTTCACTATCCATTGAATCCAAAGACAGCTACTTATACTGACTATCCCAAAGCCGTTGCTTATTGTTATTGTCAAATACTTAAAAACTACGTCAATTAAAAAAGCTGGTTAATGAGATCAAGTGATTCCATTAACCAGCTTCATTATTATTTATCCATATTTTCTTTGAGGTTCAATCTAAGTCGCAGAGCAGCAACTTCCTTCTTTAACCGTTTGTTCTCTGCTTGGTCGGTCTGATGTTTGAGTTCCATCTTTTCGACAAAGTCGCTAATTTCTTCCACAGCAGCCGGTGCTAACAAGGTTGCGATAATCTTATCGCGCCTCCTCACAGAAATTGAGACACCAGCTTTTTCACTATACTTAGCAAGATACTCAAAGTTCCGCAGAAATTCCCCAGTTTTTACATTATAAGTTAAGTGTTGTTGTTTATGTAACATGATAATCTATCTCCTTTGGAATAATTGTTTTCATCATTATTCTAAGGAAAAGATTTTAAAATATATTTTTTGCTGTTCATCTCGCTTAGTTGCAGTCATACTAAATAGAGAGGTGATGATTATATCAAACACTAAGAACTACAATGACGGTATGAAGTTATTAGAAGAGCTGCAACAAGCTGCCAATGAACCAGGACTATATACAATAGAAGAAGTATTCAATAATTTAGATTAGTAAAAAAGAAATACCAGTACAGCTCTGCTTTGAGTCTGTACTGGTATTTTAGCTATTCAGTAATAACTATCCAATTCCTAAAGAATTTTTGAGTTAGTTGCTTAGTTAATTTATGCTGCTTATAACGTTTAAGCCCAAAAGGTGCCGTTTGTCTAATCCAATCATGTTTCAGCAACACCCTACACAATAGCCGAAACTTCTCGGCTTCCTTATTTGGTAAATAACCACCGTGCCTTTTAACAACGGCTTGTTCATCTTGGCAGAACTTATTAATTAAGCCATCTAGATTTTTAAGGTCATTAAATTGAGCTAGTGGATTCACAAAAGATTGTAATTGGATCAATTCCCTTTTACTAACTAGCTCAGAATAGGAAAGTTCTAGTAACTTCTTTCGCCAGTCACTCTCTTCATGAATTTTGCTTTTAAATGCCAAATTACATGCGATCAGTGAAGCAATAAAAGCCATTACTGCGCTGATCATTGTTACATCAACCGATTTCATCATCAAAATCCTTTCTACTAAAAAAGGTAGAAGAGTCAAACACTAACTCTTCTACCTAAACACTTCGATTGGGAGAAGTGTATTGGGCGAGGTAGAACATAAAAGCCTCTTTAATGCAAGCAACCCAAAGTTCCTATATTTTAACTAGTTACGCTTCTTGTTTACACCAATAAGGCCAAACATACCTAATAAGGTTGCTGCACCTAAGCCCATTACCGCCAAGTTATCGTTATTACCAGTTTGTGGTAATGCCTTAGTGTTGTTATTAGCTTGTTGAGCCTTGTAAGCTTCCCGGGTCATGACTGGTTGATCAGTACTCTTGACTGCTTGACCATTTACAACTTTCCAACCAGCAATGACGTTCCCATTAGCGTCAACCACTTGGTTATTAACCACCTTAGCACCTGCTGGTAATTGCGTAGCAGCATTGTGGTCAGTTGACTTGTTATCAGTTGGTGTGGTTGGGTTAGTTGATGGTTGGTTATTATGGTCATCAGATGGTGTGTTAACACTAACCACTGGCGTATTATTAGTTTCATCTTGATCACCAATAGTGTAGCTAACGCCATCCATAGCCAACTTGTAACCAGCTGGAATATTCAGTTGACTACCACTGAAGGTATCGCCTTGCTTACCAGTAAAGGTTTGCGTACCGACAACCTTGGTAATTTCCTTACCATCTGGTGCATAGCCAGTAACTTCAATATAGTGCACCGTCAAAGTATGTTCAGTTGCCGTTGGCTTGGTAGGATTAGTGGTATGCGTATCATCACCAGTATTTGGCTTCGTTGGGTCAGTTGATGGAGTAGTTTGCTTGGCGGCAACTACTAAGACGCCTGGGACATTAAAGGCTTGAGATTTAGTACCATCTGGGAAGTCTAAGATAACTTCTTCATCATAAGTTCCAGCGGTTTGCGCATCCTTTTGGACCTTAGCAGGATCAGCCCATTCAACCTTGGTACCTTCTGGGTAGGTACCGTTGGTTTGTGCCAAGACCATGAACATTGCTGCGGAAGCGGTGTTAGCATTTGTGTCCTTAATAAAGGCGTCATCAGCCAGCTTTGGTGCCGGAATATTAGTATCACCAGCCGTCACATTGACCTTCATTACTAAACTAGGGTCAAGGTTAGTGTACTTTTCGTTATCCTTCTTGGTTTCAACTGGAGTTTGACCGCCCTTGTTCAGGTTATCCAAGGCTGTTTGGTCTTGGGCAATGACAACCTTCAAGTCTTTAATGTCATTGTTCAGTTGGTCTAACTTGCTTTGGTTAGTACTGATTTGGTCATTCAAATCGGTTAACTTAGCATTGTGCTTAGTAGTAGAATCAGCTAACTTAGTTTGTTCATCACTACTAATCTTGCTCTTTTGATTATTCAAATCATTCAATTGTGATTGCAAAGTATTAACTTGATTTTGCTTAGCAATTAATGATTGATTAAGACTAGCTAATTGATCCTTTAACTGATTAATCTTAGCTGTATTATCTACTGTTATTGTAGATCCCTTAGTTGGTCCCATTGCAGCATAGCTATTAATAGTATTAGTTACCAAATCATTTGACTTATCAGCGTCAGTTGCATAAGTTGTATCAAATGTCATTAAGTAGTAACCATTATCAAGTAACTTAAAGCCAAAGGCTGCATTGTAATTACCATTATCTAAGAAATTATCACGATGGCCCCAATCACTATCAGCATCAGCCATTAACATACTTGAAATTGAATCATTAGCATTATAAAGTAATGACATCATATTATCGCCATTATTTGTAGATACAAATGCTAAGTTTTCAGAATGCCAATTACCTAATGCTGCATCCATATCAGATTCATTATGGTTAAGATTTGCAGCCGATGATTGTTGTGCACGAGCCATTGCACGTTTGAATT
Source organism: uncultured Limosilactobacillus sp. (assembly GCF_934202705.1). Taxonomy (GTDB): domain Bacteria; phylum Bacillota; class Bacilli; order Lactobacillales; family Lactobacillaceae; genus Limosilactobacillus. The sequence continues at coordinate 184,061 of NZ_CAKPYE010000003.1, forward strand.
GATCTTCAGTCATTACAAATGGTGCAAGGCCACGTTGTTCACGTGCATGATTTAATTCATTAAGAAGTAAAATTGATAATTCACGCATCTGATTTTCGGTCATACCTGTATTAGTATTTACCTGATCAATATCTGAATATGCATTATAATCATTAGTAAAATCGATAGGAGCTGTTACACCATGATTTGTTGTTTTATTATTATCAGGACTAATATAAATATTTTGTGGAATAGCTTTCTTATTCCAACTAGATGCTGATTGTTCATCACTATAATAATTATCCCAAAGATCATTACGTGCAGCATTTTCAAGTAATGACTTAGACTTATCAATTTGGCCATTAGGTACATTTACAATATTACTATCAGTAGATGTAGTAGTACCTTGAGCCTTTTGAAGATCACTAATTTGAGAATTTACATTGTTAATTTGAGATTGAGTATTAGATACATCTTGCTTAGCTCCTTCTAAAGATGTATTAACCCCATTAATTTGACTATCAACAGACGTTGCCTTATCAGCAGCGTCTTTTTTGATTTGGGCTTGTTCATTTTGATAGTTAGTGTTTTCGTCATTGACTTGACTCTTGTAACCATCAATCTTGCTTTGTAGGTTAGCAGCTTGGCTGGCCTTATCGCTAACTTGCTGCTGCTTATCTTGAATGTCCTTTTGCAGAGTAGCTTTTTGTTGATCAGTTGTTTGTGATTCACTAGTGGTGTTAGTAACTAGTGTAGCGTCAGCATGCGCCGTAGTCGTAGCCATAGTTGTACCAGCAGCTAAGGCCATGATAGTAGCGGTCATCCATAATTTACCAGATTTGTAGAGCTTCTTATGTTCTTTCATTTCTGATTACTCCCCCTATAGTTAAGTAGTAAACGTCTTATTAACGGTAACTATTGTACACTTTTTGTCCCCCCCCGGTGCATTGAACGGTCATATGATTCATTCAATGGAAATAGTTGAGGTAATTCCTAAAACACCTAATATGATAACACAAAAGTAACTCACTTGATATAGTTTTATATCTCAGTTGTGCATTATAATTATTGGTTCTCTTCAATATTCTGGAACTAACGAATATGAAATGAGGACTAATATACTAATGGATAACGTTGGATTCAATATTGCGGAGCGAAGGCGTGAACTTAAAATAACTCAAGAAGAGCTTTCTAACCGGGCAGACATTTCAACTAATTATGTTTCCAGATTAGAAAGAGGAGAAGTACAACATATTAGAGCAGAAACACTAGCAAAAATTGCGGTGGCTCTTGATACCACCATGGATGCTCTCTTTAATGGCAAAAGTGATTCTGGTCGAAAACGAGTTGCGGGTAAATATGAAAAGCAACTTTATAATACCCTAAATCAATTAGATCAAGGAACCGCAGAAGAAGTTTCTAAAAGTATCTTGAAATTAATGAATACTAAATTGAATAGCTAATTAAGGTACTAGGCTTTATTATTTAAAGACCTGGTACTTTTATTATCATTAGTACCGGGCTTGAGAAATTTTTAGTCAGATACTCAATAGAAATGCTCCCTATTTCGTCCAGTTAGGTCCGTATGGCGTTTTAATATAGTTGGTTATCAAATTACTACCCCTAATATAAAAAAGTACCAGACTTCGCTTTTTGGAAGCCCGGTACTAAATTAAATTGATGATGGATTTGGTACATAGCTTAATAATTGCGAAGCCCTGTACTAAAACTATTTTGTGTTGTCTCTACCTATATGACACCCTATATCTTATATTATTGAGTATTAGCCCCAAAATATGACTACTATGTTAATTAGTACCGGGTCTGATTATTTTTTGACCAGATACCATATGCAAGGCAATAAAGGCAACAAAAAAGACTGGTATCAAAGACCAGTCTATACTCTTATTATATAGGTTCAAATCCTTTCTTAAACGAACAAGATTCGAGGCATAACGCCAAGTATTTAGGGAACAATGAGTAGTGTTTAATCCGTTTGGGTAAACCATTTAAATCACTATCATTTATCTTACCAAGGAACTACCAAACCTGTATCATTATATTATCACAATAATATTTATAATGCAAATAAATTTTATAATATATTGTAATCTAAATCACTTTTCCTTAAACTAAATTAAACAACTCAAAACTTAGTATCTTAACACGTTTTAACACGCGATCAGGCTTGATATATCAATATTTCTAAGACTTCAAGCTTCCAAAAATTTATTTCAACATCATCACGTGTTAAGAAACGTGTTAAAACACCTACCAAAAGTACCACAAAAAAGCCTGTACTAGCAACGTTAAACGCTGTTAATACAGGCTTTTCACTCTTATAAAATGCTGACTAGAGTCGCTGTTTTGTAGTAGCTTAGGTATTGATACAACAGTATTCGACTCTAGATGTGTTAAGTTTTTGTGTTAATTCGATGGTCAGAAACTATGGTCAAAAGCTGGTGTGACGGGAAAGTAGAAGTATCTATTCCTAATTTGAGATTCTCTTCTAGCTTCCTGTTTTGTGGTAATCTAAGTATGTATTTAACAAAGGTTGGAGGACTATCATGATTAAAAAATACTTTTTTACTATTGTACCTATAATAATATCATTATTCAGCTTATATTATACACATCGTGTGGATCAGAGAACAAGGTATGACGAAAAACCATCATTCAATATTGTACAAAATTTATGGAATCCTTCAGAGCCATCATTTACTTTTGTAAATGAATCCACTAAGAAGTTAGCACAACCGCCTTATCATACTTATTTATTAATGATTCCCAGCAAAATTTATTGGAAAGCTGACAAGAAAATCTACAGTAATTTAATTCTTTCTCCTATCTCATACCAAGTGATAACGAAACAAACTGATTCTTTTAAGACAACTGGAGATATCGAGACTTCATATCTTCCTAAGGAATTTTTTGCCAAAAAAGGAAGTCGCGATATTATTGAGAGTAAAGAAATCAGCTTAAACAATTCTTTAAAGGCTAAAGTTGTAACATACCCCATGATAGTTATTTATTGCAAAGGTAGCTATCGCTATAGTGGAGAGAAAAGATTACATAGTATTAACTTTTTATCAACACCTATAGATAAGATCAACCTCTCGTCAACGGATTCAAAAAATCTAAATAGTTATATTCGTGATAATTCCAATTTGGAACTTAAAGTCATTAAAAATCAAAGTATCTATCAAACAGCTAACGATAATATTTCCAAAAGATTCAATGAACTAGTCCAAAATGGAGCCAAAAGTGATAAAGATGGATACTTTATTGGAGCAAAAAAAGGCGGGTATGGTTTTATACTTAAAAAAATCAATTATTTAATTTCTCCTCACGATCCAATAGATGATTAAGATAATTCAGCTCATCAAATTTAACACATTTTAACACGCGACTATCCTTGCTACATCAGCCATCCGAGCACTTCAACTGCTTAAAAACCGCCTACCAGCAACCGCCCGTGTTAACAAACGTGTTAAAGCAACGCCATTTAGACAACGAAAAAAGCCTGTAACACCAACGAAAAACGCTGGTATTACAGGCTTCTGTGTTCTTTGTAGTGCTCACTAAAGGATTCGAACCTTCGACCTCATCATTACTAATGACGTGCTCTGCCAACTGAGCTAAGTGAGCATCAGTATCAATCAACAAAAAATAGTATATCAAATTGCGAATTAAAAGGGAACCCCTAATTTCAAAATAAACTCAAAAATCTCACGGTAAAACCGTGAGATTAGTTTCAGTTCTTTAATTGCTGATGTTCTTGACACATTTGGGTTACGCACTTTTTCATTTCCGTAATATCTAAGACGCTTTCCGCAAATTCCTTGCGCACCAATTCATCTGGTAAGTATTCATCATACTTATCAAACACCGGGACTTCCTTTGGATAAACTAAATCCATTGGATTAAAATCTTTTGCGGCTTCATCACCAACGATTTGGAAAAACTCATCCGCAGTTGCGTCCATCGCAAATTCCATAAAGTACGGTCGCGAGGAGTTAAGGCCACGCAGGTTTAACCGCTTAGCACATTTAATCCTCAGTAATCGTTCCAATGCTAAGAAGGCGTAACTCCCCGTCCACGGCAATAAGCACCACATTTTACCACCAAGATTAATTAACTGCTGTTGCGGAACTCCAGCAATATTACACGTATCCCGTGCCTGAGTTAACCTCGCTTGCGCGTTATTCATTAAATAAGCATACATTGTCCTCTCATTGAGTACTTGTCGCATTCGATGAAGGATTTTAGGTTGGATATCCCCTGGAACATCCCCAAAATAAGCAGGAATACGCCCCTTTACTTCGTGACAATATACTTGGTGACGTTGCCGATCGACATCTTCAACGACCCAGACACGCCCTGCAATCGCAATTTTGTCGCCAACCGGCGGTGGCTTAACGATGGTTCCTAACTCTTCAGATCCAGCGTGAACACTATACTCAACATTTTCTTGAAATACCGCATAGAACTTGAAATTATTAACGACTCGTTCACCCGCTAATCCGACTAATAATCCACCGTTTTCAGTTTGCTGAATCTGGTTGGTTTTGATCAAATGACGGAGAAGAACTCGATAATCATCTTGACTAACATTATGAAAATAAGTTAGCGGCAACACTCGTGAAGCCAATTCAGCAGGCGTCATTTCACCACTGGAGGCCAGCGTACTCATCGTTTGATGATATAGCAAACTATACGGTAAGCGGTTTGGTTCCGGGGGTTCCACCCACCGTTCTTCTAAGTATAGTTGAACTAAGGCAATTCCTTGGAGAAGGGGCCAGGGAATTAAATCTGGCAGCATGGCTCGTGACTCAGGATGTTCCTCACGCATCACAAAATGCATTTCTGGTGGGTTGCCCCGTCGACCAGTGCGACCCATTCGCTGAAGAAAACCGGAAACCGTAAAGGGGGCATCGATTTGAAAGGCACTCTCTAGTTTGCCAACATCAATTCCTAACTCTAGCGTAGCGGTTGCACAAGTGGTCATGTAAGTATCTTCATCTTTCATGGCATCCTCAGCAGTTTGCCGTAACGCTGGTGACAGGTTTCCGTGGTGAATCAAGAAACGATCTGGTTCATGGCGGTAAGCACAGTACTCCCGCAACATCTGACAAACCGCTTCGCACTCTTCACGACTGTTGGTAAAAACTAGGCACTTCTTCCCACGGGTGTGTTCAAAGATGTAACCAATCCCTGGATCTGCTAGTTCTGGTGCACGATCCGTTTTTGGCCCAATCAGCTGGTTGTTTTCTTCTTGAATCTTCGCTGCCTGCGATCCCATCTTGTAAAAATGTTCCATCGAAAGGCGCCAAATTTGGCGCGTGTTTTTGACTTTTGGGGCATCGGTGACCCGATCACTACCTGCCCCCAAGAAACGACTTGCGGCTTCAGTATTTCCAATTGTAGCTGACAAACCGACGCGCCGAGGATCAATTCCCGCTAACTGCGAAAGCCGTTCAATTAGACAGAAAGTTTGCCCACCCCGATCACTTCGCAAAAAGGAATGTAATTCATCAATCACAACAAACTTTAAGCCGTGGAAAAGACGCGGAATATCCATATGTTTATTGATCATAAAAGATTCGAGCGATTCTGGTGTGATTTGGAGAACGCCATGGGGATTTTTCAGCATCCGTCGCTTTTGTGACTGTGAAACATCACCGTGCCACCGCCAAATGGGCAGGTCTTGATCTTCACAAAGCTCGGTTAACCTTCGATATTGATCATTAATCAACGCCTTGAGCGGTGCAATATAGAGACAACCAATGGAATCAACTGGCTGCTGACTAAGTTCCGTTAGAATTGGGAAAAAGGCAGCCTCCGTTTTACCGGCAGCCGTCGAAGCAGACAACAGGACGTTATGATCTGTACCAAAAATTTCTTCAGCAGCTGCCACCTGGACTGGGCGTAGAGTTTGCCAGCCATGCTGGTAAATATAGTCCTGAATAAATGGTGCGTATCGTGAAAAAACGTCCATTGACCATGTCCTCCCTTATAACGTAAATTCGGTGTAATCTTTCGTCTTTTGATCACTCACTGCTGTTTGTTCAGTGTATGAAAATTGGTCAGAGTTTAATAACTCTTCAATTGTGGTATTCGGATTTTGCCAAACAATATCTAACATTTCAATAAAATCACGGATAACTTCCCGTGGCGTAATATTGGTATCTGCACCAATCCGAGCATATTCAATCTTGATGAACTTGGTAAGATCATCATCTGTAACGGATCGTTGATAACCATACAATCCAGCATGCATATCTGCCAGCTTCTCCGTTAACACTAACATTTCTTCTGGCGTTAGTGGATCAAGCTTAATGACTGGTGCATACATATCCCGCGCTCCAGCTTGGGAAAACTTACCTTCCGCTAACCGTGATCGTAACGCTTCATAGCTGTAGACACCCCGCCGACGATCCTCGATGGCTTGGGGAGTCGCTCCCATTAAAACTCCCAAATACTTCGCTTTGCCCTGCAGTGCATCGTTATACATCGTCAAAATTTTTTCGTAATTGTATTGCCGACTAATGCTATTCGGGATCTTGTAAATGTTGACTAGCTCATCAATCATAATAATCAACCCGGCGTAACCAGCTTGACGGAAGAAACTCGCAAAAAGCTTCAAGTATTCATACCAATCATCGTCGGAAATAATGATGTTAACGCCGAGCTCTTGTTTGGCCTCAGTTTTATGCGTATATTCGCCACGGAACCACTTAATGACCTTCGCCTTCGTTTCATCATCATTATTTAAGTACGCGTGATAATACATATTTAGTAACTTTGCGAAGTCAAACCCGTGAACTAGCTCATTTAATGAAGAAATTACCGTATATATTTGCCGATCAACGGACTCCGCAAATTTAGCATCATCATCGCTCAAGCCAGTCTCCGCTGCAACTTTGGTTTGGACAGAATTGATCCACCGGTCTAAAATCAACGTCAATGCCCCGCCTTCTGGACGGGTTTTCGTTGCTAAATTTTGAATCAGTTCACGATAAGTTGCTAATCCTTGTCCCTTAGTTCCTTGTAATCGCCGTTCTGGGGAAAGGTCACCATCAACTACCACAAAGTTTTTATCCATCACATAATTCCGAATTGTTTGGAGCAAAAAACTTTTTCCTGATCCATAGCGACCCACAATAAAATGAAATGCTGCACCACCTTCGGCTACAACATCAACATCATGTAATAAGGCATCAATTTCTGCTTTGCGACCAACCGTAACATAGGGAAGACCAATGCGTGGGACCACTCCCCCTTTTAACGAATTTAAAATAGTCTGCGCAATCCGTTTTGGTACTCGACGTTTTTTTGCTGGCATTATGAATGCTCCTCCTCTAGTAATTCTCGTACATCGTTTTCATAATCATCAACAATTTCTGGCTCATCCTGACCATTAAAGTCAATCACAGAATCACCAATTTCATCAAATAGTTTTTCATTAATCGAATCCACTAAAATCGACGCCATTAGATGTCGGTTCTTCAGATAGTCTTGATATGGCTGATGGTGCAGTAAAGCGGTGAGCAGATACTGTTCATCAGTCGTCAGTAATGAATGTTCAGCAGGCTCTTGTGAAGTGGAAGTTTCCTGAAGATCCGTTTTTTCTTCGTCGGTACTCGTCTGACTAGATGTCGGTTCTTTTTCTTCATCAGTTAAGAGACTTTCCCGCGTAACGGAGGCATCCTGCCGAATTTGATCAAGTGACGCTAAATTTAAATGGACCTTTGGCTGTCGCTCTTGAATTAATTGTTGCTGATAAGTCTGCAAGCCTTCGGTAATTAATTGTAAGATTTCAGGATCTAACTGACGTGGCTTTAACGGATGACCCAGGTGAAACACCTGTCGTGTCAAACGATCCAATTCATGAAAAAAAGCATTTAACCGTTTTTGTTGGTCCTTTAATGGTAGCCACATTTGGCAATAATACTTCCGGTCCTTAAACTGATAAGTTCGTTCAGAATCAACTGGATAGCTCGTTAAACGCGGTTGACGACGAAAAGAAAAAACCGCTCCTGCAAAAAAATACTTGGCGTGTAGTGTTTGCGTAGCAATTAGTTGTGTAAAGACTTGTGGTTGCTTTTGCATGATCGTTTTCCAAACCCACACAACAGCTTGTGACCACGTTTGTGGTGATTTTTTATACAATCGACAGTTTTTAAGATAAGTACAATATTCAAGAAAAACATCCATTATTTCTGTTGCTGAATACTCTTTAGGATGACGTAGAGTATGGTAATCACGATCAATTTTGAGTTGGTCAGCGAAAACCTGATTGGCCTTTGATCGCGCTAGTCCATAATACAAAACATAATCCTGTAGCCATTGGTGGAGATAGTCTTTCATATGTTGACCATAGCTAGCTGCATACTGTTGATCAAATTCGACCAGTTTTTCAAAACCTTTATCTGGATTTTCGACCCCAATGTTATTCAGGAGTTCATAAATATAGACATAAGCATAGGAGGTGCTGCTGACTGTAAAATCACCATGTCGCAATTGTGTGCGCCAAGTAAAGTACGTCCGCAATTGTTGAACATTCATGGAATGATAATCCGGATAATACCGACGTAGTTCATAAATTTGATCATAATGATCTTCATAATTTGCGACCATTTGACCCTGTCGGTAAAAATTCTCGCCTTGTTCATTGATCGGCAAAAGGCTGTAGTCGTAACTTGCCATCATTTTTGCTAGCGGTGCCGGAACCTTCGCCCGGTTACTAAATTGTCGTCGGGTTGGAATGACTTGCGAACGATAAGGTGAAGTCGTCTCATCATCTGGTAAATACACTAATTGTTGTGCAACAAAATGGTGATTACCATTGCTTACCGCTTTAAAAGCATAATCAATGACGTTCTCAAGATCACGGTTTGAAATTTGATCTAATTTAAGACTGACCCATTCTGGTTGTTTCATCATTGTTGATCTAGCAAATCCTGCTATATTCTGAATAGTTTCAGCAAAGCCGGGACACTTGACATCAAGATTAGAAGTCGTCCTTGATAAAATTAGGAACGGTTGTCCGCCATCAATTTTACCAACTTCGACCTTCAATGAATTAATTACCGATGGTTTGAATTGAATCCCATATTTCTTGAGGAGATAGTTTTTGAATGCTTGCTTTTCCATGGCTTCCTCCTCAATTTCGTACATACGTTCTAATGATGATTATACCAAACATTCTCGTCTTTGGTAGTACAAAAAAAGCGCAGACTGCATAACAGTCTACGCTAATCATTTGCGTGGCAACGTCCTATCCTCGCAGGGAGCGATCCCCCAACTACTTTTGGCGTGTTGAAGCTTAACTTCTGTGTT
>NZ_CAKPYE010000004.1 GCF_934202705.1 uncultured Limosilactobacillus sp.
AAATGGAGCTCAACGAAATCCGAAGATTTCATTGAACTCCATTCTTTATAAGAGACTTATGTCACAGCCCCTTTTTTGTTATGAGGGTTGGGTTTTGGATTGGAATATGATAACTTGGGAACCAGTTATAACTATTGGAGGAGATATTATTAGTTCACGACAAATTGGAATTACAATGGCCATTAGTGGCGCCATCTTATGGGGAGCTTCGGGGGCTGCGGTCCAATACTTGTTTGCTAATCCAACAATTAATGAATATTGGCTAGTTGGATTACGACTACTGGGTGCAGGGATACTGCTGGTTGTTTATTCGGTTATCAAGAACTTTGCTAAAGTTAAAGCGTTGCTCAGTAGTTGGTCGCGGGTTGGGTACCTAATTTTGTTCTCCTTTTTCGGAATGTGTACATCACAGTTGTCATACTTTGTGGCAGTCAAATATAGTAATGCACCAACTGCGACCGTTATTCAGTTTTTAGGGCCGGTTTTTATTATTAGTTACCTTGCAATTAGAACTAAGACATTACCTCGACGAATTGATGTAATTTCCATTGTAGTTGCCTTGCTTGGAACTTTTTTATTAGTGACAGGTGGTCATATAGATCACTTAGCTTTATCACCATTGGCCTGTTTATGGGGATTATTAGCGGCGATTTCTGAAGCGGTTAATACGATTATGCCGAGAGACTTATTCAAAGAATATGGAACAATTAATGTCGTGGGCTGGTCAATGTTAATTTCTGGTTTGGCTTTTCTGCCGTTGTATTGGCGATTCCCCGTCCCTAAATTATCAACCAATGATGTGGGAATGATCTTTTTTATTATTATTTTTGGAACATTACTCGCGTATACCCTTTTTCTCGGTAGTGTGAAGTATATTCAACCTAGTACTACCGGAATGTTAGCTGCCTTTGAGCCATTGGTTGCAACAATTTTAGCAGTGGCCTTTCTGGATACACCATTTGGCTTAGCGGATTGGATAGGTAGTGGCTTGATTATTTTGGCAACTATTTTTCAATCGTGGCCAAATTCAAAGACCGGCAATTAATATTTTGATTATTTCACAAAAACGGTAGCAATTCATTCAATGGGTGGAGTAGAATAGCCATTGATTTATTACTTTTGAGGAGAGTAACTTATGTGGCGTTATTTAAAACGGGTTTTGATTGGGAAACCATTAAAAACCCTTGATGAAGGTAAAACACACCTAACGAAGTTCAAAGCATTAGCAATGCTTTCTTCAGATGCAATTTCGTCTGTGGCTTATGGTCCAGAACAAATTGTAACGGTTTTGGTAACGTTGTCAGCAATGGCAATGTGGTATTCAATTCCCATTGCGGCGATTGTACTGGTCTTGCTATTGGCAATCACGCTATCTTACCAACAGATTATTCATGCCTATCCGAGTGGTGGTGGTGCCTATATTGTGGCTACCAAAAACTGGGGAAAGAATGGTGGATTGATCGCTGGTGGTTCATTACTAGTTGATTACATGCTGACCGTGGCAGTTTCTACCACCTCAGGGACAGAAGCGATTACTTCAGCGATTCCAGCTTTATATAAATATTCCGTACCAATTTCCATTATTATTGTCCTGTTAATTATGTTCATGAATTTACGTGGAATGAGTGAGAGTGCCAACTTTTTAACTGTGCCAGTATATTTCTTTGTGATCATGATTTTTGTGATGGTGATTATCGGAGCAGTTAATATTGCGACGGGTCATATTACTTATCACGCACCAGCTGATTATGGAACACCAGTTGTCGGGATGAGTTTTGTACTGTTTGTCCGAGCCTTTTCTGCTGGATCTTCGTCCTTAACGGGAGTGGAAGCAGTAAGCAATGCGGTACCTAATTTTAACGAGCCCAAAGAAAAGAATGCTTCCACAACATTGGCCATTATGAGTGCTATTTTGGCGTTCTTCTTTATCGCTATTATCTTTTTTGGCTTCTATTTGGGGATTGTTCCGAACGCAAAGGTAACGGTTCTTTCACAAATTGGAGCAAAGATTTTTGGTGGCCATGGGCTAGGCTTTTACTTATTGCAATTATCAACGGCGATGATTTTAGCGGTCGCTGCCAATACTGGTTTCTCTGCATTTCCAATTTTGGCATACAACATGGCCAAGGATAAATTTCTTCCCCATGCCTTTATGGATCGGGGAGATCGGCTCGGCTATTCTAATGGGATTATTTCATTAGCAGTAGGCGCGATTGTCCTGATTCTAATTTTCCATGGGCAAACGAACATGTTGATCCCATTATATGCGGTGGGGGTTTTTGTGCCATTTACCTTGTCGCAATCTGCAATGATCATTCACTGGTTTCGTGAACGCCAAGGTTGGTGGATTGGTAAATCATTCATTAATCTAGTTGGGGCTCTGATTTCACTTTGCCTAGTAGCAGCTTTGTTCTGGCAACATTTTGAAAATGTTTGGCCATACCTGATTATCATGCCATGCTTGCTATGGATGTTTCATAAAATTCACAGTCACTACATTAAAGTTGGTAAACAATTACGGGTGGCTGAAAAGACGGCTGTGCAGCTTCACGATTATGATGGTGCGACGGTCATTGTTTTGGTTGGAAACGTTACTCGGGTGACCCGAGGTGCCATTAATTACGCCCGGTCTATTGGTGATTATGTGATTGCAATGCATGTTTCATTTGATGAAAATCCGGGAAAAGAGCATAAAACAGCTAACGAATTTAAGGCGGAATATCCAGATGTCCGATTTGTTGATATTCACTCTTCATACCGATCGATTGCGACGCCAACTTTAAGATTTGTAGATGTGATTGCTAAACGGGCGGAGGCACGAAATTACTCGACAACCGTCTTAGTACCACAATTTGTGCCCAAACACCCTTGGCAATTAGCGTTGCACAACCAAACCAGTTTACGGTTACGAACGGTCTTGAATTCACGACAAAACATTGTGGTCGCAACGTATAGTTATCACTTACATGAGTAATAGCAAAGGTTGGAGGTATTGTGGATAAACGAACTTTGATGAGTGCAGTCATATTTGTAATTGGGTTAGTGTTTTTAGCTTCATTTTCGATTCAACATGACCGATTTTTCTCGGGAATTTGTGGGATTATCGGGTGTTTTGGCATTGTGGCTGGTTTTATCGGATTACATTGGGAAAAGATTCAAAACGGTGATCGTCGATTGAAACGGACGATCCGGCTGTTGCTTGTCTTATGTTTAATTTTGATTATCTTGAATATTATTGCTAAATTACTTGGCTAGATAAAAACAGGATCAAAGGTGATCATTCCTTTGGTCCTGTTTTTTATGGTTGGTAGGGAATTTCGTGGAAACGAGTTCCTGCATTGCTAATGGTTAATTGATTATTAAAATGGTTGGCAAGCAGTTCTTGAACCGTTTGAACTTCGCTATCGTTAACAAAAATAGTTGTGGTCACGTTGACTCCGTAATCTTCTTTAGCAACTTCAATTTGCTTTTCCTTAAGTAAGTAAAGGAGTTGGTCATGGAACCGATATGGTACTTCAATTGTGAGTAACGTTTGCTGAACCCGTTGCACAATGCCAGCCTGTTGAATAGCTGATGAAGTCGCATTACTATAAGCGCGAATTAAGCCACCAGCACCGAGTTTAATCCCGCCAAAGTAACGAGTAACGACAGCACAAACATCATGGATGTGAGATAGTTGGAGAGCTTCCAGAATGGGGACACCAGCAGTACCGCTGGGTTCGCCGTTATCACTTTCTCTTTGAATATGATCATCGTCACCAATTTGATAGGCAAAACAATTGTGAGTTGCTTTACGGTGGTTCGCTTTAATTTTTTCAATAAAAGATTTAGCTGCCGCTTCATTTTTCACGCGGCTCAGTGAACAGATAAAGCGTGATTTTTTGATTACAATTTCATTTGTAGTATTTTGTGCAATGGTTAAATAAATTTTTTTAGTCATTTTCAAATTGCCTCAAACAAATTTCATTTTTTCCCGTCTTTAGATAGTGGAGGGAAAATTATGGATATTAGTATGTTTTTTGGACGTCGCGAATTAGTCGCTAAAGTGGATGTGAAATCTTACCTACCGGCGAAAGTGCAAGTTTTACCGACAATGCGGATTGGTAGGACAATCCATTGTTTGCGTTGTAATGCGCGGATCCCGCTTAGTCAAGGAAGCTTACCGCATGGACAATATTACTGTCCCCAATGCATTAATTTGGGTCGAGTATCAACATTAAATTCATTTTACCATGTTCCAGAGCCAAACCAATTTTCACCACCGATTGAACCTCTAACATGGTCCGGACAGCTGTCGCCATTACAAGAACCGGTGGCTCGAGAATTAAAAGTTGCAATGGGCAACCATGAACGACGGTTGCTTTGGGCCGTTACCGGTGCCGGAAAGACAGAAATGGTTTTTCCAGCGATCGAACAAGCACTTAAAAAATGTGAACGAGTTTGTATTGCTTCGCCACGTGTAGATGTATGTTTAGAATTATTCCCACGGCTGCAACAAGCTTTTCAAAAAACTTCCATGGTACTCCTCCATGGTCATCAAGAAAAAACATATCGGTATTGTCAGTTGACGGTTTGTACTACCCACCAGTTATTACGCTTTTATCACGCCTTTGATTTATTAATTATTGATGAGGTTGATTCATTCCCGTATACTGCAAATGCTCAGCTTTTGTTTGCAGCCGAACAGGCAAAAAAGATCTCCGGAGGACTACTAATGATGACTGCAACGCCGGGTGACATATTATTACGTGAAGTGAAACGTCGCCGATTAGCAGTTAGCTACCTGCCGTTACGTTATCATGGATCTTTATTACCAAGCATTCGACGAGTAAGAATCAACACTAATTGGCGAATGCGGTTTCAAAAAGACCGAATACCGTATTTGCTATTATATTGGATTAGTTAACGGATTCGTAGTCATCAGCGGTTTTTAATGTTTGTACCACATATTGCTGATTTAACAATTGTGGCGTCTGCCGTGAAAAAAGCATTCCCCCAAGCGGCTTTTACAAGTGTGTATGCGGAAGACCCGGAACGACTTGCAAAAGTCCAAGGAATGCGTGATCATCGATATCAATTTTTGATCACAACCACGATTTTAGAACGTGGGGTGACGTTTCCAGCAATTGACGTGTGTGTTCTCGGAGCAGACGAAGAAGTTTTTTCCAGTTCAGCACTAGTACAGATTGCCGGACGAGTTGGTCGTGCTAAAGAACGACCAACTGGCAATGTGACCTTTTTTATTAGTGAGAATACTCGTCAGGTTCAATCCGCAGTTCGACAAGTTAAATACTTAAATCGGTTAGGGAGCAGACTACGATGCGCAAATGTTTAATTTGTGAGCGGACGATCCATCATCAAAGAACGATTGCTGATTTGCTGTTATTAAACAATCATTTTCCTGTCATATGTTCCGCTTGTGACACTCAGTTTGAGAAAATTGGTTTGACGAATCGTTGTCAAGGATGCGGTCGTCAGCGTGGCCTAATGTGTCATGATTGTCAACGTTGGCAAAAAACAATGGGATTTTTGCTTCATAATCGAAGCTTATACCACTATAACGCTGCTATGAAACAATATATGCATGATTATAAGTTTATGGGGGATTATCGTCTGCGGCTGGTATTTATGGATGAATTGAGTCAGCTAGTTACTGAACGGCGTCCAGATTTAATTTTACCCATTCCGGTGGATGAATATACTTGTCGTACTCGTGGATTTAACCAAGTTGAAGGAATGCTGAATATTCATGTTGATCGCAACATTTTACTTACCCGTCAAGTGGCCAAGGTGACCCCGCAATCAGCAAAGAGCCGTCAGGAACGTTTACGGACAGCACAGCCTTTTAAACTTGTTCAACCAGAGCTCCTTTTAAATAAGCGAATTGTGATTGTCGATGATATTTATACAACCGGGCGAACTCTATATTACGCAGCAACACTCTGTCGACAAGCCGGCTGTCAACAAGTATGGAGTGTGACACTGGCAAGTTAAAAAAGTATAAAAGCAAACGAGAATAAATTGTTAATTAAGTCAAAGCAATCTATAATAGAGTTAAGGATATGAGAAGAGTGGTCCTTCTGATATTCAGAACAAGCCCAATCGCTTGGACTGAAAGGAGTAAAGTACAATGTTAAAATTCAATATTCGTGGAGAAAACGTTGACCTAACTGATGCAATTCGTGACTATGTTGAAAAGCGGATTAGCAAGATCAATAAATTCCTTGAAGATAACGTTGAAGCTACCGCTCACGTTAATTTAAAGGTTTACAAAAACAAAACTTTCAAGGTTGAAGTTACCATTCCTCTTCCTTACTTAACCTTAAGAGCAGAAGAAACTTCCAACGATATGTACGCAAGCATTGACTTGGTTACTGATAAGCTTGAACGGCAAATTCGGAAGTACAAGACCAAGGTTAACCGGAAGTCACGTGAAAAAGGCTTAAAGAATCTAGAATTTGTTCCGGGTGATGATGGTGTGGATGATGACGCATTAAAGATTGTTCGGACAAAGGAAATTTCCTTGAAACCAATGGATTCTGAAGAAGCAGTCTTGCAAATGGATATGTTAGGTCATGACTTCTTCATCTTCCAAGATGCGGACACCAATGGCACAAGTGTTGTTTACCGTCGAAACGATGGCCGCTATGGTTTAATCGAAATTAATTAACGGTAGTTAAAGTTAAGGGGACGATTGATCCATCGATCGTCTCCTTTTTTAGTTGACCGTTTTAATCATTGATCTTCCATGTTAAAATAAATTGTATATATTTAGCATGGTGTTTTTCGCTTAAAATTAGCGAACGCCTGCAATAATCAGATGGAGGAAAGGACACTTCTATGGCAAATATACTTAGAAAGTGGATTGAAAGTGACCGTCGTGAGTTACGGCGGATTAACCGATTAGCAAATAAGGTTGATAAATACGCTGACGCAATGAGTAAGCTGACTGATGAAGAGCTACAAGCTAAAACGCCGGCATTTAAAGAACGATTACAAAATGGTGAAACCTTAGATCAATTGTTACCGGAAGCCTTTGCGGTAGCTCGTGAAGGAGCTAAGCGAGTCTTAGGTCTCTATCCGTTTCATGTTCAGGTAATGGGGGGGATTGTGCTCCATGAAGGAAACATTGCCGAAATGAAGACCGGTGAAGGAAAAACTTTGACGGCGACGATGCCGGTGTACTTGAATGCTTTAAGTGGCAAAGGGGTTCACGTTATTACGGTTAACGAATACCTTTCTCAACGGGACGCTGAAGAAATGGGTCGTCTCTACCGATGGCTTGGTTGTTCTGTCGGTGTTAATGGTGCTGAAAAGAGTCCAGATGAAAAACGAGCGGCCTATCAATGTGACATCATGTATTCAACCAATAGTGAAATTGGCTTTGACTATTTACGTGATAATATGGCGGTTTATAAAGAGGACCAGGTTCAACGTGGATTGAACTACTGTATCGTTGACGAAGTGGACTCAATCTTAATTGATGAAGCCCGAACACCATTAATTATTTCAGGACCAGGGACCGGAACCTCAAAGCTTTATAAACAGACTGATAAGTTTGTTAAAAGGCTAAAAAAAGATGAAGACTACAAGATTGACCTTGAATCAAAGACTGTCTCGTTAACTGACCAGGGAATTAAAAAGGCAGAAAAGTACTTTAACTTGGATAACCTTTATAATCCAGAAAATACGGCGTTAACACACCACTTGGATCAAGCTTTACGGGCTAATTACATTATGATCTTAGATAAAGATTATGTGGTATCGGACGGTGAAGTCCTAATTGTGGATTCTTTTACTGGTCGGGTCATGAAGGGGCGACGGTTCTCTGATGGCCTTCACCAAGCCATCGAGGCCAAAGAAGGCGTAGAAATCCAAGAAGAAAACAAGACGATGGCCAACATCACCTACCAAAACTTGTTCCGGATGTACAACAAGTTATCCGGGATGACAGGGACGGCCCGGACGGAAATGGAAGAATTTCGTGAAATTTATAATATGGAAGTTATTACCATTCCAACCAATCGACCGGTAGCTCGGAAAGATGAACCAGACTTGCTGTACCCAACCCTTGATAGTAAGTTTGCAGCGGTGGTGGAGCGAATCAAGAAGCTTCATAAAAAAGGTCAGCCAGTGCTAGTGGGGACCGTTGCTGTTGAAACCTCAGAACATTTGTCGCACCTGTTAGACCAAGCTAATATTCCACACGTGGTCTTGAACGCGAAAAACCATAAAAAGGAAGCTGAGATTATTAAAAACGCGGGCCAAGTTGGCGCGGTAACGATTGCCACCAACATGGCTGGTCGGGGAACTGATATTAAACTAGGGCCTGGCGTCAAAGAACTTGGTGGCCTTGCAGTTATCGGGACTGAACGTCATGAATCGCGGCGAATTGATAATCAATTGCGGGGACGTTCTGGTCGGCAAGGTGATCCTGGATTATCACAATTTTATTTATCACTGGAAGATGATTTAATGCGACGCTTCGGTGGTGATCGAATTAAGGCTTTCCTAGATCGGATGAAAGTTAAGGGTGACGATGCTGTGATTAAGAGCCGTTTCCTGACCCGACAAGTTGAATCAGCTCAAAAACGGGTTGAAGGGAACAACTATGATTCTCGGAAGAACGTTCTGCAGTATGACGACGTAATGCGTGAACAGCGAGAAATTATCTATAAAGAGCGTCAACAGGTAATTACCGAACAGAAGTCTCTAAAATGGGTTCTGATGCCAATGGTTAAGCGAACCATTCAACGGGAGGTTGACCAGCACACGTTGGGAGACCAAAAAGATTGGAAATTACAAGAGATCGTTGATTTTGCTGGTGAGGTCTTAGTAAAACCTGATGAAATCAGTGTTGATGATTTAAAGGGTAAAAACCAAGAAGAAATTGTCGACTACTTAATGAGCCTGGCCCAAGGAGTTTATAAGGATAAGCAGCGTCAGCTTTATGATGCGGATCAAATGCTTGAATTTGAAAAAGTCGTGATCTTACGAGTGGTAGATGCCCATTGGACTGATCACATTGACGTGATGGATCAATTCCGGCAGTCTGTTGGTTTACGGGGCTATGGACAATTAAATCCATTAGTTGAATACCAAACTGCTGGTTACCATATGTTTGAGCAAATGATCGCTGATATCGAATATGAAACTACCCGATTATTCATGAAGTCTGAAATTCGTCAAAACGTTACCAGGTAATTCATGGGAATGATGAAACATGGGGGCTGTGTCATAAGTCCTTTTACCAAGCTAAAATATGAATAGCATGGTACGTAATGGCCTCCAAGGGGACGGTAAAACCGGACTCTGGGGGCTTATTTTCGTTCAATGGATGATTAAAATTGTTAAGGAGCTTAGATTGTGGAATTAACAGATATTAGTAAAAAGATCAACCAGATGCAAACAGAAGTTTCGCACTTCGGGAGGTCTCTTTGACCTTGATGCACTCAATGAACAAATTGCTGAAAACGAACATCGGATGACAGCACCAGATTTTTGGAATGACAGTGAACGTGCACAACAGTTGATCAATGAAAATAATCAATTGAAAACTAGACGGGACACGTTTACCAATTTACGCGACCAACTGGACGATTTGGCAACGAGTGTTGAATTGCTCAAGGAACTTCCTGATGAAGAGATCAGAACTGAATTGGATCATCAGTTACCGCAAGTGGAAAAACAGCTGGAACAGTATCGTTTAAGTCAACTTTTGAGTGGACCTTATGATGCTAACAATGCAATTTTAGAAATTCACCCAGGTGCTGGTGGAACGGAAGCTCAAGATTGGGGCGAAATGTTACTACGAATGTATCTCCGTTGGGCTGATCAGCATGATTTTGATGTTGAAACTGCAGCGTATGAGGCTGGTGAAGAAGCTGGAATTAAAAGTGTTACCTTATTAATCAAAGGTCACAATGCTTTTGGATATTTGCATCCAGAAAAGGGAGTTCACCGACTAGTTCGAATTTCACCATTTGATGCAGCCGGGCGACGACATACTTCTTTTGCATCGGTCGATGTGATGCCCGAACTGGACGAAAGTGTGGACATTGATATTGATCCGGCTGACTTACGGGTTGATACATTCCGGTCAAGCGGTGCTGGTGGGCAGCACATTAATAAAACTGAATCTGCAGTGCGGATTACACACCTTCCAACGGGGATTGTTACTTCTTCACAGGCTGAACGTTCGCAACTACAAAATCGGGTTACAGCGATGAATATGTTAAAGTCCAAACTTTATGAGTTGGAGCAAGAAAAAAAGGCGAAAAAGCGGGCAGAACTGGAAGGCGAACAACTAGAGATTGGCTGGGGCTCCCAAATTCGGTCCTATGTTTTCCATCCGTATACCTTGGTTAAGGACAACCGAACCGGTTATGAAACTCATGATGGACAAGCAGTTATGGATGGTGACTTAGACCCATTTATTAATGCTTACTTGCAGTGGCAGCTAAGCAAGAAAAATCCGCATTAATGATGTGATTATAAAGTGCCTAAATTTTTATTAGAGGGTGAACAGATGTCAACACGTAGAAAGATGCATAAACAATTGACGAAGTCGAATTCTAACCGCATTATTGCTGGAGTGCTTGGTGGAATTGCTGAATATTGGAATGTCAAACCTAACGTTGTCCGGGTGGTTTATTTAGTGCTAACGGCTCTGACATCATTTGTACCAGGGATTGTGATTTATTTGATGTTAGCAGTCTTAATGCCTGATGATCCACATAAGGATAATCTGTGGAAAAACCTGGCGAGTCTATTTAGCCAAGGACGTCAGCATGACGCCCAGACAGCACGAAA
Source organism: uncultured Limosilactobacillus sp. (assembly GCF_934202705.1). Classification (GTDB taxonomy): domain Bacteria; phylum Bacillota; class Bacilli; order Lactobacillales; family Lactobacillaceae; genus Limosilactobacillus. Next base: position 10,813 of record NZ_CAKPYE010000004.1, read on the forward strand.
AGAACTTCACGATGTTGAAGAGAAGGATTTATAAGGGATTTAACAGATGAAAGGATACTTCAAAAGCGTTCTAATCAATACCATTTTGTTTATTGCACTTGCTGGATTGTTAAGGGATTCTGGAACATTTTATGTTGCAAGTGTTGGAGTCGCGATCATTGCAAGTGTCGTTTTGGGGATTCTAAATACGTTAGTGAAACCAATTCTTCTGCTCCTTTCACTGCCGATTACCGTGGTGACGTTAGGATTATTTAGTATTGTCATTAATGGTTTGATGCTGCAACTTACATCACTTGTAGTGGGTGAGGACGTATTTAATTTCTCGTCATTTGGAATGGCAATGGTCGTTGCGATTATTATGTCTATCTGTAACGTTATTATTACTCGTCATTTTGAAACGATGGATTAAGGAGGGAAGACGATGGAACAGGCAGAGACAGTTACGGTTCGTGAACTTGTACAAAATGCACGGTTAAAAGTTTTACAGGGGGAAGAAGGACTGGATCGACCAATTGTCACGAGTGACATTTGTCGACCGGCACTCGAATTTGCGGGATATTTTACTCATTATCCAGCAATGCGGATTCAATTATTAGGGATTACCGAAACGTCCTTTGCTCAAGAATTAACCCATGAAAAGCGGAAAAATTATTTGGAACGGATGTGTCAACCGCAAACACCTTGTTTTGTTGTTTCAACTGACTTACCAGTGATGCCTGAATTGGAAAAAGCAGCTGCGGCTGCTCATATTCCAATTTTAGGGACGCACTTAACTTCTTCACGAGTGTTGGGGAATATGACTTCTTATTTAGTAAGTCGACTGGCAAAGCGTCAATCAATTCATGGTGTTTTGGTTGATATTAGTGGGGTTGGCGTTCTAATTACTGGTGATTCAGGAGTCGGTAAGAGCGAAACGGCACTAGAATTAGTACGGCGGGGCCACCGATTAGTTGCCGATGATCGCGTTGAAGTCTATGCACGTGATGAACAGACCCTGGTAGGTTCGGCACCAGCCATTTTACAGCACCTAATGGAAATTCGTGGAATTGGGATCATTGATGTGATGACCCTTTATGGAACTGGTTCAGTGATGCCTGAAGATACTATTAACTTTATTGTTCATTTGGAAACGTGGACCCCTGATACCCAGTTTGATCGTCTTGGTGACCGCGGTGATCAGCAGATTATTCAAGATGTTGCTGTACCAAAAGTGTCGGTCCCGGTTAAGACTGGACGAAATTTAGCCATCATTATTGAATCAGCAGCGATGAACTTCCGTGCCAATACAATGGGGTACGATGCAACGAAGACATTTGACGATAACTTGAATCGACTAATTAAGAAGAATTCAGTTGATGACGGAAAGGATCATAAGGCATAATGAGAGCAGGCTTAGCATTAAATCCGATTGCATGGCAGCTAGGGCCATTTAAAATCCATTGGTATGGAGTCATTATTGCAAGTGGCGTGGTGATTGCTTTGTGGCTTGCGGTTCATGAGGGCAAACGACAAGGAATTCCTGAAGACGATTTTTATGATTATTTATTATGGGCTTTGCCAATTGCGATCATTTGTGCACGAATTTATTATGTCATTTTCCAATGGTCCTATTATCAACACCATCCAGATGAAATTATTGCAATTTGGGATGGCGGAATTGCAATTTATGGCGCCATTTTAGGTGGCTTGATTGTGATGATCATTTTTTGCCGGCACCGATTTATTCCGATCTGGACGATGCTAGATGTAGTGTCACCAACGGTCATTTTAGCGCAAGGAATTGGTCGGTGGGGTAACTTCATGAATCAGGAAGCATTTGGTAAAATTACTACGAAGGTAGCGTTGCAAGCTCAGCATTTGCCAGGGTGGATGGTTCAACAGATGAACATTCAAGGAGCTTACCGAGTGCCGACCTTTTTATATGAATCAGTGTGGGATGTGACCGGTTTTATTTTATTGGTCCTTTTGCGACGCCACCGACAATTCTTCAAACAAGGGGAAGTTTTTCTAGCCTATGTTGGTTGGTATGCAGCTGGTCGGTTGGTGATTGAAGGAATGAGAACGGATAGTCTAATGCTTGGGCCGGTTCGGATCTCACAATTACTTTCCATCGTTTTGTTGATTGGCGCGATTGTGATAGTTGTTTGGCGACGGTTCCGCTATGGTCGTCAATTAAAGTGGTACTTGAATTAAAAGGGGTAAAAATTATGAGTGAAAAAGTGGCAGTATTAGGTGCTGGATCTTGGGGTAGCATTTTGGCAAATATGTTGGTTGAGAATGGTCACGAAGTGCAATTATGGTCTCGTGATCCGGAGCAAGTCGAAGCACTCAATGAGTGGCATATTAATCCACAATACATGAAGGATTTTAAATATAATCAAAACTTGTTAGCAACTGATGATATGGCTCAAGCAGTTAATGGTGCTAAGTACGTGCTAGTTGTAATTCCAACCAAGGGGTTACGTGAAGTTGCTGGCAAACTTAACCAAGTTTTGGAAGATCAAGATAGTACACCATTGATTATTCATGCAACCAAAGGGCTGGAGCAAGATACATATAAGCGTCCTTCACAGATGTTAGCAGAAGAAATTGCACCACAACATCGTGAAGATATCGTGGTATTATCTGGACCTAGTCATGCAGAGGATGTGGCTTTGCAAGACATGACTGCAGTTACGGCAGCGTGCGCTAATATGAGCAGCGCAGAAAAAGCCCAAAAACTCTTCAGCAATAACTTTTTCCGGGTTTACACCAATGATGACGTAATTGGCGCTGAATTTGGAGCGGCCTTAAAGAACATTATTGCAATTGGGGCTGGTGCTTTACAAGGGCTCGGTTACAAGGATAATGCGCGCGCTGCGTTGATTACGCGTGGACTGGCTGAAATTCGTCGGCTTGGGGTTGCCTTTGGTGCGAATCCATTTACCTTTATTGGCTTGTCTGGGGTAGGTGACTTAGTGGTGACGGCAACTAGTAAGAATTCGCGGAACTGGCGTGCCGGATATCAACTAGGTGAAGGACGAAAGCTAGAAGATGTAATTAGTCATATGGGAATGGTAATTGAAGGTGTTTACACTACTAAGGCAGCTTATGAGCTGGCGCAAAAACGTCAGGTCAAGATGCCGATTACTGAAGCCCTTTATCATGTCTTATACGAAGGACAGAATATTGAAACAGCGATCACTAACTTGATGGATCGTGAAGTTACTTCGGAATTAAAGTAATACTAGAAACTGTGGTAAAATGAACACGCATACATTTTACTAATGGGAAGGAATTAGATTTATGAAACAAGTACGTAAGGCAATTATTCCAGCTGCTGGATTAGGGACACGTTTTCTACCAGCAACCAAGGCCTTAGCCAAGGAAATGTTGCCAATTGTCGATAAGCCAACGATCCAGTTTATCGTTGAAGAAGCACGGAAGTCTGGAATTGAAGACATTGTTGTTGTCGATGGTAAGAACAAGCGTTCAATTGAAGACCACTTTGACTCAAATCCTGAATTGGAAGACAACTTACGTGCTAAGCATAAGGATGAAATGCTGAAGTTAGTTGAAGAAACAACGGATATTAACATCTACTTTATTCGTCAATCACACCCACGGGGACTTGGCGATGCAGTGTTGACTGCACGGGACTTTATTGGGGATGAACCATTTGTCGTGATGCTTGGTGATGATCTGAACAACATTAATAACAATGGTAATGCCTTAACGAAGGAATTGATTGATAGTTACCATCAAACTGGTGCTTCAACACTAGCCGTTATGCGGGTTCCGCATGAAGACACTGCTAAGTATGGGGTTATTAATCCAAGTGCGGAAGTGGAAAAGGGCCTTTATAATGTAACGAGTTTCGTTGAAAAGCCTAATCCAAAGGATGCGCCAAGTGACTTGGCAATTATTGGTCGCTACGTCTTTACTCCTGAAATTTTTGATGTCCTAGCTAAGACAAAGCCAGGTAAGGGTGGTGAAATCCAATTAACGGATGCGATTAACACCTTGAACAAGACTCAACGGGTTTTTGCTCATGAATACATGGGTGATCGTTACGATGTTGGTAACAAGTTTGGCTGGATCCAGACAAATATTGAATATGGATTACAACATCCACAAACCAAGGATGAATTACGGACTTATATTAAACAGCTCGGTGCGAAGTTAAGTGCGGAAGATAAGAAGAAGCAGACTAAATAATTTAACAAAAGGACTGGTTATTGAACAATGACCAGTCCTTTACATGTTTTTAGCGGTAGGCTATAATTACTATAACTTATAAATAGTAAGTGAAATGATAGACACAATAGTCAAATTCAAGTAGAATAAACTTAACTATAGAACGGAGGAATCAAAATGGCAGAAGAAAAACAGTTAAACTTTGATGTTATCATTGTGGGCGCTGGACCAGCTGGAATGACGACAGCGCTGTATGCATCACGTGCCAACCTATCTGTACTCATGCTGGACCGCGGTATTTACGGGGGGAACCTTAACAATACTGCAACGATTGAAAATTACACTGGATTTCCTTCAGTTCAAGGACCAGACCTTGCTAAACAAATGTATGATGGGGCGGTTCAATTTGGTGCTCAATATGCCTATGGGACTGTTGAAAAAGTAGAATTAGACGGTGATCTCAAAAAGGTAACAACCGACATGGGGGATACGTATACCGCGAAGGCATTGGTAATTGCTAGCGGTTCTGAACAAAAGAAGCTTGGCGTTCCTGGTGAACAAGAGTATGGCGGGAAGGGTGTTTCCTACTGTGCGGTCTGTGATGGGGCCTTTTTCAAAGGGAAGCATTTAATAGTAGTTGGTGGCGGTGATTCCGCTGTTGAAGAAGGAATGTATCTAACCCAATTTGCTTCTAAGGTATCTGTATTGGTGCGTCATGACCGTTTGCGCGCAACAGCGATTGCCCAAGATAAGGCAAAGCAAAATTCAAAAATGGAGTTTATTTTCAATACTAGTGTGACCGAAATTGAGGGTGACAATCAAAGGGTAACTGCAGTTAAGACTCATAATAATCAGACTGGTGAGGACGGGTCGATGCAGGCCGACGGTGTCTTTATCTATATTGGTAATGTCCCAATGACGAAACCGTTTGCCGACCTGGGTATTCTTGATGAGCAAGGCTGGGTAATGACTAATGATCACATGGCAACAAAGGTTCCGGGAGTATTTGCTGTTGGTGATGTGCGCGAAACTTTGCTCCGTCAAATTGCAACGGCGGTTGGTGATGGGGCGCTTGCTGGTCAACAAGTGTTTAAATATATTGATAATTTAAAGTAATACCCTGGAGGGTTACAACAAGAGGCTAGGCGAGTTTCCGGCCTCTTTTTTAAGGAATGAAGAATGTTAAAGTATTTAATAAGTGACATGGATCATACGCTATTACACAATGACGGACAGCTTGATCAGCAAACAATTAATGTAGTGAAAGCTTCTTCGATCAATTTATGCTTGGCGTCCGCACGGAACCCCCACTCAATGGTTAGCTTTATTGACCAGTTGGGGTTAACGGGACCGCAATTGGCAATGAATGGGTCCTTGATTTTTCAGCTTAATCGAGGCAAGCTTCAGATTTTACATGAACAACCGATCGAAACTCAGTTGGCTGTTGAAATAAAGAATACATTACAGCAAATTGCGCCGAATGTGGATTTTACATGGATTACCAGTGACCATTGGTATATTCCTCAAATGACCCCTGCGATGCGAGAGGAAATGAAGTATTCTGGTGTTCACCCAGTGATTGGAAAACAACTAGAAGAAACGACAGCTCCAGATCAAATTGTGCTCATTATTCAAGATGTGAAGGAATTTAATCTAGTGAAGAATCATTTACAACGGAGATTTGCTGATCTAACGATTCATTGTTCAGGCGATGGTTATCTCACAATTAATGCTGCCGGTGTTAATAAAGGCAATCTGGTAGAGTATTTAATTAGTCAAGGAAATGAACGTGGCCAAATTGCTGGAGTAGGCGACGATGAAAATGACTTGCCATTGTTGAAAGCAGCCGGGCATGCAATAGCGGTTGCCAATGCAGTGCCACAGGTAAAACAGGTGGCAGAGCGACTCATTGCTAGCAATCAAAATAACGGAATTGCAAGATTTCTCCAGCAATTCAAAGACTAAATTAGTTAAATTAATGATATTGAAAGCAAGTATTGGTAAAATAGGGTTGATAAATTATCTTGAGATTGGAGATGCTTTGTAGTGAGTTGGAAAGAAACCTATGATGAATGGTTAAAACAACCGAAAATGGCGCCAGCATTAAAAGCTGAATTGGAAACAATGGATGATAATGAGATTGAGGATGCTTTTTATGGTCCGCTTTCCTTTGGTACTGCCGGAATGCGAGGACTAATGGGCCCAGGAATTAATCGAATGAACATCTATACGGTTCGTCAAGCCACTGAAGGGTTAGCTGTTTTAATGGATTCATTAGGTGACGAAGTGAAGAAGCGTGGGGTTTCCATTAGCTATGATTCGCGCCACCATTCTCGAGAATTTGCGCATGATTGTGCGCGAGTACTTGGAGCTCACGGAATCCAAACTTACATTTATGATAATGTTCGGCCAACACCAGAACTATCCTTTGCAGTGCGCTACAACCATTCATATGCGGGAATTATGATCACTGCAAGTCATAACCCAAAAGAGTATAACGGGTATAAGATTTATGGAGAAGATGGTGGTCAAATGCCGCCAAAAGAATCTGATATGATGACTGGTTATATTCGTCAAATTAAAGACATTTTTGACATTAAACTGGCGAATGAACAAGAAATGTTAAATAACGGGCTGGAAATTGTGATGGGTGAAGATGTCGACCATGCTTACCTTGAACATGCAAAAGACGTTACGATCAATAAGGATCTCGCGAAAAAGTACGGTCAAGATATGAAATTTGTCTTTTCACCATTGTGCGGGACTGGGCGGATGTTAGGCGAGCGTGCACTACGTCAAGCTGGTTTTACTAACTTTGCCATTGAACCAACCGAAGCCCAACCGAATGGCGATTTTCCTGGATTGGAACATCCAAACCCTGAATTTCCAGAAGCATTTGTCCGTTCCATTAAACTTGGCAAACAAATTGGTGCTGACGTGTTGATTGCAACAGATCCGGATGCTGATCGACTCGGCTGTGCAGTGCGTCAACCAAGTGGTGAATATCAATTATTGACGGGAAATCAAATTGCTTCAGTAATGCTTAATTATATTTTGGAAGCTCACCGGCAAGCTGGAACGTTGCCAGCAAATGCTGTAGCAGTGAAATCAATTGTTTCTACTAACTTTGCAGCCAAAATTGCAGAAAGTTACGGTGTGGGAATGATTAATGTACTAACCGGTTTCAAGTGGATTGCTGATCAAATTCACCAATATGAAACGGGACAAGTTGACCATACATTTATGTTTGGCTTTGAGGAAAGTTACGGCTACCTGATTAAACCATTTCTTCGTGATAAGGATGCAATCCAATCATTGACCCTCCTTGCAGAAATTGCGGCTTACTATAAGAGTCGGAATATGACGATGTACGATGGAGTCCAAGAACTATTCCAAAAGTATGGTTACTTTAAGGAAAAGACGATTGCCAATACGTATGCTGGAGTGGAAGGTCCAGCCAAGATTAAGGGATTAATGAAGAAGTTCCGTGAAGAGGCGCCGACGAACTTTGCTGGACATCAAGTGGTATTGACAGAAGACTTTTCTAACAACACTAAAAAGACAGCTGATGGTCAAGTCAGTGAATTAGGAATCCCAGAATCAAATGTTTTACGATATGTTTTAGATGACGAAACTTGGATTGCTATTCGGCCATCTGGAACTGAGCCAAAGCTGAAGTTTTACATTGGTACGAGTGCGGATACCGATAAAGCGGCAGAACAAAAGTTGACAGATTTTGAAAAAGCTTTGCAATCATTTGCTGAAGCATAAAGTGATTTAAGGATTGACGCGTTGAAGTGGCAATCCTTTTTTGAAAGGGGTAGAAAGTGATGGGAATGCATGAATATTTAAAGAGTCTGAGTGATTTAGAAATGATTAATCGGGCACCGGGTTATTTTAAATTTGAACAACATAATGTAGCGGCACACTCTTTCAAGGTGACACAAGCAGCCCAAATGTTAGGTGATATTGAAGAGCAAGCCGGGAATGAGATTAACTGGCGTTCTTTGTATGAAAAGGCCTTAAATCATGATTATACGGAACGCTTTATCGGCGATATTAAGACTCCTGTGAAATATGCAACCCATGAGCTCCGCCAAATGCTAGCCCGGGTTGATACATCTTTAACCGAGAATTTCATAAAAAAGGAAATACCACAAGAATTTCAAGAGGCATACGAACGTCGGTTTGCGGAGGGCAAAGACGATACATTGGAAGGTAAAATTTTATCCGTTGCTGATAAAATTGACTTAATGTACGAATCGTTCGGTGAAATTCAAAAGGGTAATCCAGAGCCGGTCTACATGGATATTTATAAATCAAGTTTAACGGCAATTATGAAATTCCGTGAAATGGCCAGCGTTCAATACTTCCTGAAGAAAATTCTACCAGAATTATTGAAAGATAATGCTGATGCCAATGCCAAAAATCAATTGGCCATTGCTACCACACAGATTATTCAGCAATAAATGCAATTATCACAATAAAGGCCTGTCGCTTTCAAAATGAAGTGACGGGCTTTTTACTTATTGACGCGCAATATTCTGGCGTCGACGAATAAATGTTCGTGTGCTAAAATTAGACTAGTTACTTACGGAAAATGAGGAGGAATTGTTATGATTTATCGTCAGGCAGATAAAATGTTCGACTTAGTTTCGGACTACCAGCCAACGGGTGATCAGCCAGAAGCAATTGCTCAACTAACTAAGGGCATTCAAGAAGGCGATAAAGCGCAAATTTTGCTTGGCGCTACTGGGACCGGAAAGACATTTACCATTTCAAATGTGATCGCAAATGTGAATAAGCCAACTTTAATTCTTTCACATAATAAAACGTTAGCGGGACAGCTATATGGTGAAATGAAAAAATTCTTCCCCCACAATGCGGTTGAATACTTTGTATCTTATTATGACTACTATCAACCAGAAGCATATGTGCCATCAAGTGATACTTACATCGAAAAGGACGCCTCCATCAATGATGAAATTGATCAGCTCCGCCACTCTGCAACTAGTTCGTTGCTGGAGCGTAATGATGTGATTGTGGTGGCTTCCGTTTCTAGTATTTTTGGGTTGGGTTCACCAGCTGAATATCAAAATCACGTAATTTCTCTAAGAACCGGACAAGAAATTTCACGAGACCGTTTATTACGTGAATTAGTAAATATTCAATTTGATCGAAATGATATTGATTTTCAACGGGGAAGATTTCGGGTTCGTGGGGATGTCGTAGAGATTTTCCCCGCTTCACGTGAAGAAAAGGCCCTTCGTGTTGAATTTTTCGGTGATGAAATCGATCGGATCCGCGAAGTAGATGCTTTAACTGGTGAAGTTTTAGGAGATCGTGACCATGTTTCAATTTTTCCAGCGACCCACTTTTTAACTACCGAAGAAACAATGAAGGTCGCTTTGCCAGAAATTGAAGCTGATATGAAAAAACAAGTTGAGCAATTTACCAAAGAAGGGAAACTGCTTGAAGCGGAGCGAATTCAACAACGGACAACTTATGATATTGAAATGATGCGTGAAATGGGTTACACCAATGGAATTGAAAATTATTCACGCTATATGGATCGTCGTCAACCTGGAGAACCGCCATTTACATTATTAGACTTCTTTCCGAAAGACTTTTTGCTGGTAGTAGATGAATCTCACCAAACGATGCCACAAGTTCGGGGAATGTACAATGGTGATCGAGCGCGTAAGAAACAACTAATCGATTACGGATTCCGCTTGCCGAGTGCGCTTGACAACAGACCATTAAAACTTGATGAATTTGAAAAACATGTTAATCAGGTGATTTACATGTCAGCAACGCCTGGTCCGTATGAAGAAGCCCAGACCGATCATGTTGTCCAACAAATTATTCGACCGACAGGGCTTTTGGATCCCACCATTGAAGTTCGCCCAGTGATGGGACAAATTGATGATCTGGTTGGCGAGATTAATAAGCGGATTGAAAAACATGAACGAGTTTTAATCACAACGTTGACCAAAAAAATGTCAGAAGATTTAAGTGATTATTTGAAAGACTTGGGTTTAAAAGTAAAGTATCTGCATAGTGATATTAAAACACTTGAACGAACACAAATAATTCGTGATCTTCGGCTTGGCAAATTTGATGTGCTTGTTGGTATTAATTTACTCCGTGAGGGCTTGGATATTCCAGAAGTGTCATTAGTGGCAATTTTGGATGCAGACAAAGAAGGGTTTTTAAGAAATGAACGCTCATTAATTCAGACAATTGGTCGGGCTGCACGGAACGCTCATGGTGCTGTGATTATGTATGCTGATACAATTACCGACTCCATGAAGGCTGCTATTGATGAAACCAAGCGTCGACGGACCATCCAGGAGCGGTATAACCAAGAACACGGTATTACACCCAAGACGATTATTAAACCAATTCAAGATGCAATTTCAGCAGTTAAGCCGGTTGAAGATCAAGATGATCAACCAAGCGCTGAATTTACGAATCAAGATTTTGCTAAATTATCTGTGAATGATCAACAGCAAATGTTAGATGAACTAACGGAGCAAATGCGGTCCGCAGCAAAACGGCTTGACTTTGAACAAGCAGCAACACTGCGGGATACGATTATGGAATTATCTGCTCAACAGAAGGGGAAGAAGACCAAATAAGGAGGTCTGCAATTCGTGGTAAATGATAAAATTGTGATTCATGGTGCACGTGCTCACAACTTAAAAAATATTGATGTGACAATTCCGAAGAATAAACTGGTGGTCATCACCGGTCTCTCCGGATCAGGCAAAAGTTCATTAGCTTTTGATACTTTATATGCTGAAGGACAGCGTCGTTATGTGGAAAGCCTTTCTGCATATGCACGCCAGTTTCTGGGCCAAATGGATAAACCGGATGTTGATTCAATCGATGGGTTATCTCCGGCCATTTCAATCGATCAAAAAACGACATCGCATAATCCGCGCTCAACGGTTGGAACAGTGACGGAAATTAATGATTTCTTACGACTGTTATGGGCTCGAGTTGGGACGCCAATCTGCCCGAATGATAATATTCCAATTACAAGTCAGTCACCTGAGCAGATGGTTAATCGGGTATTAAAACTTCCCGAACGAACTAAATTACAGGTACTTTCACCGGTAGTTCGTGATCAAAAGGGAACCCAAAAGAAAGTATTTGAAAAAATCAAACGTGAAGGATTTGTTCGGGTCCAAGTGGATGGTGAAACTTATGATCTCGAAGAAGTTCCCAAATTAGATAAAAATAAAAAGCACACCATTAACGTGGTGGTTGACCGAATTATTGTTAAAGATGGGGTCCGTTCGCGTCTATTCGATTCATTTGAATCTGCATTGCGATTAAGTGATGGCTATGCAATTGCAGATGTGATTGGTGGAGAGAACATTCCATTTTCAGAGCAATATGCTTGTCCAATTTGTGGCTTTACAGTTGGCAAGCTAGAGCCGCGACTATTTTCGTTTAATGCTCCAATTGGAGCTTGCCCAGTTTGTGAAGGATTAGGTTCTAAATTAGAAGTGGATTTGGATCTAGTAGTTCCTGATCAGACAAAGACGTTACGTGAGGGGGCGTTAGTTCCTTGGAATCCAATTTCTTCACACTATTATCCATCAATGCTTGAGCAATTTTGTGCGTCTGAAGGGATTGACATGGATAAGCCGTTTAATAAATTGACCAAACGTCAACGAGAGAAACTTTTATATGGTAATGGGGATAAGCTGTTCCATTTTCATTACGAAAATGACTTTGGTGGTGTTCGGGACGTGGACGTACCATTTGAAGGCGTGGTTAATAATATTTCTCGTCGCTACAAAGAGACTAATTCAGACTTTACCCGTGAACAAATGAGAAAATACATGGCCGAACTTCCATGTCCATCTTGCCATGGTTATCGCCTCAATGAACGGGCATTAGCTGTGAAAATTGCGGATCGTAATATTGGCGAAATTTCTGGCTTGCCAATTAGCAAGTCACTGCCATTTTTTAAAAATCTGGAACTGGATCAGCAAAAAGCTGTCATTGCCAAACCGATTTTAAAAGAAATCGTTGATCGGCTAACTTTTATGAAGAATGTTGGCGTGGAATATCTAACGCTTAGTCGTTCAGCACGAACGCTTTCGGGTGGTGAAGCACAGCGGATTCGTTTAGCCACGCAAATTGGTTCAAACTTATCAGGTGTCATATACGTGCTTGATGAGCCATCAATTGGTCTTCATCAGCGAGATAATGACCGCTTAATTAATTCACTCAAAAAGATGCGTGATCTGGGAAATACGTTAATTGTTGTGGAGCACGATGAGGATACGATGCGTTCGGCTGACTACATTGTTGATATTGGCCCCGGTGCGGGTGAAAATGGTGGTCGGGTGATGGCTGCTGGGACGCCAAAACAGATCATGCGGAGCCGTAAATCCCTGACTGGTCAATATTTATCAGGGAAGAAAATGATTCCGGTTCCTGAAAAACGTCGTCAAGGAAATGGTCAGTTTATTACGATTAAAGGAGCGGCCGAAAATAACTTAAAGAAGATTGATGTTCGCTTTCCGTTGGGCGAGTTTATCTGTGTAACTGGAGTTTCAGGGTCTGGTAAATCAACCTTAGTCAACCAGATATTAAAGCGGATTTTATCCCAGAAACTGAACCATAGTTCGGCTAAACCAGGTCGTTATCAATCAATTAGTGGTGTGGAAAATATTGAAAAAGTCATTGATATTGATCAATCCCCGATTGGTCGAACACCACGGAGTAATCCAGCAACTTATACGGGAGTATTTGATGATATTCGGGCTTTGTTTGCACAGACTAACGAAGCAAAGATGCGCGGATACACAAAGGGGCGCTTCTCCTTTAACGTTAAAGGCGGTCGGTGTGAAGCCTGCCACGGTGATGGGATTTTAAAGATTGAAATGAATTTCTTGCCCGATGTTTACGTACCTTGTGAAGTTTGCCATGGGACACGGTATAATTCAGAAACGTTAGAAGTTGAATATAAAGGTAAAAATATCGCCCAAGTTCTAAATATGACGGTCACGGAAGCACTTGATTTCTTTAATGCAATTCCGAAAATTCGCCGAAAACTACAAACCATTCAAGACGTTGGCCTGGGATATGTTCACCTGGGTCAACCGGCCACGACACTGTCTGGTGGTGAAGCACAGCGGATGAAATTGGCTAGTGAGTTACACCGTCAATCAAATGGCAAGAGCTTTTATATTTTAGATGAACCAACTACTGGTTTGCATATGGATGATATCAAGCGGTTGTTAGGCGTTTTACAACGGCTTGTTGATGCTGGTAATACTGTTCTGGTGATTGAACATGACCTTGATGTTGTTAAATCAGCGGATTGGTTAATTGACTTAGGACCTGAAGGCGGAGATGCTGGCGGTTACGTTGTTGCTACCGGAACTCCTGAAGAAGTATCAGGCGTGAAAGCAAGCTATACTGGTCGCTATCTTAAGCCAATGCTTGAACGTGATCAACAATGGGTGATGGATCAGCAGCATAAAGAATCAAAACGATGAAATCAGAAGCTTGTTTAGAGAGTGGAGTGGATCAATAGGGTGTGCCTAGAGTTGCTCCACTCTTTTAATTGCTAATAGCAGAAAAGACACGCCCGGTATGTTACAATATTAGAGGAACTGAATTAAAGGAGGCATTTGAATGTCCCAAAAATTGGAAGTTGTCATTATTACGGGAATGAGTGGGGCTGGCAAGACAGTTGCAGTGCAGCTTTTTGAAGATTTACGCTACTTTGTGATTGATAATATGTTGCCCACACTCGCGGAAAAATTTGTTGATGTTATTAAACAATCTGCAGATTTTCCCAAAATGGCAATGGTTATGGATACGCGAGCCAAGGGATTTTATGACCAGGTATTACCAGTGGTTCATCAACTTCGTCAGCGAGACGATATTAATGTTAAGGTCCTATTCTTAGATGCGGGGAATGCTGAACTAGTGGCTCGTTATAAAGAAACTCGTCGTGCTCACCCATTGGCAAAACAAGATGGGGTGTTAGCAGGAATTGAGCGTGAACGAAAATTACTAGGAGAGTTAGCATCGCAGTCTGATGTTAAAATTGACACTACCAATTTAACGCCTCGTAACTTAAAAATTCGCTTAACTGAAGTTTTTAACAATGGACAAGGGATGGACTTTTACGTTGATGTGATGTCATTCGGCTTTAAATATGGACTACCGTTGGATGCCGACATTGTGATGGATGTTCGATTTTTACCCAACCCCTTTTATATTCCAGAGTTAAAACATCTAACTGGGAATGACCAAGCGGTACAAAACTATGTTATGCAAAGTTCAGAAGCACAAAATTTTTATCAACATTTATATTCACTGATTATCACAGCGTTACCGGGCTATATTAAAGAAGGAAAAACAAGTTTGACGATTGCCATCGGTTGTACCGGTGGACAACATCGTTCAGTAACGATTGCAAACAAATTAGCAACAGATTTGCGTAGCCAAAATTATGTTGTTAATTCACATCACCGTGATATCGACAAAGCACATTAAGGAGGTACAGGATGTTTCATAAACCCAAAATTGTGATTATTGGCGGAGGAACAGGCCTCCCTGTGATTCTCCGGGGGTTACGTGACCAAAATGTCGATGTGACAGCGATTGTAACTGTTGCGGATGATGGCGGATCTTCAGGTATTTTACGGAATTATATTAATGTGGTTCCACCTGGCGATATTCGAAATGCGCTGGTGGCCTTATCTGAATTGCCAGAGATTGAAAAGGAAATTTTTCAGTACCGGTTTAATAGCCAGGACAATTTTTTCGCCGGGCATGCATTGGGAAATTTAATTATCTCCGCATTAGCTGAAATGAAAGGGAATATTTTTGATGCGGTTCAAGAATTATCGCAATTAATGCAAATTCATGGGCATATCTTTCCAGTAGCAAATGAACCGCTAACACTGAATGCTGAATTTACTGATGGTAGTAAATTAGCCGGTGAATCTGAAATTACAGCAGCGCATAAACAAATCCAACGAGTTTGGGTAACGGATGCGGAACAACCAGCAGAACCACAAGCAGTCAAACAAGTCATTGATGCAATCATGGATGCAGATCAAATTGTTTTAGGCCCCGGCAGCTTGTTTACGAGTATTTTACCGAATCTCATGATTAGTAATGTTGGCGAGGCAGTGAAGAGGACGAAGGCCGAAGTGGTATATATTTGTAATATCATGACCCAAAAAGGGGAAACAGACCATTTTACGGATGCAGATCATGTTCGCGTGTTGAACCGTCATCTTGGTGAGCAGTTTATTGATACGGTCCTCGTGAATATTCAACCCGTCCCCAAAGACTACATTAACTTTCAAGAGTGGAATGAAATTTCCCAACCAGTAACCCATGATTTTGCCGGATTGCGTGAGCAAGGCTGTCGAGTAATTTCGGCTAATTTCTTGCGTTTACGTGATAACGGAGCATTCCATGATCGCGACAAAGTAGTGAGCGAATTACTGAACCGGCTCCATGACGTTCATGGGGATTAGGAAAGGATGATGAAATGTCATACGCAAGTCAGGTCAAGAAAGAATTAACTGGCTTAACGGTGCATAAGGACAATGCTCAGGCCGAATTGATGGCTCTGATTCGGATGAACGGATCACTTGGGATTGCCAATCAGCAAATGGTATTGAGCGTCCAGACCGAAAGCCCGGCAATTGCCCGCCGGATATACACGCTATTAAAGAATTTTTACAACGTTGAATCTGAAATTGTGGTTCGACGTAAAATGAAATTGAAAAAGAATAATACCTATGTTGTTCGTCTTCGGTACCATGTGAAGAAATTATTGACGGAATTGGGGATTCTGGATGGCTTTCACATTATGGAACGAGTCCCCACCGGTTTGTTAAAAAACGATTTAATGATTCAGTCATATTTGAGGGGCGCTTTTTTAGCGGGGGGTTCGGTGAATAATCCAGAAACTTCTCGTTATCATTTGGAAATTTATTCTTTATATGAAGAACATAATGAAATGATTGCCGAAATGATAAATCATTTTCAGCTAAATGCGCGAATGACGGCTCGGCGAAGCGGTTATATCGTTTATTTGAAAGAGGCAGAAAAGATTGCTGATTTTCTCCAGTTGATTGGTGCCACAAATAGTATGCTTCAATTTGAAAACATTCGAATTGTGCGGGATATGAGAAATTCTGTGAACCGGTTGGTTAATTGTGAAAATGCGAATATGGATAAGGTTGCGAATGCTGCCAATAAGCAAGTGGCTAACATTCAGTTGATTGATGAACATGTCGGTCTAAATAACATTCCGGAGAAATTGCGTGAAATTGCGGTAACGCGGTTAGCACACCCGGAAGTAAGTTTGAAGGAACTGGGGGAGTTGGTTCCAGGAGGACCAATTTCTAAGTCTGGAGTCAACCATCGTTTAAGAAAATTGAATGCTTATGCGGATAAAATTAAAACCGGAAAATAAAAAAACGATGTTGCAAATGCAACACCGTTTTTCTACTTATTTAACAATTAATCTGCTTTAGGCTTGTTTTCCATGATCCCATCAAGCAAACCGTAATCAACTGCTTCTTGAGCAGTTAAGTAATGATCACGTTCAGTGTCCTGGTTAATCTTTTCAATTGGTTGACCAGAATTTTCTGCCAGAATTCCGTTGATCATCTTACGTGTCTTCAAAATTTCTGTGGCGGCAATTTCAATTTCAGTTTGTTGGCCTTGAGCACCACCAGAAGGTTGGTGGATCAATACTTGAGAGTGTGGCAAACCAAACCGCTTGCCCTTAGCACCTGAGGAAACGAGGACGCTGGCCATGGAAGCTGCCATTCCAATTACAATAGTTTGAACGTCAGCTTTAATGAAGTTCATGGTGTCATAGATAGCCATACCTGAAGTAACCACACCGCCAGGTGAATTAATGTATAGATAGATATCTTTGGTTGAGTCTTGCGCGTCTAAAAAAAGAAGTTGCGCAACAATTGAATTTGCCATTTCGTCTTCAATTGGACCGGAAAGCATAATGATCCGATCTTTAAGAAGCCGTGAGTAAATGTCATAAGCACGTTCACCACGTGATGATTGTTCAATCACAGTTGGAACTAGATTCATATTAAGTGGCCTCCTTTTAGCACTTATTAGCGTTAATTGCTAACGTATGATTGTATTTTACCCTATAGGTCAAGAAAGGTCAAATAAAGTTAAAAGAAAAAGGGCTGAATTAACAGTCCTTTCGATATTATTTAAGATTTTCAGCAATTAAATCTAATTCTAGATTTGCGCATTCATTATCTAATTGATCGCGATCCTGATCTGGTTTAATTTCAAAAAGTTTAAGTTGTAATTCTTGTTTGGACATAATGATCCTCCATTTAGTTTTGGTGTTTAAATTGGTTAGCTCTGCTAAACACTCTGATCTTTTAACAGTTTACATACTATCTTAAATTGGTATAGTTTTCAAGAAGTTTATCATTACAGTTTTGATAAACGTTTTCAACTAATGGTCTAAATAAAAAAGGATAAATAATTGGTCGTTCCGAGAGGAAAGGTTGCGCTTTGCGACACATTTGGTTATAATCGGAATGTTGATTATTAACGATAATATATTAAAGGAGGCATATTGACATGCGTAAAGCACATCCACATGGCGTACAAGGCCGTCGTCCCGTTGCTCCTAAGTACAAGCGGGCATTAAAGGAAAAGAAAATTGAAGAAATTCGTAAGTGGGCCAAAGAGAAGCCAGCTGACGAAAAGTAATCTAATTAATAGAAAAGCAAGGATCATTGGATCCTTGCTTTTTTATTGCCGGTGGTTTTAATTGAGTGCTGACGAAACGGAAGTTTCCAAGCGAAAATAAAACCACTTTCAAAAATGGAAGTGGTTGGAGTGTTGGTTAGAAGCAGTTTGGTCGCAGAATTGAAAAATAATGGTGTTTTGGCCAAAAAAAATGCCTTAATAACAACGATTAAGACACTTTAGAACTTGGTAAAATAGTACCAGAATGCCCAAGGCAGGATTCGAACCTGTACATGGAAACCCATACAACGACCTGAACGTTGCGCGTCTGCCAATTCCGCCACTTGGGCAAGTTAAATGCGCCCCCAGGGAGTCGAACCCTGATCTCGAGAACCGGAATCTCACGTGCGATCCATTACACTAAGGGCGCTTAACAACAAATAATATCTTATCGAATTAAGGATCAAAATGCAATAGTTTTTTCAAATTTAGTGATGAGATTAGCAGTGTGATGGACATTCTGCTAATAATCGGTTATCATAAAGAACGTTGAAAGTGTTCGTTAATTTTTGAACTGTACAATCTAATTTTCAGTGTTAAAATAATAACGTACATTTAATTATATGTTTTCCTAAAGGAGGAATTTGCAGTATGACTGTAAAGATTGGTATTAATGGTTTTGGCCGTATCGGTCGGTTGGCATTCCGTCGGATTCACGAATTGGGTGCTAAGGATATTGAAGTTGTAGCCATCAATGATTTGACTACTCCTGCAATGCTTGCATACCTTTTGAAGTATGACTCAACTCATGGTAAGTTCCCTGGTGAAGTTTCCGCTACCGACACAGGAATTGTTGTTGACGGTAAGGAATACCCAGTTTACGCTGAACGTGATGCACGGAACATTCCTTGGGTTAAGAATGATGGTGTGGACTTTGTACTTGAATGTACTGGTTTCTACACTTCTGCTGAAAAGTCACAAGCACACTTGGATGCTGGTGCTAAGCGTGTTCTGATTTCAGCCCCTGCTGGTAATATTCCAACCGTTGTTCCTGGTGTTAACCTTGATACCCTGAAGAAGGATGACAAGATCGTTTCTGCTGGTTCATGTACTACTTCATGTCTTGCACCAATGGCTTACTTCCTTAACAAGGACTTTGGTATCAAAGTTGGTACTATGACTACGATTCACGCATTTACTTCAACTCAAGCGATCCTTGATGGCCCTCGTGGCAAGAAGATGCGTAACAACCGTACTGCAAGTGTTAACACGATTCCTCACTCATCTGGTGCTGCTAAGGCCATTGGTCTTGTTATTCCAGAATTGAATGGTAAGCTTTCAGGACACGCACAACGTGTTGGTGTTGTTGACGGTTCATTAACTGAACTTGTTTCCATTCTTAACAAGAAGGTTACTGTTGACCAAGTTAACGACGCAATGAAGAAGGCCACTGATGGTAATGATGCCTTTGGATACACTGAAGATCCGATTGTATCAACTGACATCATCGGATCAACTTATGGTTCAGTATTTGACCCATCACAAACCGAAATCATGGAAGGTGACGATGGTTCACAATTAGTTAAGACTGTTGCTTGGTACGACAACGAATACGGCTTCACTTCAAACATGATCCGTACTTTGCTTCACTTTGCTACTCTGTAAGCAAGGGATAATTACTAATTAAAAGGTGGGAGGAGGAAACTTCGCCCACCTTTTTAACAGAAAGAGGAGAATTAATTATGGCTAAAATGACTGTTGAAGACTTGCCTTTGGAAGGTAAGAAGGTATTAATGCGAGTTGATTTTAATGTGCCAATTAAAGATGGGGTTGTTGGTGACGATAATCGAATCGTGGCAGCATTACCAACCATTAAATATGTAATCGACCACAATGGAAAGGCAATTTTGTTCTCACATTTAGGACGGATTAAGAAGGAAGAAGACAAACCTGGTCTTTCTATGCGTCCGGTAGCAGAACGACTTTCTAACTTGCTCAACAAGCCAGTAACCTTTGTACCAGTTACTGAAGGAAAGCAACTCGAAGATGCCATTGACAAGATGAATGATGGCGACGTTTTAATGGTGCAAAACACTCGTTACGAAGATGTTAAGGATGGCGAAAATGTTAAGCGTGAGTCTGGTAATGACCCTGAATTAGGTAAGTACTGGGCTTCACTTGGTGACGTCTATGTTAACGATGCCTTTGGAACTGCTCACCGTCAACACGCTTCTAACGTTGGAATTGCGCAAAATATTGGTGACGGCAAGTCTGGTGTTGGTTTCTTGATGGAAAAGGAAATCAAGTTCTTAGGAAATGCAGTTGATAACCCGGTTCGTCCTTTTGTTGCTATTCTTGGTGGGGCCAAGGTTTCTGACAAGATTGGCGTAATTGATCACCTGCTGAGTAAGGCTGATAAGATTATTATTGGTGGAGGAATGGCTTATACTTTCTTTGCTGCCAAGGGTATTAAGATTGGTAACTCACTGGTTGAAAAGGATAAGATTGATGTTGCAAAGGACATCATGGCTAAGGCTGGAGACAAATTGGTATTGCCAGTTGATAGTGTGATTGCTGATGCATTCAAGAACGATGCTAATACTAAGGTTGTTGATGGCGATATTCCTGATGGCTGGATGGGATTAGATATCGGTCCAAAGTCAATTGAAGAGTTCGAAAATGTCCTTAAGGATGCTAAGACGGTCGTTTGGAATGGTCCAATGGGTGTCTTTGAAATGTCAAACTTTGCTAAGGGAACGTTAGCAATTGGTAAATTCCTTGGTAACCTGAGTGATGCAACAACGATTGTTGGTGGTGGAGACTCTACTGCTGCTGCTAAACAACTAGGGATTGCTGAAAAGTTGAGCCACATTTCTACTGGTGGTGGGGCTTCTCTGACTTACCTTGAAGGAAAAGTATTACCAGGAATTGCTGCAATTGCTGATAAGTAAATATTGATAATGAACGGAGGCTAAGGTTAACGAAGGGTAACTTTTACCTCCGTTTGTCGTTAAAAGAAATGGGGGAGCGATTAATGAGATCGCCAATTGTTGCCGGAAATTGGAAGATGAACAAGACAGTGGAAGAAGCGGTTGACTTTGTTAATCAAATTAAAGATCATTTGCCAGATCCTGCCGTTCAAGAAAACGTTCTAGCTGCACCAACAATTGCGCTAGTACCGATGGTGAAAGCTGCAACCGGGACATCATTAAAAATTGCTGCCGAAAATTGTTATTACAAAGATGCTGGGGCATTTACTGGCGAAACTAGTCCGACGACACTCTATAGTGCTGGTATTCATCATGTGATTCTTGGTCACTCCGAGCGTCGGCAACTATTCAATGAAACTGATCATCAGGTTAATCTTAAAGTACATGCGGCTTTAGATGCGGGACTTTGCCCCATTGTTTGTTGTGATGAAACAATGGGCCGACGAGTAGCAGGGAAGAAGGTTCATTGGGTGGTTAGTCGGATTTTAGCTGATCTGAAAGACCTGAAGCCAGATAATGTTACTAAAGTCACGGTTGCGTATGAGCCGAGTTGGGCCATTGGTACTGGCGAGAGTATGGACCCAGACCAGGCAGAAGAAGGGTGCTATTTAATTCGTCAAACCATTGCAGATATGTATGGTGATGAAATTGCAAATGACGTTCGGATACTATACGGTGGTAGCGTGAATACTAATAACATCAATCAATTAATGGCAAGCCAAGACATCGATGGCGTTTTAGCAGGAGGAGCCAGTCTTGATGCGCAAACCTTTCTTAAGTTAGTGAATCACTAATTATTTAGACTTGTTTTAAGGTTCACAAAATAATACAATGGAAAACGTAAGCATAGAGCTTTCCAATTTATTCTGGAGGAGAGAAATATAATGTCACTTATTACAGATATTTATGCTCGTGAAGTCCTTGACTCACGTGGTAACCCAACCGTTGAAGCTGAAGTTTACACTGAAGCTGGTGGTGTTGGTCGTGGAATCGTACCATCAGGTGCATCTACTGGTGAACACGAAGCTGTTGAACTTCGTGACGGTGATAAGAACCGTTTTGGCGGCAAGGGTGTTTTAAAAGCCGTTGCTAATGTTAACAACGTGATTGCTAAGGAAATTGTTGGGATGGAAGTTACTGATCAAATTGCAATTGATAAGGCAATGATCAAGTTAGATGGTACCCCAAACAAGGGTAAGTTAGGTGCTAATGCGATTCTATCAGTTTCACTTGCTGCTGCTCGGGCTGCTGCTGATGAACTACAAGTTCCTCTTTACAATTATCTTGGTGGTTTTAACGCTCATGTAATGCCAACTCCAATGATGAACGTTATTAATGGTGGTGCACACTCTGACAACAAGGTTGATTTCCAAGAATTCATGATTATGCCGGTTGGTGCGCCAACAGTTCGTGAAGCCATTCGGATGGGTTCCGAAACTTTCCATGCTTTGAAGAAGGAATTGGAAGCTGCTGGTAAAGTTACATCTGTTGGTGATGAAGGTGGATTTGCACCTGACTTTGCCAATAATGAAGAACCATTTGAATTCTTGATCAAGGCAATCAAGGACGCTGGTTACAAGCCAGGTAAGGACGTTGCCATTGCCTTTGACGTAGCCGCTTCAGAATTATGGAATGATGATGACAAGAAGTACAAGCTTCGTTGGTCTACTGGTGAAGAATTTACGACGGAAGAATGGATTGACTACCTGTCAGGGATTATTGCTAAATACCCAGTGGTATCTGTTGAAGACCCAATTGATGAAAACAACTGGGATGACTGGGTAACGATTACCAACAAGCTTGGCAAGAAGGTTCAATTAGTTGGTGATGACTTCTTCGTTACGAACACTGACTACTTAGCTAAGGGTATCAAGATGGGGGCTGCTAACTCAATCTTGATTAAGCTTAACCAAATTGGAACTTTGACTGAAACTGTTGAAGCAATCGAAATGGCTAAAGAAGCTGGTTACACGGCAATCGTATCCCACCGTTCAGGTGAAACTGAAGATACAACGATTGCTGACTTGGTTGTCGCTACAAATGCCGGCCAAATTAAGACTGGTTCTATGAGCCGGACTGACCGTCTTGCTAAGTACAACCAATTAATGCGGATTGAAGATAACCTTGGCGATGTTGCTAAGTACAAGGGAATTCGTTCCTTCTATAACTTAAGTGAACAAGCCAAGTTAGATATCGAAAATCGTTAATATAGGTTTACTAACCGTTGAAGAGACTGAACATTAATGTTCAGTCTCTTTTTTATGAAATTAATCTAAGAAGTTCTCATTGATTTTTTATTTAAGCTTCTTTATAATAACTCCAGAAATTATTTAAAGGAGTGAATGAGTCAATGGCAAAAAAAGATGCTCCAGAATTGTCAAGGACAATGACTGCTGGACAAATGGAGATGATCTCGCTTGGAGGGGCAATTGGTGTTGGCCTGTTTATGGGGTCAACATCGACCATTAAATGGACTGGTCCATCTGTGTTATTGGCATACGCTTTTGTTGGGTTGATTTTATATGTTGTAATGCGGGCACTAGGGGAAATGATTTACATTAATCCGGGAACTGGATCGTTTGCTGATTATGCAACGGAATATGTGCACCCTTTGGCCGGCTACCTTGCCAAATGGGCAAATGTTTTTGAATATATCGTAGTTGGTATGTCTGAAGTGGTGGCAGCTACTGAATACCTGAAGTACTGGTGGCCTCATTTGCATACCTGGTTTGCGGGGATCGTTATTATAATTTTCTTGGTTTTGGCTAATTTAGCCAGCGCTAAAGCATATGGGTCGCTAGAGTTTTGGTTTGCCATGATTAAAGTGGTGACGATTATCATGATGATTTTGCTCGGTTTTATGGTAATCTTCTTTGGTTTTGGTAACGGTGGCCACCCAACTGGGTTCTCTAATTTATGGGCCCACGGGGGATTCTTTACTGGTGGAGTAAAGGGCTTTTTCTTTTCAATGTCCATTATCGTTGGTTCTTATGAGGGAATTGAACTACTTGGGATTTCGGCTGGTGAAGTAGCGGACCCACAAAAGGCCATCGTTAAATCTGTGAAGTCAGTTCTATTACGAATTTTGATTTTTTATGTTGGTGCAATTTTTGTGATTGTAACGATTTATCCATGGAACAAACTTAGTGCTGTTGGTTCGCCATTTGTTTCTACTTTTGCAAAAGTTGGGATTACTGCAGCAGCGTCAATTATTAACTTTGTGGTTTTGACCGCTGCTTTGTCTGGTGCTAATTCTGGTATTTATAGTTCTAGTCGAATGCTGTTTAAATTGGCCCATGAAGGGGATGCGCCTAAAATATTTGGTCGGTTATCAAAACGAATTGTTCCTGATGCTGCGATCTTGGGTATTTCAGGAGGAATTCTGATTGGATTTATTTTGAATATGGTGGCGACAATGTTTAGCAAGTCGACGTCTGACCTTTTCGTGGTAGTCTTCAGTTCCTCAGTACTCCCAGGCATGGTACCGTGGTTTGTAATTCTCTTAGCAGAACTTAAATTTCGTCATAACAATCCGGACCTGATGAAAGATCACCCATTTACCCTTCCGTTATATCCGTTTTCTAATTACTTTGCATTTTTGATGTTATTGGTAATTGTGATCTTTATGTTTATTAATCCAGATACACGGATTTCTGTAATTGTCGGAGCCGCGGTTTTGATTGTGGCAACGGTTGTTTACCTGGTTCGTCATAAAGAAGCTCAGTCAGCAAGGAACTAGTGAATGTGGTACACTCTAAAAGAATGAAAAATTTGGAGTGGCAATCTTGAGTAAACTATATTTTGGAAAGTTAAATTTTAGTAATCTTCGTCAAATTGGACGGGCAATTGTCATTGGAGTGTTGACTGGATTAGTTGTGAGCGTGTTTCGCTCGGCAATCCAACACGGACTATCATTGGTAATTGCCTGTTTTAATTTATTCCATCATCAGCCGATTTGGCTGATCCCGTGGGTACTTGGCTCAATTATCATTGCTTTGTTATTGGGACGAATGGCCCAAAATAATCCAAACATTAAGGGATCTGGAATTCCTCAAGTTGAGGGACAACTAACTGGTCAGTTTGACGAGCAATGGTGGCCAGTCCTGTGGCGAAAATTTGTTGGTGGAATTCTGGGCATTGGTTCTGGCCTCTTTTTGGGTCGGGAAGGTCCGTCAATCCAACTGGGTGCTACAATTGGTCAAGGCATTGCTGAACATAATCAGGTTACTAAAATTGAGCGTCGTGTCGGAATTGCTTCCGGAGCTGCAGCAGGTTTATCGGCAGCTTTTAACGCGCCAATTGCCAGTTCCATGTTTATTTTAGAAGAAGTGTATCATAACTTTTCACCCTTAGTGTGGTTATCAGTTTTTATCAGTGCAGTAGTTTCAAATGGGGTTTCGATGACCTTTTTTGGCTTACGTCCTGATCTAGACTTGCCTCATGAGGGGTTATTTCCCGCTAATCAATATATTCACTTAATCGTCCTTGGGCTGATTTTAGGAATTCTAGGACGGGTTTACCAGTATGTCATTTTGCATTTGGGCGTTTGGAGTCGACGACTGACTTGGTTAAAACCAAGCTGGTATCCAGTGATTCCTTTTTTGCTTGTAATTCCGATTGCTTGGTATTGGCCAGTGACACTGGGCGGTGGAAACAGTCTAATTGTTTCTTTACCCAAATTACCGCTTTCCATTCCGTTATTATTTGGGTTCTTACTGTTGCGCTTTGTTTTTTCAATGATTAGTTATGGTTCAGAAATTCCTGGGGGGATTTTTCTGCCAATCCTAACTTTAGGAGCAGTGATTGGTGCTTGCTACTGTGCTACTTTGGTATCGTTTGGTTTAGTTCCTAAACAGTATCTTGGCAACTATGCTATTTATGCAATGGCTGGCTATTTTGCTTGCATCTCGAAAGCCCCCTTTACAGCCATTCTGCTAATCACTGAAATGGTTGGTTCCATGACTCACTTAATGCCACTGGCGGTAGTTGCAGTTACAGCATATGTTATCAATGATATTTTGGGTGGCCTTCCCGTATACATGGCGATGTTTAATAATTTTATTCACCGGAGTCCACGCAAAGAGTTGTCTGGAATGACTCAAATGACAGTTTCCATTTTTGCCGGGGCACAGTTAGACGGAATCTTAATTAAGAACTTTGCCTGGCCAAAAGGGAGTTTAGTATTAGCAATTTATCGGGGTGAAGAAGAATTGGTTCCCCGTGGAAATACACAACTGCAAGTTGGTGATACCTTGGTGATTCAGCTAACCGGTCATGATCATTTAGAAAATCAGCAAGTGATTAATCAGGCAGCCCATCACGAGGAGAAACCTGGTCAAGAATAAGAAAGTATGTTATCATTTAATGGTTATAGTGTGGGAAATTAGGAGGAAGAACCTTGCAAAATATGTTAATGACCCTCTTCTTAATTGACTGCGTCGTTTTGATCGCATGTGTTATGATGCAGCCAGCAAAGAATGATAATGATGCCATGTCAGCCTTAACCGGTGGTGCTGGCGATCTATTTTCACGTCGAAAAGCACGTGGCTTTGAAGCCGTCATGCAAATTGTTACCACAATTGTCGGTGCCCTTTTCTTTATTTTGGCATTGGCGTTGGTTTATGTTTCGGCGCACTAAAGAAATACACAGGAGAGGCTGAGAAATAACGGCAGTTGTTTCGCAGCCTTTTGTTTTATTTAACTTCATTGGAAAGGAATAACATGACTGAATTAAAAGCAAGAATATTAGAAGATTTACAAGCAAATCCAACGATCAGTCTGTCTGCAGAAAAAATTGCTCGCAAATTGGGGATGACTTCTGCGGAAGACTTTACACCGATTGTTCAAGCCCTTGCCCAGCTGGAACGAGAAAAAAAAGTCCAAGTAACTGATCAGGGAGAGTTTAAAATGGTTCCCCAACAACAACTAGTTACTGGAATTTTCCATGGTAACAGTAAAGGCTTTGGCTTTGTTGCCTATGACGAAACGCTACCGGATATTTATATTAATCCTGATCATACGATGTATGCGTTATCCGGAGATGAAGTTCAGGTAAAAATTTTGCGTGCTGGTGATCCCGGATCGGGACAAGGACCAGAAGGTTCCGTTGAAGGGATTATTGATCATCATTATGACCACGTGGTTGGTGAATTCAAGAATTTAACGATGGGTAATTACATCGGTGAAATTATTCTGAAAGACAAAAAGATTAGCCATCTGAAATTTTATGTTTCTGATCAAGGCCTCCATCCGCAAGATGGCGAGATCGTAACTGCTACAATTAGTGAATATCCAAATGAAGATGCACCAGCAGTAATGACAGGAGCTGTTACTGAGGTTGTTGGTGATAAGAATGAACCTGGAATTGATATTTTATCTGTTGTCTATGCGCATGATGTTCCTCACGACTTTCCTAAGGAAGCGATGGATCAGGCTAACCAAATTCCATTGAAAGTTCTACCAGAAGAAAAGCAGGGACGGCGAGACATTACAAAGCAACCACTAGTGACGATTGACAGTATCGAATCTAAAGATTTAGATGACGCGGTTGTTGCTTGGAAAATGGACAATGGACACTATCATCTAGGTGTTCATATTGCTGACGTGAGTCACTATGTTCAGCCCGGAACGCCATTAGACGAAGAAGCTTTCAAACGGGGAACTTCAGTGTACTTAACAGATCGGGTAATTCCAATGCTGCCACGGCGATTATCAAACGGAATTTGCTCTTTAAACCCGAATGAGGAACGGCTGGCAATGTCTTGTGAGATGGAAATTGACGAGCAAGGAAACATTCTGAAGCATGAGATTTTTCCGAGTGTGATTAAGTCACATGCGCGGATGACTTATAAAGCAGTCAATAAAATTCTCGAAGCAGATGATGAAAAAACGAAGGCTCAGTATCAAGAGTTAGTCCCGATGTTTAAGACGATGGCAGAATTACATAAAATCTTATTCAAACACCGTCACCGACGAGGGGCCATTGATTTTGAGGCACCAGAGGCTAAGATCATTGTTGATGAGATTGGACATCCAATTGATATCCAGCTTCGTGAACGCGGGTTGTCAGAACGAATGATCGAATCCTTTATGCTAGCAGCAAACGAAACTGTTGCCGAACATTTTGATCACCTGCATGTACCATTTCTTTACCGAATTCATGAAAAACCCGATGCTGATCGCATCAAAGATTTCGCAGACTTTTTGAGCGTTCTTGGCATTGAAATGAAGGGTGACCTCAATAATGTTAAGCCAAAGATGCTCCAACGAGTGTTAAAGCAAGTTGCTGGTACTCCAGAAGAGGAAATGGTTCAAGTTATGATGTTGCGGAGCATGCAACAGGCCAAATACTCCGCTGATGAACTAGGGCACTTTGGTTTAGGAGCAGAATATTACACTCACTTTACTTCACCAATTCGCCGTTATCCAGACACAACGGTTCATCGTTTAATTAAATGGTACCGTGAACATGGTACTGGTGAAACTGCAAAGGCTAAGTATCGAGACCGGTTACCGGAAATTGCTGAACATACTTCGATTACTGAACGTCGTGGGATTGATACCGAACGTGATGTTGACAGTATGAAAAAAGCTGAGTATATGGAAGATCATGTTGGAGAAACATTTGAAGCCGTGGTTAGTTCCGTAATGAAGTTTGGCTTATTTGTGGAACTTCCGAACACTGTTGAAGGGTTAATTCATATTAGTGCGATGAACGATGACTATTATGAATATGTTGAGAAGCAGATGGCTTTGGTCGGACGAAGTAATCACCACATTTTCCGGATTGGTCAACCGGTGAAAGTTAAATTACTGCGGGTAGATAAAGACCAACGAGAAGTGGATTTTGAGCTAGTTAATCCGGAAGAAGCTCCAGTTACCAAGCTGCGGGTTGGTCGTGATAATGGCCGTCGTGGTCATAGACGAGGCCATAATGGTAATCATCGGCAAAATAATGATCAACGTCGGAGTCATCATGGTAATCGCGATAATGGACATCGTAATCATCGGCAGATTAATCGTGGACAGACACGTCATGGTGGCGATCGACCGCAACATGAGCGTAACCGACGGCACTAAAAGCGGGGTGATTGGATGGCAGGTAAACGACGTCAGACGCCAAATAACAATTTGGTAGCCCAAAATAAAAAAGCCCGTCATGACTATGCAGTTATGGCGACCTATGAAGCAGGGATAGTATTAACTGGGACAGAAATTAAATCCGTCCGAGCACGGCGGATCAACTTAAAAGATGGTTATGCGCAGTTTCATAATGGTGAATTATGGTTAATGAATGTTCATATTAGTGAATATAGTAACGGCACGATCTTTAACCATGACCCATTAAGAAATCGTAAACTACTTTTGCATAAGAAAGAACTCAAGAAATTAGCCGGTGAAATGAGTGTGAAGGGGGTCACCTTGATCCCACTGAAAGTTTATTTAAAACATGGTTTTGCAAAGGTTTTACTGGGGCTTGCTAAAGGGAAACATGAATATGATAAACGAAATGACATCAAGAAGCGGGAACAAGAACGTCAAATTGAACGGGTAATGAAACATTACTAGTATTTAATCGGACGAGCAATAAGTTTTAACTCATATTGCTCGTCCGATTTTGTCTATTTTGTTTTGTAGCAGCCAAGCTGGGGAAGTGAATTACGATTCCAGTGCCATAAACGGGCCCGACGTTGAAGGCTAGAAGGAGTACGCTTGTTAGCCCAGTGGTCTAAAACGCAGGCAATGAGAATTGCAATTGGTTCATCAGATTGCTGATTAATTGTTAATCGACAATAGAGATGGGATTGTTCAGGTTCCATTGTAAACACTAAATGATTATTGCGAAAGATTCGATAACGATTTGTAAATGCGTTACCGACAATAACCCAATTAAGACCGTGAATATAGATAAACTCACGAACAAAGCCGAAGGATTTACCGATTGTCCCCATTCGTTGCCGATTCTGATAAATTGCAAATTTAGGCATTAAACCAAGTGACAGTTGTTTTAATTCAGCTAATAGTTGTCCCTGCATCGTATAAAGAGAAAGCGCATCGTTGCGAATTCCCCATTTACCGGTTAAGAGGTAGCAAGCCTGATCAAAATTATCATGAATAATGGTTGCTGAATGATCATTTGACCGGTTTTTCAGGTACAATGTCCGCATTCAATTCACCGCTTTTCTCTTAGTTTTTCAATTTTATTTTACCAGTTGTATAATCAGTTGAACAGTTTTCTAAAGAGAGTTTAAAGACGGAGTATGGTAAAATATTGACGAGGTGGACAGCATTGAAACAAATTATTCATAATGATTGGTGGCCCATTTTAAAACCACAATTTGAAGCTGATTACTACCAACAGTTACGAAAGTTTTTACTTCAGGAATATCGTCAGCACACAGTCTATCCTGAGATGCATCATATTTTTGAGGCTTTTGAGTGGACACCATTTAGTAAGGTTAAAGTTGTTATTTTGGGTCAAGATCCGTACCATGGGCCTCACCAGGCGCATGGTTGCAGTTTTTCTGTCTTGCCAGGGGTCAAAATCCCGCCATCGTTACAAAATATTTATAAGGAATTACAAAATGATCTCGGTTATCCGCCGGTTAACCATGGCTATTTAAAAAAGTGGGCTGATCAAGGGGTGCTCCTTTTGAATTCAGTTTTAACCGTTCGCGATGGGCAGGCATTTTCGCATCGAGGACATGGTTGGGAAAAACTCACTGATGCCGCAATCCAGGCGCTTTCCAATCGTCCCGAGCCAGTGATTTTTATCTTATGGGGGCGGGCTGCTCAGGCAAAAAAGGCGTTGATCAATACCGAAACAAATATTGTCTTAGAATCGGCGCACCCTAGTCCGTTTTCTGCGAATCGCGGTTTCTTTGGTTCGCGACCGTTTTCCAGGACTAATGAGGCGTTAAAAGCGATGGGCGAAACCCCAATTGATTGGCAACTACCTGCGCATGTTGATATTCAATCTCACTAAGGAGGGAAATACAAATGGATATTTTTGAACAACTAGCAAGTGATTTAAAGGGCAAGAATCGGACAATCGTCTTTCCAGAAGGGGACGATGAACGGATTATGGGAGCAGCAGTGCGACTCCATAATGACGGCATTCTCCAACCAATTTTACTAGGCAATGCCCAGAAGTTAGCACAAGTTGCTGAAAACCACGGCTGGAATTTAGCGGGAATCCAAACAATTGACCCGATGACTTATGATAAGCAGGAAATGCATGATGCACTTTTAGCGCGACGCAAAGGTAAGAACACTTCAGAACAAGTTGATCAGATGCTACAAGATGTGAGTTACTTTGCGACGATGCTGGTTTACATGGGAAAGGTAGACGGCATGGTTTCTGGTGCTGTCCACGCGACTGGTGATACAGTGCGGCCAGCCTTACAAATTATTAAGACGAAGCCCGGAACGAAACGAATTAGTGGTGCGTTTATTATGCAAAAGGGGTCCGAACGATATGTGTTTGCTGACTGTGCAATTAACATTGAATTAGATGCATCAACGATGGCAGAAGTTGCCATCGAGAGTGCGCATACCGCAAAGTTATTTGGCTTAGATCCAAAAGTTGCGATGCTGAGTTTCTCCACGAAGGGGTCGGCAAAAGGGGATATGGTAACGAAAGTCGCCGATGCAACCCGCCTTGTTCATGAACAAGCCCCAGAACTGGTCGTAGATGGTGAATTACAATTTGATGCAGCTTTTGTTCCATCCGTTGGTGAATTGAAAGCTCCTGAGTCTAATGTGGCTGGACAAGCGAATGTGTTTGTTTTCCCAAGCTTGGAAGCTGGTAACATTGGTTACAAGATTGCTCAACGTTTTGGCGGCTTCGAAGCAGTTGGTCCCATTCTTCAAGGATTGAATGCTCCCGTGGCGGATCTTTCCCGTGGAACGAATGAAGATGAAGTATACAAAGTTGCCGTAATTACAGCAGCCCAGGTTGATTAATATGAAAAAGTTTACATTAAATAATCGTCAAGAAACCATTAGCTTGGGTCAACGACTGGCACCAATGCTACAAGCGGGTGATGTCATTGTTTTGAATGGTGATCTTGGTGCTGGCAAAACGACTTTTACAAAAGGAATTGCTAAGGGACTGGGAATTAGTGAAATCATTAAGAGTCCAACATTTACCATCATTCGTGAATACCTTGATGGTCGGTTGCCACTGTACCATATGGATGCCTATCGTCTAGAAGAAGGTGGCGCTGAGGATCTCGGCCTTGATGAATATTTTGATGGTGATGGGGTGAGTGTTGTTGAGTGGGCGCAATTTGCTGAAGATGAGCTGCCAGATAACTTCTTGGCAGTTACTTTTCGTCGGACAGATGACGAAAATAGCCGAATTTTAACGTTTGATCCTCGTGGTGATCATTTTAAAACAATGGTGGCATCCCTATGAGTGGTCAAAATGAGATTACGCTAAAGGTAGCAGAGCCGAGGGACGCTCAAGGCACTTTAAAACTATTACAACAGATTAATCAAGAAACGAACGTAGTTATGATTGACCACTTGGGATCATTAACGATTGCAGATGAGCAGGATTATTTGCATGAAATTAATTTACGGAGTGATTGTTTGGTTTTGCTGGCCGTTCAAAATGAACGACCAGTTGGAATTGTGACGGTCACTAAAATTGATGAAGAAGCAAATGCTGGTGAATTGGGAATTGCAGTTTTAAAACAGTTATGGTCGCAAGGAATTGGTACAATGTTGGTTAATGAGGCTACCTACTGGTTTAAAAACTATAGTTCTTTAGACCACCTTGTACTGGATGTGTTTAAAAATAATCAGCGGGCACTAACTTTATACCGTAAAACTGGGTTTGTTCAAACCAGTACAGCTTCGCGCGAAGATAGTTGTGGTAAACAACAGTCTGTGATTTTAATGGAATATCAAAATTAAAAAATCCAGCCAACGTTAATTACGATCAATTAACGTTGGCTGGATTGAATTTTTTAACCGATCATTTTAATAAAAGGTTTGAGTTGTGCAGGACCGAAGTGAACAGCTTGATTAATGAGAATATCAGCACATGCTTGTGCATCATCAAGGGCATTGTGATGGTGATTTAGCTCAATGTGCAAAGCATCAGCAACAGTATTTAATTTATGATTAGGCAGTTGTGGTAATAATTTTTGACTCGTTCGTAAAGTATCGAGGGTTTGATATGCCGGTGGATTGATCCCATAATGTTGTAAAGTATTCTTTAACACGCTATTATCAAATGTCGCATTATGGGCAATTACTAGTTTATCCGGTGCATAGAATGGTGCAATATGTTGCCACACTTCCGGAAAAGTGGGTGCATTGACAACGTCTCGTTCGTGGATGCCATGGATTTGGATGTTTCGCCAACTAAATGGCGTTTGTGGGTTAATCAAGGAGTAAAATTCGTCAACAATTCGGTTATTGCGGACAATGGCTAATGATAGTGAACAAGCACTGAACCTTTTAGGACTTGCTGTTTCAAAGTCCATCGCGATAAAATTCAAATTAAAGTTACCTCCGATCAGTAATCTGAATGATTTTAAATCTGATTCTATAATGATACAATATTTAATATCAATAGATAAAGGGACGACAAAAATGATTGAAAATATCAGAACACATTTTCCAGAAATTAATATCCAACAGGATCAACCATTATCCAAGTATACATTTACACATACTGGAGGGCCGGCAGACTGGCTTGCCTTTCCGAAGAATGTTGATGAAGTTCGTCAATTAGTAGCTTTCGCACACCAACAGGCGATTCCCGTGACTGTCCTTGGTAATGCTAGTAATTTAATTGTTAAGGATGGTGGAATTGCCGGATTAGTGCTAATTATGACGGATATGAAATCGATTGCGGTTCATGGTCAGACAGTTACTGCTGATGCAGGGGCTGCATATATCGATGTTACTAAAGTTGCGCGTGATCATTCGTTAAGCGGCATTGAATTTGCTGCCGGCATCCCTGGAAGTGTTGGTGGGGCAATCTTTATGAATGCTGGAGCATACGGTGGTGAAACTAAAAATGTGGTTTCTAAAGCTACGGTAATGGATCGTGATGGTAAAATCTTTGAGTTGGATAATCAAAATTTGGATTTTGGTTATCGGCACAGTGCGGTGCAGACACAAAATCTCATTGTCTTATCGGCTGATTTTGTTTTACAGCCTGGAACTTTTGCAACTATTAAGCATGAAATGGATGATTTAAACGCGCGGCGAGCAGCTAAACAGCCACTAGATTTACCATCTTGTGGAAGTGTGTTTAAACGACCAGTAGGTTATTTTGCTGGTAAACTTATTCATGATGCCGGTTTGCAAGGCTATACATCCGGTGGTGCACAGGTTTCTAAGAAACATGCTGGTTTTATTGTAAATATTAATCATGGGACAGCAACTGACTACTTAAATGTGATTCATCATGTTCAAGCGACGGTTAAAGAAAAATTTGGTGTTGATTTAGAAACTGAAGTTCGCATTATTGGTCGGGATTAGTAAATTACATCAAAATAAGCATCCTTTAGGTCAATGTAAGACCAAGGATGCTTATTTTTAATTGCGGAGCACTAATAAAAGATGGACAAACCAACAAATGATTAATTGTAGGATGGTTAAAATCGCAATAAACTGACATGCATTCCAGGTCATTGCAGCTAAGATTTGGCGCCAAAACCAGCTGGGAGTAATAAGCATATAGATGGAATGTAATCGTAAAAAACGACCAATATAAATCCCAATACTTGAACAAGTCGTAAAGACAACCATTAGTAGATACCGAAGTTGCGGAAGCTTGGGAGCAATGACCCGGGCGATGAGACTACTAGTGTTGAGTAGTTCGAGTGAACCAATTAGAACACAACAAAAGGCACTGATAATCATAATGGCGAAGATGAGCCAGATGGATGGTGTCGATTTTAAAATACCACTGACATCGGTGTGTGGATGGAGCCAGGAAAGATGGAATAGATCGGTCAAGACATATGGCGCATTGGGATAAAAGAGTAGCCAAATTAGCGATGAAAGCCAAAAGAGCAGTGAACGACGATCGGCTAATTTGGGTAAGTGAAAACTAATTTCAATTGGTAGATAACCAAGAAAAGTGTTGAAAGCCATAAAATTATAGGGAGCTTTCATCACCACTTTTAAAAAGATAATCCAGAGAAAAAAGAACCAACGAAGTTGCCATCGGTAAGAAATATGAGCGATTTGAATGATGATCACGTCCTTTTAATATCATAGTAATTATTATAACGGACTTTCTGCTCATTAGTAGCCATTTTGCTACTAATTGCGCTTGGGGGTGAAGATGATATAATTAAACGGTAGTTTAGGATCGGAGGGTTAGTTCAATGCAAACAATCGCTACTTTACTAACGTGGCGAAACTTGATTAACTTAATCGATATCCTAGTAATCTGGTTTTTAATTTATGAGTTAATTATGCTCATTCGGGGAACACGGGCCATTCAGCTTTTTAAAGGAATTCTTGTGATTCTTTTTATCAAATTAGTTAGTTGGTATATTGGGCTGAGTACTGTTTCCTGGTTAATGGACCAGGTAATTAACTGGGGTGTGATTGCGATTGTCGTAATTTTCCAGCCAGAAATTCGACGTGGCCTTGAGCATTTGGGAAGGGGTACGCTTTTTGCGCGGAATCGAACGGCAAATGAGCAAGAAAAAGAGATGATTAAGCAACTCGATCAAGCGATTCAATATATGTCGAAACGACGAATAGGTGCTTTAATCAGCATTCAAATGGATACTGGATTGGAAGAATATATTGAAACGGGAATTCCAATGGATGCCGACATTACAGGCGCATTGTTAATCAATACGTTTATTCCTAATACGCCATTACATGATGGTGCTGTGATTATCAAGGACAATCGAATTGCGGTTGCTGCTGCTTACTTACCATTATCCGACAGCAAACTCATCCCAAAGGAATTAGGTACCCGCCATCGAGCGGCAGTTGGCATTAGTGAAGTCACTGATGCATTGACAATTGTTATTTCTGAGGAAACTGGTGAAGTATCAATTACAAAGGATAATGAATTGCTACGTAATATGTCACAAAAAGATTACTTGAAATTCATGCGTGCTCATCTATATAAAAAGGAAGAGCATAAAGATCATGGATTATTCGGTTACTTATTGACTAAGATCCATTGGCAAGGAGGGAAGCATAGTGAACGGTAAAAAGGGTTCATTCTTTGGCAGCGTTTGGTTTATGCGAATTGCTTCATTAATTTTGGCAATTTTCCTCTTTATGTATGTCAATAGTGACAAAAATGGCTTTTTACGTCAAACAACCCGTGGATCGGGAAGCGGTAATGCGCTTATGTCCAACAAAACGATGGCTGTGCGGATGCCACTGGAATTAAAAATGAATTCACAAAAGTACGTGGTGACCGGCTATCCACAATACGTTAAAGTACGGGTTTCTGGTCCTTCTGCAATGGTAACTACAGTTTCTAATACCCAAAACTTTAAAGTGTATGCTGACTTAACAAAGTTGGGCGTCGGGTCGCATACGGTCACTCTTAAAGAGAGTGGGCTCAATTCAGAGTTGCGTTCGTACATTAAGCCAAAGCAAATTAAGGTTAATATTCAACCACGTAGTACAATCACTGCACCAGTGAGTGTTCGCTTGAATTCAAAGTCAGTCGATGGTAATTACCACGTTGGGACGCCACGACCAGCGATGAAGACAGTCCAGATTACCGGTGCGCGGAACCAAGTTAAACGGGTAACACGGGTAATTGCATACGTAGATGTACCAAGAGATGCTCATACGAACTTTAGTCGGCAGGTTACACTGCAGGCAGTTGATAAGAAGGGACGGACGGTTAATGTGGTAGTAATGCCAAGTTCCATTAATGTTGACGTGCCCATTACAGGTCAGGGAAATACTAATCAAACAAGCTCTTCCAGTAGTAGCGAGAGTGCTAATTCCGGCAATAATAGTAAAGACAATAGCAGTTCATCAAGCAGTGAAAGTTCATCAAGCAGCGCAAACAATAATGACTAATTACTAATTGAGATAGGAGATAGACGAATGAAGTTAAAATATTTTGGAACAGATGGTATTCGTGGAGTAGCCAATCAAGACTTAAGTCCTGAATTAGCATTTCGTGTTGGACGTGCAGGTGGGTACGTACTAACTCGACACTCTGAACGCAAGCGCCCACAGGTGCTGGTATCACGGGACACCCGGATTTCAGGTCAAATGTTGGAAAATGCCTTAGTTGCTGGATTACTTTCTGTAGGAATTGAAGTCCTGCGCTTGGGCGTTGTAACAACTCCCGGGGTGGCCTATTTAGTACGCGCCCAAGAGGCAGATGCTGGAGTAATGATTACTGCATCTCATAACCCCATTCAATACAATGGGATTAAGTATTTTGGCAGTGATGGATTTAAACTTTCTGATGAATTAGAATACGAAATCGAGCAGATTTTGGATGCTCCAACTGATGATTTGCCCCGTCCTTCTGATGATGGATTAGGAATAGTTGAGGATTATAAAGAAGGCGCACTGAAATACACTTCATTTCTTGAACAAACCATTTCAACGGAATTAACTGGTCTGAAAGTGGTTGTTGATGCAGCCAATGGTGCTACGAGTGATTTTGTATCGAACCTCTTTGCTGATGTGGAAGTTGACTTTGTACCGATTAATGATCAGCCAGACGGGTTAAACACCAACTTAAATTGTGGATCAACTCATCCTGAAGGTCTCCAAAAAGCCGTTGTTGATAATCAGGCTGATTTAGGCATTGCCTTTGATGGAGATGGTGACCGGTGCATTGCGGTTGATGCCGAGGGTAAAATTGTTGATGGCGATAAGATTATGTATATTTGTGGTAAGAACATGGATGAAAATGGCCGCTTGAAGAAGGATACGGTTGTAACGACGGTGATGAGTAATCTTGGAATGTATAAGGCATTGGAAGCTCACGGCATGAAGAGCGTAAAAACCAAGGTTGGCGATCGGTATGTCGTTGAGGAAATGCTCAAGAATGGCTATAATCTCGGTGGTGAACAATCTGGCCATATCATCTTTTTAGATCACAATACAACGGGGGATGGGATGTTAACGGCATTGCAGCTGCTCCAAGTAATGAAAGTCACTGGTAAAAGCTTGGCAGAATTAGCGGCAGATGTTACAACTTATCCACAAGAATTAGTTAATATTCGAGTTGCTGATAAGCAGGCAGCAATGAAGAATGAGCAACTTCTTGCGGTAATTAAAGAAGTGGAAAATGAAATGAATGGTGATGGGCGAGTCCTTGTCCGGCCAAGTGGGACAGAACCATTATTACGGATTATGGCCGAAGCACCAACAAAAGAAGCAGTCCATGATTTTGTCATGAAAATTGCTAATGTAGCAAAAGCTGAATTAGAAGTTTAAAATAATTGCCTTCAGGAATGGCTGCGGCTGATTCTGGAGGCTTTTTAATATGCTAATTTAAAAGTGGAAAAAGAAATGAAAACTTCAGTAAATCAAGCTAATGATAATCGCTTAACATTATAGACCAATATTGATCGAAAACATTGACAATCCATGTGAATGTCTTTACTATATTATTATTGTCTAAACGATGACAGATGAATTGGATAGGAAAGTTATCTATACCAATTTATGGAATTTTAATTTAAAGGATGGAACATAATTATGTGTGGAATTGTCGGTGTAACCGGAAATAAAGATAGTGTTTCAATTTTAATTAATGGCTTGAAAAAGTTGGAATATCGTGGTTATGATTCTGCTGGAATCTATGTTAATGATCAAAAAGGACATGACTACCTTGTAAAACGTCCTGGACGAATCAGTAATCTGGAAGCAGCATTAACGCCAGAAGTTCACGGAACTGCCGGAATTGGTCACACGCGGTGGGCTACTCATGGGGAACCCAATGAAGTTAACGCCCATCCTCAATATTCAAATGATAATCGATTCTATTTAGTTCATAATGGTGTGATTGAAAATCACCAGCAATTGCGTGATCATTATCTGGAAGACGTTCAATTTAAGAGTCAAACGGATACTGAAGTTATTGTGCAGTTAGTTGATAAGTTTGTTACTAAGTATAACTTGGACACTAAATCAGCACTGTTAAAGACTTTACGGTTGATCAGTCCTGATTCATCTTACGCATTCGTTTTAATGGATCGGGAACAACCAGACACGCTTTTTGTAGCGAAAAACAAGAGTCCACTACTTGTTGGTTTAGCAGATGGATACAACTTGGTGGGTTCAGACGCAACTTCAATGTTGAAGCAGACCAATCGGTTCATGGAAATTGATGACCATGAGTTGGTGATTGTTAAACCAGATGTCGTTAAAATTGAAGATCTCGAGGGTAACGAAAAGACTCGTGATACCTTTACGGTTGACATGGACCCAAGTGCAGCTGACAAGGGTGCATACCCATTCTACATGTTAAAGGAAGTTGATGAGCAGCCTGCCGTAATGCGTAAACTAGTTCAGAACTATTTTAATGGTGACCAGCCACAATTAGATAGTAACCTCCTGAATGAGATGGCGACAGCTGATCACATTTATATTGTTGGTGCAGGAACCAGTTACCATGCTGGACTGATTGGTGCACGGTTGTTCGAGCACCTCACCAAGACGCCAACGACGGTTCATATTTCTTCAGAATTTGCTTATGAACAGCCACTCCTTTCAGAACAGCCATTCTTTGTATTTCTATCACAAAGTGGTGAAACTGCAGATAGTCGTGAAGTATTAGTTCATGTTAATCAAAAACAATGGCCGAGCTTGACGATTACAAATGTTGATAAGTCGACCCTTTCTCGGGAAGCAACGTACACGTTGTTGTTACATGCCGGTCCAGAAATTGCGGTGGCTTCAACAAAGGCCTATACAGCTCAAATTGCCGTTGAAGCAATTTTAGCCAAGGCGCTTGGCGAAAAAATTGGATTGGCAGAAGCTCAGCAATTTGATTTAAAGCAGCAACTCGGAATTATTGCTAATGGAATGCAGGCAATTACTGACAGTAAGGATAAGCTCGAATCGCTAGCTGCTCACTACCTTTCAAAGCCACGGAATGCTTTTTACATTGGCCGTGGGATTGACTGGTCAGTTTCACTTGAAGCGGCACTAAAACTAAAGGAAATTTCCTATGTACAGGCTGAAGGGTTTGCGTCTGGTGAACTCAAGCATGGAACCATTGCACTGATCGAAAAGGGCACACCTGTGATTGGTATTGTGACCCAAGATCGGACAGCTGGGTTAACCCGCAGCAATCTTGAAGAAACGGAAGCCCGTGGTGCTAATACGCTAACCATTGCTGTACGGCACTTAGCTAAGGAAGACGATACAATCGTCATTCCGGATGTTGACCCATTATTGACACCTTTACTCAGTGTTATCCCAGCCCAATTGTTGGCATACTATACAAGTCTGGGCAAAGGCTTAGACGTGGATAAACCACGGAATCTTGCTAAATCTGTCACTGTGCAATAATAGTCTAGAATAAGCGACTATCATGGATAGTCGTTTTTTTAGCAAAACTATTGACAGCGCTTACAATCAGGGCTATTATACAGACATAAGGTATTAATAATTACCTTCTAATCAATTCTCTTTCTCTCTTATGCCAATCACCGTCCCCTGGCGGTGATTTTTTGTTATGATAGAGAAGAGGTGAATAAGGATGGCGGATCAACCAGGAACATTAGATTTAATTGAAGAAATTACGAGACTAGACGGAAGAAAATATTACGAAATTGGGAATATGGTTCATAACGGTCGTGCAGAACTAGCGGCCGAACGAAAATTTATTAAACAGGTACGAATTTTAAAGTTAAATATTCCTCACTCACAGAATGTCATTAAGTATGAACAATACATTAATAGTCATTATCAGATGCAGGATGAATCGATGAATCACTGGGAAGAATGGAAGAAGACACCAGAAATGGAAAAGTTAGTTCAAGATATTATGGCAGAAAATCATGTCGGTTAAGATAACGGGTTGCGTTAAGCAACCCGTTATCTTATGAAATGGTCCAATTATTATGAAAAGTGAAGGTCGCTGAACTTAATCCAGTTTTATTAATAAATGGTCTGTACGCAAGTAAGGTTTCTGACTATAATAGTAAAGTATTTATTTGAATTACTTGAAGAGGAGGCCAGGCTTATGCGCCCAGCTTTTGAAGAACATCAATTGCCATCGCGTCATCGCCAATATGTAACAGGAATTGACGGTATGCGGACGCTAGCAGTGATTGGCGTGATTATTTACCACCTGCTACCAAATGTCATGGTTGGTGGCTTTTTGGGAGTACCCTTATTCCTATTAATTTCAGGGTATTTTGTTACCAATCAACTATTAAAAAAGCAGGAGCGGGGCAACGTTAATCTGATTGGGTTTTATCAGCGACGGTTTAGTCGGCTTTATCCTGTTTTAGTAACTATGCTGATCCTCACAACCGCTTATATCACCCTTTTTCAAAGACAATTACTTCACCATATTAAAGCAGTGATTATGACTAATTTATTATGGGTTTATAATTGGTGGGAAATATTTAATGGGCAGTCTTACTTTGACCGGTTCGGTGGCGAATCTCCGTTTACACATTTATGGACACTAGGTGTGGAAGCACAGTTTTATGTTCTGTGGCCGCTTATTTTACTGTTATTAATAAAATTCTTTGGCAAACGAACAACCAAGTGGCTGGTATTGATACTAGCGATTCTGTCAGCAATTGAAATGGGAATCCTGTATGATCCACAAAATATTAATCGGGTTTATTATGGAACGGATACACGAGCATTCTCTTTACTGTTGGGAAGCTGGTTAGCATTTATTTGGCCACGGGAAAAGCTCAGTTTACGGTTAAGCCTTAATGAGACCAGATTTCTAAACACTTTAGGGATTGTTTGCCTGCTTTTGACCGTCCTCAGCTTTTTTATAAGTAATGGACAAAGTCCTAAGACATATCATGGTTGGATGTTTTTCTATAGTTTCATCGGAATGTTGCTGTTAGCAACGATTGTTCATCCAGGTGCTGATATGAATCGGTGGTTGACGAACCCTTTTTTCAAATGGGTTGGTGAACGCTCATACGGGATATATGTGTATCAATACCCAGTGATGATTTTTTATGAAGCTAAGATTCAAATAGGAGCACATCCAATGATTAACGCAATAATCGAAATTTTATTAATCGTCATAATTAGTGAACTTTCCTATCGGTATTTAGAACGACCGCTTCGTCACTATGATTGGCGTGATGTACCATTAACGATTGTGAACTGGTTTGACGTTAAACGACGTGGTTGGAAGCAATGGCTGGCCATTATTCCTGCAATGCTAGTTTTCTTTGTGGCAGTGGCTGGTTTCACAACTCCTGATCGGGCGCCAAAAAACACGGCTGTTCAAACTCGAATTAAAAAGAGCCGTCAAGCCACCGCGAAGCGGAATAAAATGATTGCCGAAGGGAAAACACCACAGATTAACGTTAATAGTAAGTCCTTGCAAAAAAAGTATGGATTAAGTAAGAGTGAACTAAAACGGGCTGCTAAACTAAGGGTAACAGCGGTAGGGGATTCCGTCATGGCGGATGCTTCGGATAGTCTTCAGCAGGTGATGCCGCACGCCTATGTGGAAGCTAAAGTTGGTCGTCAAGGAAGTGAAGCACCAGCGGTGATTAAAAATTTGAAGGCTGATGGTCATTTAAATAAGAATGTGGTGCTGAATCTTGGCACCAATGGGGCGATGACTGGTAACACAGTAAACGATATTATTGATGCCGTTGGTAAGGGTCACCAAATTTATTGGGTTACAGCGCATGTACCAACCAAAGCTTGGGAAAAGACTGTTAATCGTCAAATTAAAAAGGCAGCCAAAAATCATTCCAATGTCCATGTCGTTGATTGGAATGCTGAAAGTGCTAATCA
Organism: uncultured Limosilactobacillus sp.; assembly: GCF_934202705.1. GTDB lineage: Bacteria > Bacillota > Bacilli > Lactobacillales > Lactobacillaceae > Limosilactobacillus. The sequence goes on from NZ_CAKPYE010000004.1 coordinate 53,658, forward strand.
TTCAGACTGGTTTGCCGGTGATAATGTTCATATGAACGAAAACGGTAACGTCCAGTTTACACGGATGATTGTAAAAAGCATTTTAAAATAGGAGATTTAATAATGATAAAAATGATCGCCCTTGACCTTGATAACACACTTTTAAATAGTCAAAAAGAGATTAGCCAAAGAAATGAAAATATCTTGCGTCGTCTTCATGAACAAGGTATTAAAATTGTTTTATGTACTGGTCGACCAATTAATGCCATTTGGCACTACATTGAACAATTAGGGCTAACCAGCGAAGGTGACTATACGGTAAACTTTAATGGTGGATTAGTTGTAAATAATGTTACTAAAGAGCCGTTGTTTTCGATGGGGCTAGTAGCTGATGATTTGGCACTCGTGTATCGGTTTGCACATGAACATGGTTATTCACTTGATGTACTAGATTTTGACCGCGTTTATGAAATTATGGACATGCCACGGTCAGTCTATAAAGGGACAGTCAAACACATTGAATTTGTTGATCGGCACTTTGCAGACTTACCAAAGGGGAGTCATGCATATGCGAAGATGGTCATGGCAATTCCTGCTGAACGTTTAAAGAAAATCATTCCAACGATTCCAGAAGAAATTCATCAACACTTTAATGTTGTTCAGTCTCAACCGCATATTTTAGAATTTTTACCGCAAGGTGTTGATAAAGCGGTTGGTTTGAAACATCTCTTAGGACACTTGCAAATGGATTACTCTAATTTAATGACGTTTGGTGATGCAGACAATGACCTGGGAATGACTAAGGCTGCCGGAGATGGTGTGGTAATGGCAAACGGTCTTCCTCAAGTTAAGGCAGTGGCTGATCATTTGACTTCAAGTAATGATGAAGACGGTGTGGCTGTTTATTTGGAACAATTCTTTGCAAAGAATTTGTAATATTAATTAAAGTCAGGTAGAAAAGTTGTCAAATTACTAACGATTTGGCAACTTTTTTCGTCCATTGATACTGGCTTGATCAATTATTCACTAATAGTTTTGGGAAGCCTAAAGTTACCGAAGTTGAGGAGCTCAATACCATTAATAAAAAATGTTTAATATTGTGTGAACAGTAATTGTTACAAAATATTACAAACAATTAAGTTAATCGGCGGAAAAGCAAACTCATTGCAATCAATCAGTAATAATTGGCTTGTATGATAAAGACCGTTGATAAATAAAGATTTTGTAAAGGACGGTTTATACTTTATGTTAAACAAGAAGCTATTGAAGATGGGTGCAACACTTAGTGCAGCAACTTTCGGAATGGTCGCTACAGCTGCGGTCGCACATGCTGACACAACTTACACTGTTCAAAATGGGGATACCCTTTCTTCAATCGCAAAGAAGTTTAATAACGCTGATGTTAACACAATTGCTAAAAAGAACAATCTTGAAGACATTAACACGATTCATGTTGGTCAAAAACTTGTCATTAAAGGTAGCAAGCATGTTGCTAAGCCAAAGGTAAAACTAGAACAAACGGCTTATCATCCAACTAACAGTAGTTCAAATCTTTCTGCTGCTGATCAAGCTGCTAAGGACTGGATTGCTTACCATGAATCACGTGGTCAATATACCGCACAAAATGGTCAGTACTATGGGAAGTACCAATTAAGTTTATCTTACTTAAATGGTGATTTATCTCCAGAAAACCAAGAACGGGTAGCTGACCAATATGTGGCAAGCCGTTATGGATCATGGACTGCTGCACAACAGTTCTGGATGGCTAATGGTTGGTACTAAAAATTAAATACAATTAGCAAAACGGGGATCGAACAATTGATTCCCGTTTTTTAAATTTATGGTATGATAATTTTAAAGTAACTGAGCGTTGTGGGGGTGTCCTTTTGAAAACAGTAGTCTTATTATTTCATCCAGATATGGAGCATTCATTGGTGAATAAGCGATTGATCGAAGCCGCTCAGCAGAAGCGGAACGTTACCGTGCGTGATATGTATGCCCTTTACCGAAATCAACCAATTAATGTTCAAGAAGAGCGCCATGTTTTAGAAGTTGCTGATCGGATTGTCTTTCAATTTCCACTAAAATGGTATGATGCGCCAACATTATTTCAGCGGTGGAAAGAGACGGTACTGGATGATTATTGGCTTCATTCTGGAAGTAACGGTGAAGGAGTTTTAGCAGGTAAGGAAATGTTATTAGCCGTGGCTTATTCCGAGCCATCATATGATTTCACAGAAAGTGGCAAATATCGAACAACACTGCTACAGTTACTCAAGCCTTTTCAGGTGCTGAGTATTCACCTCGAGATGAAGTATTGTACTCCCTTTACGATTTATGAATTGGATGATTTGCAAAAATCCAGTAAAGAATATGCGGAAATGATTGTCAAAGAAGATTTACCATAACTAAAAAAGCGGACTCGAAGGAGAGCCCGCTTTTAACGTATTCAATGAAGGCTAATTTAATTCGCCTTCTGAAATTTGATCTAATAGTGGACGGGAAGGAATAAAGAAAAGTTGACCAGATAAAATATCTGAAAAAGACAATAGATAATCGTTCTGATCCAGCATATTTTGCAGCATGGTCTTTGTGACTTTCCAGTACCGAGAGTAACCAATAAAGAAAGTTCCGGTATTATCGGTGGCAGGATCTGAATATGGAACGTTCATACGCACGATTTTTTGTTCCACACCGTTAATTGTTGCCTGGGAGGCAACATTATGAGCATTCTTGAATTTTTCGGCATCTGTTAATTCAAGGTCGGAGAACTTTTTACGGCCGACAGCTTTTTCTTGAGTTTCAGTTGTTAAATGATTCCAAATATCCATATTGTGACGCCACTTTTGAGCAAAGGCGTAAGAGCCGTTTTCAAAGAATGGGTCTTCATCTCCGATAATGGCATAATTGGCTGCATCTTCAAGTTGCGGGTTTTCGGTTCCGTCAATAAAACCGATAATTGCTCGTCCTTCAAAGTAACGGAAGCCTTTAGTTTCGTCAACGACTGTTGTAAAGTCCTTTAAAAATAGACGCATTTGACTCATCATTTCGTATAAAACTGCACCTTCGTTAGCGCGGAGATGAATGAAAATATCGCCTTTACTGGATGGCATTGAATATTTAGGGCCAGTCAGAGTTTGATAGGTTTCAAGCTCTTTTGGTTTTGGAGCGTTCGGGAAAAGGTATTCCCAAGCATCGTTGCTAAAGCCCAGTGCAGCACGGACGTTGGCTTTATCAGCACGAATCCTCATTGACCGGATAATTGCTTGATAGCGATCTACAAATTCTTGAATGGCTTCCTGCTCTGTAACTTGGTTTTGGCGATTAAGCTCAAACGTTGTAAAAAGCACGTTACTACCAGCGTCTTTCCAGACATCTTGGGCGACTAATGGATTGACCGTCATGATTAAGAGCTCCTTTCAATTGACAGTTAATAATTGAATCAATTTAATTATAGCATCATCGATTTTAAACAATGGGATTTAGTTGACGAGTTTAGTGATCATTATCATAATTAAATACAGAGAAAAGAGAAAATTGGAGAATTGATTGTGAAATTTAAAGAATTAAAGGAACGGTTTGATAAAAACGCCAATTTAGCTTTAGCCCAACAAATGTCTTCTTATATGCGGGACCAATTTTTGTTTTATGGCTATCAGAGTATTAAAAGAAAACAGCTGTATCACCAGGATTTATTACGTGCTAAACATAGTAATTCAATTAATTGGCAACTATTAGATCAGGCGTGGCATGATCCACATCGTGAAATGCAATACTTTGTTTGCGATTACTTAATTCAGGTTGAAAATTTAATTACAATTGAAGATTTGCCAAAAATTGAACAATATCTGCGTACAAAACAGTGGTGGGACACAATTGATAAGTTGATGAAACCAATTGGTCAGTTAGGATTACGTGATCATGCGGTTAACGCGATCATGCTACGTTGGTCAATGGATCCGGATCAGTGGATTCGTCGGGTAGCGATTGAGTACCAACTATTACGGAGAGACAAAACCAACATTAATTTATTAGCAGAAATCATTGAAAATAATTTGGGTCGTCGGGAATTTTTTATTAACAAAGCGATTGGTTGGGCTTTGCGGGACTATTCTAAAACGAATCCAGGGTGGGTTCGCCAATTTATCAAAACTCATCATGCGGGGTTAACTCCATTGGCGATTCGAGAAGCTAGCAGATATTTATAAAAAGAGGGACTGAGAATTTAATCTCAGCCCCTCTTTTTATTTATGGAGACGGCGGGGATCGAACCCGCGTCCGAGCATATTGCCATCCTAATCTCTACACTCATAGATTAACAATTTCAAATTCGCTAATTAAAACGCCGTTAATCAAGGCTCCCATAATTAACTAGTTTGATGAAACTCTTTTACTAATTACAAACGGAAATTAGTAACGTCAGTCCACTCCATATAAAACCCGGTAACGCACCGTGGACGAGCCCGGCCGGATTTACGCATGCTTACCGACTAGGCAGCGTATGCGTAAGCGTTTGAATTATTGTTTGCAGTTATAATTTAAAAACTGAGCGTTTTTACGAAGACGCAACCTTCGAAGTGCAATTAAGATTCAACCTATACCCGTCGAATCCAAAAACGTCCCCAATAGATATCGTTACTATTATATCAATAATGCAAAGTAATTTCAAAAACTTCAAGGAAAGTTCATAGACTTTGAGAGGAATTAATTATAATGTAGTAGTAATGAAAAAAGGAGTGTAATCATGAACATTTTAATGGTGGAAGATAATCGCTCGGTTTGTGAAATGATGGCCATGTTTTTCAAAAAGGAAAAATGGATCGCGGAGTTTGTTTACGATGGGGAAACCGCTGTGGAGACGTTTCAACAAAAGCCTGAACAGTGGGACCTTGTTTTACTAGATTTGAACTTGCCAAAAAAAGATGGTATGCAGGTGGCTACTGATATTCGGCGGATTTCACCGGTAGTACCGATTATTATGCTGACGGCACGAGATTCAGAAAGTGATCAAGTCTTAGGCTTGGAGATGGGTGCGGATGAGTATGTTACGAAACCATTTAGTCCACTGGCCTTAATTGCACGGATTAAAGCATTGCATCGGCGTATTTCAATGGTGAATAACTCTAGCAGGACATCAGAAGAAACGAATTTTGATATTCAAACGGACCATTTTAAATTGAATACAAAAACTCGTGAAGCATTTTTGAATGATCAACCCATTAAGGATCTCACGCCCAAAGAATTCGATTTATTAAAGACACTGGCGGCTAAACCTAAGCAGGTCTTTAGTCGTGAGCAATTATTACAATTAGTTTGGAACTATGAGTATTATGGTGATGAACGCACCGTGGATGCACATATCAAAAAACTTCGTCAGAAAATTGAACAGGTCGGTCCTAAGGTAATTCAAACTGTCTGGGGAGTCGGCTATAAGTTTGATGATAGTGAGGTCTAAAGAACATGAAGTTAATGGGACGCCAAGTGCTGGGATTCACAACGGTGGTTGTTGTCCTTTGTACGATTTTAATGATTTCATTTGTTAGTGTTGCTAATCGAACAATGTATCATCAAACCTGGTACCAGTTAAGCCAGTATGCTGACAGTTTAATTCAAGATGATGAGGTCATTATTAACCGGAAGACCAACCAAATTGTTGGCTTTCAACAACAGGCGATTAACTCGAAGTCAAAGTTACTTTCTCGGCAAAATGTCTATTTTGCAGTTCTCGATGCGAAGGGAAAGACACGGTATGATAATAGTCAAGGGTATACCACGCGGATCAGTAAACAAGATTTGCAGAAGTTGCGGAAGGGCGAAATTATTAAAAAACGGATCGCATATCCTGATGAGAAAAATCTGCAAAAGAAGCATCAAAATGCGCCAGTTCCCCAAATGATTGGGATGATGAAACCTTACTTTTTCAACCATAAACTAGTAGCCGTGGTTAACATTAGTACCTTTTCGTCTACAGCTGGTCAAATCTATTCGCAAATTGCCCATCGGATGCTAATTGATTTTATTATTGCGTTAGTGGTAGCACTTTTGATTAGCTACGTTCTCGCTCGTTCGTTGACGAAACGGATTGACAAAATGAAAACAGCCACTAACCAAATTGCGAGCGGTAATTACGATGTCCACCTTTCCAGCAAGGGAAAAGATGAATTAGCTGAATTGAGTGAAAACTTTAATCAAATGGCCGATTCGTTGCAGGCTTCACAGGAAGAAATTAAGGAACAAGAAGAGCGGCGCAAGACATTTTTAGCGGATGCGGCGCACGAAATGCGCACTCCTTTAACGACAATTAATGGATTGCTGGAAGGGTTGATTTATGATGCAATTCCAGAAGAAGACCGTAAACATAGTTTGGAGTTAATGCAAAAGGATACGAAGCGACTGATACGGTTGGTTAATGACAACTTAAATTACGAAAAAATCCGTACTAATCAAATCAAAATGGATCGACAAATTTTTGATGCTAGTGAAGTGCTAACTAATTTGAAAGATCAACTGGAACCAAACCTCAAGGACCAGGATGATCAAATTACTATTCAGGTACCACACCCATTGCGAACGTATGCTGATTATGATCGCTTTATTCAAATTATGTTTAACATTATTCAAAATGCGATCCAATTTACTAAGCATGGGCAAATTACTGTGATTGGAGAACGCTTGCCGAAAGGAGCTCAATTTACAATTCAGGATACCGGAATTGGAATGACTGAGGAACAACTAAAGAATATTTGGGAGCGTTTCTATAAGGCAGATCGTTCACGGATGAATACTAAATATGGTGAGTCCGGAATTGGTTTGTCACTCGTTCGACAACTGGTACATTCACATCACGGTAAAATTACAGTTAAGAGTAAAGTTAATCACGGGACAACCTTTATCGTCTTCTTCCCAGACCGCTCTGATGGTCAATCAAATTCATAGAAATTTTATGAAAGCGCTTGTCAATTGAGCGCTTTCATTGTATTCTGTTAAAGTTATTGATTTTAAGAGAGGGAGTTGAAAACTCAATGGGTTATTTAATCGCTTTAATCCCAGCAGTATGTTGGGGGATTATGCCACTAATTTCAACGAAGGTTGGTGGTTCTTCCAGTAATCAAGTGTTTGGAATCGGCTTGGGCGCACTGACTGTCTCAATTATTAGTATGCTGTTGATTCGCCCATCCATTGACCTAGTACCATTTGTGGTGGCGGTTGTTTCAGGGGCATGTTGGTCCTTAGGACAGTTTGGTCAATTTGCTTCGATGAAAAAAATTGGTGTTTCCAACACGATGCCGCTTTCCACTGCTTTCCAGTTAGTTGGTAACACGCTGGTTGGGGTCTGTATTTTTCACGAATGGACAGGAACAAAGCAGGTGGTAATTGGATTTATCGCTTTGGGACTAGTTGTCATTGGTGCGATGCTGACATCCATTACTGACCGTTCAGCCGGCAAGTCGGTTGCAATACGGGATATCATGTTCTTGCTATTAACTACCATCGGTTATATTATTTATTCTGCGTTTCCACGTTTCCCAATCCTTGCCCATACAAATTCAATTGCAATTTATTTACCAGAAACAATTGGGATTTTGTTGGGCGTCACGATTTATCAATTAGTTACTGAGGGGCCAAAAGTTTTTAAACAACGGGGGCAATATGCTAATATTCTTTCCGGATTACTTTGGGGTGTAGCTGGACTAAGCTATATTTTTGGTGCCCGTGCGATCGGTATCACCGTTGCCTTTATTTTCAGTCAAATGAATGTCTTAATTTCAACACTTGGTGGGATTTATTTCTTAAAGGAAACCAAATCACCATTTGAAATGCGCTATACCATTATTGGTTTATGCTTTGTGGTAGTGGGCGCAGTCCTAACTGTCTTTGCATAATAAAAATCGTGGATTGCTTTAATTAGAACCAATCCACGATTTTTTTAATATTGTTTTTTATTGGTAATGGATGATCGATAAAGCTGTAGTGCTGTCCAAAGACATACCAGCACGATCAACCAGGTTAAGACTTTCATTGGTAAACTCTTCACGAAGGTAGCTGCAACATAGACGCCCAGGATCCCTCCAATTAAGAAGCCGAAAACGCCACGATAAGAGACCCGCTCTTCACGAATAAAATTGTAACTAGCAACAGGCATTAAGAGGGCACAAGAGAGCATCATGATTGGGAAGGCAGCAATGGGCTTCATTCCTAGTAGGTAAACTAACACCATACATGGTGCATATAGTCCAACCCCAGCGGTCATCAAGACACCCAAAATAAAGTTGCCAATAATTCCGATGAATAACAGCCAGCCATGAAGGCCATAGGCACTATTATCAGTAGCAATTAAGGCAATCCAGCCCATTTTATTGGCTAACATCAGAAGTGAAGTAATAGTTAAAGCAATGGCCATCACTTTTTGGATCATTGCTGTTTCCCAACGTACCACAATCCGACTACCTGAATAGGCACCAACTACTGCGGCAATCACCATGGGAATTAAAGTAGTTAGTTCAACTGGGACGGCGGTTAAAAAGAAGAAAGATTCCGTCATTGTTGGGATCGCTTGAATAGCATTAAGGGTTCCGGGTAATTCTCGTTCGTCAGGGACATAATTTGTAAACCGGTAGAGAGTGGTAGTAGTACCAAAATTACCAATTCCTAACGTATCACCAAAGTCGGTTACCAAACCTATTAGGAAACCAACTAAATTAAATTTCAGTGGACGGCTGTCTGAATCATGTCTAGCATGAACAATAATTTCAAATGCCAGCCAGAGGATACAGACAAACACTAGTCCTAAAATAATTTTTAAGATCATCTTGTTATCCTCATATTTTAATTTTGTGCTTATCAGTATATCATGAACTACATTATTAAGAAACGTACGGTTACTAAAAGAAAAGGTTAATAATTGACATTTTTTGGTAGTTTATATTGAAAAGGGGTTCATAAACAGATATGATTTGAATTGTAAGTTTAATATGTTTGATTAAGAAAGAGGTTAGACAAATGGCGCATGTTTCATTTGATAGTAGTGCTTTAAAGAAGTTTGTTCACCCGAATGAACTGGGTGAGATGCAAGCAATGGTCAATGCCGCAAATGATGAATTACGGCAAGGAACTGGTGCTGGTGCTGATTTTCGTGATTGGCTGCATTTACCAAGCGACTACGACCGAAAAGAATTTGAGCGGATTAAGAAGGCTGCTGCCAAGATTAAGGATGACTCTGATGTGTTAGTTGTGATCGGGATCGGTGGTTCCTACCTTGGTGCACGGATGGCGATCGACTTCTTGCACAACAGTTTTTATCAAGCTCAAGCAGCTGCTGATCGGAAGGCGCCATTAGTTCTTTTCGCCGGAAACTCGCTCAGCTCATCATACGTTTATGACATGATTCAATTAATCGGTGATCGTGACTTCTCAGTAAACGTGATTTCTAAATCAGGAACCACGACAGAACCATCAATTGCTTTCCGGATTTTTAAGCAAAAGCTCATTGATAAATACGGTGAAGCAGGTGCAAACGACCGGATCTACGCGACAACTGATCAAAAGCGCGGGGCACTAAAGAGTGAAGCAGACGACGCTGGTTGGGAAACTTTTGTCATTCCTGACGGTGTTGGTGGTCGTTACTCTGTTCTGAGTGCGGTTGGACTGTTGCCAATTGCAGCTTCTGGTGCGGACATTGACAAGTTGATGCAAGGGGCTGCGGATGCTGAACATACGTATGATGATCCTGACCTCACAAAGAATGAAGCATATCAATATGCTGCCTATCGGAACATCCTTTACCGGAAGGGCTACGAAACTGAATTGCTGGAAAACTATGAACCAAACATGACGATGCTGGCAGAATGGTGGAAGCAATTGGCTGGTGAATCTGAAGGTAAGGATCAAAAGGGAATTTATCCATCAAGCGCCAACTTTACGACTGATCTCCACTCGCTTGGCCAATACATTCAAGAAGGTCGGCGTTTCTTGATGGAGACGGTAGTTAAGTTAGATCAACCAAATCATGATATGACGATTCCAGAAGCCAAGAGCAACCTGGATGGTTTGGAATACTTGCAAGGTAAGAATATGGACTGGGTTAACACTAAGGCATACGAAGCGGTTGTTGCGGCTCATACAACAGGTGGTGTGCCAGTAATGACGGTTCACATTGACCAAGAAGACGAATACACACTTGGTTACTTGATTTACTTTTTTGAAGTTGCTATTGCAATTTCTGGTTACCTAAATGGTATTAATCCATTTAATCAGCCAGGTGTGGAAGCATACAAAACGAACATGTTTGGATTATTAGGCAAGCCCGGTTATGAAAAAATTGGCGATCAACTGCGTAAGGAAATGGCCGATAATCAATAATTTTTAGCTAATAAAAGATCCACGACGAGTTTAATTAGTTGTGGATCTTTCTTGTTAAACGCTTGCCAATTAGCAGGAAAACTGGGATAATATTTTTGAAAACGATTTCAAAAATGAGGTGGATATTAATGTTATTAGGGAGTATTGAAGGTGGCGGCACGAAATTTGTTTGTGCTGTCGGAAATGAGGATTATCGGATTCAGGATATGACGGTTTTCCCAACAACAACGCCAGAAGAAACTTTGCAAAAAACGGTGGATTACTTTAAGAAATTCCCTGAGTTGCAATCATTATCAGTGGCGTCTTTCGGGCCAATCGAAATTCGGCGAAATTCGCCAAAGTATGGTTATATTACGGATACGCCCAAAAAGGGCTGGAGTAATACTGATGTAGTAGGAACTTTGCGAAAGGCGCTTAACATTCCAGTATTCTGGACAACTGATGTTAATGGTTCCGCATATGGTGAATATGTACTTTCCACACTTTTTAATCAACGATTAGAGTCTTTAGTTTATTACACAATTGGTACAGGAGTTGGTGCCGGTGCGGTTGTTAATGGTAAATTTATTGGGACAATGGGGCATCCTGAAATGGGCCACATTCGTTTGAAGCGTCATCCAGATGACTTAGAATTTAAAGGAATTTGTCCATTTCATGGTGATTGCTTAGAAGGCTTAGTTTCTGGACCAACATTTGAGGCTCGCCTTGGTAAGAGTGGACGGACGGTTCCACAAACCGATCATGTTTGGGATATCATGGCCTATTATGTAGCACAAGCGGCCTTAAATACTACTTTAATGATGCGCCCTGACAAGATTATCTTTGGTGGCGGAGTAACTAGCGAAGAATTTTTGAAGAAGGTGCGGGCTGAATTTGCTGAATTAATGAATGGGTACATTGACTGTGGCCCGCTTGAAGATTACATTACAATGCCACTGGCTAAGAATAATAGTTCGGCCACAATTGGTAATTTTGCACTAGCCCTAAAGAATTTAGAAAGTTAATCGGTGTCAATAATGATATGGCATGGATTTGTTGGTGAATTAGTCGGCACGTTAATTTTAATCACAATTGGCTGTGGAGTTGGTGCCGGGTTAAATTTAAACCGAACTTTTAGCAGTCAACAAAATGATTGGTTTTATGTGGCCTTTGCATGGGGATTGGCGGTCACAATGGGGGTATATGCAGCTGGTTCGTTAGGCTCGCTGGGGCATTTAAACCCAGCGGTCACCATCGCGTTTGCGGTTAATCATACTTTCCCATTGGCTCAAGTGGTTCCATACATTCTCGGGCAGCTAATTGGAGCTTTTTTAGGTGCGACTTTGGTAATTATTCAGTTTTGGGTCCATTTTAAAGTTACACCAGAAAAGACTCAAAACACGGTTGGGATATTTGCAACCGTCCCAGCGATTAAATCCGGATGGGCTAATTTACTGAGTGAAGTGATTGCAACCTTTATGTTTATGTTAGTTCTGATTAATTTAGGAAATTTCACGTTAGGCCTCAAGCCATTGATTGTTGGTCTTTCAATTTTTGCAATTGGTGCGGGACTTGGCACCACGACTGGTTTTGCATTAAATCCAGCGCGAGACTGGGGACCGCGATTGGCCTATACAGTCTTACCAGTGCCAAATAAAACCAGTGGACAATGGTGGTATGCTTGGGTTCCAATGGTTGGTCCAATTTGTGGAGCTGTTTTAGCGACGTTAGTTGAAGAGATAGTGAAATGAATCGAAATTTGAAACATGTGATTGAACGGGTTAGGTCGCGATTAGTTGTGTGGTGCGTTTTAGCAGTTGTTTTAGAAATAATCACGATTACCGCGCCGTTACCATTTGTACAAATTATTGCGTGGTTGGCGACCGCTTATTGTGCAGTGTTGTTGGTAATTCTGCTCGTTCTGATGATTATGCAATGGCACCAATAACTAATATTTAAAGGGATCATAATGGGGGGATATTATTACTTCCATTATGGTCCCCTTTAATTTCAATGTGTTTGTTTAGGCTTAGTCGGCTTTTGGGAATAAATTCTTTTGACTGCTTGAATATCGGTTGGCTGAATAGTAAAGAATGATCCAGACGGCTGCATAACCGACTGGCTATTATTGTGACTTAGACCAATGGCATGACCTAGTTCGTGTTCGGCCGTGTTGACAATTCGTTCATGGTTATAACCATATTCAGGATTCAATAGGTAGGCTTTATTAAGATAAATATGCCCATCGGTAAAGTAGCCAGAAACTGTATTTTGGTTCATTTCAGCTAGTCCTGCAGCTTGGTCGTTACTATTATTAGCTGAGGTGGCTACCAAATCCGCCTGCTTCCGATCGTGAACAATCTTAAACTTAAAGGAACCGGTATTATTCCAGGCATTAACAGCATCGATCATCGCCTGTTGGAGTGTTTGATTACCCATCTTAATGTAAATAGTTGCGGAGCGACTGGTCCAACGACCATTAATTTGATCGGTCTGACTATTGACGGTTGACTCTCGATGAGCAGTTTTTTGGTTGGTAGTTTTCTGACTACCTTTACCATTTAATTCATTACTCAGTTCCTGAACGGAAGCCTTTAAATAGGTAATACCATTATTGGTCTGCCGTTGAAATTGCTGATTATCGTTGTAAAGCCACATGATTCCACCAAAGGCGGTAAGGTAAAGAATTAGAGTGACGAGTATGTTATGAAATCTAATAGGATCACATCCTAACGAATAGTGTGTTAATAAAAATACCCCACGCAGAGTGGGGCGTCAATCTTTCCTATGAGGTTTAAGAATTACTTATTTCTAGTGAGGATACTGTTGATTGAATTCGTAGACCAGTTCGGGTTCTTGACTGATCCGGACATTTTTATTGAGTGAATTCATTTGAGCCACATCTTGCTCACTCAACGCGAAATCATAAATATCAGCATTTTCCTTGATCCGACTAGCATGAGCAGATTTTGGAATAAATGAAAGGCCATTCTGCAGATGCCAGCGCAAGATGATTTGGGCAGGGGTCTTACCATACTTCTGTGCGAGCCCTTGAATAATTGGTTCTTCAAAGATCCGCCCACGACCAAGTGGTGCCCATGCTTGAGTCACGATATGATGTTGGTTATTAAAGTCAACCATGGGTTTTTCAGAGAGCCATGGGTGACATTCAAGCTGATCAACCACCGGCATTTCAGTTTCTTGTGTGGCGAGATATTGGAGATGGATCATCCCATAATTGCTGACTCCGATTGATTTAGTTAAACCGGCTTTTTTCATATCTTCAAAGGCCTGCCAGGTTTCAAAGAAGGGTCCATTAATTGGCCAGTGAACTAGCAGGAGGTTGACGTAATCCAGTTGTAATTTTTTTAAGGAGTCTTTAACCGAATCAATTGCACTTTGATAGCCCTGATTGCTTTCGGCAACCTTGGTGGTAATAAAATAATCATCTCGGTCGGCGTTTAATGATTTCAGAGCAGTACCGAGGTTGGCTTCATTACCATACATTTGGGCTGTATCAAAAAGGCGGTAACCATCTTCATATGCGCTTTGAATGGTTTGAGTAAAAGTGGTTGGGTCAGTTAGTTTATAAACACCAAACCCTTGTTGCGGCATCTTCTGTCCGTCGGCAAGAGTCAACCAATTGTCTTGAATTGTTGTCATTGGTCATTCCTTCTTTCTGGGATTAATTTTACCATTTTAAAAGAGTAAAGAAAAAGCCCTCAACTAAGTCTGACACCTAATTGAAAGCATAAAAAATCACCCGCACGGGGACAACAACCCCTTGATATATCAACGTTTATAGCCGTTTTGGTAGCAGTTTGGTAGCAGTTAAACCAACTCCGCCAATTTATCGATAATGACATTATCATTTTTGGCTTTGTATTCATCAATTAGATATGAATAAGTGTTAAGTGTAACAGTAATATTTGAGTGCCCTAGTCGTTTGCTGATGGCGTAAATATCTACACCCTTACCGAGTAGGTAGGCAACATGAACATGGCGCAATGAGTGAAAATGAAACCCTTGTTTTTGGATGCCAACATCATTCATAATAGACCGTAGACACTTATTTAATGCGTTACTGGTAGGGATGGTACCTAAACCATTTTGGAATACCATGACGCTGTTATTGGCTTTTAAGTCTGATAACCATTTCAGCAATTGACGATTAACCTTGATGGTTCGGTTGCTAGATGTGGTTTTGGTAGGCTTAAAAGCCTTTTTCTTTTCGTCCCATGATTTATTGATAGTAATAGTACCATGCAAGTAATCAATATCTTTCCACGTCAGAGCTTGAATTTCTGCTTTTCGCATTCCCGTGAAAATTGCCGTTAAGATCATGTATCGGCTGGTGTTAAGGCGGTTTAAATGACTGCTAACCGCATTTTTAAGGGTTGCTAGTTCCGCATTAGTCAGATACTCAACCTTCAGCTTTTTGTTGCGGTTATAGGTAACAACCACGTTATGCGTAAAGTCTTTAGTAATAATATCATCATCAATCGCATAACTAACGGCTGACCGTACCGCACCATTTAACTTGCTAACGGTTTTATAAGCATGATTAGCACCATACCAATTTATAAATGCTTGGTAGTCGGAACGCTTAACATCCGCCAACCGTGTATCTTTAAAGTAATCAGTTAAAACATTCCGCATAATGCGGTACTGGTTTCTAGCGGATGTACTGGTTGCCTTTTGCTTTTTGTAAAGGTCATACCAGCGTTTAAAGTAATCAGCTAGGGAAATATCTTTTAACTCTTTATTGAGTTGATTTAGTTTCTTTTCCAGATCAAAACCAGCTTGTTTGGCTTCTCGTTTGAGTTTGAAAAGCCCCGCACTTTTGACGTGACGCTTACCGTGCTTGTCGTAGTAGGTAGCGTAACCGTAATATCCTTTACTAACTTTCTTTGTATAACTCATTTTCTATCATTCCTTTTTTCGCACAGCTAACCAGCGCAGTGTTATGTGTTTGAATGATATGGGGTCAGAATTGACCCGTGAGAGCTTTTAAAAGAATAGATGGGCAATTAATCAAAACATGGTTAAAACGTCATAGAAAGTAAAATAACAAGTAAATGGTTATTGACCGTTATTCATAAGATTTTGGGATTGAATTTCACCAGAGGATTTCATGGTATCAGGAACGGAATTTAACGCTTGTTGTTGTGACATTCCGCTATGATCCATTAGGTATGCTGCTGGTGACTCACCGTAGCGGTTAACAAAGTCACTTAAATCACTAGCAGGCGGTAATTGACCGTTATTTTGTGACGCTTGCTGTTGCCCGTTGCTTGCTTGTGTTTGTTGTTGTTGGTTCTGCTGACTAGACGCACTTACAGCGGATGAACTACTGCTAGAACTAGCCTTTTTCTTGGAGCGCTTAGCTTTCTTATGGTGCTTAACCACCTTTGAGCTAGACACTTTACTGCTTGAACTTGCTTTCTTGGTGGAGTTGCTACCGCAAGCCGTCAAAGACAGGCCAGCAAGGGCAACGGCGCATATTAAACTAATCTTTTTCATTGGCTTCACGCTTTTCTTGAACATAGAGGACTAGACGCAAAATCAAATTCAAACCAGCTAGAAAGATTAGCAATCTTTCTAAACCTAAACCATCTTTTTTCATAATTGAAACCTCCCAATAGCTTTTAACGTCAATCACGTTTGGACGTAGGGAATGCTACTTTTCACTAGATTTATAGCCTTTATCATCCGTTTTGGACTGGTTTGATGGTTTTTCAAAAAACAAATTACCTACTTCGCTATTAAGAACCACTTCAAAAATACTTTTGATTGATTTATTAAATGTTTTTAAACTCTTAACCCTTTCAGAGCCATTTTTGATTTTGTCTGATATTAACGGCAAGGCTAGGAATTGAAGCAATTCGCAAATACTAAGTAAATATTGTTTATAAATGGGCGATTTACGAAGTTCGTTATCTTCAACAAGCGCAATTATTAATGTTTTTAAAGTAACTATGGAGTCTGAAATTTTTTCTTGTTCTGATTTTGTTAAATTACTAAGTTCACCATCTACATTTTCAAAAAGTGCATAGTCATGGGCTATTTGTTCAAAACTATCATTTGCACCAATTAAATATGGGCTTATGGATTTTCCTTGAATGTAGCCAACAGGAACATCAAAAAATTTGGCGAGATTAACCCACGTTTCTAATGATGGTGTTCTTTCGTTGCGTTCATATTTAATCAAAGATGAAGCTGATAATTTAACCCCTCTTTCTTTTAGGGCTTGACTTAAACCTTGCAAAGTTAAGCCCTTATTTTGGCGTAATTGTCTAATTCTATTGTTAATCATTTTGTTTTACCTCATAAAAAATAATATCACAATTTGCAAGAAAATATACACCAGAGTGTAAAAAAGTTATTGACATACACTTAAGTGTATGTTTTCATGTATTTAAGCTAATGTACACTTGAGTGTATAAAAAAGAGGTGAAATTATGGATATTTTTTCAGAGGATGACCAACGGCAGTTATTGACCATTAAAGGACTTCACAGATTAACCCGTAATGATTTAGCTGTTCAAATTGGTGTTTCTCAACCAACGATGACAAAACTTATTAACTCACCAGCACCAATGGCACTACAAAGTGATATTTATAAGCGGTTCAAAAATTGGCTGGAGAAACAAGTAGTTGCAACTCAGGATAAATAAAAAGCATCCGTTTTGGTCGGATGCCAGGGAGGTGATGGAATGCACGATTTAGTTTTCATTGGTTCCGTGAATGATGAGCCGTATACCACCGATAAAATTATTTCTGATTACAGTGGTAACTCACTTCATGCGGTAAAGAATTTAATTTACGAACACAAAGCCGATTTTGAAGAATATGGAATTTTGTCATTTGAAATGACTAAATTAAACGGGCGGGGACGTCCTCGCAAGACTTATCATCTTAACGAAATGCAAGCAACGTTGTTGATAACCTACCTTGATAACACCGAACAGGTCAGAGAGTTTAAGAAACGACTGGTCAGGGCTTTCTTTCAAATGAGGAATGAAAAGCTGGAGCAAGTCAGAAATAGGGTTGCTGGTATTCCACAACGGCGCACCCTTACGGATGCAATTCAGCAATGGCAACATGGCAATCATTGGAGCTATAAGACCATTACTGATTTACTGCTGAAACAAGTAACTGGTATGAATGCTAAACAGCTTAAGGCGTCAAGACACGTTAAGAATGCAATGGATGGTTTAACGACTGTTGAGCAAGCAAGATACCAGCAACTAGAAAATATTGTGATCGGATTTATTGGCTTGAATAAAACTTATGACCAGGTCAAGGGGATTTTGTTATTAACTGCTGGTCAGGCTGTTTAAAAATTTTGGAGGTATTTAATCATGGAAAGCGCACAAAACATTGTGATTTTGGCACAAGGCGATCAAGTTTATTGCGAAAAGGCGGTTTATACCGCTACTAAAAAGGGGCTGGAATTAACCGAACTGCTGGACAATAAAGACGGTCAAAACAAGATTTTTGCTAACCGTCAAGCTGACGGCAAGAGCATCCTACCGCTTGCGGGTAATGAAATGATCAGTTACGCAGGCGAGGGATATTTATTTGCACAAGTTGATCCATCAATTAATAATTCTCATGTTTTGGTATGGGACGATGGTTTACAAATTGCCCTCAATGAAAGACGCACCAAAGATGATTTTGTAATTGTTGGTTCTCAAAAGTAAAGGCGGTGTTAATCGTGATTGATGTAAAAGATATTGCATTAACAGAAAGTGATCGTAACGAAGCAAAGCATGTTCTACATGTTTTTCAATCGGGGGGGGCAAAAGTCCCATTTCTGAATAGCTACGATCAACACACAATAGATTTAGCAATCAAGATCATTAACAAGTTACTGGAACCAAAACCGCACCCCATTATCACGGTTTCACTTGACGAGTTTTTTACACGATGGGGCTAGTTAGAAAGTGAGGTAATTAAATATGGAATTTACATTCACCATTCCCGATAGTGCTTTACAAGACGCATTGACGGAACGCATGAAAACTTATAAACCAGTTGATCCGTTTCCCGCAATCATGGACAAAAAGACCGCATCTAAATTTTTAGGATGTGGACGGGCAACCCTTGATAAGTGGATCAAAGAATATGATGACTTCCCTGTTGCCGTAATTGGTGGTAGCTATCGTTTTACTAAGTCAGACCTAGAGCAATGGGTCAAGTTACGCAGTCAGAAACACAGTCATTAATAACCATAGCTAACCAGCGCAGTGTTATGTATTTGAATGGGTGGACATGATGAGAACACAAATCCGAAACGATTTAAATTTATGTATGGATATAGAACTGACCAAGAACGGCGCTTTATTACTCTGGATAATTTTAAACACGATTATTTGGGCATATTTTAGCCCTTATGCCGTTTTGACAGTTCATGTTGTAGAAATACTAAGGTGGTTTAAAAGTCACTGGAGAATTGAAATAAAGGGGGTTAATGAATGACAGAACATCAACTAACGCTGTTTACGATGCCGACAATTGATCAACAAGCCATCAAAGGTGAAACTGACATCGAACGTCAAGTATTAAAACTGTTGCCGTATGGGTCAGAGAAGCCCATATCACGCAGCAGGGTTGCGGATGCCTTAGGAACCGATGTAAGAGCTGTTAGCAATATTATTGCCCATTTGACTAACGAAGGTTTTCCAATTGGAATGGACAACGGCTACTACTTAATCAGCACCGAAGAGGAGCTAAACCGCACATATACCAACATCCGCACTTCTGGTCTTTCGATGATGTTAAGGGCGGAACGCTTGAAACAGAACTACTACAACCAATTTAAAGACAATAAAAAAGCCGTTCACGCTGACTAATAACCACAAGAGCAAGCGGGAACGACTTTGAGAAGATGACATTATCATACTAGATAATGCACCTAAACCAGAAAGATGTATTTAGAGCGGGTTTAGAACCCCGCTTTATTCATATTACCAGAATTTAAAAATTTAGTTAATTGGTATGGTGAGCAAATTATGAGCAGTGAAGAAAGAATTAAATTAAAAACGCCCATAATTAAGCTACCGTTGGCGTTGGTTCAGAGTGTTAAACCATCATCAACGATTTTATATGCAAAATTATTGGCGCTTAATCGAAAATTTAAAATAATAAACGCAAGTCGTAAGACACTAGCGCAGTATCAGCATTGCGGTGTTGATTATATCAGTAAACAAATACTGGAATTATCTAATTTAGGATGGGTAACCGTTGAATATAACCATTCTGGAGGAAAAACAACATGGCAACTTTTTCCCTTGATGAGAAACCAAAAACCGTATTTAGCGATGCCTTATCAGATATTGAATGATGTTCAACGGGGGCTTTTGAATTACCGTGAAGCGATAATTTGCGGTCTGATATATGATGATGTATTCAAACATGGTCAACGTCAAAGCGCCTTATCTAATCAAAATATAGCTTTGACACTGAATATAAGTAAAAGAGCAGTCATACGTAATCTAAAACAATTGTACCAAAAAAATTATATATTCTATTTGGAAAACGATGATCACCAAAGAGCATTAGAGCTGAACCTTGATTATCAATCTGAAAAAGAAGCTTCAGAATTTTTTAACGAATTGAACGAAGATTACTGAGGCATTTAATTTTCAATGTAGGGGGTGTCATTTTGTACAGCTAGGGGTGTCAAATCATACAACTAGGGGTGTCATTTTGTACAGCAGGGGGGTGTCATTTAGTACGACCAATAATAACTTTAAAATAAGGTCACGGGACGAAAAATAAGGTTGTTCCCTACTGGTCACAACGAGAAATAAGGTCATGATTTCATGATCATGACCGCAGAGCCGTTGACTGAAAAACCGTTCACGGGTAACCCGTTATCGGGCAAAGCCTTTATAACAGCCTTTTAACCTACTTAATATTTTTAATGGGGGTATTTAGTGGAGTAAAAGGTAGAGAAGATGGTGGAGGACTTCATGGAGTAAAGTGTGGAGAAGATAGTGGAGTAAGGGACGTTGAAACAATCATCAACGCCCCTTACTGCTTATCTGACAGTATTTGTCTATGTAAACTAGCTTGTAAACCAACATGACAACTAACATGTAAACCACCTTGTAAACTACTAGGTACATCGTTAGATACAGAGTTAGGTACACCATTAGATACACTGCTAATTACACTATTATCACTAATAACATCCGTGAGCCTTGATATTACGCAATCGGACAACCTTGCCGAATGGAGTTGCCCGAAGCAAAAAATGCACACCATAGCCGTTTAGATAGCTGGATATAGCTGATAGATAGTTGCATGGCATTGCTACAACTGACAACATCAAATAGTAACAGAGTTAGTAACAGAGATAGTAGCGGAGATAGTAACAGAGATGTTTCACGTCATTGTTTCACACAAGGGCGAATGCCTTTCACTCATAGCCCGAAGAGAACACTATTGTTTTATCCTGCTAATTCTTAAATTTTGCCTTGCTATGAAATGAGTATCAGGGAACTAATATAAATTATCATGCAACCCCTAAAGTTGATTAGAGAGCCTTAAAATGAGAATTAGAACATAACAAAAAAGCCCATTGCCCTGTAATCATGTTTGAGCTTGTCAGCAGTTAATAATGGCGGAAATGTCGCATCATAAAAAGGTGACATTTGTGACACCCTAAAAAGAATTCAGACATTTCAGACACCCTAAAAAAAGAGGTAATAAAATGACAATTTTAAATAGTTTTAATGATTGGATGTTGTACCGCTTAATTGCTAACGTCTTTCATATCACACTAGACCAAGCCTATTGGCGTACCAACATAGTAATGCTGATCATTGTAGCTTTGGTGGTAATGGTTTACGAGATAGTGGAGTATAAGCGTTCATGACATCCGTTTATAACATGGTTACACCGACAAATGCTAATGTACTGAAAAGATTGTTATATCAACGAACAATGGAAAAATGATATAAACATTAGGCGGAAAAGGGTACAAAAAAAGACCTTATGCAAGGTCTTAGCAAATTATCTTAAAATGTGGTCATGGTCACCAGTTTTAAGCAAGTCGAGAATATGCAAGTCTATTTCATTATTGCGAATTTGATAAACCATGATCCAATTATCATTGTATGAACGGTCAACGTGTAATTCTCGCAGTGATTTGTATTTCCCTTTAAGCTGGTGGTCTTTATGCTTATGAATTAGTTCATCCGTAGCACCATTAACAATTAGAGTAATGACATGCTTAAGTTTATCCATGTCATAATGCTTGCGTTTTAGACGCTTATAATCACGCTTAAATTCAGAAGTTCGATTAATAATCATGAGTTAGTCGTCCTCGTTTAAGTCATTGAAAAGATCATCAACCGAATTGAAAGACCTGTAATCACCCTTGTTAAGTTCAGCTAATGAACGATCAAGACCGTTTTCATTGGTAACATCGAACGGGATACCGTTAGTTTTAACGACTTTCTTTAAATAAATTCTGATACCAGTTGAGAAGTCCATACCTAGATCATCAAAGACCTTTAAAGAACTTTTGTAAGTTTCATCATCAACACGGATGCTATGCGATTTCGTCATATTATCAGCCTCCCTTTAAATTTATTATAATACATTGTATATACACTGTACATACAACGGAGGAGATAAAATGCTATGCTTTTTATTTTGGTGGTTTGAGTTCGTATTGTTAATAATAGGATTGGTAATTCTGTATTTTGTGAGGTGGAAACGATGAGCGCAAACATGGTTAATAATTTAGCATTTGGTTTTCTATTAGGGGTACTTATTCAATTCATTTTCTCGCAGTTCAAAAGATAGTTAAAAGAACTAGGCTGGTTAGTTTAAGTAACAGTTTAATTAATGGTTTAAATAGTAGTTTAAGTAACGATTTAACTAGCGATTTAATTATGTTTGGAGGTAACGCATGGGGTGGTATAAAGGACAATATGTATTTAGTAATCGGAGCTTGGCACAATGGTTTGATATGAACCACCACAAGAAAGATAACTATTTCAGAATTAGAAACCGTGACCAAGCGGATGAGAGCGTAGTTAAGTTTGTTTATGCTCCGAATGTAGTTAAAAATCGTCGTTTGTATGCACCGTGCGCAACGATCTATAAACATTATTTAGACTATTGTAGTCAGCGAGAAATAGAACCGTTAAATAACCGCCAATTTAAAAAGAATATGCAACTACTAGGCTTTGTCTATCAGAAACATCATCGCTTTTATGCTGGTTACTATCAGAATAAAGTAACCACCGCCTATAAGAACATCGGTATTAGGTCACAAAATAAGAACAAATAAATCTGTTCCGTACCTTGTCCAATTCTGAAATGCTGATATAACGGTGATCTGGTTAAATTAATATGCACAAAATTGCACATTATTAGGGATGTTCGTAGTCGTTAAAACATAGGAGGTTAGTAATGTTACTATTCTTTAACGGTCAATTTCTACCGTATGGGGTTGGTATTTTATGGCTGGTGTTAGTGGTGATTTATCTAGTGCATTTGTTCCGATGAAACAACCTGTAAAAATACGGTTTATTTTTCTATTAGTAGTTACATATCATTGCGCATGCCTGGTTACTTATAATCACTGGTATAACAGCATTAAGTGGATGAATGTAACGCATTTTAGATCAATAATAGAGACTTTTTGAGCTGGTATATTTTCCGTTAAAAAATGTTGGAATTTCTGAACAATCGTAGTTAAAAAGCCGTTGGTCAATTGCTGACTAACGGCTTAATTCTTAGTGTTGTAATAACGCTGGTTTCTGTTGGCTTTTGGGTACTAAAAAAGCGCCCTAAATAGGCGCTTACCATAAACAATGAGTAGACCATCGGGCGTTAGGTGCTGGAACCACCTAGCGCCTTTTACGTTTACAATTATATGACTATACAAGATATAGAATTAATTAGCTTAATAGCTGGTTGAATGCTTGATTGTGTTGTAATTATGATAGTTATATAATCATTGATGGTAACGATTGAGAGTAATTAACTCATGAGTTATCAAGGCGTGAAATGCTAGACAACGACCAATGACTTTCAATTACAGCAAGAAACGGGGGCGTTGGTCTTGAAAGTGTTTCTTGTCTTGCTAAGGGGTGTTATACCTTGACGGTTAGCGTTACTTTTACCAGTTGTAAGATGCTGGTGATCGTGATTGCGATTGTTGTAACGGTTTTAAAAAAGCGTTAGTAGTTTAACCTACTAACACTTAAACACCATCTAGCAAGAAACGCCGGGCGTTAGGTTCTCACACAGCCTAGCGCCTTTTACATATCTAATTATATCAGAAACCTATCACTACACAAGATATATTTAAACATCATAGAACACGAAAAGAGGGTTAATTATGGTTAGTCAGGCACAAATGAACGCTACTAGACGTTACGAAAAACGACACCCCGAAAAGAACCGTCTGTATCAATACCGATCAAATGCTAGAACTTTCATCCGCAAGTACGCAAGCATTGAGGATTTAGACGCACTAATTGCCTTTGCGCAGGAGCAGAAAACGAAACTTATTAATCAACGGTAATTATCTAACGGCGGATGGTTACCGTTTTAATTTACCCCGCCCCCGTATCTGCTGACAGCAAGAGCGCACACATTGCCGTTAGCTTGCATGCAATCCCTAGTTTGAAAAATTTTAGGGTAGGGGGGGTAATGTTAAGAAATGTTAAGGTTATGACATCCGTGATACTTGAATTAATAAATTAACGTCTGTTTATCGGTGCAATAATTGCCGATTTTGCACCCATAACAAAAAAGAGCCCTGTATCACTAGATACAGAACTCAAAAAATCACCACAATGGCGACTTCCCTAAATATTCAATCGAAGTTATTATAACAAAAAAAGTCACCACGATGGTGACTTCCGTATTAATATAAGCAAGTTAATTATAAGGCTAAAATGAAAAACGGCACAAGTCTAGTTGACCCATGCCGTTCAGTATCGAGAATATCCCGAATGAAAACCCTAATAAACATTATACGGGGTAACAACATGGATAGTAAAACCATCATCCGTAATTTGCGGGGCTTTTTTAAAGTTGATTATCGTAGTATCTACTTGCGGTCTGGAGTATGGGCAAAACGTGAAATTAAAAACCGTAGGGCGGAAAGTAAGCAATGTTTAAAGTGCTTTCTAGCAATTGAGCAAGCAGTCGGCGGATGCACACCAGACCATCAAAAGATAATTGAATATCGATATTTAGAGCAACAACAAGGGCAACATGTAATTAAAATGCTGAATATCAGTAAGTCACAATATTATATTCATGAGCGACAAGCATTAATGGAGTTTGCAAAGCACCTAAAAGCAATCTATCCCGCCTTGTTTCAAGCAATCATGGAGCAAGGTTACTAATAATAGCGTTTTATGATGTTAAATGACTAGAAAATAGTTCTATATAATAGGTAGACAGAACACTAATAAACAATATAGTGCATATTTTGGTAGCAATTGGTAGCAAAAAGAAGACCACTCTCAAAAATGAAAGTGGTCTAAGCGCTGGTTAGAAGCGGTTTTATGTTGTTCGATTTTGGTAGCAGTTTGGTAGCAGAAGTTAAAAATAATGGTGTTTTTGGGTGTTTCGGCAAAAATAAAAATGCCTTAACCATGCGGGTTTAAGCATTTTGAAACATGTATGAGAGTATAAAAAATCACCCGCACGGGGATCGAACCCGTAACTCCGCCTTGAGAGGGCGACGTCTTAACCAATTTGACCAGCGGGCAATAAACCATATTACTCAATCAGTATACTAAACAAACTAATCAATTGTCAATGGTTACTCAAAGGAGAGTTCAATTAAATATGCATGCTGCTTACTTACATGCCCAGTTGTTATCCAAACATCATGAAATCCTGGATTATCTTGATCTGTCATATCGTAGTAATAATCAAGTAAATCACCATTCTTCGCGACAAAGTCAGGTGACAGGCGATTAACCATTAGCTTATACTCTGGAAAGTAAAAATCGCTGTCTGAAACTTTAAGTTGATCAGATACAGTAATTGCAACAGCGTTAGAATATTGCGGAATGGTTGTAATCACTAATTCGGGGTGATAATAAATTTTCGAGAGAACATAATATAGAGCATCGGAATTACTTGCCATTAATTGAGCTCCTTTCTTCAGCAATCGTTCTTATTCTAACAAATTTAAGAACATAAGTTACAGAATTTTGGAAAAATCTTGCGCATTAGTAAGAAGTTTTGTATAATTACATTGTTGTTAATTATTGGGTATTCGCCAAACTGGTAAGGCAGCGGACTCTGAATCCGTAATCTACTGGTTCGAGACCAGTATACCCAACTTATTAAAAAAGATGAGCATTGATCGAAAGATTGGTGCTCATCTTTTTTAATAAATCTTAAAAACTTCGTATAACCGTGTTGTGATCGGCTTTTAGAGGAATAATCACTAAATGCTTTTACAAATAATTTAAAAATGTTTCAAAAGCATTACATGTGCGTTACAATATACCTGTAATCAATTAAAGTGACTTGAAAAGATAAATTTAGTTGAGGGGGTTACGATTATGAAAAATGCACAACAAAAAGTATTAACGGGGACCGTTCTATTAATGGCAGCTTTCCTTTTAGGAGGGTGTGCATCAACGAGTACGACCTCAACGACTCACAAATCAACATCTGCTAAAGTTGTTAAGAGAGCTAATAAATCTGCCAAAAACGATTCTAAAAATGAATCACTAAAGGATAATGAATCTGTTGTTGCGATGCCATCATCCAGTAGTTCATCACAAGCTTCATTTACGACATCAGCACCACAAGTTAGTCGGAGTAACGCTGCAACGAGTTCAGCTACTAATTATCAAAAAAGTGCGCCAACAACTTCCCGGAGTTCAGATACGGATGTCTTAAATAGTTTCATTGCGGCAAGCGGTCTTCAACAACAAACTGGCAACTCTTACTTGGTTCAAAACCAGGGGAATGGTCAATACCAAGTTGAAGTTCGCCACACTGGTAAAGATCAAGATCAAAATGTAGCCAACTTAACGGGGCTATATAACTACAACACTCATAACCAACAAGTGCAAAAGATGGACCCAGTTACTGGACAATTTACTAATGAGCAATTATTTTAAAATAAAACGGCTGAAATATTCAGCCGTTTTTTTGTTTAAAAATGGAGGTTTAGCATTGTGACAATACAATATGTCAGACCACTCGCGATTACAGGCCCAGCCGCGATTCCTTTGAACAGGACAACCCCCATAATTGTACCAAATACCAGTGCGACGGTTACTTGTGGAGAAGCCGAAAGCTGGTTAACACCAAAGCGTGATAGGATCGCTACAGCAATTCCCATTGCAATGGCAATCCAACCGGCTGGCGTTTTAAAAACTCGTATCAGATCGTGGAACGTAATTTCACCGGTCGCAATGGGAATTAAGATAGCAACTGAAATAATAGTTACTCCCCAATTAATGCCTTTATTTTGAATAATGGGTAACCATTTTTGAGTAAATGGCAGTGCCTTAATTATTGCCACCACGATTGTTGCGATAATTAAGGAAGTATTTTTTCCGATCAGAGCAATGAATAAAACTAATGCTAAAAATAACCAAGCTTCCATAAATGATCTCCTTTAATTTTTTCTTGTATTTTTACCAAGGAAGGACAATAATAAAATTGTTAGGTTCCTAATTATTAGGTATCGTATTAAATTGCGAAAGTGAGTAGGATAATTCAATGGACGAAAAGCAGGTACTTTTTCGTCAACTAATGAAAAACAACCGAGTGATTCATGAACTAGCGTTTCGTAATCACAAACACAGCGGTCAATTTCAAGGTGGCGGACAAATCATTGCAATTCTTGGGCAATATAATAATCAATTTTATCAAAACGAGTTAGCAAAGCAAGTTCACGTTCGACCAAGCTCTTTATCTCAAGTTTTAAACCGTCTTGAACAGGAGAAGCTAATTGTTCGACAACGTGATCAGCAGGACCGGCGACAAATTTTGGTTCGCTTGACTAGCAAAGGACAAGTAAAAAGCACAGAACTACAAGCTGAGCGGGAAGAGTTTGTTAATGCCTTACTCAAAAAACTAACGATTCATGATTGTGAAGAACTGGTCCGGATTGGTGAGTTAATGATTAAGGGATTAAAAGATCATTATCAAAGGGATGGTGAAGCTTAGATGATTAAAATTGCGAAACGTAATTTAGAGTGGCTACCAACGACGTTAGCCGTGTTATTTCTTTTCTTTCAAGTTGCAGCGGATTTGTATTTGCCGACGATTACTTCTGATTTGATTGATAAAGGTGTGTTACAACGCGATATTCACTACATTTGGAGTGAAGGTGGCAAAATGTTATTAGTGGCGGCAATTGGTTTGCTCGCTGCCGGACTGAATGTCTACTTTGCTTCAACTCAGTCTATGAAGGTTGGCCAGAAATTACGGAATCAGGTTTATCAAAAAGTCCTAAGATTCTCGAGTCAGGAAATGAGTAAGTTTGGTGATTCCTCCCTAATTACCCGGTCGACCAACGACATTGTTCAGATTCAGAATGTGATGGTGCAGGTGCTCAGAATGATGCTTCAGTCGCCGATTATGCTGGTTGCTGCCTGTATTCTAGCTTATTACCGTGAACCACGTTTGACGAAGGTTTTTTTGATTTCATTACCCGTTTTGGCCGTTGCGGTAATTTTGATTATGTACTTTGCAATTCCGCTTTTTAAGAGTATTCAGCAAAAGACTGATCGAATCAACCTGGTCTTCCGTGAGGGACTAACTGGTGTACGGGTCATTAGGGCCTTTAATCAGGAGCAACTCGAACAAAATCGATTCAAGCAAGCAAACGCTGACTATACTGAAACTGGTATTAGGGCCTTTACTTTAGTATCGTTTCTTTTTCCCATTATGACGCTTGTATTAAGTCTCACAAACATTGGAATAATTTGGTTTGGTGCACATTTAATTGGACAAATGAGCATGCAGGTGGGAAATTTAATTGCATTTATGACGTATTCAACCCAGATTTTGATTAGTTTTATGATGCTTTCAATGGTCTTTGTATTTGTTCCTCGGGCTTCGGCATCCGCCAAGCGGGTGAACGATGTTTTAGATGAGCCTTTCATCATTAATGATCCAGCCCATCCCCAAGTTATTACTGATAGGCCAAGCGCTTCATTAAGTTTTGATCATGTTAATTTCCGCTATCATGGCGCGGAACAATTGGCACTAACCAATCTGAACTTTAATCTACAAGCTGGGCAAACTTTGGCAATTATTGGTGGAACTGGCTCAGGAAAATCATCGCTGGTTAACTTGATTCCGCGGTTATTTGATATTGAAAGCGGACAAATTAAAGTTGATGGTTATTCAATCAATGAATTGTCACAACATGATTTACACCGCTTAATTTCAATCACTCAACAAAAAGCAGTCCTCTTTACTGGAACAATTCGCTCGAATATGCAATTTGGTTGGCCAGAGGCCACGGATGAACAAATTTGGCACGCATTAAAAATTGCGCAAGCGGCTGATTTTGTCAAGGCAGCAGGAGGTCTAGATGCGGCGGTCGAACAAAATGGTAGCAACTTTTCTGGTGGTCAACGTCAACGGCTAGCAATTGCGCGGACGGTTATTAAATCCGCTTCTATTTATATTTTTGATGATTCATTCTCTGCTTTAGATTTCAAGACGGATGCCAAATTAAGAATGGCACTTCGCCAGGATCCGGAATTAAAACAGGCGGTGACAGTCATTGTCGCCCAACGGATTTCAACAGTTGCGGATGCGAATTTAATTTTGGTTCTTGATGATGGTAAAGTCGTTGGCCAAGGAACTCATCAGGAGTTAGTTGCTAAAAACAAGACCTATCAGCAAATCTTGAATTCACAAATTCAAAAGGAGGCACATCATCATGCATAATCGACCACAACGGGGTAAAATGACTAAAGCAACCCATTTTTGGCCAATTACAAAACGACTATTTGCTTATTTAGGTCCCTGGAAGTGGGGAGTTGTCATTTCGGTTATTATGGCAATCTGCTCTGTCATTTTATCAATCATGGCACCGAAAATTCTTGGTGAAGCAACGACTACGATTTATAACGGGGTTGTGCAGGGGTATCAGGAAATGAAGGGTGGGATGAAGATTCATTCACTCCCAATTGACTATTCAAAAATTTTGCGAATTGCAGTAATTGTCGTTTTACTGTATGTCTTTTCAGGACTGTTTAGTTTTATTCAGCAAGTAATGATGACACGAATTTCTCAACGGGTGGTTTATAATCTGCGTCAAGACCTTAAAGCTAAAATGGCACGGGTTCCAATTGAATATTACGACACACACTCCAATGGTGATATTATGAGTCGAATGGTGAACGATATGGACAACATTGCAGGAACCCTGCAGCAAGGAATGATCCAGATCATTACGAGTAGCATCACCTTCGTGGGTGTTTTAGCATTGATGATTTCCATTAGCTGGCGACTGACCATTGTTGCTTTAGTGATTATCCCTCTTAGTTTGTTAATTGTTGGTTTTGTGGCACCGACGGCTCAGCGACTGTTTACTCGTCAACAAGCTGCTTTAGGTGAAATCAATGACCAAGTTGAAGAAACCTATGCAGGTCATACAATTGTGCGGGTTTTTAACCATGAAACAGATGAGGCCAGCCGATTTGCCAAGAAAAATTTCAAGTATTACCAAGCGGCTTGGAAAGCACAATTCTTTTCTATTTTAATTTTTCCATGCATGAATTTTGTGAGAAACGTTGGTTATTTACTGGTAGCGGTTGTTGGTGCGATCCAAGTGGCCCATGGTCAAATTACATTAGGGAATGTTCAAGCGTTTCTTCAGTATTCCAATCAATTTTCACAACCGATCACCCAGATTGCTAACTTGGCTAGTACGATCCAGCAAACCATTGCCTCAGCCGAACGAATTTTTGAAGTGATTGATCAACCGGAAATGGATAATACCCTTTCTACAACGCCAGCCAAGACTGGTGATCAACCTGCAATTGAATTTGATAGTGTTAATTTTTCCTATCGCCCTGATGAATCATTAATTAGAGACTTTAATTTATCTGCCCCACGAAATAAAATGGTGGCAATTGTCGGACCTACTGGTGCAGGTAAAACCACGATTATAAACTTATTAGAACGTTTTTATGATGTTGATGGTGGTCGAATTTTTTACGATGGTCGGGATACCAGATCAATGACGAGGGAAGAACTGCGACAACATGTCGGTATGGTTCTTCAAGACACGTGGTTATTTACTGGCACCATTTTTGAAAATATTAAATACGGTCGTGAAAATGCTACCGATGAAGAAGTTTATGAAGCGGCTCGTTTGGCTTATGCAGATTCATTTATTCGTGAGCTACCGAATGGATATGACACGATTTTGGATGAAACAGCATCAAATATTTCACAAGGGCAAAGACAGTTGCTCACAATTGCCCGAGCCTTTTTGGCTGATCCAGATGTTTTGATTCTAGATGAGGCCACTAGTTCGGTGGATACTAGGACAGAAGCGTTAATTCAAAATGCGATGAACGACATTCAAAAGGGCCGGACTAGTTTCGTGGTGGCCCATCGATTATCGACCATCCGTAATGCTCATCAGATTATTGTAATGAATCACGGACAAATCATTGAAACTGGGAATCATGAATCACTAATGGCACAGCATGGGTTCTATGCTGATCTATACAACAGCCAGTTTGCTGGCAATCAATTAGCTAATTAGGAAGGACTAAAATGCAAACGAAGTATGAACAGACATGCCACTTATTAGATGAAATGGTTGCGAACAAAGTAGTACCAGGGATTAGTTACGCAATTTTTGATGATGCTCAAACCATCCGTAAAATTAGTGGAATGGCGGAATTAACTCCGCAGAGAATCCCACTTCGTGATGGAATGCAGTATGATTTAGCATCACTCACTAAAGTAATTGGCACTGTGCCGGTAATCGCAATATTACTCCAGTCTGGTGCTTTACAGTTAGATGATCCTGTGCAGAAGTACCTCCCTGAAATTAAAAATTCTGCGGTTAGAGTTCGGCATTTGATTACGCATACCGCTGCCATTGAAGGGTTTATTCCTCATCGCAATGAACTTCCTACCGACCAGTTGTTAGCAAGTTTATTAACCCAAGAGAAAATTGGACCTAATTTAGGGAAAAATATTCTTTATACAGATATCGGGTTTGTTTATTTAGGGTTGATTGCCGAACGAATTTGGGGACAACCAATCCAAGTCTTAAGTCAGCGCCATATTTTTCGACCGCTTGGGATGACTCGGACTACATATACACCACATTGGCAAGATTGTGTACCAACCGAATTTCAAAAACATCGTGGTTTAATTCGTGGAAGTGTTCATGATCCCAAAGGTTATATTTTACAACGGCATTGTGGAAGTGCTGGATTGTTTTCGACGTTAGATGACTTACTTAAATATAGTCATGCGCTTTTGGAAACCAATTTAGCGGGAATTTTAACTGATCAAACGGTGGCGATGATGTTTACAGATCAAACGCCGCTGACTGGTGAACATAACCGTGGTTTAGGTTGGAAATTACTTCATGCTCATACTGGGGATCATCATTTAATGATTAGTCATACGGGCTTTACAGGTACTTGGTTGATTTTGGATCGTCAAGATGATCAAGGGATGATTGTGTTATCCAATCGGGTTCATCCCAGCGCTAACAATGATCAGTATTTGAATTATCGTGGGAAAATTATGGCAACATACTTAGATGAAAAGAATAATTAATAGAAACGGCTTCTATGCATCAGTTAATGCTTAGAAGCCGTTTTTTTAACTAAAATATTGACGTTTTAAATGATCCATCCGCATTACCATGAGTGTTTCAAATAGACAAAGCAAGGATACTAATGGTAAGTAAGCCGCTGACGGGGTCACAAAGATGACAAAAATTAAAATCCAGGAACCCCAGTTCCAACGTCGATCGAGTTTTAAAGCTTTCGCTAACTGTTCTCGTTCACTTTCACTGCGGATAGTGGGTAATTGACTTGATAAGAAAGTAAAAAGCCTAAATTCCCAAAATGATTCGCCAATAAAAATAATAGT
Organism: uncultured Limosilactobacillus sp.; assembly: GCF_934202705.1. Lineage (GTDB taxonomy): Bacteria > Bacillota > Bacilli > Lactobacillales > Lactobacillaceae > Limosilactobacillus. The sequence goes on from NZ_CAKPYE010000004.1 coordinate 86,082, forward strand.
GATTAAAGAAACAAAAAGAGTTGACATAATTTCTCCCTAAAAGGTTGGTTTAATGGTTAAAGCGGACTGTTGACTGAGATCTGCATCAGGATATTTATTATGGAGCGCTTCAAGCAGCATACGTTTAGCAAGTTGGCCATTTCTGGTTAAAATGGGACCATGAAAGTAAGTACAATAAGTATGTTTGTAAATCGCACCTTCAGTGTGATCTTCGCCGTTATTACCGTGACCAGTTTGAACGATTCCTAAAGGTTTTTCACCGGTACCCAGGAAAGTACGTCCGTTATGATTTTCGAAGCCGTGGTATAGTTCGCCGGTCTCTTCATTTTTAATCTCGATGTCACCAATAAAGCGGGTTTGATTTTGCATTGCAGAACGTTGTTGGCTTTGAGTAACGGTATAATGACTCAGAATGCCCGCACCGGGAATCTTTTCTCCATTGGCATCAACGTAGTATTGACCTAATAATTGGAAACCACCGCAGATTGCTAGAAATGGTTTTCCGTCATTGATAAATTTTGCCATTCCAGCTTTTTTTTGTGGAATATCTTTAGAAATTACAGATTGTTCATAATCCTGACCGCCGCCAAATACTGCTAGATCAAATTTGGCAGGATCAAAATCATCACCAATACTAACAATTTCTGAAGTGATTTTAGTATCCATTTGCTTGCCATAATAGTTGAGGGCAATGATATTTCCGATATCACCATAAGTATTCATGAGATCGCCATAAAAATGTGCGACATGCAGTTGGTACTTTGCCATTAGCCCATTCCTCCTTGAATGTATTTTTGTTCCGCCAATTCTTTACGCAATTGAAGCATTGCAGTATAACTCGAAAGCAGGTAAATATGCTTAGTAGGCATTTGTTTAATAGCATCAATGACCTTTGTGAGGTCTGGTTCTTCTTCAATTTGTTCGATGCCAGCCATTCGAAGACGTGTGGATATATCTTTGTACCGTTCACCACCAGTAAAGTAGTGGACGATTCGCGGATTATTAAGTTTTTCAAAATTACCGTCCCAGATCCAGCTTGTGTCAATACCATCAGCATAATTAGCGTTGAGGAGGAAACCAAAGCTGAATGGTTCGGGATCAGTTAATACCATATCGATAACTTGATTCAAACCAACTGGATTTTTCACCAACACAAGCGTCACTTCCTTGCCATCAACGTTGATAATTTCTTGACGGCCAAAAACATGTTCATCAGCTTGGAAAGCTGTTTGAATCTGCTCAGGAGTGACACCCAGAAAACGACCGAGCGAATACGCAGCGAGGGCATTATAAATGTTGTATAGGCCACCTACACCAATTTCAAACTCATGGTCATCAATGGAAAATTTTGATGAGGTTGGGGTCATTTTACCAAGCTTAGTGACTTGGTATTTAAGCTCTGGACGGTGGAATCCACAGTGCGGACAGAAATACTCACCTAAACTAGCATAAGTCAGGTTATGAAAATGAAGGATATGTTGGCATTTGGGACACAGAAGGCCATCAGTGTTGGCAGGAGCACGTAAATCTTTCTGATGATCATTAGCGAATCCATAATAGATCACAGGATTTGGTAATTCTTTAGTGTTAAAGATTTGTTCGTCACCATTAGCAATAATTGTTGCATGTGGAGCTAATTTGACTCCGGCTAGGATTTTGTCATAGGTTGTATAGATTTCACCATACCGATCCATCTGATCACGAAAGAGATTGGTCATCACGATGGCGATCGGCTGAATATATTTTGTGACCATCCGGACATTAGCTTCATCCACTTCAAGAACTGCTAGTCCCTTTTTTTTGGACCGTGGTGCAGTAATAAATGTGGTTACGATCCCTTGTTCCATATTTGATCCGGATGGGTTAGTGATCACATTAGGGTATTTTTCCCGTAACACTCGAACACTCAGCGCCGTTGTTAGGGTTTTACCGTTGGTTCCGGTAATAATTACGAGGTCGTATTTTTTGGCAAATTCACTGAGGATATTAGGGTCCAACTTCAGAGTGATTTTACCGGGTAGAGAACTTCCCCCATGGAAAACGTTATGTAAGAACCAGTAGCTGGAGCGACCGGCAAATTCAGCAATTGAACTTTTAATTGACATATCAACTTGTCCTTCCCACTTATTGTTTATAACGCTTAATTTTACCCGTTCTGCTAATAAAAAGAAAGGTAGACGACTTTCTTTAAATAAAAATAAGTAACAAATCGTTGTGGTCCCGCTTGAATTTTTGTGAATTATTCAAAATGAATCCTATCAAGTTAAATGAAACAGTCGATTTGTTAAGTAACGGAAAGTTAGGTAGTGGATTTACTATTCAAAAACGCGGTGCTTTCCGTTATAATTGAACAGTACAATTTAGATAGAAAAGGTGAATACTGTGGCGCAATTATTTTTTAAATATGGCGCAATGAATTCTGGAAAATCAATTGACATCCTAAAAGTTGCTCATAATTACGAAGAGCAAGGGAAACCAGTCGAATTATTAACAAGCGGGGTTGATACTCGTGCGGGACGAGGAGTCATTGCCAGTCGGATTGGCTTAAAGAGACAGGTTACGCCGGTAATGAAGGATACTGATCTAGTGGCGCTGGTTAAAGAAAAACTCACGAGGCAAAAAATATACTGTGTTTTGATCGACGAAGCACAATTTTTAACAAAACAGCATGTTTTACAATTGACTAAAATTGTTGATGATCTCAACATACCAGTAATGGCATTTGGCTTAAAAAATGATTTTCGGAATGAACTATTTGAAGGATCAAAGTATTTACTAATTTATGCAGATAAAATTGAAGAAATGAAAACGATCTGCTGGTTTTGCCCGCACAAGGCGACAATGAATCTACGAATTCATGATGGGAAACCCGTCTATGAAGGGGATCAGGTTCAAATCGGGGGAAATGAATCTTATTATCCAGTCTGTCGGAAGCATTATTTTCATCCCGAATTAAATCGTGAACAGGAGAATGACTAATGGAAATGGAAGAAATCTTTGATAAATTACAAGCGGTTGCTGATCGCTATGATGAATTAAATGAATTAATCAGTGATCCAGAAGTCATCGCGGATAGTCAACGGTTCATGAAGCTCTCTAAGGAGGAGGGGAGCCTTCGTGAAACTGTTGAAAAATATCATCAATATCAAAAGGTCACTGAGACGATTAATGATGATGAAGAACTACTTCGTGACACGAAAGATGATGAGCTTATCGAAATGACCAAGGATGAACTAGCGAGTTCCAAAGAAGAGCAAGAACGATTGGCTCATGAATTGGAAGTACTATTAATTCCTAAGGACCCCAATGATGATAAAAACATCATTATGGAAATTCGAGGAGCCGCTGGTGGTGATGAAGCCAGCTTATTTGCTGGGGATCTTTACAATATGTATCTCCATTATGCCGAAAAACAGGGGTGGAGCGTTGAAATTGTTGATAAAACGGAAACTGAAGTTGGGGGATTTAAAGAAATTGTTTTAATGATTTCAGGAGACAAGGTCTATTCCAAACTTAAGTTTGAAAATGGCGCTCATCGGGTCCAACGAATTCCAGTAACGGAATCAGCGGGACGGGTTCACACTTCAACAGCAACGGTTGGGGTGATGCCAGAGGCTGAGGACGTTCAAATTGATCTAGATCCAAAAGATATTCGGGTGGATGTTTATCGTTCTTCAGGAGCTGGAGGACAGCATATTAATAAGACCTCATCAGCCGTTCGGATGACGCACTTACCAACTGGGATTGTTGTGGCAATGCAGGATGAACGTTCACAGCAACAAAACCGTGCTAAAGCCATGCGCATCCTAAAAGCACGGGTTTATGATTATTATCAACAAAAAGAACAAAGTGCTTATGATCAAAAGCGGAAAGATGCGATTGGAACTGGGGATCGTTCTGAACGAATTAGAACTTATAATTATCCGCAAAATCGAGTAACTGACCATCGAATTGGCCTAACTCTAAATAAGTTAGATAAAATTATGGATGGGGATTTAGATGAAATTATCGAAGCGTTGATCATTGCTGACCAAGCCAAGAAATTGGAGCAATTACGGAATGAGTAATTGGACATATTTTCAAGCCCAGCGATGGGCTTCTTCTTTTTTAAAGAAGCTAAATAAGGATCCGTATGCTCCGGAATTTGTCTTGAAAATGATTCACGGTTGGTCTGATGCAGACCTCTTAATGCATAACCGTGATGTGATGTCAAAAGATGAACAAAAACGGTATCGAACTGCGATTTTACGAATTGCTAAGGATGAACCTACCCAGTACGTTGTAGGGAAAGCGCCATTTTTTGGACGGACATTTGTTGTTAATCAAGATGTTTTAATTCCAGAAAGTGAGACCGAAGATTTAATTGAATGGGTATTACAAGAAACACCCCGAAATAAGCCTTTAAAAGTCCTGGACCTTGGAACGGGGAGTGGTGTTATTGGCATTACTTTATCTTTAGAGTGCCCTAGATGGCAAGTCACGCTAAGTGATATTTCGTCTAGCGCTTTACGAGTAGCTACTGCTAACCAGCGTCTGCATGGAACTAATTTACGGACAGTTGAGAGTGACCTTTTTACGCATCTTCAAGATGAACGATTTGACCTGATTGTAACCAATCCGCCGTACATTTCACCAAATGCGACAGAGTTGATTGATCGTGCAGTAATTAAATATGAACCACCATTAGCATTGTTTGCATCCGAAAATGGGTTGGGCTTTTATCACCGCCTATTTGATCAGCTACAAGATCATTTGACCGAGGATGGGATGCTATTTGGTGAAACTGGATTTGATCAGGAAGAGTCCATTCAGCGTCTGTTTGCACGAATGCAACCAAAAGCGATGATTGAAACCAAGCATGACATTGCAGATCGAATGCGAATGATTAAAGCATGGGATTTTAATTAAGAAACAAGGGTGATAAACATGGAAACAACAATTTATAATCTCAATCAAATTAATGAAGCCGCACAGGCATTGCGGGATGGACAATTAGTGGCTTTCCCAACAGAGACAGTGTATGGCCTGGGTGCGGATGCAACAAATGAACATGCAGTTAAGAAGGTCTACCAAGCGAAAGGACGACCGAGCGATAATCCGTTAATCGTTCATGTCGCTTCAGTAGCAATGGTTGAGCAATATGCAGCGGCAATTCCTGAAAAAGCGCGTCAATTAATGGATGCTTTTTGGCCAGGCTCACTAACTATCATTTTAAAGATTAAACCGGGTTCCTTATCTAAAACTGTAACTGGAGGGCTGTCTACAGTTGCTTTTCGTTTTCCCAAGTGTCAACCAACACTTGATTTAATTACGGAGGCTGGAGTACCGATGGTGGGGCCGTCGGCAAACACTTCTGGGAAGCCGAGCCCTACGACTGCCCAACATGTTTACCATGATTTACATGGGAAAATTCGGGGGATCTTGGATGATGGTCCAACGCAAGTGGGGGTTGAGTCAACGGTTTTAGATCTGTCAACTGACCAGCCGGTTATTTTAAGACCAGGAGCTGTAACGAAAGCAGAGATTGAAAACGTGATTGGTTCGATTGACTTAAATCATCATCACGTTGGTAAGGGTGAGACTCCAAAGGCGCCCGGAATGAAATATAAACACTATGCGCCAAATGCACAGGTGTACATTGTTGACTCGGAAGAAGATTGGCCAAATGTGATGCAATGGATTGGTAACCAATCCTTTACAGTTGGTGTAATGGCTGAAGATCGCATTTTAAAGAAGTTATCATTACCAAACAACGCCGAACCATTTTCAATGGGAAATGGTGTGGACGATGCTAGTGCGCGATTGTTTGACGGCTTGCGCATGTATGATGACGAAAAACAGGTTCAGGCGATTATGACGGAAGCTTTCCCTGCTCATGACTTAGGATTAGCCTATATGAATCGTCTGAATAAGTCGGCTGGTGGTCAGCATTTTAATCACCAGGTGATGCATTAATTTTTTGAATTAAATATTTAGAAAGGTCTAACAAATTCCATGGTTTTTGGTACAATAATTGTGAAACAAAAAGGAGTGTATTAACCATGGGAAAATTTGAAGTTTTAGATCATCCACTGATCCAACATAAATTAACGATGATTCGTGACAAAAATGTTGGAACTAAGGTGTTTCGAGAAACGGTTAAGGAATTGGCAACATTGATGGCATATGAAGTTTCTCGTTCCATGCCACTCAAGGACGTAGAAATTGAAACTCCAATTGCTCAGACGACGAAAAAAGAATTAGCAGGTAAGAAGGTTGCCATCGTGCCAATCTTACGGGCAGGTTTAGGAATGGTTGATGGGATGACGGAACTAATCCCGGCTGCTAAAATCGGCTTTATTGGGATGTATCGGGACGAAGAAACTCTGAAACCTCACGAATATTTCGTTAAGTTGCCAAACGATATTACAGAACGGCAACTCTTCGTTGTAGACCCAATGTTAGCCACTGGTGGCTCGGCAATTATGGCCATTGATGCTTTGAAGAAACGTGGCTGCTCCGAGAAGAATATTAAGTTTGCGTGCTTGGTTGCCGCACCGGAAGGTGTACAAGCGGTACGCGAAAAGTTCCCAGATGTTGATTTATACACTTGTGGTTTAGATGACCACCTGAATGATGATGGTTACATTGTTCCAGGTTTAGGAGATGCTGGTGATCGTCTCTTTGGCACTAAGTAATTAATTCTAAAAGAGGGATCCAAAATGACTGTTTGAGCAAACGATCATTTTGGATCCCTTTTTAGTTATGATAATTGATCACAATTATAAGCGACCATTCGGATATTACTTGGTAATGACATTGCTAATTCTGTAATTCCAGCGTTATTTGGAAAGTTGTTAATGACATTAACGCCAAGGTAATCGGCAATTGTGCGAATAAAAGCACCATGAGAAATAATGAGAACATTTCCACCATGGGGCAAGGTTTGCGTGATATGGACGAGTCCCGTTCGAAACCGACTAATAATATCTGAATATAGTTCAGCCTGATGAGTTGGATCATCGTCGCGCATTAGTTGACGAACAAATGCAAAGCCCTTTTTGGCAATGATGTCATCTTGATCAATGAAACCGTAATGTTGAGCAATTTTTTGAAAGACTAAATCTGCTGGAAGGCCTTCAAAAGCAGAAAAAAAGACTTCGCGAAACGATGAGTCGGTTTTTGTGGTGACCGATGATTGAGAAAGTTGTTCCACAATTAAGTCGCGAGTTTGAATCGCCCGGTTTAAATCTGAAGACACCACTAAATCAAATTTTTTAGATTGGAGACGGTGTCCTGTCTCCACAGCTTGTTGTTGACCAAGGTTTGTTAGACCAGAATCAATCCAACCTTGCAAACGATGAAAAGTATTTAAAAATGTTTGACCATGGCGAACCATGAAAATGTGGTATTCAGACATTTTAATCAATCCTTTGAATTAATAGTATTAGGTTCATTTTAAACCAAACTTTCCAAAAAAACGATCCGTTGATAAAATCAAGATGAATTAAATAATTTTCCAGAATAAGTTGAAAGAAGAGAAATTATGCGAAAAAGGGAAATTAGTTGGCTAAATCAGCACGGACTAGTAATCATTCTGGTGATTGCCGCTTTGCTGAGTGTCATGTGGAGTTGTCATAATCAGCATTTTTATAATCAGCCGATTGGTAAAATTACTAATGTGAAGGTGATTCACCAGCAAAAGTCACACGATCAATTTAACAATATTGATTATCAATTTAAACAACGGGTTCGCATGACGGTCATGAACGGTCGCTATCAAGGGCAAACCGTGACGGCTAATAACACCTATTCTGCATCAGGGGGGATGGACCAAAAATACCGAGTTGGGCAACGAGTCTTTCTGACCCAACTTCGACAGCGTCATGGACACTTAAGCGCTTCTGTTACAGGATTAAAACGTGATACCGCAGTTGTAATCTTAATTTGGCTGGTAATCTTATTGTTAGGATTGATTTTAGGAAGGACAGGTATTTTTACTCTATTATCGACTGTTCTTAATATTCTGTTTTTTTTGATTGCGGTGAAAGTTGATTTAATAACCCAAGCTCAATATATTATTCCCATTTTTACAGTGGCAGCATTGCTGATCGCATTTGTAACATTGATTGTGACTTACGGCTGGAGTAAACAGACGTTGGCGTCCTTACTAGCAACGACGCTAGGTGTGGGGATTGCATTGAGCGTATTTCTAATCGTAAGTAACGTCACTCATGAGCGCGGAATTTACTATGAATCGATGCAATTTGTTACTCAGAATTACCGACTTATTTACCTTGCTGAAATTATGATCGGTTGTTTAGGTGCGGTCATGGATGAATCAAGTGATATTCTAGCGACGATGTTTGAGGTGAAACGGCTTCAGCCTCACGCATCATGGCATGAACTTTTTGTTGCTGGTCAACAGGTTGGGCGAACTGTGATGGGACCCTTAACAAATATCTTATTAATGATTTTTTTATTCTCAACACTAACCAATGCGGTATTGATGCTGAGAAATGGTAATTCGTGGGGTTACACTTTTAGTATGACGATGAGCTTAGGAGTAGCGCAGAGTTTAGTTTCCGGAATTGGTATTGTGGTGACAATTCCAGCAGTTAGTTCACTGGCAGCCTTATTTATCGCAAGGGAGTGATTGAGTTGAGTACAATTACGGCACTAGGGACGATTTTATTAGTACTAATGATCATCGTGGGTGGTAAACAAGGTTGGTTAGCGTTTTTAAGTTTAGGTTTGAACTTTTTTTACTTTTACCTGGGTTTAATATTGGTGGCGCTACGGGTGCCACCACTTTGGATAACACTGGTAATGGGAACTATAATTCTAGCAACGATCATTTTTATGGGAACTGAAGATTTAAAAATTAGTATTAGTGCTTTTGAATCTGCAATTATTGTGATGGTGATTGTAGTTGTTCTGGTATTACTAACGGAACATTTCATTCAAGCAACTGGCTTCAGTCTGGAAAATAGTAATGAGCTGGAAGGAATGTCGATCCTAATTGGTATTAGTTATGTCAAAATTGGCGAAATGACAATGATTTTAAGCTGTTTAGGAGCAGTTGCTGAATTAAGCGTGGCTTTAGCAAGTGGGTTAATTGAAATCTGTAAAAGAAATACAGATGTTCCTGCACATACTTTAATGAAAAGTGGTATTGAAATGGGTAGTCACATTATTGGGACAACACTCAATACGTTGTTACTAGGATTTTTGGGGAATTTTCTAGCGTTGTTTATTTGGTTCATTGGTCTTAATTATTCATTTGCAACAGTAATGAATAATAAAATTTTGGTAACCGAGTTAGTGACGGTGTTGATTTCATTTATTGGGGTTATTATTGCAGTGCCCTTTACAACTGGTTTAGTAATTTTGAATTCACAAAAAAGAGTTGACAATAATCAGGAAAATCAGTATTATACAACCAATGATTAATTATCCTTTAATTAGGTCCAGAGAGGCCTCAAAGGTACGTTGAAATGAGCATGGAGTGGATTCTTCCATTGACGTAAACCCTTGGGTTCTCGAACCTAAGGGTTTATTTTTTGGAAGGAGCGAATTGCAATGGCAAAACGATGCGATGTTGTACTTGACGTTGATGAACGACCGAAAGCTGCTCAGTGGTTTGGCTTATCTTTACAACATATGTTTTCAATGTTTGGTTCAACCGTGTTAGTCCCAATTCTGGTTGGATTAAATCCAGGGATCGCACTATTTAGTTCGGGAGTAGGTACGTTAATGTACCTACTAATTACACGGCACAAGATTCCGGCTTACATGGGTTCTAGTTTTTCCTTCGTGGTACCAATGATGGCGTTAATGAAAACGACTGGTTACCCGGGAATTGCTCAGGGGACGATCGCAGTTGGGTGTGTCTATTTAATTGTTGCTTTAGTTGTTAGTTTCTTTGGGTCAGACTGGATTGATCGTATTTTACCGCCAATCGTTGTGGGACCGGTAGTAATGGTAATTGGTTTGTCACTGGCTGGAACTGCAGCGAAGGACGCAACGATTAATAATGGACATTATGATCTACGGTTTTTTGCGGTTGCCATGCTTACCATGTTACTCACGGTCGCATTTAATATGTACTTCAAGGGCTTCTTGGGATTAATTCCAATCTTAATGGGGATTGTTTTTGGCTATGTGATTGCAGTATTATTTGGGATTGTTGATTTTAGTCCAGTTATGGCTGCTCGTTGGTTTAGTTTGCCAAAATTCCAAGTACCATTCGTTAATTATGTTCCCAAATTCTATTGGGGAGCAATCCTAAGTATGGCTCCGATTGCATTTGTTACGATGACAGAACACTTAGGACATATTATGGTACTGAATGAGTTAACGGAACGGAATTATTTTAAGAATCCTGGATTAAACCATACTCTGGCTGGTGATGGGACTGCATCTATTATCGCCGGGTTTGTTGGCGGACCTCCGGTAACTAGTTATGGGGAAAATATTGGAGTACTAGCGATTACAAAAGTGCACAGTGTATACGTGATTGCTGGGGCAGCTTTGTTCGCTGTTTTCTTCAGCTTTGTTGGTAAGTTAAGTGCTCTAATCGAATCGATTCCTTCCCCAGTCATTGGTGGGATTTCATTTCTCCTATTTGGTGTGATTGCATCAAGTGGTTTGCGAGTGATGATTGAAGACCAAATTGATTTCAATAAAAAAAGAAATCTTATGATTTCTTCTGTAATCCTTGTTATCGGGATTGGTAACGCTTACCTTAAACTTGGCCAGTATCAATTCTCTGGATTGGCGGTTGCGGCCGTTCTTGGGATTGCTTTGAACTTGATTTTGCCACAAGAAGCTGCAAGTGAAAAGTAAAAAATAGTCGAAACAGATAGTAATGAAAAAGCTGAAAAATGGCTCGAATTAGTCGATGAGACTTTGATATTTAAGGTAAAAAATGATATATTTAGGTCTGTAATTTGAGCCTTGTTGATGCATGTCTCAACTTTACAGACCTTATTTTATGTTATGAGGAAAAGAGGTGGAATATGAATGGGCGGTGATGCTTATACTTTTAACCTTTTTGGCCTGACATTTAATATCACCAATATGATTTCTGGATTAGTTGTCTGTGTAATTGTCTTTTGTTTATTATTTGGCTTATCAAGACATATCCAAATGAAACCAAAGGGTGGACAAAATGTTCTCGAATGGCTGGTTGAATTTACGAATGGGATTGTTCGTGGCCAAATGAACCGTGACATTAGCGGTGCATACAGCTACTTTATTTTTATCTTGTTTATTTTCATCTTTGTCGCTAACCAGTTAGGTTTAATTCTCCAAGTTGGTTGGAATGGGCATGAATTGGTTAAGAGTCCAACGGCCGATCCTGTGATTACATTAACGTTTTCACTAATGGTGATTGTTCTTTCTCACTTTGCAGGAATGGTTCACAACGGTATCAAAGGGTACTTTGCAGAATTCGTTTCACCAAGTGCACTAATGTTGCCAATTAACCTGATTGAAGAAGTAAGTAACTTCTTAACATTGGGTCTCCGGATTTTTGGTAACATTTACGCAGGAGAACTTTTGCTGGGCTTGCTTGGTAAAATGGCTTTCTCGCACGGATGGCCAACGATCATTGTTAGTTTGCCAGTTGAAATGATTTGGCAAGGATTCTCAGTGTTTATTGGTGCAATCCAAGCTTATGTCTTTGTAACATTAACAACGGTTTATATTTCTCGGAAGGTTTCTGGGGATTAGTACTTATATAATTTTAAGGAGGTACTCAAAAATGGGTGCAATTGCTGCTGGTATTGCTGCCGCTTGTGCAGCGCTCGCTACTGGTTACGGAAACGGATTAGTTATTTCTCATACTGTTGATTCAATGGCTCGTCAGCCACAAATCGCAAGTCAACTTCGAACAACGATGTTTATCGGTGTTGGTTTGATTGAAGGGGTTCCTATCTTGGCAATCGTTGTTGCCTTCTTGGTTATGAACAAGTAGTGACAACAGGAACGCTTTTAAAGAATAGGAAAGGAGGTGTCATGAATGCTAGTTCTTGCTGAATCGAATGGTTTATACATGGGTGACATGTTATTCTACTTAATTTCATTTATTATTTTGGCATTGTTGGTATGGCACTTTGCTTGGAAACCAGTTACCGAAATGATGGAAAAACGGGCAAACAAGATTGCTTCTGATATTGACAATGCGTCAAAAGATCGGAAGGAAGCTGCTAAGCTCGCTGCTCAACGACAAGCTGAACTTCAAGGCTCAAAGCAAGAAGCAACTCAGATTGTAGATGAAGCACGGAAAAATGGTGAAAATCTCCGCAATCAAATCGTGGATGATGCCCATCAAAATGCCCAATCCATTCAAGAACAAGCACAACGTGACGCTGAACAAGCACGTCAAGATGCACTGAAAAGCGCAAAAGATGACGTTGCAAACCTATCTCTGGAGATTGCTTCTAAGTTGATTAATAAGCAATTAAATGCGGATGATCAACAACAATTAATTGATTCTTACATTGAAGGGTTGAGTAAAAAATGAGTCTTGATAAGAAGACGGTTGCTAAGCGCTACGCCAAAGCATTATTTGAGCTGGTGGATGCTAATGATCAACTGGAACAAACTTATCAAGAACTTGTTGCACTGCGGACTGTCTTTAAGCAGAACGCGGGGCTACAACGGGCCCTCAGTGGAACCAATTTAAGTCAAGACCAAAAAGAGACGATTATAAATGAATTAAAGAATGGGGCCAGCCAATTGGTTACTAATTTGATTCAAATGGTCTTTGATTATGGTCGAATGGACGAAATGGTTGCAATCATTGATGAGTTTGAAACACAGTATGACCAAGCGCATAAACGGGTTCATGCTGATGTCGTCTCTGCCGTGCAACTGGATGAAAAAAGACGTCAAAAACTAGCTGAAACATTAGCACATCGTTTAGGGGCTAATGATGTCATTTTGAATGAAACCGTTGATTCACAAATTATTGGTGGATTAATTGTCAAAGTTGGCAGTCAGACACTAGACGGCAGTTTAAAAACTAAGCTAGAAAAAATGCGTCGGATACTTGTTAATTAGGTTGTTTTGTACTTGAAGAGGTGAGATTTGTATGAGCATTAAAACTGAGGAAATCAGTTCACTCATCAAAAAGCAACTCGCTAACTACCAAGATACGATTTCTGTTGAAGAAACGGGAACTGTTACCTACGTAGGTGATGGTGTTGCTCGTGCCGACGGGCTTGAAAATGCCATGGCTGGTGAGTTGCTCGAATTTGATAATGGCGTCTATGGAATGGCCCAAAACCTCGAATCGAACAACGTTGGTATCGTTGTTTTAGGTGATTATACAGGAATTCGTGAAGGTGACACAGTTAAACGGACTGGTCGCATCATGGAAGTTCCGGTTGGTAATTCCCTACTCGGTCGGGTTGTGGATCCATTAGGGCGTCCGATTGACGGTCTTGGCGAAATTAAAACGGACAAGACGCGTCCAATTGAAAAGAAGGCTCCCGATGTTATGGAGCGGAAGAGTGTTTCTGAACCGCTCCAAACTGGGATTAAAGTGATTGATGCGTTAGTACCAATTGGTCGAGGCCAACGTGAATTAATTATTGGTGACCGGAAAACCGGGAAAACGTCAATCGCAATTGACACAATTATTAACCAAAAAGACCAAGACATGATTTGTATTTATGTTGCAATTGGTCAAAAGGAATCAACGGTTCGTTCTGCAGTTGAAACTTTACGACGTTATGGTGCATTAGACTACACGATTGTGGTTTCAGCTTCTGCTTCAAATCCTGCGCCGTTACTGTACATCGCACCATATGCTGGTGCAGCAATGGGTGAAGAGTTCATGTACAACGGTCGTGATGTTTTAATTATTTACGATGATTTATCAAAACAGGCGGATGCTTATCGTGAACTTTCATTAATTCTGCGACGGCCACCTGGTCGTGAAGCATATCCTGGTGATATTTTCTATACACACTCACGATTGCTTGAACGTGCAGCGCGTTTGTCAGATGATCTTGGTGGCGGTTCAATGACGGCTTTGCCAATCATTCAAACCCAAGCCGGAGATGTTTCTGCTTATATTCCGACTAACGTTATTTCCATTACCGATGGTCAGATTTTCTTAAATGCTGATTCGTTTTATGCTGGCCAACGGCCTGCAATTGATGCAGGAACTTCCGTTTCACGGGTTGGTGGTGATGCCCAAGTGAAGGCCATGAAGAAAGTGTCAGGGACCCTTCGTTTGGATATTGCTTCCTATAACGAATTGGCTTCGTTTGCTCAATTTGGTTCGGACTTGGATGCAGCAACTCAGGCTAAACTATCTCGTGGTCAACGAACAGTTGAAGTATTGAAACAAGGCCTTCATCAACCACAACCGGTTGAGCAACAAGTTGTGACCCTGTATGCACTGGGTCATGGCTACTTAGATAGTCTTCCTGTTGAAGATATTTTACGGTTTGAAAGTGAGTTAGCTAATTTCATGCGGGCTAACCATCAAGACCTTTATGATCAAATTAAATCAACAGGTAAGTTGCCAGAAGGTGACGCATTAGATCAAGCAATCAGTGCCTTCAAAGAGACATTTAAAACTAGTGATCGTAAGAAGACGGCTGAAAGTGATCAAGACGAAACACAAGAGGTAAAGGACTAAATACTGACGTTTGAAGAAAGGATGGTGAGATTTAGTGCCAGCATCATTAGCTGCAGTTAAACGTCGTTTAGATTCGACACGGAGTACCCGACAAATCACGACGGCAATGCAGATGGTTTCTACGGCAAAGTTGAACCAAGTTCAAAACCATACCAAAACCTATCAAGTATACGCTGATGAGGTAAAGGCAATTTTGGCAAGCCTGGTTAAATCTCATATTGCCACTCTAAAAAACAAGGAAAATGCTGAAAAATTAGGAGCTGATATTGGTTCCTTATTTGATGAGCGCCCCGTAAAAAAGGTCGGTATTTTAGTAATTACGTCGGATCGAGGATTGGTTGGTAGTTACAATAGTAATATTATTAAATCGACATTAGATACGATGAAAAAGAATGGCCTCACCAAGGACAATACCGTATTTTTAACCGTTGGAAAAACTGGTACGGAATTTTTCAAAAAACGCGGGATGAATGTTGTCTTTGAGTATACGGGTGTTAGTGACGTGCCTACTTATCGTGAAGTTGAAGGAATTGTAAAGAAAGCGGTTCAATTATTTGAGGACCATGTTTATGATCAACTCTATATTTCATATAGTCACTTTGTAAACCGGATGGTTTCTCATGAGCGGACGGAGCTGTTTTTACCAATTTCACAAAAGTCATTGGAAGAGCATGAAGATGCACGGGTAAAGGAGAAGGTCACTTCCGATATTGAAGCAGAGTATGATCTTGAACCAGGGCTCCTCCAGATGATCAGTTTATTGGTACCACAATATGCCAATAGCCTGGTATATGGAGCCATCTTAGATGCAAAAACTTCAGAACACGCTTCTAGTGCGAATGCAATGAAGTCCGCTTCAGATAACGCTGATGATATTATTGCAACCCTTCAGTTGCAATATAATCGAGCACGTCAAGCTGCTATTACTACCGAAATTACTGAAATTACCGGTGGGATGACGGCACAAGAATAATTCGTAAATGGGAGGAAATACATGAGTACTACTGGTAAAGTTGTCCAAGTTATTGGACCAGTTGTCGATGTTGAATTTCCTGCAGACGAAAAGCTCCCTGAGATTAACACTGCTTTAAAGATTCAAGAAGCTGACGATCAAACCTTAACGGTCGAAGTCGCTCTTGAATTAGGTGACGGTGTCGTTCGGACAATTGCCATGGACGGAACCGACGGATTAAAGCGTGGAATGGACGTTGAGAATACTGGTGCTTCAATTAGTGTGCCAGTTGGCGACGATACTCTCGGACGGGTGTTTAACGTCTTAGGTGAACCAATCGATGGTGGTCCAGAATTTGGATCAGACGCTCAACGGATGCCAATTCACCGCGATGCACCGAAATATGACGATCTTAATAATGAAACTGAAATTCTAGAAACTGGGATTAAGGTTATTGATTTGTTAGCTCCTTATGTTCGTGGGGGCAAGATTGGATTGTTCGGTGGTGCCGGTGTTGGAAAGACTGTGTTGATTCAGGAACTGATCCATAATATCGCCCAAGGTCATAACGGGATTTCTGTTTTTACCGGGGTTGGTGAACGTAGTCGTGAAGGTAACGACATGTACTACGAAATGAAAGGTTCTGGTGTTCTGGACAAGACGGCCATGGTTTATGGACAAATGAATGAACCACCTGGTGCCCGGATGCGGGTTGCCTTAACTGGATTGACAATCGCTGAATATTTCCGTGATGTCAAAGGACAAGATGTTCTATTATTTATTGATAACATTTTCCGATTTACTCAGGCTGGATCAGAAGTATCTGCCTTACTAGGACGGATTCCTTCAGCCGTTGGTTATCAACCAACGTTAGCAACGGAAATGGGTCAACTACAAGAACGGATTACGTCTACCAAACAAGGTTCGATTACTTCAATCCAAGCGGTTTACGTGCCGGCCGATGACTATACCGACCCTGCACCAGCAACAACGTTTGCTCACTTGGATGCTACGACAAACTTGGAACGGCGGTTGACGCAAATTGGAATTTACCCAGCGGTGGATCCATTAGCTTCCACATCAACAGCCTTAACTCCGGAAATTGTCGGTCAGGAACACTATGAAGTTGCAACTGAAGTGCAACACGTTTTGCAACGTTATCGTGAACTTCAAGATATTATCTCAATTCTCGGGATGGATGAATTGTCTGATGAAGAAAAGACAATCGTTGCACGTGCACGGCGGATTCAAAACTTCTTGTCACAAAGCTTTAGTGTTGCTGAACAATTTACGGGAACTCCAGGAGCGTATGTACCATTGAAGGAAACCGTGAAGGACTTCAAGGAAATTCTTGAAGGTAAATATGATGATCTTCCAGAAGAAGCTTTCCGGTTGGTTGGTAATATTGATGATGTCAAGGCTAAAGCAAAGAAGATGCAAGCAGATTCAGCAGTTAAAGACTAGGAGGGATGATCATGGCTGATGCAACTTTTCACGTTAGCATTATCACTCCAGACTGTACGGTTTATAACGATGACAGTACAATGTTAATCGTCACGACCCAAAACGGTGAATTAGGATTGATGGCAGACCACCTTCCGCTAATCGCTTCCTTAGCGATTGGTGAGTTAACTGTTAAGCATGCTGATACCGGCGATCATGACACTTTTGTGGCGGTTAACGGTGGCTATGTCAAGTTTGATGGTCACAACGCAGAGGTGATTGCTGATAGCGCTGAATTACAACAGGACATTGATGTTCATCGGGCTGAAAAAGCTAAAGCTCGAGCCGAGAAATCAATTCAGCATGCCCGTGATGTGAATGACCCAGATGAATTATCACGTGGTCAGGTTCACCTAGCGCGCGCCATGAATCGGTTGCGAGTATCGAATGAAAACTAATCATGATTAGTATTAAGCGATAGTCTTAAGAAAGTATTAACGAGAGTAGGATTTGTAAATGCAAGTTCTACTCTTTTTTATTTCGCGATTTTTAATATAAAATTAAGCTTTGTTTAGCTGGATCGGCATTCACTATGAATATGGTAAGATAATTTAATTGAGGAGGCGCCAAATGCAGTACAATGGCATGCAGTCAGTATTAACATTAATTTTACAGTTAACATTTACGATTATTGCTTTTCGTGCAATTCAGTCGTTTCACTTAGATACTTTTTTTCGTCATCCACCGCAGGGATTACCAGCATTAATTGTTTTAATTTCTACTACAATTGGATATGCGAGTGGCTCTTTCTTTGCAGAATTCTTTATAGTTTTGCACGGACTACTGAACATGGTACGGTGATTAAGGAGGAATTTGATGACAAAATTAATGGTACGCGGCCATCAACCGTTGAGTGGTGAGGTTGAATTAAGCGGGGACCAGCAGACGATTATGGCGATTCAAGCTGCTAGTTTACTTTCAACTCATGGCACGGTAATTATTGATAATGTACCAGCGACCGCTAATGTTGTAGCAATGAATCGATTCCTCCAATCACTGAATGTTGTGATTGAATTTGACCGCCATCGTCAGGTTTTAAAAATGGATACAACTCGTCATATTGAATCGGTTAAGATCAGTGGACAGGAAATGTTAGCAGCTGGATCCATTTTGGCGCGTACTGGTCAAGTTCAATTAGTAGATAACGGACTAAATTCAGAATATCGGAAGAATATGATCCGAATCGGGGAATTGTTTGCTAGGATGGGTGCCAACATCAAAACGACTCCAGAAATGGTCAACATTACGGCGGATCATTTAGTTGGTAAAAAGATTGATTTGCAAGGTGATACCTTAACCACGACTTTAACAATAATGATGGCGGCAACAATGGCGCAAGGCATTACGGTTTTGAATCATCCTTATAGTAGTCCGGCAGTGATTGAATTAGCTAGAATACTGAACAAAATGGGAGCACGTGTTCATGGTGCTGGCACCAGTACGATACGGATTCAAGGGGTAACCTTTTTACATTCAACGGATTATTATGCTTTGGATGATCAGGAAGAAGCAAGTGTTTATCTTATCATTGGCGCTTTAACTGCTGGTGATATTTTGATCCACGGAGCACGTAAGGTTCATTTACGTCAATTGATCACTCAGCTAGAACAAATGGGCAATACAGTTATTGTGCAACGTAATGGGATCCGAATTATTGGTACCAAATTTCAATTGCCGGTAGATATGTCGAAGCATTTTTTTGTGCACAATGGTTTATATGCACAGATTGCGCTACTGGCTCTTCAAATGGTTACGCAGGGAACAACAAAAATCGCTGGTTTTTCAAAACGGCAACTGGAGATTCTTGGGTGTGCGGTGAACGATGATCAGAATCAATTAAATTTTCAAGATAATTGTTTAGCTATTCAGGGACCATTTAAGCATTATCCTGCTCTCGTGACGGCGAATTTACCAGTTACGGGTTTACTAGCTTTATTGAATGCGTTAGTAGCTGATCAAGTCACTACGATTAACCCGGCAGAAGTTGCAGGAGGAAGTTTTGTCCATTTGATTGATCGTCTTATTGAACTTGGCGCTAAGATGGAGTTAAATTTTGAATAAGTCCGGTCTAGGCACAGTTATCAATCAACATTGCTGGTAGGGTTGTGGTATAATATCAAACGATTTATTTATGATTAAAGGAGAAAACTATGGCAAAAGATATTGGAATTGATCTTGGTACAGCCAATGTTCTAATTTACGTTCAAGGAAAGGGAATTGTTCTGAATGAACCTTCGGTAGTGGCCATTGATACTAACACTAACAAAGTATTAGCTGTTGGTTCTGAAGCCTACCGAATGGTTGGTCGAACACCTAGTAATATTCGGGCGATTCGTCCATTAAAGAGTGGGGTGATTTCTGACTTTGATGTTACCCAAGAAATGCTGACTTACTTTATTGGCAAATTAAGTGTCAAAGGGGTAATGTCTAAACCCAATATTATGATTTGTGCGCCAACTAACATTACTGAAATTGAAAGAAAAGCCATTATTCAGGCTGCAGAACAATCTGGTGGCGGTAAGGTTTATTTAGAATATGAACCAAAGGTTGCAGCCATTGGTGCTGGCTTAGATATTTTTAAGCCAAGCGGTAATATGGTTATTGATATGGGTGGCGGAACCTGTGATATTGCGGTGTTGTCGTTGGGTGATATTGTTACCAGCCGGTCAATTCGAATGGCGGGTGATAAGCTGAATGCCGATATTGCCAATTACATTAAAGACCATCATGGACTGGTTATTGGTGAACATACTGCTGAACAAATTAAGATCAAGCTAGGGACTGCTCTTAAAGTGGATGCTCCCAAGAAGATGGATGTTCGTGGACGTGATGTCACTAGCGGAATGCCACGGCAAATTGAAACAGATGAAAATGAAATTGAAGAGGCATTGCATGATACGCTTCAGCAGATTGTGAAGGCGGCAATTTCTGTTTTGGAAACAGTTCCACCGGAATTAGCTAGTGATATTATTGATCGGGGAATTATGCTGACTGGAGGAACCTCTCTATTGAGCGGAATTGATCAACTCTTCAGTGATAACTTGAAGGTTCCGGTAGTGGTTTCTCAAGATCCGCTAGATAATGTGGCCAAGGGTGCTGGAGAAATGCTGGAACGAATGCAAAAAGACGCTAATAATAGTGGAGCCAAATCCAGCTGGTTCTCCAGAAAAAAGTAATGGCAAACTGGTTAATTGAAGTGGTGCGCTGGTATCAAAAAAGCATTTCTACTAAGCGGGCTTATCGAGTTTGTCGATTTGAGCCGACTTGTTCTGAATACATGATTCAGGCAATCCAACGTTTTGGTATCAAGGGCGTTTTATTAGGAATTGCTCGAATAATGCGTTGCCATCCGTTAGCGAAGGGTGGCATAGATCCCGTACCACTTCATTTTACTTTTAAACATAACTAATTAGGTAAAGGTGACAAAGTGGCTAAAAGAGAAAAAAATATTGAAGTGAACGTAAAAGATCTTGAGCGGAATCATCAGCCAATTCAACAAGTGTTTATTGGTAAACAACTGATTGGCGAAGTTGTAACCGAAGAGAGCCGTTTTAAAGCAATTTTATTTAGTGGTAATCAAGAATTTATCGTCCAATCACAAGAGGAAGGCTTGGAGACAATTCTACAGCAATACCACTTACATCAACGCTAATTATTAGCAAAGAGAAAGGAAGTTGACTCGACATGCAACGTTCGCAAAACGAAGACATTGAGTCGCGGATCGACTGGGGAATTATCTTTTGTGTATTGCTATTAGCGTTGATTGGATTAGCCTCGATTTATGTTGCTGGGACTCATGACCGTCAACAGGTGAGTGTAGTACGCCAAGTGGTAACTCAACTAGCATGGTATGTTATTGGGACGATCTTAGTGGTCGTTATTATGCAGTTTGATTCCGAACAACTGTGGAAGATAGCGCCAGTGGCATACTGGATTGGAATTTTCTTGATGTATGCCATTTTGGTTTTTTATAGTCGATCGTATTATGCCAGTACTGGTGCCAAAAGCTGGTTTGCGGTTGGACCATTTACATTTCAACCTTCGGAAATTATGAAACCGGCTTATATTCTTATGATGGGACGGGTAATCACGACTCATAATAGCGAGTATGTAATTCACACAGTGAAAAATGACTGGCAATTAATTGGTACGATGGTGCTTTGGTTATTGCCAGTACTGATTTCATTGAAGTTGCAAAATGACTTTGGGACTGCATTAGTGTTCTGTGCCATTTTTGCTGGGATGATTTTAGTATCAGGAGTGACTTGGAAAATTATCGCTCCGGTGGCAGCTGGTGCTGTTGTAATTGGTGGATCAGTTTTACTAATGGTTACCAGTTCAGTAGGGCGAAGAATTTTGGAACATGTTGGCTTTCAAGCATATCAATTTGATCGAGTTGATACGTGGCTAAACCCTGCTAAGGACACAACAAATCAGGGGTATCAATTATGGCAAAGTATTAAAGCGGTTGGTTCCGGTGGAATTATGGGAACTGGCTTTAATAATTCTCACGTTTATGTTCCAGTTCGCGAATCTGATATGATTTTTTCAGTAATTGGTGAAAATTTTGGCTTCTTAGGCAGTATTTTATTGATTTTACTATACTTATTACTAATCTATTTAATGATTCGGGTGACTTTTGATACTAAAAATGAATTTTATGCCTACGTTTCAACGGGAGTCATTATGATGATTCTTTTCCACGTCTTTGAAAATATTGGGATGAATATTGGCTTACTTCCGTTAACGGGGATTCCATTACCATTTATTTCAGCAGGGGGATCTTCACTGATTGGAAACCTCATTGGGATTGGAATGATTATGTCGATGCGTTATCATCATCACTCATACATGTTTAGTAGTAATCAAGAATTTCACTAGGTGATTCGATGATTAAGTTTGAAAATCCTTGGTTGATTAAAGTTCAAGGAGAACAATTAGTTTTAAAGTTTACTCAACAAGCACTGGACGAATTAGGACAACTCATCTTTTTGGATCTTCCGAATACTGGAGCTCAGCTTGTTCAAGGAATGCCATGTATCGGTATTGAGGCTACCAATTGGATTGGAACGAGCAAAATCCCTTTGAGTGGTGAAGTTATCAGCGTGAATGATAAAGTTGCTGGCCTCAACAGTCGACTGTTAACCAGTCATGATTGGCTTTTAAAACTAAAAGATTAAGCGATGACAAGGTCTGAATCTGTGTAAGGTTTAGACCTTCTTGTTGTTATTAAGGTGGGACAAATGAAAAAAAAGGATATTGCAGAAATTCAAGCAAAAGTAGCAGCTTTGCATCAACAATTAATTAGTGGTGAGACATATTTAAATGTGATTCCACAGATTGATGAGTTAATCGATCGTGCCAAGCGTGTAGGACGTACTCCGGTTAACATTACTGAGCCGCAATCTCATGACCAGCAAATTATGGCAGATTTTGTTGGCGAGGTTCAAGATGGACATCATCCTCAAGTTAATGATGAATTGTTGAATGTGATTTTTAAATTTGCTGGAACTAAGTTAATAACTTTTCGACGGCTGATGTTAGTTGCAGTCGAAACTGCGCTTGAGAATAACTTAATTACAACTGAGCAGTTGCAAAGGCTTTTTCATCATTTTAGTCAGCCGACAGTTTTATTAGACCACATTGACGAGCCAACCAATCAAGCAGCATTTGGGCGTTCCATTGCGATTAATATCTTACGGTTAATTTTAATTGCGGATCGTTCTGGTTATTTCTTTTTAACTCAAGACGAAATTACTGATTTTTTAAATATTGTGGGAGTTTTACCTCTATTGGAACGCGATACCCGTGGATTTGTCGGTGGTGTTGGTTGGGTACATATGTTTACTGGGATGGCCAACCTTAATCACGAACTAGCTGAACATGATGAGTTAGTGCGAGGCGACAAAATTTTTTTAATGGCGACTTTGGTAGAGGGCTATAAGAAAACTCGCACTTCATTTTCAATGGGGGAGAATGAAGATATTGCGACCTTTCTTTTGAAATTATTCAAACAACATCAGTTATATCAAGACTTTTTTATTTACCAACTCCAGCTGTGGCGGAAAGAGTTGAATAATTTTAACCCATATTCGAAAGAACAATGGATTAAGCTATTTAATTTTCGTCGGCTTATGCAGAGCTTAATAATGGAAGGCGATTTGCCAGAAAAAGTGATGAAGGCAATTGTTAACGATTAATTATGACTGATGATGTCCAATCAATTATTAGTATGGTATACTTAAAATTCAGGAAAATGTACACTGATACTCGGTTAAAATAAACAATATAATAGGTGGTATTTTTATGACGGTAAAAAAGTTGAATATTGCGCTCCTGTTTGGTGGCAATTCATCTGAGCACGATGTCTCAAAACGTTCGGCTCATAACATTTACGATGGCATGGATAAAAAT
Organism: uncultured Limosilactobacillus sp.; assembly: GCF_934202705.1. Taxonomy (GTDB): domain Bacteria; phylum Bacillota; class Bacilli; order Lactobacillales; family Lactobacillaceae; genus Limosilactobacillus. The sequence continues at coordinate 109,589 of NZ_CAKPYE010000004.1, forward strand.
AAATACAATGTGAAAGTCTTTATGTTTACCAAGGATGGTATTTTATTAGACAATGAAGCCTCACAAAGGATTTTTAATGGAGAACCTGAAGATCAGGTTGTGAAAGAAGCATATGCTCAAATGGATTTGGAATCACCACTGGCTCCATTAGAGGCTTTACGGCATGCCGGACCGATTGATTTCTTCTTCCCGGTAATCCATGGTAATTTAGGAGAGGACGGAACTGTCCAAGGGCTTTTTCGGCTCCTGAAAAAACCGTATGTTGGATCTGGGATTACAGCAAGTGCATTATCCTTTGACAAGGACTATACAAAGCGCATCTTAGATTTAGCAGGAGTTCGCAACACCCCTTACGTGTTAGTAACACCAGAAAATCGTGGTCAATATACTTGGCAAGCAATTGTCAATGAATTAGGTGCGACGGTATTTGTAAAGCCTGCAAAGCAAGGATCATCAGTTGGTATTCACAAGGTTACCAGCGAAAAAGAATATGCGGCTGCTTTGGATGATGCGTTTACTTATGATTATAAAGTGCTGGTTGAGCAAGCCATCAATAATCCACGCGAAGTTGAGATTTCAATTTTAGGGAATGAAAAACCAATTGCGTCAAAGCTTGGTGGAGTAAGGGTTCCTAAAGGTGATGCTTTTTATGATTATGAAAATAAGTTTGTTGACGCTTCAGGCGTAGTTTTTGATCTCCCGGTAATCCTTCCAGATAAGTTAACCCATGAAATTACAGAAATGGCATTAAAGGCTTACAAAGCTCTTGATATGAAGGGCTTGGCAAGAATAGATTTCTTGGTTGATGAAAATGATGTGCCATATCTTGGTGAACCTAATACCTTACCTGGGTTTACTAATATTAGTTTATATCCGCAAATGTGGAGTGTTTCTGGAATTGATTACTCATCATTAATTGATAAGCTCATTGAATTAGGAATTCAAGAATTTAATCGCCGATCTAAGATCAAGTATTCTTTTAAAGAGCTGGGCGAGGAACATGTTGGTAAAAAAGAGTACCATTAGATTTGGATTAGAAAGTCAATTAATATAATTTAATATTGAAATAAACTACGGTTAGCTTTGGTATAATTGTAGTTTTGTTTATTCTAGAGATAACATTAAAATTTAATACTTGATAAATAAATGTAACATTAATTTGTTGTCAATCATTATTAACATTTACTAAGAATAAGTATAAAATTAGTAAGAGTGAGATTATCAATGATTTATTCAAAGAGGAAAATGGAAACTATTTAAAGAATTTGATTATCAAAGGATAATGTTAAAACTATAATATTTAGAGGGAGATCGCATGAAGTTAAATGGAGAGAAGTTACGTAATATTCGAAGAAAGCGTGGACTATCGCAAACAGCGCTATCTGTAGGGATCTGCACTCAAGCTACCATTAGTTTAATGGAAAAACAGAATCGGATTCCGAAGATGAATATTTTAACAGCCATTTGTGGACGACTGGATATTGATGTGAGTGAGATTATTGAAGATGATAATAACTCATTAGCGATGATGTTTGATCAAATTGAAGGTATGATTGTTCATGAGAACTTTCCAGAAGCAAAGAAATTACTTGCGAAGATTAAGGTAAAGAATCTGGAGAATGAGTTTGATAAGCAACGGTACTATTACTTAGTTGGTATGTATCAGGTGAAAACAGATCAAATTGACGATGCGATTTTTAATTTTGAATTGATTTTAACCCAATTCTCCACAATGAGCGCAAACATTTACTGGGCGTTAACGACTGTTGGCATGGCGATGGCTTATGAGAAATTGAACAACCAGGCACGCGCACTGAAATTTGTTCAAAGAGCGGTTAGCTTGATTGATGAAAAACAAATGACTGGTGGTCAACGGCAGTGGCAAGTTATTTATCGCAACATTGCTGAACTTTATATTAGTTTAAAACAATGGAAAGATGCTATTGTAATGGCACAGCGAGGGATTAAGATTTGTCGAGAAAATGAGTCATTTTTCTTGTTAGATAATTATTATTATTTGATTGCCAAAGCTCAAATCGTTGGTGGCCAACGACAAGCTGCAAAAGATTCAATGACTATTGCACGGAATGTGGCAATTGCTGCTGATGATCAAGAGTTAGTGAAGAAGATTGGGTAACTGGATAGAAAAAAGAGGATAGCAAAGTTATTATCAACTTTGCTATCCTCTTTCAATTATGGGAATAACGAATTTACTTCTTAGGAACTGAAACAGGTTTGTTATCCAGATCAGTCCGGATAACCATGACATCACAAACGGCAGTCCTGGTGACGAATTCAGTAACTGAACCAATTAAAATTCGTTCAACCGCGTTAAGACCAGTCGCACCAATCATAATGAGGTCGGCATTCAGCTTTTGTGGAACATCACGGGCAATAATAGTTTTAGGTGCACCGTATTCAATTGTGTAACTAACTTTGGCAACTCCTTGTTTCTTTGCATAATCAACGTATTCGTCGAGGGTTTTCTTAGCAGTCTTAGTGACTTGTTCAACCATTGAACTATCAAAACTAGAAATATTTTGGAAAGCTCGAGTATCAATAACGTGGAGTAAATGAAGCTCAGTATCGTTACCGTTACGTTTAGCAACCGCAACGGATTTTTTGAAAGCTAATTCTGCTTCTTCAGATCCATCAACCGGAACTAAAATTCGCCGATATTGTTGTACAACCATGATAACAACCTCCTGTACATTTGTTACCATTATTTTACACCATATTTGTAATATACGTAAAGAAACGCTGAGGGAAGTTAATAAAAAAGGTAGCCGAAAATGTAATTTTCAGCTACCTTTTTTATGTACGGAGGTCTCCGTTTATGCCGTTATCTGTTCGACAGTGTTGACCTGTAGTTAAGACAGGTGGGATCTGGTGCACAATTTTCAACTACCGAATGAAAGGGCATGTTGGCCATTGTGTTAACGCTGATCCCGATACAAAATGGTTGTAAGGCAAACCTGTGAAATGAACAAAGCGTACACAATAGATTCCTCTTAACTAAAGAGTAGCATAATATGAAACGATGTGCAATTAAGCTTGTTTCCCTTGCGCTTTTCGCAACCTTTGATACTGTTTAGCATAGGCTGATTCAAAGCGCCCGTTTTGTTTGGGATGATAATACTGGTCATTTTTAATTGCGGAAGGTAAGTATTGCTGTTGTACCCAATCTTCTGGATAGTTATGGGGATACTTGTAGTCATTGCCATGACCAAGTTTTTTGGCACCCTGATAATGCGCATCTTTAAGATGATTAGGGATACTGCCATAGTGCCCCTGATGAAGGCGGGTTAATGCCGCATCGATGGCAGTAATGGCGGAGTTGGATTTTGGTGATAGACAAAGTTCAATGACAGCATTGGCAAGCGGAATTCGCCCCTCAGGGAAACCTAAGCGTTCCGCAGCTTGGATTGCTAAGATTGTCCGTTCACACGCAGGTGGATTGGCTAGACCAACGTCCTCATATGCAATCACACTCAGTCGACGAGCAATACTTGGTAAGTCACCTGATTCAACCAGCCGTGCAAGATAATGCAATGCGGCGTCAACGTCACTGCCACGGATGGATTTTTGAAAAGCGGAAACTGTATCGTAGTGACCATCACCGTTTTTATCAGCCAGCAAACTACGTTTTTGGACACTTTCCTCAATAATAGGCAGTGTTATGTGAATTTCGCCATTAGTATTTAATGCTGTTGACTTTGCTGCCAGTTCCAAACCATTTAATGCACTTCGCAAATCACCATTAGTAGCATTCAATAATTGAGTTTCAGCATCTGGATCTAATTTAATCGGGAGCTTGCCTAGGCCACGTTTGGAATCTTTCAGTGCTCGTTCAACTGCCACGCGCATTTCGTCGGTTGTCAGTGGATGAACTTCAAAAATTTGTGTTCGGCTCCGGATGGCTGGATTAATGTTAATATATGGATTTTCGGTTGTTGCCCCAATGAGAATGATCCGCCCGTTTTCTAAGTGAGGTAGGAGAAAATCTTGCTTGGCTTTATCTAAACGGTGAATTTCGTCTAATAGAAGAATGACGGTACCACTCATTTTAGCTTCTTCCGCAACAACTTGAAGATCTTTTTTAGAATCAGTTGCGGCATTTAATTTACGGAAAGCGTATTTGGTTGAACCAGCAATTGCGCTAGCAATGCTAGTTTTACCGGTACCAGGAGGCCCATATAGGATCATTGAAGAAAGCATTTTGGCTTGAACCATTCGCCAAATGATTTTTCCCGGACCAACCAAGTGCTGTTGTCCAACAATTTCTTCAATTGTTCGTGGACGCATTCGATATGCTAATGGTTCCACTAGATTTCCTCCTTTTTTAAAAGTGAAATAATTTTCTGAAAAACGATTGCTGCGGTTTCTGGTGATTAGGCTGTTCAATCTTGAGATTATCATATTTTTGGGCGACATCTACGGGTGTTTGATAAACTGCCCGATGATCTGTAACAATGACTGCCAATGCATTATCATCAGTCTTAATGTCAGTACCAGTTTTGACTGTAAATTGGACATTTGCAGAACTGGCAACGGTTAGATAATTACGGGTCAATGAGTCATCCAAATTACCGTTAATGATCACTAAACTATCCGGATGAAGTGATAATTCCTTTTGGAGTGCTGTCGACCAGTCATGTTGTTTGGCTTCAACAACACTAATTGTTAACCAAACCCGTTCACGAAAGGTGCCTAGATAATGACGTTGTTCATCTGGCTTGATTTTAGGAGAACCATAAATACCATTTTGAATTCGCTGTTTCATATCTGATTGATCTGCATTCATGTGATTGTTACTCCTTTTAATTAAAACTATTGTAACAAAAAAGATCGAGAAGAAATCCCGATCTTTTTGATATGGATATATGACGATTAAAGCTTGTTGTAGAATTCAACGATTAGAGCTTCATCAATATCAGCGTTCATATCTTCACGTGCTGGAAGACGAACAAGCTTTCCTTCAAGCTTATCAGCATCGAACTCAACATATGAAGGACGTGCAACCACAGCTTCAACCGCGTTCTTGATAATGTCTAAATCTTTGGACTTTTCACGAACGCCGATTACTTGGTCAACGGATACTTCATATGAAGGAATGTCAACTCGCTTGCCATCAACGGTAATATGACCGTGGTTAACTAATTGACGTGCTTGACGACGAGTAGTAGCTAACCCTAAACGGTAAACCATGTTATCCAAACGACGTTCCAAGAGGACCATGAAGTTAGTACCGTGAGTACCTTCATTGATCTTACCAGCGCGTTTGAAAAGGTTCCGGAATTGACGTTCAGTCAAACCGTACATGAAACGTAACTTTTGCTTTTCACGAAGCTGCGTACCATATTCAGAAAGGCTACCCCGACGATCATTACCATGGTCACCAGGAGCGTATGGACGACGTGCTAATTCCTTACCAGTACCTGAAAGTGAAACACCAAGACGACGAGATAAACGCCAACTTGGACCTGTATAACGTGACATAAAAAATTCCTCCAATATTTATAGTTGGAGTAAAATAATCCGATTGTAAGGTCACATTCGTGCATAGTGATTGGATCGTTCACCCTCGCAGCCGGGTTACTAGAAACACCATTTTGGCATCACTATGTTGACGAGCTTGCTCCTTACTGCTGCATTATTTTACACAACGAATATCATACTATATTGAAGTTGAAGTCGTCAATGGAAACTTGGCAAAGACGGCTGATAAAATATGGACGGGTCCCAGATTACCAACAAAAGCTGTAAAAAGAATGCTCATTATATGATATAATTTGAAACGATATAATGTTTTGAAAACTTTAAATAATTTGGTTACGATTTTAGGTGGGTTTAATAATTATGTTGCAAATTTTAGTTGGTATTTTAATTATTGCGTTGATTGTGTTAGCAATTATCTTTTTTTATCAACGGCGAATTAATACAGTGGTCAAAGAACTTGATCACCAATTACAAAATTTTGATGCTGATAGATTAGCGAAGGAGTTAGCAAAGAATCGTTTAGAAGGGTTAATGGGAGAGTCTCTGAAAAAATTTACAGAATTACGTCAAGAATATGATGAAAATTTTGTCGGTACATATCAGGAAGCTCAAAAACTAGTCAAAACGATTCAAACTAATTTACATGGGACAAGCGTATTTAGTACCAATCAGCAAGTTAATCAGTTGCGTTCATTAGTCACCACATTAACTAACGTTCAGGAAAATTTGCAACGCCAGATTCAGCAGCTTGACCAAGCTGTTAAAGCACAGGAAAATGCCATAAAAGAATTACGTCAACAATATAATCAATTTGGTCGGACGTTGGATGAAAAGTCTTTTGACTATGGTGAAAGTAAAAATGAACTACAGAATCGGTTAGTTAATTTAGAGAAAAAGTACGAGCACTTTGCTGACATTGCTCGCAAGGGGGATCATGAAGCTGCGCAAGAGTTGCTTAATGATTTAGAAGAACGAACAGCAGCATTCAAACATTTAATGGAAGAAATTCCAAGTCTTTATCGTCCCTTGTATGCAGTTTTTCCTGATCAATTAAAAGAGTTACAAAGCGGATACCAACAATTAGTGGATCAAGGTTATCATTTTACTGAGGATGATATTGATCAACAGGTTGAAAAATTGGAAAAAGAACGTCAAATGGCGTTAAAAAAGCTAACCAATCTAAATGTTGCGCCAGTTAAAAACGCTAATCAAAAATTAACTCAAGAAATTGATCGTCTATATGAGTTGATGCAGAAAGAGCTGGATGCTAAGCCATTTGTAGAAAAGACTCAACCTAAATTGACGGCTCATTTAGCACATGCGCAGAAGCAAAATCAAACACTGATGACTGAACTACAACGGTTGAGCAATAGCTACACATTGAATAATGATGAAATCTCAGATACCCGCCAACTAGATGAGCAACTAAAGGATATTGATAAGCAATGTCAGGACGATCAAAAAATGCTTCAAAAGCATCTGGCGATCTTTAGTGAAGTATGGCAACGGCAACAAGATATTGAAAAAAGCTTGTCGGAAATTGAGCAACAACAAAAAACGATTAATGACGGTGTTGCTGGTCTCCAGGAAGATGAACAGCGTGCTCAAAAAGCATTGCAACGGTTTGTAACGGATATCCGAACAACTAAGCGTCGGGTTGAAAACTTGAATCTGCCTGGGATTCCACAGGATTATCTTGACTATTTCTTTGTTGTTAGTGATGAAATCAGTAAGTTATCAACGGCAATGAATCAGCCACAAATTAATATGGAAGACATTACTAAGCAATTATTAATTGTTCAAGAAGATTTAGAAACATTACATGATAAAACTGATAATTTACGTGATAGTGCAGCGTTAACGGAACGGATGATCCAATATGCTAATCGGTTGAGTACGACAAATGAAACGATTGATGCTAGTATTCAAAAAGCGCAATCGTTGTTCGATCGTCATGAATATTCAGCAGCATTAGAAACGATTGGTACGGCGCTAGAAGAAACAGAAGCTGGATCATTTAAGCGATTAGAAAAAGATTACTATGAACAAATGAAAGACTAAATTGTGAATGAAAAGCGGTTGCTTCCTGTGAATATCCATTAACACGTGAAGAAATCGCTTTTTAGTTATCATTAGTAAGTAATGTCTGTTATAATCAAACGATGATTAGAAATTTTGTGATTGAAAAGGGGAAATAAGCTTGATCTATTTTGATAACAGTGCAACGACCCAAATTAGTTCAGAAGCTTTGGCAACCTATACGACGGTTAGTCAGAAAATTTGGGGGAACCCTTCTAGTTTACATGAGCTTGGTGAATTATCATGGAATTTGTTACAGCAATCACGGCGACAAATTGCTGATTTATTTGGTGTCCAACCAAGTGAAATTATTTTTACAAGCGGTGGAAGTGAAGGCGATAATTGGGTCATTAAGGGAACAGCATTAGCTAAGCGTCAATTCGGCAAGCACATTATTACTAGTTCGGTTGAACATGCCGCCGTGCGGAATTCAATGCATCAGTTAGAAGAAATGGGTTTTGATGTAACTTATTTACCGGTTGATGAAGAAGGTCGAGTTAATCCGGTAGATGTTCAAAAGGCGATCCGTACTGATACAATTATGGTTTCAATTATGGCGGTCAATAATGAAATTGGGACAATTCAACCAATTCAAGAGATTGGTGAGATTCTTAAACACTATCCGCGGATTCACTTTATGGTTGATGCAGTTCAAGCAATCGGGAAGGGCCTTGATGAGGTTGTCTTTAGTGATCGCGTTGACTTTGCAACTTTTTCAGGACATAAATTTCATGCTCCGCGAGGGACAGGGTTCGTTTATAAACGGAATGGTAGACAGTTAATGCCACTAATTGATGGTGGTGGACAAGAGCAGGGGCTTCGTGGTGGAACGGAGAATACCCCTGGTGATGCAGCGATGGCTAAAGCTATTCGACTGATGAAAGAACATGAAACTAAAACTGTCCAAAGAGAAAAACAAATTAAGCAACGGATTATGAAACATCTCACAGAATTTGATCACGTCAAAATCTTTTCTAAGAAGGAAGGATTTGCTCCCCATATTCTTTGTTTTGCAATTGTTGGTGTTCGAGGGGAAACGGTCGTTCATGCTTTTGAAAATCGTGGAATCTACCTTTCAACAACGAGTGCATGTTCATCGAAAAAAGACACGGAAACAAGTACTTTATCAGCTATGAGAGTCCCGCAAAAAATTGCGGAATGTGCTGTTCGGGTCAGTCTGGGAGATCAAAATACATTCGCAGAAGCAGAACAGTTCAACCAGGTGTTTGATGAAATATATGCAGGTTTTAAAAAGATTTTAGATTAGGAGGCGGCTATGCAATACGATGAAATTATGGTTCGCTACGGCGAACTTTCAACAAAGGGCCGGAATAAACGTCACTTTATTGATCGATTAGGGACTAACGTTCGAGATGCGCTCCATAAGTTTCCAGAAGTTAAGGTCCATCCGAATCCAGATCGACTTCACGTCATTTTAAATGGTGCTGATAGTAGTCAAGTAATGAATCATTTAAAAAAAGTTTTTGGGATTCAAACATTTTCACCAGTGATTAAAGTTGCTAAAGATTATCAAGCAGTTTGCAAGGCTGCACAAATGATGTTAACAGATCAAGTTAATAAACCAGCGACTTTCAAAGTTGAAACCAGACGAAGTGACCACCATTTTGAGATGGATACTTTCCAGATGAATCGTGAGTTGGGAGGCTATATTCTTGATAACTTTGGGGATTTATTAACCGTAGATGTCCATCATCCAGACATTACCGTTTGGGTTGACATTCGCTTAGACGGGATTTATTTGAGCAGTGAAGTCATCAAGGGCGCAGGTGGATTGCCGGTTGGTACTGCTGGTAAAGGAATGATGATGCTTTCTGGCGGAATTGATTCACCTGTAGCAGCATACCTTGCGCTTAAACGTGGAGTTTCGTTGGAAATGGTTCACTTCTATAGTCCACCGTATACTAGTGAACAAGCGCTGGCGAAGGCTAAAGAATTAACTGGTAAGTTAGCTCATTACTGTGGAAGTATTAACTTTATTGAGGTGCCATTTACGGAAATTCAGGAGACCGTGAAGGAAAAGGTTCCAGAAGGTTACCTAATGACGATCCAACGTCGGTTTATGTTGCGATTAGCGGTTGAAATCGCTAAGCGGCGGAAGGGATTGGCAATTTTTAATGGTGAATCCCTTGGTCAAGTTGCTTCCCAAACAATGGAAAGTATGCGGACAATTGAGGCAGTAACTAATTTACCAGTTTTGCGTCCGGTCTTGTCATACGATAAAACGGAAATTATTAAAATCGCGGAAGATATTGATACGTATGATTTGTCTATCTTGCCATATGAAGATTGTTGTACAGTTTTCACACCGCCTTCGCCGAAGACGAAGCCACGGATTGATCGAGCTGAGAAGTACGAAAAAGTGCTTGATATTGACGGATTAATGCAACGTTCTCTTGATGGAATTAAGTTGACTAAGATTCATGCAGGAGATGAATTCTTAAACCAAAATGAGGACGTTTTTGCTGAACTCTTGTAAAATAATTAAAGGCGCAGGAACGCTCTTTCAACGTTCCTGCGTCTTTAATGTTAACTGGCTAAAATGAGAGTGATGATGGCCAAAGCAGCGGGAAGCAATTGAATTAGCCAAATCTTTTTTGTCGCGGTCAGGCCACCATACAGAGCAACTACAACAACAAAAGTCAGTAATAGGTATTGAGCAGTTGCCTGTTCGATCCCAGTAAATAGCCAATACGTCAAGAGCAGTGATAATCCAAGCATGCCATTGTAAATTCCCTGGTTAGCGAAAAGGATCCGAACCTCTGGGGTACTGGTTAGGTTGGTGGACAAATCAAATGCTTTGGCTTGCTGTTGTGGCTGACCAAACATTTCTACCCACATAATCCCAAGATGTTCAATCCCAACCAGGAGGATTAAACAGTTTGCAATAATTAACATAATAACAATTTTCCTTTCATAAATTTTCAATCAATTATACCTGATTTTTTCGTATCTTGATTAGGAGTTTGTTATACTTGAGATAGGTTGAAAGGTTTAGCAAAGGAGAGTCAAAACATGGAAATCACAATTAAAGGTGAAAAACGTCAATTAGTTGGTAATCCACCAATGGTGGGTGAAGAACTGCCACACTTTAAATTATTTGACCAGAATAATGAAAAGTTAAAGACGAGGTTTCTATTTGGCAAGCCAACTTTACTCAGTGTGGTGCCAGACATTAATACTCCGGTATGTAGTTTACAAACAAAAAAGTTCAATCAAACGATGGATGACTTTGCTGGGGTCAATTTCTTAACTATTTCTACCAACCGGATTGAAGATCAACAAAAATGGTGTGCTGCCGAAGGTGTTCAGAATATGCAATTGGTTTCCGATTATGAACAGTCATTTGGTTATGCTATGAACCTATTGATTCCTGATGAAGGAGTATTGGCACGGTCTGTTTGGGTAATTAATGCAGACGGTAAAATCGTTTACCGCCAAATTGTTAGTGAATTGACTGATGAACCAGATTATGATGCCGCTTTAGCTGAACTTAAAAAGTTGCTATAGAGGGTTGACGCTAGGAATTAAAATAGCGTATGATAACAACACTAAAGCAGTGACCGAGAGGTTTTAAGATTCAATTAACAGAGATGACTAAGTGGTGAGAAGGTCAGCTGAATCTTTTGAAGTAGCTCGCGAGCAAGCTAATTGAACGAATAAGTAGGTTAGCTCGGGTCATTCCCGTTATCTAATGATGAGTGAAGATATATTTAATATCTTAAATTAGGTGGTACCGCGAGTTAGCTCGTCCTATTGTTAGGACGGGTTTTTTTGTTACCATCATGAAAGGAAGTTTTAATTATGGCAGATCAATCGAAAACAATGTCAACCAAATATGATCCCACTGCTGTGGAAAAGGGCCGGTATGCTTGGTGGCAGGATCATGGATTTTTTAAACCAAGCGGTGATCAAAAGGCTCACCCATATTCAATTGTGATTCCACCGCCGAACGTGACAGGAAAGCTGCATTTAGGCCATGCTTGGGATACGACACTTCAAGATATGATTATTCGCCAAAAACGCATGCAGGGATATGACGTTTTGTGGTTACCAGGAATGGACCACGCTGGAATTGCAACCCAAGCAAAAGTTGAAGCCCGCCTGCGTAAGCAAGGGATTTCTCGTTACGATCTCGGCCGGGAAAAGTTCGTCCAACAAGTTTGGGACTGGAAAGATGAATATGCTGATATCATTCATCAACAATGGGCAAAGATGGGTATTTCCGTGGACTATGACCGGGAACGTTTTACCCTTGATGAAGGATTAAATAAAGCAGTTCGTAAGGTCTTCGTTGACCTTTACAACAAGGGTTTGATCTACCGGGGAACCTACATTATTAACTGGGATCCACAAGCGCGGACGGCCTTATCAGACATTGAAGTTATCCATAAGGATGACAAGGGTGCCTTTTACCATGTTAAATACCCATTTACTGATGGAACAACTTTTAATGGGCAAGACTATATCGAAATTGCTACGACGCGACCAGAAACAATGTTTGGTGACGAGGCAGTGGCGGTGAACCCACATGATGAACGTTATAAAGGACTCGTCGGTAAGCATGTGCGAGTTCCGTTAGTAGATCGAGAAATTGAGATTATTGCAGATGATTATGTAACTCCTGATTTTGGTACCGGGATGGTTAAGATTACCCCAGCCCACGATCCCAACGACTTTAAAGTTGGTAAGCGTCACAATTTACCAGAATTAAACACGATGAATGAAGATGCTTCCATGAACGAAAATGCTGGTAAGTACCAAGGTATGGACCGGTTTGAAGCGCGGAAAGCCATGGTAAAGGATCTTGAAGACCAAGGTTATATGCTTAAAATTGATCCAATTATTCACTCTGTAGGCCATTCAGAACGGACCGGAGTACAAGTCGAAGCTCGATTATCAACGCAGTGGTTCGTCAAAATGAAGCCACTTGCTGAAGCGGCATTAAAGAATCAGAAGACGGCTGATCGAGTTAATTTCATCCCGGGTCGTTTTGAAAATACCTTTACTCAATGGATGGAAAATATTCACGATTGGGTTATCTCCCGTCAGTTATGGTGGGGGCATCGAATTCCAGCATGGTATAACAAGCAAACTGGTGAAATGTATGTTGGGATGGAAGCGCCAAAAGATGGGGAAAATTGGGAGCAGGATCATGATGTTTTAGACACCTGGTTCTCCAGTGCATTGTGGCCATTTTCAACTATGGGTTGGCCAGATACTGATGCACCTGATTACAAGCGTTACTTCCCTACTAGCACATTAGTGACGGGATATGACATTATTTTCTTCTGGGTATCGCGGATGATTTTTCAGTCGCTGGAGTTTACAGGAAAAGCACCATTCCGCAACGTTTTGTTACATGGCCTTATTCGTGATGAACAAGGGCGAAAGATGAGTAAATCGTTGGGGAACGGAATTGACCCAATGGATGTGATTGCTAAATATGGAGTTGACGCTTTGCGTTGGTTCTTGGTAACCGGTTCGACACCTGGTCAAGACATTCGTTTCTCATATAAGAAAATGGATGCAGCGTGGAATTTCATTAATAAGATTTGGAATGCCAGTCGTTATGTTATTATGAACCTCGATGGGATGGATCATGCCCCGCAACTACCAGCTCAGGATAAATGGGATTTAGCAGATCGCTGGATTTTAGCGAAGTTAAACGCCACGATTAAACAGGTTAATGACCAATTTGAAAAGTTTGAATTTGGTGAAGCCGGCCGGGCTCTCTATAATTTTATTTGGAATGATTTCTGTGATTGGTACATTGAAATGTCCAAGGAAAAGTTAACGAACGGTACTGATGAAGAAAAGAATGATACCAAGAACATTTTAGGCTATGTTTTAGATCAAACTTTGAAATTAATTCACCCAATCATGCCATTTGTTACTGAACAATTGTGGTTGTCAATGCCACATGATGGCGAATCCATTATGGTTAGTTCCTATCCAGTGACCCACGATAATCTAGCAGACGCTAGTGCAGTGGAACAGATGGGGGACCTAATTGATTTAATTAAAGCCGTGCGGACAATTCGAAATGATGCTGGAGCACCATTATCAAAGCCGGTTAATATGTTAATTAAGGTCGATACTAACGAATTAGGGAATATTTTTAAAGATAACGAAGACTATATTCAACGTTTCTGCCATCCTGCAAAATTAACAATTTCGACAGCAGTAACGGCGCCAAAATTGGCTATGAGTGGTATTTTAGCGGGTGCCACTGTGTACATTCCAATGGCAGAGTTGGTAGATCTTGATGAAGAAAAGGCCAAGATTCAGGATGAAATTGCCAAGTTACAGAAGGAGGTTGAGCGATCAGCCAAGAAACTGGGCAACGATAAATTTGTGCAAAATGCACCAGAAAAGGTTGTTAATGAAGAACGCAAGAAAGCCGATGAATGGCAGCAAAAACTAAATGCTGCTCAAGAGCGGCTTACATCGTTAGAAAATGCGTAATTGAATTGAGGCTGAAGGAAGCAGAGTTCTTTCCAGCCTCTTTTTTGGACCAAAAGGAGCAAAAAAATGGCAGTTGAAACTTACCAGGAAGCGTTAACTTTCATTCATGAACGACCGCGGTTTAAGAAAAAACCAACTCTTGATCGAATGCGCTTATTTTTAAACCGTCTCGGCAATCCTGAACGCGGACAACACTATATTCACATTACTGGGACCAATGGGAAAGGGTCAGTGGTAGCAATGACCAGACAAATGCTGATGGATCAGGGGTTAACAGTGGGCTCTTTTACATCACCATTTATTACCCGTTTTAATGAACGAATTGCTATTAATGGGCACCCCATTAGCGACCAGGACTTAGTACACTATACTCAACGAGTTGAACCGGTTGTTAATGAACTAGATCAGGAATTGCCCGAGGGCGGACCGACAGAATTTGAAATTGATACAGCAATCATGTTTTGTTATTTTGCTGATCATAACTTAGATGTTGTTATTTTGGAGGTCGGTATTGGGGGAACTTATGATTCGACTAATGTAATTGAAAATCCTGCTGTGATCGCAATCGTAACGGTTGGTTATGATCATATGAAGTATTTAGGATCAACGTTAGCAGAAATTGCTCAACATAAGGCTGGAATTATTAAAGACGGAGTACCAGTAGTAGTGGGCAATTTACCGACTGAGGCGCAACAGGTAATTCAGAGAACAGCAGCGGAACACCATAGCCTTCTTTATCAACTGGGTCGAAATTTTCAAAGCGAACTGGAAGTTCTGCACGGAATCTATCCTGAAATTATGTACACCGGGCTACAATTACATCGTGAGCGGTATCGCTTATCTTTGGCTGGTGATTATCAAAGGGTTAATTGCGGAGTAGCGTTAACAATTGTGCAGCTCTTTATGCAAGAGCAGGGGTTAAATTTAGATCTACGAGAAATCAGGGTGGCACTTCATAACACTAAGTGGCCGGGCCGAATGGAATTGGTGAACGAAGAACCTTTGGTGATTTTAGACGGAGCACATAATTTACCTGGAATGCAGGCGTTGGTAGAAACAATTAGAAATGATTTGAGAAGCCATCAAGTTTACGTATTAGTAGCAATCTTAGCAGATAAACAATATGATTTGATGCTTGGTGAGCTGGCAAGCCTAAGTAATGTCCATATCACGGTGACTTCTTTTGCAGGCCCGTCTGCTAATCGGCCGAGTGCTGACCTAAGTTCAATTGTTCAAACGATTCCAAGTTACTATCCCATTCAAGTGGTGAGAGATTGGCAACAAGCATTAGCTTACATCACGACAGAAATTTCTACGGATGATGTAGTTTTAATCACCGGCTCGCTTTATTTCATCTCAGATGTTCGTCATTTAATGTTAGATGAAAAATAATTTCATTAATCTCCTCCGTATATAAAAAGTGAAGGGAGAGATTTGATGTTTTTAGAAGATCCGATTAACAGTTATCAACAATTAGTACGGGGATATTTTACTGATCAGCCAAAGTTAGCAGCAGAGATACTAGAAAAAATTCCGACTCCGACTGACTTTCGTCAGTTAGGCAAAAATGAATTACAATATTTCAAGAGTAATTATCCAGAAATGATTAAATTTTTGTTTGCTATTCAATTGGGAGAAGTAATTGTTAAAAGTCCTCGTAATATTTATGGGCACGCCTACTCAAGTACCCTGGTTGGTAGAAATTTTGTGGAAGAATGCGCTGGTGATAGTCAAGAAAGTGTAACGGTCCTCTGTACGGATGTGCATAATGAGATCATTGCACGACGTCAGTTATTTATCGGTGGACGAAGTCAGTGTAGTTTGTATCCTGATCAGATTTATCGTTACGCATTAAAAAATTGTGCATCAGGAGTAATTATTGTACATAACCATCCTAGCGGAGGTACTGAGCCGTCAGATAACGATCTAATGATGTGCCAACGGTTGGAGCGTGCAGGGAACCTAATTGGAATTCAACTAATTGATTTTTTGGTGATTGGCCATGGCAATTATTATAGTTGGCGGGAAAATATCGAAGACCTTTAATTATCTTAAAATGTTTATAAAAGAATGGTTTTTTTAAGCTGAGTGTAGTATATTGTGACTGTTAATCTGCGGAACGGCTATGGTATAATACTGCTGTTCTATAATAAAAAGATATTGGAAACCAAAAATGAAGGGACGACATAGATTGCCATTAGGAATTGGAACCAAAAATATTGGTATTGATTTAGGAACTGCCAATACAATTGTTTACATTGAAGGAAAGGGAATCGTTTTACGTGAACCATCCGTTGTGGCGCGGAACAAGAAGTCTGGCGAAGTGATTTCGGTTGGTGAAGCCGCCCGTGATATGATTGGAAGGACTCCTGCTAGCATTGTTGCAATTCGCCCAATGAAGGATGGAGTCATTGCTGATTATGACACTACTGTTGCAATGATGAAATACTATATGGAAAAAGCACTGGGCGGAAACTCAGGGAAACCATATGTCATGGTTTGTGTACCTAGCGGAATTACTGAAGTTGAAAAACGGGCAGTGATTGATGCAACGCGTGTTGCTGGTGCAAGGGATGCATATGTAATTGAAGAGCCATTTGCAGCTGCAATTGGTGCTGGTTTACCAGTAATGGATCCGACTGGGAGTATGGTTGTAGACATTGGTGGTGGAACTACTGATGTTGCTACTATCTCACTTGGTGGGATTGTTTCCAGTCGTTCGATTCGGATGGCTGGTGATAAAATGAATGATGCCATCATTCAATTTATTCGTCAGAATAAGAACCTATTGATTGGTGAACGAACAGCCGAAAAGTTGAAGTGGGACATTGGTTCGGCTTCTCCGGAGGCTGCAAAAGATATGGAAAGTTCAGAGGTTCGTGGTCGAGATCTCGTAACTGGATTACCAAAAACGATGGAAGTAACAGCTGAAGAACTTTCTGGTGCCCTTCAGGATGTTGTAGCTGAAATAATCGATGCAATTAAGTCGACTTTGGAAGAGACCTCACCTGAAATTGCTGCCGATGTTATTGATCATGGGATTGTTTTAACTGGTGGTGGTTCACTGTTGAAGCATTTACCAGATGTCATTGCGGATGCAACTAAAGTTCCAGTCTTTATTGCTAACGATCCATTGGATTGTGTTGCTATTGGGACTGGTGAATCCCTAAAGAGCATTGATGTGATGAAGAAGAAAAAGTAATTCAAATAAACCAATTAAGGAATAACTATCCAGGTGGGCGGAGTGAGTCGCAAAACGATGTGTTTTGTCAAGCTCCGCTTCACTTTTCTTAATTGGGAGGAGGATTTTAGGAATGCGAAAGTTTTTTTCCAACCGGCGCCTTGTCTTTATTGTTGTAGTGCTGGTGCTTGCATTCGGATTAATGGGTGGATCAGTGGCTATTCGGAACCGTCGTCAAACACCACCACTAATTCAACAATTTGGAAATGATATTATCGGGATTGTTGATGGGGTAATTGCGTACCCGGTTAATGCCGCTGAACATGGTGTTCAGTCATTCACCGAACTTTTAAATACCTATTCTGAAAACCAAAAGTTGAAAGAACAGGTATCTGATCTTGCACAAGCCAAAGTTCGTGATCAGACTTTATCTAAAGAAAATCGTGAATTAAAGAAGGAATTAAAAGTTAGCAAGTCAATGACCGACTATTCTACCATTAGTGCTGCGGTAATGTCGCGGACGCCGTCATCCTGGCAGAAACAATTAGTTATCAATAAAGGCCAAACCAATGGAATTAAGAAGAACATGCCGGTAATGTCATCTGGCGGGTTAATTGGTCGAATCACGGAAGTTAATCAAACCAATAGTAAAGTTGAATTGTTAAGTAACACAAGTGAATCTGCAAACCGGTTTGCAATTCAAATTAACGGTGAGGGTGGCAAAACGGTAAACGGAATTATTACTGATTATGACTCAGAAACGAATAGTTTGATCATGGGTCAAGTAACTTCAAAGGCTAAAATCAAAAAAGGAACCAAGGTGGTCACTAGTGGTATGGGTGGTATCACTCCAAAGGGACTTTATGTCGGTCGGGTTTCCAAAGTTGGTAAAGATGACTATGGGCTGGCGCAAAAAATTTATATTAAGCCGGCTGGTAATTTTAATGATGTTAATATAGTAACAGTTGCTGAATTAGACTCATAGGAGGGAATAAAATGTATCGTTTATCTCGATTAAGATTCTTATTCCCAATTGGTTTGTTGCTTGCATTCTTTTTGGATGGGTCGCTGAGCAAAGTCTTTGCTAATCAATTTTTTAGCTTCCCATACTCAATGGTGAGCCAACTGGTCTTATTATGGCTCGTTTTGGCATATTTTTTTGAAGAGAACATTAAAATTCCGCTATACGGTTTTGCGGTTTTAATCGGGGTGTTAAGCGATCTATTTTATTCCGGAGTTTTGGGATTGTTTATTGTTTTATACCCTTTAATGGTATGGTTAACTAAATTACTGGCGAACTTCTTTAATGAAAATTTTTTCAATACCTTGATGATTTTCTTTATTAATGTTTGTGTCTTTCAATTGTTAAATTATTGGGCATTTTTATTAATTGGTGTCATTCATGTTAAATTTGGTAGTTTTCTGCTTTATACACTGGCACCAACATTAGCTCTAAATTTAGTTTATTTTGTGGTGTTGTATTGGCCAATTCATGAACTGTATCAACATGTACTGTCAACGCAGCGTTCTTGATTATGAGAACTTTTTAATATTAATGTTGACAATTGAATTTAACATGGTTATTATACTTATAACAAATTAAAGACCAAGAACAGACTAGTAGAGTGATTAGTTATTTACAGAAAGTTTCGATGGATGAGAGGAAACATTAACTAGCACTCGAATCACAACTGTGAGTTGGCTACTGAACGAAAGGTAGCACGGGGTAGCCCGTTATAGCGCAGAGTTTATTTGAACTTAATGAGGTTAAATCTGTGAAGATTTAACATTAATGAGGTGGAACCGCTGAAAAGCCCTCTTACTACTGTCTAGTAGTAAGAGGGCTTTTCGGTTTAAATGAACTCATTGAGGTAACTAGTGTAAGCTAGTTATAAATTGGGGTGGAAACACGGTTTAGCGTCCCCTTGGACTTTGTCCAGGGGGACGCTTTTTTGCTTTAACAGAGAGTAGGAGGTTGCTTATGTCATTAAAATATGTTTTTGAAATTTTACCGTCATTATTCCAAGGTGCTGGAATGACCCTTGAGCTATTTTTTCTTACTTTAATTGGTTCATTACCGTTAGGGATTATTTGCAGCTTAGGTCTCGTCTCAAAAATTAAACCCTTAAAATGGGTTCTAGAATTTTACGTTTGGCTAATGCGGGGAACACCATTGCTACTACAATTGATTTTTGTATTTTATGGATTGCCAATTATTGGAATTGTTTTTCAACGGTTTGATGCTGCACTAATAGCGTTTATTTTAAATTATGCTGCTTATTTTGCTGAAATCTTCCGTGGTGGTCTTCAGTCGATTGACGAGGGCCAGTACGAAGGCGCGCGTGTATTGGGACTGAGTTACTGGCAAACAGTTCGCAAAATTGTAATTCCACAGGTGGTTAAAATTGTGATTCCATCAATTGGAAACGAAGTTGTGAACTTAGTTAAGGACTCCTCCTTAGTTTATGTCATCGGTTTAGGGGACTTGCTCCGGGCCGGAAATGTTGCTACCTCCCGTGATGTTACCTTAGTTCCATTAGTTTTAGTTGGTATTATTTACCTACTAATGGTGGGAATTTGTACTTATGTTTTACACAAAGTGGAACAACGTTATTCTTACTACAAGTAATTAAAGGAGGTTTTAAAAATGTTAAAAGTTATAAACTTAAAAAAGAGCTTTGGCGGACGTAAAATTCTTGATAATGTTAGTTTTACCGTTGAAGATGGCAATATTTTAACAATTGTTGGACCTTCTGGAGCAGGGAAAACTACCTTATTAAGATGTATTACTGGCTTGGAAACCGCTGATGACGGTCAGTTCACGATTGATGGTAAAGAGTTTAATCCTGAGGATTTAACGAGTGCCGATAATGTTATGGGAGTTGTTTTTCAGGATTTCAACCTATTTCCACACTTATCAGTATTAGAAAACTTGACGTTGGCACCGACACTTGTTTTAAAACAAGATCGTAAAACTGCTAAGGCGAAAGTACTGGAATTACTGAACCAATTAGGTTTAAAAAACAAGGAGCAATTATATCCATACCAATTATCTGGTGGTCAAAAACAACGAGTGGCAATTGCACGCGCATTAGCAATGCAACCAAAAATTCTCTGTTATGATGAGCCAACTAGTGCGCTAGACCCGAATTTGCGGGATGAGGTGGCAAACCTAATTTTATCGTTAAAGGCACAAGGGGTGACTCAATTAGTAGTTACTCACGATATGGAATTTGCGCAAAAAATTGCTGATAAGATGTTAACTGTCCAGGCACTGGACCAGCAAAATTAGAGTGAGGGGGGATAAATATGAAGAAACGTCAAGGATGGCAATTAATCCTGTGTTTGCTTCTTTCACTCATTTTTCTCAGTGGTTGCGAAAGTGTTACCACACGGGCTAATCAACAAGATACTTGGTCACGAATTGAGCGACGCCATAAAGTCATTATCGGGGTGGACGATAGTTTTGTTCCAATGGGTTTCCGGAAGAAAAACGGTAAATTAGTTGGTTATGATGTTGATCTTGCACGAGCGGTATTTAAACAATATGGACTAAAGGTTGACTTCCAAACAATCGACTGGTCAATGAAAGAAACAGAATTAAAGAATGGAACGATTGATTTACTATGGAATGGTTATTCTGTAACCCCACAACGTCAAAAAAAGGTTGCTTTTAGTCGAGTTTACTTACTCAATAAACAAATTTTAGTGACGAAAAAGCGTGATCATATTAATGGCTTTCAAGGAATGACTGGCAAGACGCTTGGAGTGCAAAATGGATCAACAGGCATGACGATGTTAGATGAATATCCGAAATTACTTAAGGATCGGATTAAAGGGCACAAACCGGTTTTATATGATACATTTCCGAATGCATTTATTGATCTCAATGCCAACCGAATTCAGGGAATATTAATGGATGAAGTTTACGCGGACTACTATATTCAACACCAGCCAAACCAGAAGGCATATGTGACTTATAGTAGTTCAAAAATGCCCGCTGATAAGTTTGCTGTGGGAATGCGGAAGGGTGATCGAACACTCCGTCGTAAAGTTAACGAAGGACTGGGCAGACTGCAAAAGAATGGTGAGTTACGCAAAATTAATGAAAAGTGGTTTGGTAAAGATAGTAATTATTTAGGACCAATCAATTAATCAAAAGGCTGGAGTAATCCAGCCTTTTTGTTATACAAGGCTAGTTTCTTGTGTTTTAGCGTAAAAGTGCGTATGATATTGGTTACATTGATTGAAACCAAAGGAACGAAAAATGCGAATTAAATTAGTAAATGGTGTTTATTTGACCATTATTCCGACAACCAAATATACTACTACGAAAATAATGGTAAATTTTGCGACGAAGCAAACGTTGACAAACAGTGCAGTACGAAATGTTTTAGTGAATTTATTGGTCAATGCGTCCCAGTCATACCCTAACCAAACTGCAATGGCGCGGCAATTAGCAAAAATGTATGGGGCAGAATTGGACGGCTATGTTACTAGAATGGGGACAACCCATAATGTCCGAATTAGTTTATCATGTGTGAATCAAACGATCACCCCCGCAATGAAGATTAGTGAGGCGCTGAAGTTTATGCGTGAGTTGATCTTTAATCCATTAGTGAGTCAAGGTCAACTTTCACCAGAAAGTTGGCAACTGCAAAGAAATAATTTAGCAGCAACATTAACTTCGTGGGAAGATGATAAACAGTATTTAGCAGCTAAACGACTTTTAGAACTTTACTTTGTTAATGGTTCGGCGATGAGAATTCCCAGTACTGGGTCGGCAGAACTCATTACTAATGTAACCAGTGAGCAATTGATGGTCGCATACCGCCAAATGATAACTCACGACCAGGTAGATATTATTATCGAAGGAAACGTTAGTCCGGATGAAATTACTCAACAGCTTCAGAACTGGCCATTTAAGGCTCGACCTTCATTAGAACAAAAGATTTTTTATCAGCAACAGTCGTCTGCTAACGTTCGAACTTGCCATGAACATGATGACATTCAACAAGCCAAACTAAATTTAGCCTATTCGGTCCCAATTTATTATTTGGATCGTGCATACTATCCAGCGATAGTAATGAACGGTTTGTTTGGTGCTGGACCATATTCATTACTCTTTAAAAATGTTCGGGAAAAAGCGAGTCTTGCCTATTACGCTTCAAGCGGTTACCGACCATTTGCTGGTTATTTATTTGTTCAGTCGGGAATTGACGGTAAAGACCACCAAAGAACACAGTCACTAATTACTCAACAATTACAGACGATCCAAGATGGCCAGATTAATAACCATGACTTAGAACAGGTGCGTAAAAATATTGTGAATGGGTATCTGACTGCTCAAGACAGCCCAAATCACTTGATTGGGCAGGCTCTAGTCAGTTCACTTGCTGGGATGACATTGCCGACTAATCCGGTTGAACAGATTCAATCGGTAAGTCGGCAGCAGGTTAGTGAAGCCGCTCAACAACTAAACTTACAAGCAATTTATTATTTGGATCGGGGATAGAGTTGTGAGAAAAAAGATTTATGATCAGTTTAGCCAAATTGTTTACCATGAACGGCTCACAAATGGTCTGGATGTGACATTGATTCCGCGATTAGGTTTTAAAAAGACATATGGAATTTTAACAACAGACTATGGTTCGGTTGACAATCGTTTTATTGCATTAGATCGTCATAAAATGGAACGGGTTCCTGATGGCATTGCCCATTTTTTGGAACACAAATTATTTGAGAAGGCAGATCATGATGCGTTTGATTTATTTGGTGAATTAGGTGCCGATTCAAATGCTTTTACCAGCTATACACAAACGAGTTACCAATTTTCTACCACACAAAATGTTCAAAAGAATTTAGCGACTTTATTAGATTTTGTTCAGTCGCCATACTTTTCCGCTACTGGAGTTGCTAAAGAGCAAGGAATTATTGGTCAGGAAATTCGGATGTATAATGATAGCCCTGATTCGCGATTGTATACTGGAGCACTTGCTAATCTCTTTCCAAAAGACCCGATGAGTATTGATATCGCGGGGACGGAACAAAGCATTGCCAAAATTACGCCTGATTTGTTGATGCGTTGTTATCAGACTTTTTATCAGCCATCAAACCTTCGTTTAGTAGTCGTAGGTAAACTTGATATCGAAGAAACGATGTCAACAATCTTAAAAAGTCAGCACGAACATCAAGAAATTAGCCAGCCAATCCAACGAGCTCCTATTATTAGCGATCCTCGTGGTCGGGATGTAATAACAAGTAGCTTTATCCGAATGCCCGTTCAACGAGCTAAGGCAATGGTTGCCATTCGCGGTTTACAAGAATTTAGTGATCATCTAGTTCGATTGCGCTATAAATTAGCATGTGAATTGATGTTAGAAATGCTCTTTGATGATACGACTGCAAATTACTTGCGATTATATCAACAGCAAGTGGTTGACGATTCTTTTGGGTTTAGTTTTGAAATGGAACGTGGTTTTCACTTTGCAACAATTAGTACTGATACCGATGACCCACACCGTTTCTTTGACGAAATTCAGTCAATATTGCAATCAGCAATTAATAATTTGGATCAAATGAAGGAAGAATTTATGGATACCAAACGGGGGGCGCTCGGGAGATTAATTATGAGCTTAAATTCTCCAGAATTAATTGCGAACCGTTATTCATCTTCCCTGTTTGGCAACCTAAATATTTTTGATGAGATTGAATTGCTGAAATCGATTGAATTACCCGACCTTTACCGTAGTTGTCGGGAGTTTATTGAACCACAATGTTGGACAAATTTTGCAATCTATCCATTAAAGATGTAAAAGATTCTTAGAATTTAAAGTGGTTGAAGTATGCTATACTAGGTTCTGGTTTAATAAAGAAGGGTGAGGGACTTTACAATGAGTGAAGAACAAGAACAAAAGCTCAATATTGGAAAAAAACTGAAGGATGCCCGAGTTGCAAATGGTTTTACTCTGGATGATCTTCAACAAGCTACTAAAATTCAAAAACGTTATTTAATTGCGATTGAAGATGAAAATTTTGACGAATTACCTGGTGATTTTTACGTACGGGCATTTATTAAGCAGTACGCCAATACGGTTGGTTTAAACGGTAATGACTTATTAAAGGAATATGATGATTATTTACCTAAAACTAAAACGGCGGATTATTCTGAACATCTGAATGAAGCTGTGGAACCGCGGCGTAGTGGCAATCGTCGGAACGCAGTAGCGCGGATCGATGGATTACGCAAATATCTACCAACCATTATTATCAGTGTTATTGTATTGGTAATTTTGGCGGCTATTTGGGTGACAGCGATTGCTCGTAATCACCGTGACTCATCGAAAATTGATAGTAGTTCTGTATCAGTCTCTGGTGAGTCCAGTAAAAAGAAGACCACATCTAGTTTTAAAAAGTCATCTAAAAAGGATCAAGAAATTAAGCTAACAGAAAGTTCGCGAACTGCTAATGCAGTGGCGTATCGTTCAACCAAGGCGCTTTCTAAGGCAACTAATTTACAAATTACAACAACCGGTACCTCTACCAATAGTGTGATTGTTGACGGGACTACACGGTTAAGCCGAACAATGGGGACAAACAATAAACAAACCGTAGCCTTAGCTAAGAATGCGCGAAGTATTACGATTCGGATCGGCAATGCTCGAGTAACCAAAATTAAATTTGGTAACCAAACCCTTGATATTACCAATCATAATCGGTATCCAGCCACGCGGGTTGTTACAATTCTGTTAGGCAGCCAAACCAATCATTCAAGTAGTTCTAGTGTTGTCAATGATTCACGAATGAGTAATAGTCAAACCAGGACAGCTACACAGACCAGTCGAACAGGACAAACTACAACTCAAAGAAGTAATGGGACTGTAACGCGACAAACAACCACATCCCAACAATCCAGTCGACAATAATGAGGAGGAATTGTTTTGAACTTACCGAATAAATTAACCATTATCAGGTTAATTATTATCCCATTTTTCTTAATTCTGATGGTGGTGCCATTTACGTTGGGAAGTGTGACCTTTCTTGGGGCAACAGTGCCGGTTACACAAGTAATTGCAACAGTTTTGTTTATTGCGGCAACGATTACGGATAACCTGGATGGGCGGATTGCTCGTCGCGATCATCTAGTAACGAATTTTGGTAAATTTACGGACCCATTAGCCGATAAGCTGTTAGTGATGACTGCATTTATTGTATTGACTGCTAACCATGCAGTACCGGCCTGGGTTACGTGCATTATCATCTGGCGTGAATTATCAGTTACTGGTTTACGATTATTGATTGTTGAACAAAATGGTCAGGTCTTGGCGGCAAAAATGCCTGGAAAAATTAAAACCACGACACAATTTATTGCGATCATTTTCTTGTTGTTGCATAATGCGATTTTTGCAATCTGGCAAATACCATTTGGTGAAATTATGTTGTATATTTGCTTATTCTTTACTGTTTATTCAGGAGCAGATTATTTCATTCAAGGTCGTGGCGTGTTTGCCGATGGATTCAAGTAATAAAAAAGACTGTTGAAATTTAATAATTTCACGGTCTTTTTTCGTTATCTATAAATAGGAGGTTAATAATGAATGCAGAGATTATTTCGGTGGGGACGGAATTAACTTTAGGTGAAATTACCAATACGAATGCACGTTTCTTAGCAAACCAACTACGAGAATTAGATATTAATTGTTTTTGGCAAACGACAATTGATGATCAACAATCTCGAATTGTGACCGCAATTAATCAAGCAAAACAACGTGCAGATTTGATTTTTATTTGTGGTGGCTTAGGACCGACGGCAGATGACGTGACGATGGAAAGCGTTGCAAAAGCAGTTGGGACTAAATTAGGATTGGATAAAAAATATTGGCAAACAGTACAAGCTGACTTTAAACACCGTGGGATAGACTTTACTCATGATAATGTTAGGCAGGCCTATTACCTAGACGGAGGTCAAGAATTGGCAAATCCTGTGGGTCTCGCTCTCGGGAGTATGATTGAACGGTCGGGACATACTTATGTTGTGTTGCCTGGTCCGCCACGTGAGTTTCAGGCGATGGTTAAACAATCACTTATGCCGCAATTAAAGCGACTGAGTAATGGACGAACGATTATGAATCGGCTTTTACACTTTGTTGGGTATCCTGAATCAACGCTCATGGATGATATTCATAAAATCTTAGAGCACGATACCGCGGTAATTGCGACTTCGTATGTTCAACCAGATGAAACACAAGTCCGCTTAACGGTTTTTGATCATTCTATTAAAGAAAGTCAGCAGTTACTAGATTATGCGGAGACCCAAATTATTGAACAATTAAGCGATTACTACTTTGGAACTGGTGAAGGCGTTACACTGGCTGGGCAAGTAGTTAAACACCTGAAGAAAAAAGGGTTGACGCTCACAGCAGCCGAAAGTCTAACGGCGGGCCTATTTCAGTCGACAATTTGTTCGGTCCCGGGAGCTTCACAAGTTTTTGACGGTGGTTTTGTTACTTATGCAACTGAAATGAAAACTAAACTATTATCAATTCCGGAACAAGTAATTCAACAAAATAGTGTTGTTAGCGGCGCAGTCGCTGGAGCAATGGCACAACATTCCCGTCAGTTAACAGGAGCTGATCTAGGAATTGGTTTAACAGGAGTTGCTGGTCCAGATGAATTAGAAGGGCATCCAGTTGGAGAAGTTTGGCTTGGTATTGATGATGGTCATCAAATTATTACAAAACAGCTTCATTTGTCCCAGCAAATGGGCCGTCAAGCAATTCGACACCAAAGTGTTCAGCTTGGATTACTTGCAATTGAACACTTATTAAGGACCAACAACTAATTCGAACATTGGTTCGTAAAATTGCTTGTGTTTTAACAAAAAGCTGATATTATTAAATCAGGATCCTGTTAAGGAGGAAAATAATGGCAGATCAAAGAAAAACGGCATTGGATAATGCTCTCAAAAAAATTGAAAAAAATTTTGGTAAGGGTTCAATCATGCGAATGGGCGATGCTGCTGATACAAAGATTGCTTCCGTATCTAGCGGTTCGCTAGCAATTGATGACGCCTTAGGAATTGGTGGTTACCCACGCGGTCGAATTATTGAAATGTATGGGCCAGAAAGTTCTGGTAAAACTACGGTGGCCTTGCATGCAGTGGCTGAAGTACAAAAGCGTGGGGGCACAGCGGCCTATATTGATGCAGAAAATGCATTAGATCCACAGTATGCAGAGGCATTAGGTGTTGATATTGATAATCTTTTGCTGTCACAGCCGGATACTGGTGAGCAAGGTTTGGAGATTGCTGATGCGCTGATTGCAAGCGGAGCAGTCGACATTGTCGTGGTTGATTCAGTCGCAGCATTAGTACCACGGGCTGAAATTGAAGGCGAAATGGGAGACACCCACGTTGGTTTGCAGGCTCGGTTAATGTCACAAGCATTACGGAAGCTTTCTGGAGAAATCAACAAGACTAAAACTATTGCTATTTTCATTAATCAAATTCGTGAAAAGGTAGGAGTAATGTTTGGTAATCCCGAAACGACGCCTGGTGGTCGAGCTTTGAAATTCTATTCAACGATTCGATTAGAAATTCGACGAGGCGAACAGTTAAAGGATGGCAAAGAAGTAATTGGTAATCGGACAAAGATTAAGGTTGTTAAGAATAAGGTTGCGCCGCCTTTCAAACGTGCAGAAGTAGATATTATGTATGGTACCGGGATTTCAAAGACCGGTGAATTACTTGATATGGCTGCAGAGAAAAATCTTGTTAAGAAGAGCGGTGCTTGGTATTCGTATGGTACGGAACGGATTGGTCAAGGACGTGAAAATGCTAAGAAGTGGCTTAGTGATCATCCAGAACACATGCAGGAATTAATGATTAAAGTGCGTGAGGCGTATAACATGCCAATAAGTGAAGATGAGAAAGCGAAAGTTGAGTCAGCTGGTCAAGATCAAACGAACACTCAAGAAACAATCGAAGAAGCTTCAGAAAAATAATTGCTTTTTCATATGAGTAAGAAATTAAATTATTGTTTTCTTACTCTATTTTTGTTTGTTGTAGAACGATTTATTGACACCCCTTTCGACAACGATTAAAATTAAATCTGTACGTGTTTTTTACACGACAATTATAATTTGATTAATTTAATCACAACTCAATAGTTGATTTGGAGGTGTCGTAATGGGATTATTGACAGCTATCATCGCTATTGTTGCTTGTGTTTTTGGCTACTTCATTCGAAAGTTCATCGTTGAACGACAAATTGAACAAGCTAAAAATAATGCTAAGGAAATCATTTCGTCTGCAAAGAAAGAAGCGGCTACTGCAAAAAAGGAAGCAGTTCTCGAAGCAAAAGATGAAAGTCACCGTTATCGTGAAAGCGTAGAACAAGATCTACAGGAACGTCGTCAAGAGGTTCAAAAACAAGAAGAACGCTTGATCCAACGGGAAAACACATTAGACAGAAAAGATAGCGCCTTAGAAGATCGTGAAAATGTAATTAGTTCTCGAGAGTCTAAATTAGATGTTAAACGTGAACAAATTCAAAAAGATCATGAACAAGTGGCAAGTTTAATCAAGCAACAAGCGCAGAAGTTACAAGAAGTTGCAGGATTAAGTGAGGATCAGGCTAAAAAACTCTTACTGGAAAAGTTAAAGGAAGAGCTAGCTGTAGAACGAGACCGAATGATCCGAGAAAGCGAAGAAGATGCACAATTAACGGCTGAAAAAAAGGCCAAAGATTTAATTGTAAGTGCTATTCAACGGAGTAGTGCTGACATGGTTTCAGAAGCAACAGTTTCTGTAGTTAATTTACCAAATGATGATATGAAGGGTAGAATTATTGGTCGAGAAGGCCGGAATATTCGAACCCTTGAAACATTAACTGGGATTGATTTAATTATTGATGATACACCTGAAGCTGTTGTGCTAAGTGGTTTTGATCCAGTCCGTCGAGAAATTGCTAAAATGGCTCTAGAACGATTAATCCAAGATGGACGAATTCATCCTGCACGGATTGAAGAAGCAGTTGAAAAGGCACGTAATGATATGGATGCCCAATTGCGAGAAGTGGGTGAAGAGACCATTTTTGACTTGGGGATTCATAGTATGCATCCGGATCTAATCAAGACAGTTGGACGGATGAAATATCGAACAAGTTATGGTCAGAATGTTCTTCAACACTCAATTGAGGTTGCTAAGTTGACTGAAATTATGGCAGCAGAATTAGGTGAAGATACTACTTTAGCAAAGCGAGCTGGATTATTGCATGATATTGGAAAAGCAATTGACCATGAAGTTGACGGTTCACACGTTGAGCTAGGGGTAGAACTGACGCGTAAGTATAAGGAAAATCCTGTGGTTATTAATACGATTGCTTCCCACCATGGCGATGTCCCAGCAACATCAACAATTGCTGTTTTAGTTCAGGCAGCGGACGCAATTTCGGGTGCTCGTCCAGGAGCTCGAAGCGAATCACTGGAAGAATACATTCAGCGCTTAAAGCAGCTTGAATCAATTGCCAATCACCACAAGGGTGTTGATCATAGTTATGCCATTCAGGCTGGTCGGGAAGTTCGTGTTATTGTTAAGCCGAAGAAAGTCTCTGATAATCAAGCAGCGGCACTTTCGCACGATATCAAACATGAAATTGAGGATCAGCTAGAGTATCCTGGTCACATTAAAGTAACGGTGATTCGGGAAGTTCGCGCTGTTGATTACGCTAAATAAAGATGAGGCTGGGATGTTAAACCCGGCCTT
This sequence comes from uncultured Limosilactobacillus sp., assembly GCF_934202705.1. Lineage (GTDB taxonomy): Bacteria > Bacillota > Bacilli > Lactobacillales > Lactobacillaceae > Limosilactobacillus. Next base: position 139,597 of record NZ_CAKPYE010000004.1, read on the forward strand.
TTTCGTTTAGAATGAATAATGATAGTTGAATTATGAAACGAGGAGTGAATAGGTTGGCCAAAAAGTTAACACCAATGATGGAACAGTACCAAAAGGTTAAGGATCAATATCCGGATGCCTTTTTGTTCTATCGGTTAGGCGATTTTTATGAATTATTCAACGATGATGCCGTTAAAGGAGCACAACTGCTTGAATTAACTTTAACTAGTCGGAGCCATAGTGCCAAGAATCCAATTCCAATGTGCGGAGTTCCCCACCGCGCAGTCGAAAATTATATTGATATTTTAATTGATAAGGGCTATAAAGTTGCAATCTGTGAGCAAATGGAGGATCCCAAAAAGGCTAAGGGAATGGTGAAGCGTGCGGTAACTCGGCTAGTAACTCCTGGTACCCAAATGGATCTCAAGGGGGATCAAGCACAGAACAATAATTATTTAACCGCAATTTATCAGGAAGAAAATAATTATTGCTTAGCATACGCAGATCTATCCACTGGCGAACTGAAAACCACCACTTTTCATCAGGAAACTGAGTTAATCAATGAACTGATTAATCTCCAAACACGTGAGGTTGTTCATTTAGAACCACTTTCGCAAACTATAATTAATGAATTGAACAAACGCAATATTTTAATTTCTAGTCAGCCAAAATTATCCCAAAAATCTGAAGTTAGTTATTTAACCCAAGACCTGACTACTCAACCGCAACAGCATGTGGTCTCAATTTTGGTTTCCTACCTTTTGACTACGCAAAAGCGTTCATTGGCTCATCTGCAGATAGCCCAGTCTTATCAACCAAGTTCATTTATGAAAATTGATCATTATTCCAAAACTAATTTGGAATTGATGACGAATCTACGAAGTGGTAAACGTCAGGGGACGTTGGTTTGGTTGTTAGATGAAACCAAAACTGCAATGGGGAGTCGACTACTAAAACGGTGGCTTGACCGCCCCTTAATTGATCAGCAAAAAATTGAAGAACGTCAAGACAAGGTTCAAGTTTTGTTAGACAATTATTTTGAGCGGCAAAATCTTCAAGAAGAACTGATTAAGGTTTATGACTTGGAGCGTTTGGCGGGGCGGGTCGCCTATGGAAGCGTTAATGGACGTGATTTGATTCAGTTAAAGACCTCATTACAACAGGTTCCCAAAATTAAGTATGTTTTGGAGACCATTGACTCGCCAGTATTTGATAAATTAGTAAATCAGTTAGATCCGCTTGAAGATATTGCAGGACTAATTGACCAAGCTATTAATGATGACCCACCAATTTCTGTGACTGATGGTGGTGTAATTAAGGACCAATATAATCAGCAGCTGGATCAGTACCGTGACGCCATGAATAATGGTAAGCGGTGGATTGCAGAGTTACAGCAAAAAGAGCGTCAAGCAACAGGGATTAATAATTTAAAGATTGGTTATAATCATGTTTTTGGCTATTATATTGAAGTTACCAAGGTTAACTTAAATAAATTACCAAAGGATCGGTATGAACGGAAGCAAACTTTAACTAATGCTGAACGATTTTCGACACCAGAATTAAAAGATAAGGAAGCATTGATTTTGGGTGCACAAGAAAAATCAACTGCATTAGAGTATGATCTATTTGTAGAAGTTCGTGAAAAAGTAAAAAAGGCCATTGATCGTCTCCAATCATTAGCAGCTGCACTTTCAACATTAGATGTTCTCCAAAGTTTTGCAGTAGTTTCAGAAAAATATCATTTTGTACGGCCAACTTTAAATCATGATCATCAATTGATGATTAAGAACGGTCGCCACCCAGTTGTTGAAAAATTCATGGGTCATCAAGAATATGTTCCGAATGATGTTCAAATGGGGCAAGACACCGATATTCTTTTGATTACGGGTCCTAATATGTCGGGAAAGAGTACGTACATGCGTCAGTTAGCCTTATCTGCGGTAATGGCTCAAATGGGCTGTTTTATTCCAGCGGAAAAAGCTAACATCCCGATTTTTGACCAAATCTTTACACGAATTGGCGCTGCGGATGATCTAGTATCCGGAGAGAGCACTTTTATGGTTGAAATGATGGAAGCCAACAATGCCTTGATTCATGCAACAAGTAATAGTTTAATCCTGTTTGATGAAATTGGTCGGGGAACTGCAACCTACGATGGCATGGCTTTGGCCCAGGCCATTATTGAATATGTACACAATAATGTTCATGCGAAGACGCTGTTTTCAACGCACTATCATGAATTGACCGGTTTAGACCAGCAGTTGGATAAACTTAAAAATGTGCATGTGGGGGCAACTGAAGAAAATGGTGAATTAATTTTCCTGCATAAAGTAACGGCGGGTCCTGCTGACAAATCATATGGTATCCATGTCGCTAAATTGGCTGGTATGCCTGAATCATTGCTTAGTCGGGCCAATCAAATCCTTACATCGTTAGAAACTGAACACGAAAATGACCATGTTGAAGGGGACAACGAGCCAACTCCGAAGTCGATTAATACAGTGAGCGAGGATACCACTAGCCATCAGTATTCTGAGGATCCAAATGGTCAATTAGAACTTTTCTCCCCAGCACCACAGAAAACTAAATTGAGGAGAAATGAAGAACTTTTAAAACAAATTCAAAACTTGAATTTAATGGGTATGACCCCAATGGAAGTAATGAATAAAGTTTACCAATGGCAACAAAAGTTAAAGTAAAGGTGATGTGAATTGGGAAAAATTCATGAACTAAATAGTGTCCTTGCTGATCAAATTGCGGCAGGCGAAGTGATTGAGCGACCAGCCTCTATTATTAAAGAGCTTGTGGAAAACTCTTTGGACGCCCACAGTAAACGGATTGATATTGTTGTGACCAAGGCGGGTCTAGGTGAATTACGAGTAATTGATGATGGTGAGGGAATTGCGACTGAAGATGTCAAAGAGGCTTTTCAACGGCACGCTACTAGTAAGATTAGTACTCGGCAAGATTTGTTTCGGGTCCAAACTATGGGGTTTCGTGGTGAAGCGTTACCGAGTATTGCTTCAGTTGCGGATGTTGTGATGACGACTGCCACAGGTGGAGTAGCTGGAACGATGATCCACCTTCATGGCGGTAAGATTGAATCATTTCAACCGGCATCAGCACGGCGGGGAACGGACGTTAAAGTCAGTGAGCTGTTTTTTAATACTCCTGCCAGATTAAAGTACCTTAAATCACCACATACAGAACTAAGCCGGATGGTCGACATCATCAATCGGCTAGCGTTAGCTAATCCAAACGTGGCAATTTCATTTACTCACGATGGTCGTGAAATGTTTCGCTCTGCTGGCAATGGAAATGTGCAGCAAGTGGTTGCGGCAATTTATGGAGTTAAAGTGGGACGCAAAATGTTACCAATTCATGGTAAGGATCAGGATTTTGTGGTTGATGGGTTAATTTCCCTCCCTGAACTAACCCGTGCAAGTCGTCAGTATATGACGATCACAATCAATCATCGTTATGTTCGTAACTATCAAATATCCAAGGCAATTATCGACGGCTATGGATCTAAATTAATGGTTGGTCGATATCCAGTGGTAATGATGAATATTGATCTTGACCCATTATTAGTGGATGTGAATGTTCACCCAGCCAAACGAGAAGTCCGGTTAAGTAAGGAACCACAATTAGCAACTTTAATTAGCGAAACTATCAGACAGCGGATTGCTCAACAGAATTTAATTCCTGATGTTGGTGAACGAGCTGGAGAGCTACTCATGGATGATTCCCCATCAACGGTTCAAGAACAGGCTAATTCTTATGTACAAAACAACCAGCTCAGGAATTCAGATGCTAAGCAGTCCCAGTCGACAAAGTTAACCAATCCTGCCCAAGCAGATAGTACAGATAGTGTGGTTAAAGCCCCAATTGTGATCCATAGTCGACAAGAATTAAATCAACCAGAATTAAAAGAGTTTGATCGTAAGTATCAAAATGAGGTGGCAACACCGTTTATGGATGACTTAATTGATAGTGGCGAGCAGACAAATCGGCAACAGCAAACGGCAGAAGTTAGTTTACCGATTGATGATCAAGGAAGTAGTGAGCAACAACGGTTTCCAGATCTTCAATATATTGGTCAGCTTCAGGGGACATTTTTATTAGCTCAGGCCTCGGATGGTCTGTATATTGTTGATCAGCATGCTGCTCAAGAGCGGGTTAATTATGAACATTATCGGCAAGCAATTGGTGAAGTTTCGAATGACCAGCAAAATTTTTTACAACCGTTAGTGCTCAACTACTCGGTGTCAGATGCTTTAAAGCTTAATGAACATTTGTCAACACTGCAGCAAGTTGGGATTCACTTGGAACAGTTTGGTCAAAATAGTTTTATTCTTTCTAGTCATCCAACCTGGTTTATTGATGGTCAAGAAGAGTCAACTGCTCGTGAAATGATTGATTGGGTAATTCAAAATGGTAGTTTAACGGTTGCTGAATTTCGTGCAAAAACTGCAATTATGATGAGCTGTAAACGAGCAATCAAGGCCAATCATTATCTTAATGATCTTCAAGCAAAAGCGTTGCTTAATACTTTGCCCCACTGTGAAAATCCATTTAACTGTCCACATGGACGACCGGTGTTGATTCATTTTACGGACACTGATTTGGAAAAACTTTTTAAACGAATCCAGGAAAGTCACCAACCGTTTGCCAATGAATTTGACGATCATGAATATTAGAAACGAGGACAAGAATGTACGAATATCTACTTGGAGAGATTACTGAAGTGCACCCTGAATACCTAGTGATAGAGGTTAATGGGGTCGGTTTTCGGGTTCAAGTTGCGAACCCATATAGTTATCCCTTAAATGAGCAGGCTACGAAAATTTACGTATATCAAGCCGTTCGTGATGATGCTATTAGCCTTTTTGGTTTTCATAGCGCTGACGAAAAACAATTATTTACTAAATTATTAGCGGTTTCCGGAATCGGGCCAAAGAGCGCTTTAGCGATCTTAGCTAATCCTGATCATGAAGGCTTAGTCGAAGCAATCGCTAATAATAATGTTTCTTACATTACAAAGTTTCCAGGAATTGGTAAGAAAACTGCGTCACGAATTATTGTTGAACTTCAAGATAAGGTGGATTCTTTGCTACCAACTTTGGATTTACAGCCAAAAATGGTTGATTCATCAACGAATTTACAAGATAATGCAGAACTAGCAGACGCAGTTGCGGCATTAAAGGCATTGGGTTATTCAACAAAGGATGTTAAGAAAGCTGCGACAACATTAAAGAAAGAAAGTGGGCTGTCCACGGACCAATACTTGCGAAAAGGCTTAACTTTATTAAGTTAATGGAAGGGGGCTGGACTAGTGAGCGATGAAGAAAATATTATGTCGAATCATGCGGTAGATCAAAATGAAAGCACGATTGAAAAAAGTTTGCGGCCACAAACACTTGACGATTATATTGGTCAACGGAAGACCAAAAAAGAATTACGTGTGTACATTGAAGCTGCTAAATCGCGATCTGAAGCCTTGGATCATGTTTTGTTATATGGACCACCTGGCCTAGGAAAGACGACGTTAGCAATGGTGATTGCGCACGAAATGGGTGTTCAAATTAAAACCACTAGTGGTCCGGCAATTGAGAAACCTGGTGATTTGGTTGCCCTATTAAATGAGTTACAACCAGGAGATGTGCTTTTTATTGATGAAATTCATCGGTTGCCGAAGGTTGTTGAAGAAATGCTGTACTCGGCAATGGAAGATTTTTACATTGATATTGTTGTTGGCGAAGGGCCAACTGCTCATCCGGTTCATTTCCCGTTACCCCCGTTTACTTTAATTGGGGCGACCACTCGTGCTGGTGCTCTATCAGGACCACTTCGTGATCGTTTTGGAATCGTTGCCCACATGGCTTATTATGACTCAGCTGAATTGGAACAAATTATTCTACGCAGTGCAGGAATTTTTCAGATAGCTATTGAGCAGGAGGGGGCTCATGAGTTAGCACTCCGTTCGCGTGGCACTCCACGAATTGCCAATCGTTTATTGAAACGAGTACGAGATTTTGCTCAGGTAGCTCAGAAACCAGCGATTGATCATGAAATTGTGGTTAAAGCTTTACAATTATTGCAAGTTGACAACAAAGGGTTGGATGAGGTTGACCGGAAAATGTTGTTAACGATGATTAATTTATATCATGGCGGACCAGTGGGAGTGAAAACAATTGCAGCTAATATTGGTGAAGAAGTTGATACAATTGAGGAAATGTATGAACCATACTTGTTACAAATCGGTTTTCTTTCCCGAACATCACGTGGTCGAATGGTTACTCCTGCGGCATATGAGCATCTAGGACTGAACTACGAAGTTCACTAATTGAGGAAAAACATGGAAAATCAATTTAAAATTGAACCACAATCTTTGGTGATGAAGAGCCTTCGTCGTGGGAAGCTGACTACCGCGCACGGCGTGATTCAAACACCGGCAGTGATTCCCTTTGCTAAACGGGGGATGGTTAGTCCATTAACGATGGCAGAATTGATGAAAGTTGGTTGCCAAGGATTAGCGGTATCGGCGTTACCATTGATGGTGCACCCGGGTGAAAATGTGATTAAGATGCTGGGCTCTTTTCATAATTTTCTCCAGTGGGAGCGACCGCTGCTATCAACGATTGCTGATTTTGACGAAATGAAAAAGGTAAAGAAAAACGCTGGTGAACTGGGAATTCGTTATGAGGAACCATACACTCGTGCTCATTTGCGATTAACAGCTGAACAAGCCATGACAATTCAGACGAATGGCCAAGCAGATGTTCAACTGCCAATGTATCAAACGCCATCGTATTATGCGCCAGTTGATGATTTAAAAATGGCTCTAGACCTTAATCTGCAATGGCAAAAGCAGGCAAATAGTGAATGGGGAATAGTTGTTGGAGCTGGGCTAAAGAGCCTTCGACAAGACTGTATCAAACTGCTGGATCATAAAAATGGTTATTTAATTGCGAATTTACCGAATGACCGTGATGAATGGCGGCGGATTGTAAAAGAAGTTTGTTCATTATTACCACCACAGAGCCTGCGCATGCTAATTGCGGTTGATTATTGGCAAATTCAGGAAGCGTTAAGTTTAGGAATTGATATTGTAATTTCTGCTGCTCCTATTGAAGATGCTCATCGTGGGGAAGTCTATTCTGCGACCGGCCTCGATAAAATTAGTTATGAGCAATTTCGCTCTTCTTCAAAAAAAATGACGACGGGAGTGGGGCAACGCGTGACCTATGCTTACTTGCATTATCTTCATCTTCAACATAATCCGCTTGGTGATCACTACCTTGGATTGAATAATTGGTGGTGGATTAATCAATTGACGGGCGAACTGCGCCGAGCCATTCAAAATGAACAGCCACAAACTATTGAAAAACTTTTTCAGCTGGCGTTAACTAATGACAAACCAGTGAGAAGATAGTGGTAATTAACTAGAATTTTTGGTATTCTTAAAGATGAATTATTTTTAGAAGGGATGAATAATATTGGGTAGTCAAGGAATGTCAAGCATCATTTTGATCGTGTTGATGGTGGTTTTCATGTATTTCTTCATGATCCGTCCTCAGCAAAAGCAACGAAAAGAACATCAAGCGATGATGAGTAAGTTGCGTCCAGGTGATCATGTTGTAACCATTAGCCGTCTTCATGGTGTGGTTAGTGAGGTTAACGAAAAAGAACAAACGGTGACGCTTGACTGTGAAGGTATTTATTTGACATTTGATCTGGTTGCGGTTCAACGGGTATTGTCTGCAAAACCGGCAGCTAAGAATGTTGAAGATAAGCCAGCAGAAAAGGCACAAATGAAGGCTCCGGAAAAAGAAGCTGCTCCTAAGGACAATGCGGCAGATGATGCCGAAGATTCTGCTGAAGCTGATCAAGATTCAGCTAAATAGTAAGAAAAGTTGGGAGCAATCCCAGCTTTTTTATTTAATGTCAGATTTTATCAGTAAGGAGAAAAAACATGGAAGTTTTGGACCAAATTTATCAAGCAATTAAAAAATACCCAAAGATAATTATTCATCGTCATCAACGTCCTGACCCGGATGCTTTTGGTTCTCAAGTCGGTCTCGCTGAAATCATTAAGGCTTCATTTCCTTATAAAGAAGTTTATGTTGTGGGTAAGAATTTTCCGAGCCTGAGTTGGATTGGCCAAATGGATGATCTGCAGTCGAATGAATTTAACGATGCGCTGGTCATTGTAGTTGATACGGCAAATGCCCCACGGATTGATGATCGGCGTTTTAATAATGGCGATCAATTGATCAAAATAGATCATCATCCTAATGATGAGCCGTTTGGTGATTTAATGTGGGTTCGTCCAGAAGCCTCTAGCTGTTCGGAAATGATTTATGATTTTTATCAACGGTATGCGGATGATCTTAAGCTGACGAAGAAGGCAGCAAATGCCTTGTATGCTGGAATTATCGGTGATACTGGTCGCTTCCTCTATCCAGCAACAACGGCCCGAACAATGTTAGTTGCTGGTGCTTTGATTGCACACGGTGCTGACGCGGCGGCAATTAGCCAGCGAGAAAATCAAATCACGGTTCCGTTGGCGCGTCTGTCTGCTTATGTTTATGAGAATTTAACGATTTCAAAAAATGGAGCAGGTTATGTTGTTTTAAGCTCTGAAGTTCTTAAACGCTATGGTCTAACAGAGGCGGGGACATCAGCAGTTGTTTCATTGCCTGGTCGAATTGATGAAGTTAAGGCCTGGGCAATTTTTGTGGAGCAAGAAGACGGGCATTTTAGAGTTCGACTTCGTTCCAAAGGACCGTCTATTAACGAACTGGCTAAACAACATCATGGTGGTGGTCACGAATTAGCCAGTGGCGCTAAGGCAAAAGACCTTACGGAAATTAACGAAATTGTGGAAGAATTAGAGAAATTAACAAGTCAGAATAAATAGTGAGGGAATTATGAAGACTACATTTGCTGATTTTAAATTAAAATCGTGGCTGACTCCCGCTTTAAAAGCAATTAACTTTGTTCGACCAACCCCGGTACAGGAACGAGTTATCCCAGAAGTGCTCAACGGTAAAAACGTGGTTGGACAGTCACAAACAGGTTCTGGTAAAACTCACGCATTTTTACTACCGATCTTTTCAATGGTGGATTCAGCGGATCAAAGGGTTCAAGCAGTGATCACTGCTCCAAGTCGTGAATTAGCAACGCAGACTTATAATGCAGCCAAACAGCTTAATAAGTTTGCTCCTAAACCATTGACGATTCATAACTATGTGGGGGGAACTGACAAAGAACAACAGGTTGAACAGTTAAAACGAAAGCAACCTCAATTAGTAATTGGGACACCCGGGAGAATTCTAGATTTAATTAACTCGGGAGCTTTAGATATCCATTTAGCATCGCAGTTTGTCATTGATGAAGCTGACATGACTTTAGATATGGGATTTTTGGAACAGATTGATCAAATTGCCAGTCATTTTCCACAACAACTGCAGATGATGGTATTTTCGGCGACAATTCCTGTTGGGTTACAACCATTTTTAAAGAAATATTTGGAAAATCCCATAATAGAAGAAATCCCAACGGAAACCGTCATTAATCCCAATGTTGAGAATTGGTTGTTGTCAACAAAAGGACGCGATAAGAATGCGCTAATTTTTGAATTATTGACCATGGGTGAACCGTTCCTTGCTTTAGTATTTGCAAACACTCGTGAACGTGCTAATGAGATTTATCATTATTTAACTCAGCAAGGGTTACGAGTAGCGTTAATTCACGGTGGGTTAGAACCACGTGAACGAAAAAAGATGATGCGTCAGGTCCGAAATCTAGAATTTCAGTATGTGGTCGCAACCGATTTGGCTGCTCGAGGAATTGATATTGAAGGGGTTTCTTTGGTGATCAATGACGATATTCCAACGGACCTCGAGTACTTTATTCACCGGGTTGGTCGAACTGGTCGGGGAAATCTTCAAGGCACAGCGATTACCTTGTATGAGCCTTACGAAGATGGTTTGATTGCTAAACTTGAAGAACGTGGCATTAAATTTATTCCAAAGGTTTTAAGTCACGGGCGGTTAAAGACGACGTATGATCGTAATCGTCGACAAGGCCACAGACGACGTAAGCAAGCACTAGACCCGGCCATGAAGGGATTTGTTAAAAAGACCAAGAAGAAGGTTAAACCAGGTTATAAGAAACGGATTCGTAATAAGATCAAAGAGGAAGCACGTCAACAAGCAAAACAGGAACAACGGCATAAAATGCGTAAGGCAAAACGAGCACGGCAACGCCAGCACCGCGCTGAAAGAAAAAAGCAAGAATTTGGCCGTTGATTTTAAAAGATGACAAAGTTATAATAAATTTCGTCTGGGACATGGTAAATAGTAGGATGTTGAGAGAGATTCTGGTTGGTGCAAAGAATCCTGATTACTTTTTATTGCTCCCCAGTTAAGCTAAGTTAAATAATCCTGTATGGGAATTAAAGAGGTTAACGATCCATCGTTGCAAACAGAGTGGTACCGCGCTATCGGCGTCTCTGTGGGCAGAGATGGATTTTCTTTTTTTGGAGGGAAGAGACATGAAAAAACTGAAGAAACTAAATAGTGCTCAAGTTCGACGCATGTACTTGGATTTCTTTATTCAACATGGTCATAAGGAAATGCCTAGTCGTTCATTGGTGCCTGTCGATGATCCAACCTTACTTTGGATTAATTCCGGAGTGGCCACGATGAAAAAATATTTTGATGGGAAAGTGGTTCCTGATAACCCACGAATGACAAGTTCACAGAAGAGTATTCGGACAAACGACATTGAAAATGTTGGTAAAACGGCTCGTCACCATACAATGTTTGAAATGTTAGGGAACTTCTCAGTTGGTGATTACTTCAAGAAAGAAGTTATTCCGTGGGCTTGGGAACTCCTCACTAGTGATGACTGGTTTGGATTTGATCCAGAAAAATTATATGTAACCTATTACCCAAAAGATCATGATGCATTTAATTATTGGCGAGCAGCAGGAGTTCCGGAAAGTCACCTGATTCAAAATAAAGATAACTTTTGGGACATTGGTCAAGGACCATCTGGTCCTGATACGGAAATCTTTTATGATCGTGGTCAGGAAATGAACAATGTCGACGAAGATGATCCAGAAAATTATCCTGGTGGGGAAAATGAGCGCTACTTGGAAATTTGGAACATTGTCTTTAGTCAGTTCAATCACACACCAGAAGATACTTATGAACCGTTACCACATAAGAATATTGATACGGGGATGGGGCTAGAACGGGTTGTTTCGATCTTCGAAAACGCACCAACCAATTTTGAAACTGACTTGTTCATGCCATTAATAAAGCAAACCGAAAAGTTTAGTCAGGGTAAACAGTATGGTGAAAATGCGGCAGATGATGTTCAGTTTAAAATTATTGCTGACCATATACGAACCATTACTTTTGCCATTGGCGATGGTGCTTTACCGTCCAATATGGGACGTGGCTATGTCATTCGTCGATTATTGCGGCGAGCGGTTGTCGCTGGTAAAAAGTTAGGCATTAATGAATCATTTTTGGCCAAGATGGTACCAACTGTTGGTAGAATAATGAAGGATTATTATCCTGATGTATTGGAAAATGCTGATTATATTGCTTCGGTGGTTGAATCTGAAGAAGAACGGTTTAGTACGACCTTAAATGGTGGCCTTAATCTGTTAAATAATGTGATCACTAAAGCAAAGCAAAATGGTACGAATGAGATTGACGGACAAACTGCGTTTAAGTTGTACGATACCTACGGTTTTCCAATTGAACTAACCAAGGAATACGCTAGTGATGAAGGCCTAAATGTTGATCAAAAGGGTTTTGAAACGGCGATGACCGAGCAACAAAACCGAGCGCGAAATGCTCGTGACATGGATAACGGAATGGGTGTTCAGACGGATGTATGGACAGACTTTACTGAACCTAGCAAGTATGTTGGCTATCATCAATTAAACGTTGATAACGCGAAGGTGATTGGGCTAACTGCAGATGGTCAGCATGTTGAATCAGCTGATCCAAGTGCTAAAGACATTGAAGTAATCTTTGACATTACGCCATTTTATGCTGAAATGGGAGGTCAAGTAGCAGATACTGGTGACATTATTGATAATTATGGTCATCGGGTTGGGCGAGTAGTTGACGTTCAACATGCGCCTCACCAACAAAATCTCCATCGGGTTAAATTGACATCTCCGGTTAAGTTGGGGGCAAAGTATCGTTTAATTGTGGATCGAATTCGTCATCTCAAGATTGAAAAGAACCACACAGCTACCCACTTACTTGACCAAGCATTACGAAATGTTTTAGGTGGTCACACGCAGCAGGCAGGATCATTAGTAGAAGAACACTACTTGCGCTTTGACTTTAACCACTTTGGCCAAGTGACTGCTGAAGATTTAAAGGCAGTTGAAAAGATGGTGAATGAACAAATTTGGAAGGAGATCCCAGTAACGACTGTCGAGACCGACATTGACTCTGCTAAGGAGATGGGGGCAATTGCGTTATTCTCTGACAAGTACGGTGATAAAGTTCGGGTTGTGAAAATTGGTGATTACAATACTGAATTTTGTGGTGGTGACCATGTTCAAAATACCAATGAGCTAGGTCTGTTTAAGATTGTTTCTGAAGCTGGCGTCGGTGCAGGAATTCGTCGAATTGAAGCGGTAACTGGTAATGATGCTTTTAAATTAATGCAAAGACAAGTCGATCTCTTGAATGACGTTGCCGGAAAGTTAAAAGTTAGTCAGCAAAAAGAAGTTCCTCATCGTGTGCAAGAATTACAAACGCAGCTGAAAGACTTAGAAAAGAATAATGCTAGTTTACAGGCGAAGATTGCTAGTCAACAGGCTTCCCAAGTATTTGATAACATTCAAGATACCAAGCATGGTCAACTGATTGCAGCAGAATTAAATGTTGCAGGAATGAACGAATTACGTCAATTAGCGGACCAGTGGCGGTCTAAAGGTCAATCAGACTTCCTGGTTCTTGGAACATCTAATGGCGAAAAAGCTAACCTGCTGGTTGCAGTTAGTGATGATAAAGCGCAGGAAGTAAAGGCCGGTGACTTGATTAAGGCCATTGCACCAGCAATCAACGGTGGCGGTGGTGGTCGTCCAACTTTAGCTCAAGCAGGTGGAAAAAACCCGGCAGGAATTAACAATGCTTTGCAAAAAGCAACCGAATACTTGAATCAGTAATTATTAAGTGGCAAAGTTAGAATTTAGCTTGTGACCATCCTTCGTGATTTAGATATGGTATAATTTGAACATTAAGAACAAAAAGGGGAGGTTACCCGAATGGCAAATGATGAAACAATGTTCTTTAACTTTGATGAACAACACGAAAAGAATGTTAAGGAAACATTGAAAACTGTTTATAATGCCCTTGAAGAGAAAGGTTACAACCCAATTAACCAAATTGTTGGATATCTTTTATCTGGCGATCCTGCTTATATTCCACGGTTAAATAATGCCCGAAATTTAATTCGTGAACATGAACGTGATGAAATTATTGAAGAATTAGTTCGTTCATATTTAACAAATAATGAGGGACAAAACTAATGCGATTATTAGGTCTTGACGTTGGTTCAAAAACAGTGGGGGTAGCAGAAAGTGATCCATTGGGCTGGACGGCTCAGGCTGTTGAAATAATACCAATTGATGAGGAAAATGAAGTCTTCGGGATTGAGCGAGTTGCGGAATTAGTAAAGGATCGGCAAGTCGCTGGCTTTGTGTTAGGGTTACCCAAAAACATGAATAATACTGAAGGACCACGAGTTGAAGCATCACGTCATTATGGGGACTTGCTTAAAGAGCGTTTCCCAGATTTACCAATTGATTTTCAAGACGAACGTTTAACAACGGTTCAAGCGCACCGAATGTTAGTTGAAGAAGCAGATGTTTCACGAAGGAAACAAAAAAAAGTAATTGATGAACTGGCGGCTAGTCTGATTTTACAAAATTATTTAGATCGTCATGGCAAGCTAGTTCAGAAACTGTGAGGAAGTAAAATGGCAAAAATTCAACCAGAAGACCATGGTGAAATTTTCACTTTGGTCGACGAAAAAGGTAACGAAGAACTTTACAAGGAAGCGTTACGTTTTCAAGCTGATCATTCTAATAAATGGTATATTTGTTTGTATCCGGTTGATCAAGAAAATGCGGAAGAAGTAAACATCCAAGCGTTTGAAATGCAACCAGCGGAAACTGCAGATGATGATGTTCAACTGTTACCCATTGAAAGTGATGAGGAATGGGAAATGGTACAAGAAGTTATTAATACTTTTATTGATGACGACGGTAACTTCAATATTTAACTGAAAGCAGCTTAATTTATTCATTACTACTAATGAATTCTAAAAGGAAAACGAACTCCAGAGTCTAGATTAATCTGACTTTGGGGTTCGTTTGTATATGGTATTATTTTAATGATGTTATGATAGTTGGTTAGGTGTGGGCTAATCGTTGAGCTTTTTTGGTATTAGCAAAGTGAAGTTTGGCAAATTCTCTTAAGTCTTTTCCTTGCTGTAAAAGTTTGGCTGCCACTTGGTCTACCTTTAGTCCGGCACCAATAGGCAATGTCATACCGGCACGTGCTGAGAGCTCATCCATGGTTTGTAAAGAGATATATCGGGCAACAATGGAAGCAGCAGCTACCGCTAAATGGTAAGTTTCACCTTTTTCTTTAAAGTAAAGGTTGTTTTTAATGATTGGCGATTGCCCTTTGAGGTAACGAAAGTAGGTTGTTGATTTAACAAACTGATCTACTAGGATGGCATCAGGATGCACTGGGGTAATTTGATTTAAGACTTTGCCGAGAACGTAATTGTGACAAATGGCTTTGAGTTGAGCTTGGTTATACTGTTGGATAAGATGATTATAATCTTGGGGCTTGATATTAACAACGTGGTAAGGGCATTGTTTAATGATGTGTTTAGCCATTTTAATAATAGCTGGATCTGAAAGCTTCTTGGAGTCTTCAACGCCTAATTGGCGAAGAGAATTTAAGTGAGCTTGATCAACAAAAACAGCGGCAGTGGTTAATGGGCCAAAATAACTGCCAGTCCCGACTTCATCAGACCCAAGGACTGCCAGTTGACTAAAGTTAGCAGGAAGATCATTAGGGGATTGGCTTTGGTTAGTTGCTGGGTGGTGAGTGGTGGTAATGGTTTGGTCTTGCCAACGAGCAGCCTCTTGAGTAGCAAGTCGACCTTGAAACATAACTTTACCAGAATTGTATCCCGTAATTGTCACGCCTGGGATTTTAGCTAAGAATCTAGTACCTTTTGGTAGATTAGAATTAGCGACGTTATGGGAGTAATAATTAGCAAGTTTAGTTAATTGAACTGGGGTGAATTTCAAGACTTCGGTCATACTAAATAACTCCTTTAAATTGAAATGGATGTGAAAACATGATTATTAATATGATCATTTTATTAATATTACTTGGTTGTTGGTTGAATGGTCACAAACGTGGACTGATTGCGTTAGTGATTTCAACGATCACTTATTTCATTGGATGGGTTATCGCACGCCTCGGTGCGAAGTCACTTGGGATGATCCTTAGTAGTATTTTACCATCAATTGGTAACCAAGGGTCGGTAACTACTAATAGAACAGTATTTTCTCAAATGGTGGCAGTTGATAGTAACCAATTCTTTTATAATGGAATTGCATTTATAATTATTTTCTATGGAATTACTTTTTTAAGCCGTTGGTTATTGAAACGGATTAATTTTATCAAGAAAGTACCAGTATTAGGAACTGTTAACGGCTGGGCTGGCGGTTTGATCGATGTTATACTTGGTTACCTAATTATTTTTATGGTATTAATGATTTTTCAAATGTGGCCGGCGTCCTGGTGGCAGGATCAACTAGCTAATTCTGGACTAGCGCAATGGATGATTATGCGGACCCCAATTTTGGCAGAAAATGCATTACACTGGTTTATGTAGGGAGAAATAAACGATGAATGAAAAAATATTAAAAATCCTAGAATATGGACGGCTCAAAAAATTAGCAGAACCGTTTATATCAAGTGCTGCTGGTAAAGTTGAACTCCAACAATTGCGTCCGCAAACGGATTTGGCAATTGTGCAAAGGATGATTGAAGAAACAACGGATGGCGCAGACATTAACCGAATCGTTGGTGACATTCCAGTTCCGGCATTAGCAAATATTAACCCGCAACTTAAACGATTGCGGGTTCAAGCGAGCCTAAATGGGACCGAGTTAGCGCAAATTGCCAAAGTTTTACAAGCAACAATGGCTATTAATAATTTCTTTGACCGCTTACATGAAGAGCAAATTGAATTGCGACGGCTTTACCAAATTGTTGACCAATTAGTGACGATTCCGGACATTACACAACGCTTATTAAAATCAGTCGATGAGGATGGGCGCATTAAGGACGAAGCATCTAGCAAATTACATGGACTCCGCCAACTGATTACAGAAACAGAAACAGAGATTCGGCAAACGCTTGAAAAGTATACCCGGGGTCGCGAGGCTAAGTATTTGAGCGATACAATTATTACAATGCGTAATGATCGTTATGTGATTCCGGTCGAAGCTCATTACCGAAGTCGGTTTGGTGGTGTGGTCCATGATCAAAGCGCAAGTGGTCAGACTTTGTATATTGAACCGCAAAACGTGGTGGAAATTAATAACCGCCTGCGACAAGCACAAATTGAAGAACGTCAGGAAGTTCGACGGGTGCTTGCTGAATTATCAGCGTTAATCGCTCCTTACCGAAAAGAAATTGCCAATAATGAACGTCTTTTAGGTCATCTTGATTTTGTAAATGCTAAAGCGCAATTAGCTAAACACATGCAGGCCAGTTTACCACTGCTAACTGATGATGGGGTCATCAATCTTCGCCAGGCTCGCCATCCTTTAATTGATCCTCATCGCGTGGTGGCTAATGACATTCGATTAGGCAAAGATTACCGCACGATTGTCATTACTGGACCAAATACTGGTGGGAAAACTATTACCCTAAAAACACTTGGTTTAATTCAATTGATGGGTCAATCTGGATTCTTTATTCCCGCTAACGAAGGTAGTCAAATTACTATTTTTGATGATGTGTTTGCTGACATTGGTGATGAACAATCCTTAGAGCAAAACTTGTCAACCTTCTCCGGCCATATGGAGAATGTCAAAAGAATTTTAGAACAAATTACGCCAAAGTCGTTAGTACTCCTTGATGAATTGGGAGCCGGGACCGATCCGAAAGAAGGGGCTGCTCTTGCAATGGCAATTTTAGACCAAATTCAACAGGTTGGCAGTGAAGTTGTAATTACTACTCACTATCCAGAATTAAAAGTTTATGGGTTTGAACGGCCAAAAACCATTAATGCAAGTATGGAATTTGATACTCATACTTTTCAACCGACCTATCGTTTGATGCTTGGGGTGCCAGGACAGTCAAACGGGATTGAGATTGCAAAACGCCTGGGAATTGCTCAAAATGTAATTAATGATGCACAGTCATTAGTAAAAGATGATAGTCAAGAGTTAAATGCAATGATTGGTGAACTGGTTGAGCAACGAAAACAGGCCCGTGAACACCGGGAGCATTTGGAAAGGTTAGTTACTAGCAATCGTGTCAAAGCGACGGAATTAGATCAAAAGTTAACTCGGTTTAATGAACAGCGCGATGATCTTTATAATAAGGCGCGGATGCAGGCTAATCATCAGGTGGCAGATGCTAAACGGAAAGCAGACCGGATTATTCACCACTTGCGCCAAATGGAAGTCCAACGGGGATCCCAAATTAAGGAAAATGAATTAATTGATGCTCAGGGGCAGTTAAACGCACTTCATCGTGACCCGCGTTTGGACCATAACAAGGTACTTCGTCGATCAAAACAAAAGCATAATTTGAAGATTGGCGATGCAGTTAAGGTAAAGTCATACGGACAGATTGGGACACTAGTTGCAAAACGAGGTAAACATCAGTGGGAAGTTCAATTAGGGATCCTTAAAATGTCAATTGATGATCATGACTTAGAAAAGGTTTCCAAGAAAACGCTTGAGCAAACGGAAAAGAAGCAGGTGGTTAAACCCAAGCGGATTCGGACAGTACAAACGCGGAGAACGTCTGCTCGTCTCGATCTGCGTGGGCAACGATATGAACCAGCAATGGCTAACTTATCGAGTTTTATTGATCATGCGTTACTTAATAACTTGCCTAGTGTCACAATTATTCATGGAAAAGGGACCGGTGCTATTCGTAAGGGAACCCAAGAATACTTACGCAGTAATTCACGAGTTAAATCGTTTGAATATGCGTCTCCTTCCAATGGTGGCGATGGTGCAACAATTGTTTACTTTGAATAAGTAAGCAATTTCGATTGTTTTTCTGACTTCTTCTGGTAAAATAGAGATACAATTCAATTTAAGGAGGAATCTTAAAATGGCAGTCAAGGTGACAACGGATCAAAGTTTTGAACAAGATACTGCAAAGGGACTTGTTTTAGTTGATTTTTGGGCAACTTGGTGTGGACCGTGCCGAATGCAATCACCTGTTGTTGAAAACCTAGCTGAAACGATGGCTGACCAAGCCAGTTTCTTTAAGTTAGATGTTGATGAAAATCCAGATACAGCTAAGAAGTTTCAAATTATGAGTATTCCAACCTTGTTGATCAAAAAAGATGGTGAGGTTGTGGATAAGGTAATTGGCTACCATTCCAAGGAACAATTACAAAAGGTATTGGAACAATACATGTAATTGGTTTTGTGTTGGATAGTTGAGTTACTATTAAAGAACGGACACCAGAGTGGTGATGAACTCTGATGTCCGTTCTTTTCTTATTGGTTATTTTCATCTGTGACTGGTCTCTTTAACTTGATAAAACTAGCGATTTCGGTATCTTCAGTTTCATCAAGTTTTTGCGGGTCGTTTTGTGCAAAAATCCGTACTTCCTTATGCTTGACGCTTTCGACTTCAGCTTCGGTAATGGTGCCAAGCTGAAATTCCAGTTCTTGAGCGATGAACCCTGCTTCAAGAGTAAAGGAGGTCTGTTCTTTATCAATCGCCAATCGTTCTTCCACTAGTGGACCGCTAAGTTTGAACGTCCGTTGCAGCGAGGCTTCTTTAGTTAACTGTAAGTTACCTAAGCCGAGTTGCTTTGTTAACAAGACTAGATCATCAATTGAGGCTACTGGAAACTCACGAGCTAAATCTTTCCCAATCCAATATAGAATGCCGTCAGTTTCCTTTCCTAAAATTGATGGTAAAATCACATCGCGAAGCGTTGCGCTGATAAAACCACGTTGACTATTAATTAATTGATCATAACGTTTTTGAGTCATTCTAAACGTAATCCTTCCATTTCAAATCATTTATCATTATAACCAATTCATCAACAAAAAGGTGGAGAATTAGTAATTCTTTTGAAATAACGATATAATAGAGTAAAATATGTCACTTAACAATATCTGTCTAATTTAGGAGGTAATAAAATGGATAATCGTCCAATTGGTGTAATGGATTCTGGTCTAGGTGGTTTGTCAGTAATCCGCATTGTACGAGAACAGCTTCCCAATGAATCAATTGTTTTTGTTGGTGATCAGGGGCATTTTCCATATGGAGTACGAACGCAAGAAAACGTATGTCAATTAGCACTCAATATTGGTAAATATCTGATGACCCATGATATTAAGATGATGATTATTGCTTGCAACACGGCAACGGCTGCGTCATTACCAACTTTACAAAAGGAATTGCCGATTCCAGTGATCGGTGTAATTAAGCCTGGTGCAGAGGCAGCTTTAGCTCAACCTAAGCATGATCGAATTGGAGTAACAGCCACTGAGGGAACGATTAAGGCAGGAGCTTATCCAAAGACTATCCACGAATTAGATCCAAAGGTTACGGTCATTCCTAGGGCGGCCCAGCCAATGGTTAGTGTTGTTGAACATAATGAAGTTGGAACGCCAAAAGCTCAACAAGTGGTAAATGAACAACTAGCCATTTTTAAGGAAAAGCCAGTCGATGTGTTAGTACTTGGCTGTACTCATTTCCCATTCTTGTCGAACGAAATTAGCAAGCTGTTACCTGATGTTAAATTGGTTGATCCAGCGTTTGAAACTGTCAAGACGGCTAAGCAAATGTTAACAGATGCTGATCAATTAAGTGGTCGTGATCATCCTGGTGACATGAAACTTTATAGTACTGGAGACTTTAAAGAACTACAAGCTGGAGCACAAAAGTGGTTACCGGGTGACCAGTTCACGTGTGAGCATGTTGATATTCCAGGGGATTAATAATGAAGACAATTGTGATTGCAACTAAAAATCATGGGAAAGCACGGGAATATGCCGAAATGTTGGCGCCACAAGGCATTCAGATAAAGACTCTAGCAGACTTCCCATCTTTTATGATTAATGAAAATGGTGCAACATTTGAAGAAAATGCTTTCATTAAGGCAAAAACTGCAGTGGAAAAATTGAACTTACCAGTGATGGCTGACGATTCTGGACTAATGGTTGATGCGTTAAACGGGGCACCAGGTGTGCATTCAGCACGCTATGCTGGTGATCACGATGATCAGGCTAATAACCAAAAACTTTTACGAGAATTAGCAGGCGTGGATGATTTATATCGAACTGCTCATTTTCACACAACGATCGTTGGTTTGAAGCCGAATGGGGCGAAGTTAGTTGCTAATGGACACGTTGATGGGCGGATTTTGCGAAACCCACAGGGCAAGAATGGCTTTGGGTATGATCCGCTTTTCTATGTTGATGAATTAGGCTGTGCCATGGCCACATTGACTGATGAACAGAAAAATTCAATTAGCCACCGCGGTCGGGCGTTAAGCGCATTTATGGAGCATTTTGGTGATTGGTGGCGACAAAGATGAAGATCCTGTTAGTGAGCGATAATCATGGTGATAAAAAGATTCTAGAAACGATTGCTGATCATTTTGCTGGTCAAGTTGATGAAATGTTTCATTGCGGTGATTCTAATATCGATGCTTCGCGTCAGCTAATGAAACGATATTCGACTGTGATTGGAAATACTGATTGGGGGCTAGATTATCCCGAGGTAGTTACACGCCACATTAAGGGTCAAGTCATTACGGTTACACATGGGCATCTTTACCAGGTTAATAGAACGCTGACACCGTTACTTTTATTGGCACAAGAAACGAATGCTGATGTTGTTGCTTATGGACATACCCACCAATTGGCAGTCACGCAACGTGATCAACGATTATTTATCAATCCAGGTAGTATTAGTTTGCCACGTGGTCAATATGCTAACATTGGTGGAACTTTTGCAATCGTGGAAGCAACAACTGATCAATTTAATGTTCAATATTATGACCGTAATCTAAAACCGATACCAAAGCTTAAATTTATCTTTCATCGCAACTGAATATTTCGTCATAAAAAATCCCCGTTTGTTGAATTGGTTTCCAACGAGCGGGGATTTTTTATGTTACTTTAAACTATTGAGCAACTTGTAATGGAAGTTTCATATCTAGAATATTCATAATCGTTGCTAAGACACCATCATCATTATTTGAAACTGCAGTTGTATGGTGTGCTTGCATTTTTATATAGTTAGCGGCATTTTTCATGGCAAAACTATTACGAGTCATTGCTAGCATTCCAAGATCGTTTTCATTATCACCGAAAGTGACAATGTCATTAGCGTCATCGATACCGTAGATTGTTTGAAGGGTTTGAATGGCATTTCGCTTAGTTGCCAGGGCGTTACCAATTAGTTCGCAATTATATCCAGAGTTTTCCATGAGGAGATTAGCGGGAAGATGATTATCAAGTTTCGCGTGAATATCATCTAAAGCGAGATCATGAGAAAAACAAATGGTAATTTTGGTAAAGATTTCATCAGGAAATGTTTGGAAAACGTTCAGTAACGAAGGAACTCTGGTAATCTTTTCGTAGTAAATTTTCATTCGGTTATAATCATCATTACTCATCGAGGCATCAACATATGAACTATGGACTCCGGAGACTACCAATTGGTCAATGTAGTCGGTTAACGAAGTACGGTGGAGAACAAATAAAAGACTATTAAGATCATGAGGAGTTAGCGGAATGTAATCAACCAGCTGGTTACCAATATGTGTGACGGAGCCATTTTGTGAGATAAATCCTAGGTGATCTTTAAATTCATAAAAGTCCCTGCGTAGTCTTGGGTAACCAGACCCGCTGGCAAGCACAAATTTAATTCCACGAGCACGCATTAGTGCGAACGCATAAGCAAATAAATTATGGTTATAAGAATGACGGTCATTTAAAAAAGTTCCATCCATATCCGTAACAATCATTTTCACGGTCATGGTATTCATCTCCTATTCAGTAAGATGAATGCCTCCCCGAGCAAGTGCTTTCAGGTAGGCACTCAATAATTCTGCGGTTACTTTTGCTTGATTATTAGTTGACATATTTACGGCAACGCGAAAAACTACTTTACCATTGACATCGACAGGTCCAATAATTTCTGGCGTTGCCACTAGCTCGGCTTGCTCGGTCTGCATTATTTCTTGATTCTCCTTTGTTATGATTTCTTTAACCTTTTCTAAATCAACATTCACCGGAATTTTTAAATCTATGTTAACCAGGTGAGTGTGACGTGAATAGTTTTTAATGATATTAATTGAACGGTTAGGGATAAAATTTAAGGTTCCGTCAGGGCTGAGAATTTTGGTTGTTCGTAGTCCAATGGCAGTAACGGTTCCCTTAATTTGATTAATTTCAACAAGGTCGCCAACATCAAGTTGTTCCTCTAATAGGATGAAGAACCCATTAACAACGTCACTGACAAATCCTTGAGCTCCTAAACCAAGAGCAATACTGAAAATCCCTGCACCAGCAATCAGGGTACCGACTGGAACGCCAATAATTGAAAGAACAGCATACAAATAACAGAAATAAGTCGTGTAGCGAAAAATATTCAGTGAAAGAACCCGAAAAGTTGCTGCTCGTTTAAACCCACCAAGAATTTCAATTCGTCGGGTTTGGCGAAAGACTGAATTAATAATCCACTTGCCTAACCATAAAATGATTGCAAAGATCACTGTTGCAAACACCAATGTACTGAATTTATGAATAATGTTGTCGCCAACGTGAAACCAGTTAATATCAGTGATTGTTTTTTGAAAGTGCTTTGAATAGGTAGTTAGTTGTGAATTCATTACATTAAGTCATCCTCATCAAACTATTTTTGTCACTTTTAGAAAAGTGTTTGTATTGGTAAGTATAATATCAGAAAATGGGAAAAAATCAACGGTTTGCTGGAATTTTGTATTCGTGATATTCTTTGAACAGGAAAAGTAAGGAGGAACAAAATGACAGTTGGACAAATTGCTGCTTTAATTGCAGCACTTGCATTTTTAATTTTAGTTGTTTGGATTGGGTGGTTTTTAACTAAAGTGGTAAGAACTTTAATATCCCTAACAAATAATGTTAATGATCTGACTCATGAATTAGATGATGTTTTAACAAATACTAATGAATTATTAACGGACGTGAATGATAAATCTGAAATGTTGACTCCTGCTGTCCAGGCAATTGCAGATGTTGGGCAAAGCGTGTCAGATGTAAATGATGCTTCGCATAATCTTATTGACAAAATTAATGCTCGTCGAGATCAACGTCGGACGGTTGCCAAAGTAGTTTCCAGTCTCAGTCAAGCTGCAGCATTAGGATTATTTCATCGTTTTCGTAACCGTCACAAACGGGGCAATCACTAATTAATTCCAGGAGGACTTTACAATGGGTAAAAAATTTTTAACCGGGATTGCATTTGGTAGTATTGCAGGTCTAGCTGCCTGGGCATCCTTGGATGAAAAACAGCAACAACAAATTAAAACAAAGGTATCTGATAGTGTCTACACCGCAATGGATGTGGTCACCGATTATACGTTAAATGCCCTTGATATCGCAGATGCTATGCTACATGACTATGGTGATAGTGCAGCCAACAAGGTTAATGACTTTAAAGATGTAGTGAATGACCAAAAGGAAAAATTTACTAGTCATTTTGTTAGTGATGATTTTGATGAACAAACCGCTGATATTCGAGAAGCGTTGGAAAATTCCAAAAATGATGATAATGATGATATCATCATTGATCAAACAACTAATAAATAAAAGTTTCAAAAAGGGTGGCGATTTGCCACCTTTTTTAGTAATGGAGAAAGTTTGAAGTTTGGGTAAATTTTTGGTATATTGCATTAATGAAAAGGTATGAAAACAAGTCATATCAAAGAAGAAAGGGCTTATATTATGGAAAAACAAACAATTACCATTTATACAGTTGCCAATGAAGCACATGTTTCTATGGCAACAGTTTCTCGGGTAGTGAACGGTAATCCAAATGTCAAACCTGACACGAGGAAAAAAGTCTTAGAAGTGATTAAAAAACTTAACTATCGACCAAACGCTGTTGCGCGTGGCTTAGCAAGTAAAAAGACGACGACAGTTGGGGTAGTAATTCCAGACATTACCAATGATTATTTTGCTGAATTAGCACTTGGCATCGATGATATTGCAACGATGTATAAGTATAATATGATTTTGACTAATTCGGATGCTGATGATAAGAGAGCATTGCAAGTTGTACGAAGCATGTTTGCTAAACAAGTGGATGGTATTATCTTCATGGGTCATGATATTAGTGAAGAATTACGACAGGAATTTAAAAATTCAACAGTTCCAGTCGTAGTTGCTGGTTCAGTTACCAATGATGAAGAATTACCCGCAGTAAGGATTGATTATCAAAAGGCAACAGCGGAAGCAGTAGCCAAATTACTTAAAAATAATCAAAGGGTAGCACTTGTTATTGGAAGCAAGAATAGTACCATTAACAATCAACAGCGAATTCCAGGCTACCGCAATGCATTGAGTAGCGCTGGTCAGAAATATGATGATCAGTTAATTTTTGAAGCCCATGATTCTTATGATGAAGGGTATGCTTTGGCAGAAAAAATTATCAAGTCCGGTGCGACAGCGGCATTCTCCAGTGATGATAGCATTGCAGCAGGATTGCTAAATGGCTTAAGTGACCATGGCGTAGTTGTTCCAAATGATTTTGAGATTATTACTGGAAACGATACTAAGTTAGCAACAGTAACTCGACCGATGATGAGTAGTGTGACGTTACCGCTTTATGATATTGGCGCTGTTTCAATGCGTTTGCTAACGAAGCTGATGTCAGAAGACAAAGAAACTGCTGAAGCTGATGCAGAACAGGATGAAAACAGTAACGTAATTCTGCAACATGGATTTGTACACCGACAATCCACTAAGTAAGGTGATAAATGTGCCGTCTAGGAAACAGTTGCGTGATGCTAAACAATCAGGAATGCCAGTGCAAAGTCATCATTGGGTAACTAGGTTGGTGGGCACCATTGCGTTGATCATTTTATTATTTTGCTCGCTTGCCCAGACGACAGTTTTAAATGAGCGCTTTATGACTAAGGAGCTGGTAAACTCTAGTCTGGCTAACGAAGTGCAAAATGATATTAATGCTAATCTTTCAAGTTATGGAATTCAAGGGAGGATTGTAACAACTGATCAGACAAATAAGTTACTGAAACAGGCAATCCATCAAGTATATCAAGATGAACCAATTCAATTGAATACCAGTGATGTGGTTAATTCAATCCAAAATCGGGCTGGCAATACTTTATCAAAGTATGGAATTTCATCATCTTTGGTTAACAGTGTACCGACTTCTTCGATTAGTAATCAGTTAGCGTCGATTTTAAATAACCGATTAAATACTAAAGATGTGGCTAAGTTAGAAAATGACATTCATGTAGCACGAACTATCACCATTATCGGATTAGTAACTAGCATTATTATCCTAGTCTTGCTTGCAGTTCGTGGCATGGTTACAAAGTCAATTGTGGCCGACTTTCGTTGGATGACGTTAATTAGTGGTATTGTTAGTGTCGGGGTACTTTCTTTAATTAAACCAGCTAATTATGCAAGTAGTTACGCTTCGTTTTCATCGTCCATTATGCAAGTCAGTCGCTCGATTTTGAAAATTGGCTGGCAAATGGTATGTATCGATATCATTATTGCAGTATTACTTTTTATAATCGGTTTATTTTTCAAACGGGGAAGAGCTTGAATTATCAAAATGCTTTTGGTAAAATTTTAATGTTTACGTATTATAAATAGAAAAGAGGAGTTAGTTCATGTCAGGACATTCAAAATGGCATAACATTCAAGGACGGAAGAACGCCCAAGATGCTAAGCGTGGTAAAATCTTTCAAAAAATTTCTCGTGACTTATACCAAGCCGCTAAAGCAGGTGACCCTGATCCCGACAACAACCCTCAATTACGTCTGGTGATGGATAAAGCGCGGGCTGCAAACATGCCTAAGCAAAACATTCAACGGGCCATCGACAAGGCGACTGGCGCTGGTGGCGCTAACTTTGAGGAGACCACTTATGAAGGATATGGTCCTGGTGGTGTTGCTGTGATGGTCTTTTGCCTTACTGATAACAAGAATCGGACTGCCGCTGCCGTGCGGTCCGCGTTTACTCACTCTGGCGGGTCTTTAGGTGCAAGTGGATCAGTTTCATATATGTTTAACCGTCAAGGTTTAATTGAAATTCTGCGTGATGGCTTGGACAAGAGTGAAGACGACATGTTAATGGATGCGTTAGATGCAGGTGCTGATGACATGAAGGCAACTGATGAAAAGTTCCAAATTTTTACAGATCCAAGTGCAATGACGAGTGTTCGTGATGCTCTCCAAGAAAAGGGCTATGATTTGGATACAGCTGAAGTAACGATGATTCCTGAAAATAAGACGGAAGTGCCAAGTGATAAGGTTGGCCAATATCGTCATTTAATTGAAGAACTTCAAAACAACGATGATGTTGCGGATATTTATGAAGCAGGTTTCATTGCCGAAGACGAAGAAAACTAATTCAATAATAATTGATCGATTATCCTCCTGGTACATTTACCAAGGAGGATTTTTTACAAGAATTATTACATTATAATCGTTAAAGCCTGGCAAATTTTTAAAATTGCCAGGCTTTTTAAATATTTTTAGCGCATTTTACCGTCTTTATATATTGAGGAGGGGGAACATGAATCCAGAAAAATATGTCCAACAATTATTTAAGGTTGTTTATCAAAGAACTTGTACAGATGTTTACTTGTTGTTAGTTGGCGCTAACATGCAAATTCTTGGGCAAAGCAATCAAGGAATTATCAAAATTAATCAACTATCCTGTGAGGATGGACGAAAGATAATTGCCTACTTGAAGTATCAGGCAAATATGACGGTTAGCGAACACCGACGCCCACAAAGTGGTGCATGGCAGTGGAAATTTGGAAAAGAGTTAATTAATATTCGACTATCAACGGTTGGTGATTTTCGCGGAACTGAATCATTAGTGTTGCGCTTTATTTATCCATTAAAACAATTGAAATATCAAATGTTAAAAGAAGCGCAATGGAATGAACTAAAGCAAATGGCGTCAAGAGCTGGCTTGGTACTATTTGCCGGTCCAATGGGATCCGGAAAAACGACCACAATGTATCGATTAGCAAAAGACCAGTATCAGCAATCCGTTGTTTTAACGATTGAAGATCCAGTAGAAGTTGTTGAAGATACGTTTATCCAATTGCAAGTGAATAACATCGCGGGTATGGGATATCAAGAATTACTTCGTCTGGCCTTACGACATCGACCGCAGGTTTTAATAATTGGTGAAATTCGTGATCCAATCACTGCCCAAACGGTGATTGAAGCGTCACTTAGTGGACACCTTGTATTAGCCACAATTCACGCCAAAAGTGCTGGTGGAGTAATTCCCAGATTAAAACAATTAGGAATTGAGCAATATTATATCGATCAAGCATTACGCGGTGCATGTTACCAGCGATTGATTCCATTAAGTAATCACCAGGAGAAAGGGGTGTTGTTCGATTTAAAAACTTTAATCGAATTACAAAAAAATCAAGGAAGTGATATTGGTGAACAATGGAAGAAAATATTACAGACGGCAGTTAAAGAAGGGAAGATCACATCAACAACTGCTCAAGCGTTTTGGCAAGGATAAGCTTAGTCCTTACCAATTGCAACAATGGTTTGCAGTACTAATGGAATTATTAAAGACAGGATTTTCCTTACGTGATGCGATTGAGTTTTCAATGGTTTTATATCCACAGTGGCAACAAACTTTGCAACCGATCCAGAAGCAACTAGCTAGTGGCGAATTGTTCGCACAAGCGATTGTTAAATTAGTCTCAACTGATACGTATTACCTTTTTTTATTGGCGGAGCGTCATGGCAAAATGACTAAAACCATTGAACATTACTATCGTTTCCTTAAAATGCGAAATGAACAAGCTAAAAAATTAAGACACTTATTAGAATACCCGTTAGTATTACTTATGATGTTAACTGTAATGGTTGTTGGGTTATATCTGTTTGTTTTTCCACAGTTGAATCAACTGCAAAACGAAAATAGCCATCAACTGTGGAATATCTGTATACCACCGTTAGTAAGCATAATTAGTGGTAGCGGAGTAATGCTTGGACTACGATTTTGGCATTATCACCGGAGTAATCGACTGGAGCAAGTAAAACAACAATGCTGTCTACCAATAATTGGATCATTATTTCGTAATTACTATGCTTTTTATATTTGCAGAAATTTGGCGCTTTTTTTAGAAGAAGGTATTTCTATTCAAGGGATAATTCAAACTTGTCAACTGTTTAATCGTAATTCGTTACTATATCATTTAAGTCTTCAACTAGAACAACTGATTAGCCAAGGCGAATCTGCGATAATACTTATTCGTCAAAACGTATTTATACCCGATCAACTTGCGGTCTTAATTCAACAGGAGTTGTCAAGCCAGCAACTTGGACGACGGGTCAATGCTTTAGCTGATCAATTATTTAAAAAACTGATTTATCGCTGTGAGCAACGGTTAACGTTATTACAACCGATCTTATATCTACTAATTGCACTGGTGATTTTGATTCTTTATTTGCAAGTCATGTTACCAATCTATCAAAATATTCAGGTG
The DNA here is from genome assembly GCF_934202705.1 of uncultured Limosilactobacillus sp. Classification (GTDB taxonomy): domain Bacteria; phylum Bacillota; class Bacilli; order Lactobacillales; family Lactobacillaceae; genus Limosilactobacillus. Next base: position 168,639 of record NZ_CAKPYE010000004.1, read on the forward strand.
GTCCAATGAAAAAACAACGCTCAGGTTTTACCCTTTTAGAGATGTCAATTGTATTGTTTATTATTAGCTTACTAATATTAATTATGATTCCTAATCTGACGAAGCAACGTCAAAACGCTTCCAAAGTTCATCAACGAGCGATGATGAACGTAATTCAAACTCAGGCTGATCTATATGCAAACGAAACGGGTCAGTTACCAACTAGTTTGCAGCAACTCTACGGAAAACATTACCTTACAGTTACACAGGTAAAAGCTGCCCAACAGAACCATTTAAAATTTAGGAATGGCCAGGTGGTTAAAGAGTGAAACGAGCCGGATTTACTCTTGTTGAAATGGTGATTGTATTAGGAATTATCGGAATGATATTGTTAACCACAACACCACCATTGATGAATGGATTTCAGAAGTGGCAACATGAGCAATTTTGGCGTGAGTTGCGACAAGAATGGCAATTTAGTCAGACTACTTCAATGACTAGTCATCAACCAACAGATATTTTTTATGATCCAAAAACGCGCGAGGTTATTTTCATTTCTACTAATCATGAACGCACGATTAAAGTTCCTGAGCAATTACGTGTCCAAAACGCACCTTCACGGGTAATGAAGAGCAGTGGTTATATTCAGCCAGGAACGTGGGAGTTTATTGATTTATTAAATCATCAAGAGGTTTTAATACGAATTCAAATGGCGGGAGGAGGTTATCGAATTGAAAAGAAACGGTTTTCTGTTGGGTGAAAATTTGTTAGCGTTTGGTATTTTGATTATCGGGGTAACTTTTCTTATCACTACGACTCGGTCAATAGTTACCCAAAAGTCGATGATGGAAGAACGATTAGTAGCTGCCAGACTTTGTAAGGAAACGTTATCAACAGGGAAATGTATTCATCAAGCAGGTTACCAAATAAAAAGAAGGCGTGGTGATCTTCGTGTAGTTAAACACGGTCGAGTAATTTTGGAGATCTGTAAATGTTAAGAAAACGTGGCTTTACAATCATAGAATGCATCATTAGCTTATTGGTTTTGGTGATGATTTTTGGGCTAGTTCAGATGACTATTCCTTTTTTAGGAAAGTTGCATAGTAACTCATTGAAAGATAAAACAGATTGGTATCTGTTTTTAGAAAGACTAGAAGACCCAGACTATAGCTTTCAGTTGTTAGAAGTGACTGATCAATCTTTGATTCTCACCAGCCCATTCCGTAATGATCACTATATAGTACAAGGAGGTAAAAAGGCCGTGTACTTCAAGGCTGAGCAAGGTGGCTATTTACCCATTTTAGTCAATTATCAACCTAATAGTTTACATTTTGAAACGGATGGTGCCAATTCGGTCGCAGTAACATGCAAACTAAAAAACGGGGAAGTACAACATGCCAAAGTTAGCTTTAAAGAGAAGCGGTAGTGCAATGCTAATGGTAATAATCGTTCTAGTGATGATTTGTGGGACGATGACTTACTATAATCATTATTATCAGCGCCAAGCAATCATCAATCAGCGGTTAATGGATCGACTAATGGCAGAAAGCATGGCTAGATTGTCTGACTCTCAAGGGAGCAAATTTAATTGTGGACGGACAAAACAAATTTCACAAAGTGAATGGCTCGTAACTTTAAAGTCTGGTGAGAAGATCAAAGTTATTATTTGAGTGAGCTTGAATTTCTGATTAGTAGTAGGTAAACTTAACATTGTGAATTGATCCAGAGAAAGGAGCGTTGGGTCGGAATGTTAAAGACACCAGAGCAACTGTTCAAACAATTTGATCGTGCTACAGAATTAATACAAGCTGATTTAAATTGTTCGTACCTGGATGCTTTTTTAGAGAATGCGGAAAATATTGTTGACGGTGGTAAGGTCCGAGTAGAAGATGATCTACCAAAGTCACAGACAGTGATTGAGTTAGAAAAGATATATTCTGCACTTAATTTATATGATCAAAAGCCTGAAACAATTCGTCGTCTTCTCCAGTTAAGCTTGCTAAAGGTTATTCAAAAGGATACAATTCAGCCTAACTATCAGATGACTCCAGACACGATTGGTATGTTGATTGCGTACTTAATTGAACGAGTGGTTAAGCTTGATCACTCTTACTCGATTTTGGATCCGGTAGTGGGGACAGGAAACCTAATCGACACCGTTATCAATCGCTTGGCTGAAAGTATTAATCAGCCAGTCCAAGCTTATGGAATTGATAATGATGAATCGATGTTAGCTGTAGCTAGTGTTGGATCACAATTACAAAGGTTACCAATTCAGCTTTTTCATCAAGATGCAATCTCTAATTTAGATATTCCCCAAGTTGATTTGGCAGTTGCTGACTTACCAGTTGGATACTATCCGCTGGATGAGAACGCTAAAAATTACCAAACGAGAGCAGAGAAGGGTCATTCATATGTCCATCATTTGTTGATTGAACAGACAATGAATTATTTGCTACCAGGAGGCTTTGCCTTCTTTGTAGTACCAAGTGATTTATTTCAAACTAAAGAATCACAAACTTTTGTTAATTGGATCCATTCGGTTGCTTTTTTGCAAGGCTTTGTTAATCTTCCTGCTGATATGTTTAACAGTCAGGAGGGGCGAAAATCAATTTTGATTTTGCAAAACCATGGTGGTAGTGCGAGTCAAGCTGAACAGGTATTGTTAGGATCATTTCCTTCACTAAAGGAGCAACGTGCTTTCCGTAACTTTATGATGGAAATTAATCAGTGGGTTAAGAGTAGTTTGAACAGATAAGGAGATAATAAAATGTCAAAAACAATTGCAGTCAATGCCGGAAGCTCAACGGTTAAGTTTAAGCTGTTTGATATGCCAAGTGAGGATGTGGTTGCTGAAGGATTAATTGAGCGAATTGGAATGGATGCTGGTCACGCAAAGATTAAGTTTGGTGATGGAAACGTCCATGAAGATGATCGTAAATTTGCAGACCACGGGGAAGCAGTTCAATACCTTCTTGATCAACTAATCTCGTTGAAAATTGTGAAAACCTATGATGAAATTACTGCAGTTGGTCACCGAATTGTTGCCGGCGGTGAATTCTTTAAAGATTCTGCGGTAATTGATGATGAGGTAATGAAGAAAATTGACGAATTATCAGAATATGCACCATTACATAATCCCGCCGAACTGGAAGGGATTAAAGCCTTTAAAAAGGTTTTGCCAGATGCATTTGCAGTTGCAGTCTTTGATACTTCCTTCCATTCAGACATGCCAAAGATGAATGCTTTATATAGTGTTCCTTATGAATGGTATGAAAAGTACGGGGCTCGTCGCTATGGTGCTCATGGAACTAGTCACCGCTATGTTGCTCAACGAGCCGCAAAAATGCTTGGTAAGCCATTAAATGAACTCAAGCTGATTACTTGTCACCTTGGTGCTGGTGCATCAATTACCGCAATTAAAGATGGCAAGTCATTTGATACTTCAATGGGCTTTTCTCCATTAGCCGGTATTACAATGGCAACTCGTTCTGGAGATGTTGACCCTTCATTAGTTAATTTCATGGAGCATAAGTTAAATATTAATAGCGATGAAATGATTGATATTTTGAACCATAAATCTGGCTTATTAGGAATCTCTGGTGTTTCAAGTGATATGCGGGATGTTCAAAAAGCTGCGGATGAAGGTAATCAACGTGCCCAATTGGCTCTGGATATTGATGAAAACACGGTTGTGAAATATATTGGTTCATATCTTGCTGAATTAAATGGAGCAGATGCAATTGTATTTACGGCTGGAGTTGGTGAAAACGATAAAGAATTCCGCCAAACAATTGCTGACCGACTATCATTCTTTGGTGTTGGAGTTGATCCACAAAAGAATGATGTGCGCGGTGTAGAACGAGATATTTCATCCTCAGATGCTAAAATTAAAGTTCTTTTGATACCAACGAATGAAGAGTTAATGATTGTAAAAGATATTGAACGGTTGCGCAAATAATCTAAATAACCGATGATCAAGAGGTTGAGGGTAGACTCAGTCTCTTTTTTGTTTAATAATTAAACTATAGAATAAGGATTGTGATAAAAATGATGTATGTTATTGCAGATACTCATTTTTTTGATGAGCATTTATTGGGGGTTGACAATTTCGCACCGCGTCCATTTGAATCTGTAGACCAGATGAATAAAGTAATTATTCAAAATTGGAATGCACGAGTAACTAATAAAGACCTGGTGTATCATTTGGGGGATATTGCAGTTAATTACACTAAACCACCACGGGTTGGTGACCAACAGGTATTTGAACTGTTGCAACAGCTTCATGGCCGATTGGTTCTAATTAAGGGGAATCATGATCGCCGTGGCCTTTTTAAATATTTAGCAGGTCATAATTACGAGGTTGATGGACAATTGAAATTTGAATTTCATGATGTAGGAAAATTAATTAAATATAACCATCAACAGTTGTATATGACACATTATCCAATGATGATGGGGATTGCACCGCAAATTTTAAATTTACATGGTCATATTCATCATTATATGGTACCGAGCGCCAATAACATTAATGTTGGAGTTGATGCACCGGAATTAGCTTTTTTAGATCATCAACAACCATTTGGGACGCCAATATTATTACGTGAAGTTGAACAAATTGCGAAAGAAAAAGCTGCTAGATTAGTTAAGGATAAGATAAAGTAGGAGAAAAAAGTAGTGAATAGGGCAAAAATTCAGGATTACATTGATCAACGCATAATGGAACGAAAGGGAACCTTTCATTCAGCGATGGTTGATTCTACCCATTTTATTATTAACAAGCATTCGTACGCCATCGTTGAAGATAATCATCAATCGTTTGATTTAGAACGATTTACTGATCGCTTTAGCATGATTTTAAGTAAGTATGACTATATCCTTGGTGACTGGGGATATGATCAGTTACGTCTCCGGGGGTTCTACGACAAAGAGAATCCATTGTATCGACCGGAGCGAGGAATTGAAACGCTTCAGGATTATTTATATGAGCAGTGCAACTTTGGATGTGATTATTTTGTCTTGAAAAATGAAGAGGTTAATGTTCCACGACGCAAAAAAAGGCGACGTCGCGGAAGAGGACACCACCAGCGTCCATTTCACGAAAAAAGAGAAAAATTAACGTCACCAAATCTGAAAAACCGTCATCATCAAGAAGTGAAAAGCGTTCAACAAAGAGGGAAACGTCATTTTGTGATCAAAAAACGCAGTGAGGGATAAATTGAAGAAAGATTATTTAGCATACTTTATTGATCTAGATGGAACAGTATATAAGGGTAAAAAGCAAATACCGGCAGCCGCACGATTTATTCGCCGCTTGCAAATTAATCAGAAACGGGTTGTTTTTGTAACAAATAATAGTACTCGGACACCAGAATTTGTAGCCAATAATTTGGTAAAAAATCATGATATTAAGGTGACTGCAGAAAATGTTTACACAACCGCATTAGCAACTGCTGATTATTTAAACTCAATTGCCGGAAGTCATCGTCGAATATATATGATCGGTGAGAGTGGATTAGCAAATGCTCTTCGAAAGCGTCAATTCCAATTGGTAGATGACCACCCGGATTATGTAGTGGTAGGATTAGATACTGCAGTAACTTACAATAAATTTGAAAAGGCAGTATTGGCAATTCGAAATGGTGCAAAATTTATTGGAACAAATGCTGATAGTAATTTGCCTAACGAACGTGGAATGGTACCTGGAGCAGGATCATTGGTGGCATTAGTTGAATATGCGACTCAAGTTCATCCAGTGATGATTGGGAAGCCGGAAAAAATAATTATGCAGATGGCTTTACGAAAGTTTAATCTAACGAAGGATCAAGTAATTATGGTTGGTGACAATTATCATACTGATATTAGTGCAGGGATTAATATCGGAATGGACACTTTACTTGTTTATACAGGCTTATCGACAAGAAAAGAAGTAATGAAAGAGGCAGTGAAGCCTACTTATGAGGTTAATTCGCTTGATGAATGGAAAATGGGTTGAACTAAAAGACGAGTTACTGGCAATGGCCACTACTGTTACAAGTTCATTAGCAGCAATTGGTATAAGCTTTTATTTTTTACTACTAAGTTCAGATATGATTTTGAAGATCCCACAAAATTTTGAGGGGATTAGCAGGAAGCAAGTTTTAGATGACTATGATCGATTAGTTAGATATTTAATCAGTGATTCAAAGAAGGAATTTATATTTGAACATTTAGCAACGTCGCCTCAGGCAAGTCAGCATTTTGCTGATGTCCATCGGATCGTTCAGATTGGCGGACGCATGACGCTTTGCTTGCTGGTTTTAGCGGTTTTACTATTTTGCTACGAAAAAAAGAGGTATCAGCTTTGGCGTCTGATACCTCTTTTTAAGCAAATCCTGTTGTTAATCGTAATAATGGTTGGCTTATTCTTAATAAGTTTCCCGGATAGTTTTTTGTGGCTCCATGAGATTGTTTTTACGAATCATAATTGGGTTTTTAATTCTAAAACTGATCCGATTATTTTGCTTTTAGATGAACATTTTTTTATTAAATATCTCATGATTTGGCTATTAACGGTAGTTATTTTGATTACAATTATAATCGATGTCACTAAAAATTTAATCAAGCTCTTCGTCAGAAGAAGATAATTTTGATTTAATAGCACCAACAACTGCTGGAATTAGTGTGACAACAATAATTGCAATGATGATAAAAGAGAAATGTTCCTGAACAAATGGGAGATTACCAAAGAAGTATCCGGCTCCGCAACAGATACATACCCATGAGAAACAGGCAATTAGATTATACTTTATAAAACGATCATAGGGGAACCCTGATCCGGCAGCTGCAAATGGCGCAAACGTTCTAATAATTGGCATGTAACGTGCAAGAATGATGGCAGGGGCACCGTGTCGTTCAAAAAATTTTTCAGTTTTATGAAGACTTTTTTGATCGATTAGTTTATTAAACCACCGATGTTTAGATAAGGTTTTTGATAGGCGACTACCAATTAAAAAGTTTAATGAGTCGCCACCAATACAAGCAACCAAAAAAGTAAAAATGAAAACTTCAATACTTAAATGGTATTGTGGATTAGCCGAAAGAGCTGCTGCAGCAAAAAGTAGTGAGTCACCAGGAAGAAAAGGCAGAATAACTGCCCCGGTTTCAATAAAGATAACTAGAAATAATAAAATGTACGACCAGTTACCGAATGTGTTCACGATTTGAATAATATGAGCATCAATATGTAAAATGAAGTCGATTAAAAATCCCATTACGGTCTCCTTTAATTTAAATTATTTAATTCGTTGTAAATTTTATCAGCCAGTTGTATTAATGTGAAGAATTAGAAAGCAATTTTAAAAAAAGTAAATTCTTCGTAATATACTTTATCTAGATGACAACATGATCTTTATAAGAGAAAATAGCCTTGTTTATTCGGAACTATAGATACAATCGCCTAACTATGTATCTGATTGTACAGTTTTTAAAAAAAGTTGAAAAACTTTGCAAAGTTTTGTTGACAATTACCTAGGGTGGCTGGTATATTAATTATCGTTGTCACGGCGGTAATCA